>DAOUJD010000037.1:0-84767 GCA_034423115.1 Dehalococcoidia bacterium | reverse complement strand
ATGGCCTCGTTGCGGGTCATGCTGAGCATCGCCCGGTCCTGGTCCTCCACCCGCGACGGCGCAAAGCCGAACCCGCAGTTGCCCAACGCTACGGACGTAACGCCGTGCCAGCCGGACAGGGTGCAGTAGGGGTCCCAGAAAATCTGGGCGTCGTAGTGGGTGTGCAGGTCAACGAAGCCCGGCGCCACGATCAGACCTTCGGCGTCGATTACCCGGTCGGCGGTGCCTCCGTTCAGCCCGCCAATCTTCGCAACTCTTCCGTCTTTGATGGCAATGTCGCTCACGTACCGCGGCGTCCGTGTTCCGTCAACGATGGTGCCCTTCCTGATGATAATGTCGTAATCCGCCATCAGTCCCTCCTCATGGAAATCATAGTCGGATATTGATCTGGAGATAATGACGAAAACCGTTAGTATTTCGCCCGTGTGTCAGTCTAAATTACCATCATTGCCGGCGTCAATAAAATTTATTCGTAGCATCTGCGTGGCCTCAATACAGCGGGGAACCTAGCGAATCGGCATCCCCCGGTTGGTGAAAGCAAAAAAAGACGGCGACCACATCGGCCGCCGTCCTTACCGTATTTTGCGGGTGCTGCTAACTATGGCCCCCAGGGTGGCGCGGCTGCCACGTCTCCGTCGCTCACGATGTCCACCACCGCCGGACGGTTCGCGCTCACCGCCTGGTCCAGCGCCGAGTTGATCTGGTTGGGATCCGTTACCCGGATGCCCAGCGCGCCCATGGACTCGGCGATCTGGGCGAAGTTGGTGTCGTTGAACCGCCAAAGCTCGGCGGAGTTGTCATTCTCTCTGCCGGCGTAAGCGGCCTCGTCGCCCCGGCGGTCCTGGTTCAGCCCGCCGTTGTTGTGTACCACGATCACCGCGTTGATCCCGTAGCGCACCGCGGTCTCCAACTCGCCGATGTGGTACCACATGCCGCCGTCGCCGGTCCAGCACACCACCGGGCGGTCCGGCACCCCGCACTTCGCGCCCAGCGCCGCCGGCAGACCCCAGCCCAGCGAGCCGGCCGCACGCAGGTACGACTGGTCGGGATGGTGCATCTCAACCATGCTGCCGGTCCAGATGCCGGCGTGCCCCGTGTCGGCAAGCAGCACCGCGTCGGAGGGCAGGAAGTTGGTCAGTTCCTGGCACAGCCGCTCCGGACGAATCGGCACGTCGTTGGAGTTCAGAACGTCCGCGTGCTCATCCCGCCAGTTCTGCACGTGTTCCTGCGCGCGGGACACCCAGCCGGCGTTGCCGCCCGTGGGTTCAAGCACGTCGATAAGCCGTTCCAGCGTCCGCTTGGCGTCTCCCAGCAGCCCATAAGCATTGGCATAGGATCGCCCCAACTCGCTGGCGTCGATGTCGATCTGGATCGTCGGCGTGCCTTCGGCGGGCAGCCGCCAGTCCAGCGTCACCTGGCTTCCGGTGTGGCTGCCGATGAACAGCACCAGGTCGGCCTCCGACACCACCCGGTTTGCCGACCAGCGCGAGTAGCTGCCCACCACGCCCACGGACAGCGGGTGATTCTCGGGGATGCAGCCCTTGGCGTTCAGCGCCGTCGCCACCGGGATGTTCAGCATCTCCGCGAGACGCGTCACCTCGGCCTCCGCGCCCGACGCCGTAACGCCGCCGCCGGCCACGATCACCGGACGCTCCGCCTGGGACAGGATGCGCGCCGCCTCGCGGACCCGCTCCGGCTCCGGTTCGGGGCGGAACGCCGGCCGCTGCATGAACGGCTCCTCCGCAATCACGTCGATGTCCAGTTCGCCGTCGGTGATCACGTCCCCGGAGATGCCCGAAAAGTCCAGGTGCGCCGGCAGCGTCTGCCCGGTCGTCACCTCGCGGAACGCCTGCCGCAGCAGGTGGGGCAACTGGTCCACCGTCTCCACCTCGACGCTGTACTTGGTAACCGACGCGAAGGGGCGCGAATGCTCGATCTCCTGGTACGAGTTCCGGTGCCGGTGCATCGGCGGACGATGGCCCGTGATGGCGATCACCGGCGAAACGCCCAGGTAGGCGTCTTGCAATCCGGCGGCCAGGTTGGCCGCCCCCACCGACTGCGCGAAGCACAGGCCAGGCTTGCCGGTGACTCTCGCGTACGCGTCGGCCATATACGCTGCCGACTTCTCGCCGTGGGAGATGACGCGCTTGATGCCAACGTCCTCCATCTCAACGAGGGCGCGGCGGATGATCGCGGGTACAAAGAAAACGTGGGTTACGCCATACTCGCGCAGCGTTTCAGCGAGAAATCGGGCGCCGGTCATTCTGGGCATGGGATCGTCTCCTGTTTTGGTATTCCCTACTCCCTGCATGGGAGGGGGCTAGGGTGAGGGTGAATGGTTGCTATTGACATTTGCCCCTCACCCAGACCCTCTCCCACTGGGGGGAGAGGGGAAATCGACGGACTGCGACTGCTAGACGCCGCGCTCGTCGAATACTTCCTTGGCCACGCGGACGGCGTTGGCGGCCACGGGCCAGCCGGCGTAAAACGCCATGTGGGCAATCACCTCGGAGATCTCATCGCGGGTCACGCCGTTGTCCAGCGCGCGCCCGATGTGTCCACGCAACTGGTCGGTGCGGTACAGCGCGGTCAGCGTCGCCACGGTGATCAGGCTGCGGTCGCGCTTGGACAGTTCGGGGCGTTCCCATACGTCCCCGAACAGCACATCGGCCGATAGTTCGGCGAGCTTGGGGGATATTTCCTGCATTACGGTTCGGGCTGCGGGCTGCGTCATAACGCCTCCTTTGATTCGTCGCTGAGTGTGGGATGTGGGCGGTCCGGCGGGGACATAACCCATCCCGCCGTCGCCGCCGGCAGTATAGTACGTAAGCCCACACATGGGTAGGCCACTTGCGGACGGCAGATCAGTCGGTAGGGGGTTAGGGTGAGGGTGACCAGGACGCAAGCAGCGTGGCTATCGCCCGGTTCGTCAGGTTCGCCGCCATCGGCACCTTATACGCGTTGTCCGGCAGCGGTCGCGGGTCGGCGACGGCAACTGCCCCCGCCTCGGCGGCGTCGATCTCATCCACCAAGCGACCCCGCAGATACTCCTCCGTACCCGTCGCCCGGTAAGGCGTCGGCGCAACGCCGCCCAGCGCCACCGATGCTTGCGTGACCACCCCGTCAACAACCGTAAGCGCCGCCGCCACGCTCACCAGCGCGAAATCGCCCGATTCTCGTTCCCGTGCTTTCAGGTAGATGCTGCGCTGACCGACGGGTGACGGCGGAAGCGTTACCGTTGTCAGCAACTCTCCGGGCCGCAAAATATTCTCCCGCATCAGATCCACGTCGGGACCAACGAAGTAGTCCTCGATTGGTACGGTTCGCTCGCCAGCAGATGAGGCTATCGAGACTGAAGCGTGAAGCGCGGTGAGCGCCACCGCCGTATCCGACGGGTGCACGATGAAACACCGGTCGCCACCCGTGATGCAAAGGTACTTACCCACGCCCTGCACCGCAAAGCACCGGTCGCCACCCCGTTTCAGGCACACCGTCAGCGGATGCCTGTAGTACCAGCAGCGCGGCCTCTGGTTCAGGTTCCCGCCCAGCGTGCCCAGGTTGCGTACCTGCGGCGTGGCGAGTCCGGCAGCGGCCTCCGCCAACGCTGCGTAGCGGCTGCGAATCCCATCGTGCGCCGCGATTTCCGCAATCGTCGCCAGTGCCCCGATTCGCAAACCACCGTCAGGCGTCTCGGCAATCCCGGCCAGGTCAGCGTCTGCGATCGAATCCAGCGCGACCAACGTGTCGGGCGCGGCGGTTCCGTCCCGTACCTCCGACAGCAGGTCGGTCCCACCGGCCACCGGTACCGCGTCGGGCGCGTCAGCCAGGATGGCGCACGCCTCCGCCAAAAAAGTCGGCTGAACCAGTCGGAATGTCATCGGTTGTTCCTTGTGCATGATGGTAAAAATAGCGTGCTGGAGTTTGAACTCGCAAGGTAGGACGTGATGAGTCGATCTCCGGACGAGCGCAGGGCCATCCCAAAGTTACGTAATCTTCTTGCATCCGCTCGTCCTGAGCCTGTCGAAGGACGCGCTCGTGGTTCGACAGGCTCCCGCCGGAGGCGGACGTTCCGCACCATGAGCGGGACGCATGAAGGCTTTGAAAAAGCCCTGGGACGAGCGCTATTGCAATTGACACGCTGGTGGCATAATGGTATAAGTCAACACAAAACTAAACCAGATTTCAGAACTTATTCACAATCAGTTGCAAAAAGACTGTTAACAATGGGGAACACGATGGGCTATTTCAGCGTTCAAATTTACCTTGGGCACCCTTACGTCTCTGGGGGCGACATGCGTCCGATAGATGCGGTGGTTGATACAGGCGCGTCGGACTCCGTGTTTCCCGCATCCCTGCTCGAAGATCTGCATATCGAGCCCGAAGGGATCTACCCGTGCCGGTATGCCAATGGCGAGACCGACGTGCGCAGCTATGGCGAGGCCGCGATCCGTATCGGCGAACGCACCAAGATTTGTCCCGTTATCTTCGGGCCAGACGGTCATTTTCTCCTTGGCGCAACGACGCTCGAATTCTTCAAATTGGCGGTCGATCCAGTCGGACAAGAACTCGTTCCTGTGCGTGCCTTGAGGTTCGGCTGGGGCGGACTTCTCTAATCGCTCGCCGGAAAGTCGCCTAACGACAACCCCTCGCGCGGAACAGCCTACCGCGGCGCCAACGCATCCAGCACCCGGTCCGGCGTGATCGGCAATCTGGTGAACCGCACCCCGATGGCATCGTACAGCGCGTTGGCGATGGCCGGGCCAACCCCTACCGACGGCACCTCTCCCAACGCCTTGGCTCCCATCGGGCCCACGGGATCTACCACGTCGGCAAAGATCGTCGTGATGTTCGGGAAGTCCTGGATGGTCGGACTCTTGTGCTCCAGGTAACTGCCGTTCAGCGTGATTCCCGTCGGCACGTCCGTGATCAGTTCCTCGCTCAGTGCAAATCCCAGCATTTGTGAGATTGCGCCTTCCACCTGGTTGAGCGCGGTACGCGGATTGATGATCCGACCGGAGTCGTGAGCGGCCACGTACCGGTTGATCCGCACCCGACCCGTCGCGGTGTCCACTTCCACCTCGCAAAAGTGCGCGCCAAAGCTGTTGACGATGTATTCGGTGCTGCCGGGAAACAGCGTCGCCTCCCCGCTCAACGTTTCCGGACCCACCGCCTGCGCCAACTCCGCATAGCTGATGCTGCGATCCGGACGGACGGTCACCAACACCGCTCCGTCGGCGATGGTCAGTTCCTCGGCTGAGGCGTCCAGCCGGTCGGCGGCGGCTGGCAGGATCCTTGCGCGCAGTTGGTCCGCCGCCCGCAGCACTGCCGTTCCCGTCCCGAACGTCGCCGTGGAGCCAGCGGTGATGGCGGCGTTTGGCGTGTCCTCGGTGTCCGCAAAGTGGGGCAGCACGTCGTGGTATCCCACCGAGAGCGCTTCCGCCGCGATCTGGCACAGCACCGTAACCGCGCCCTCTCCCACGTCGATCACGCCACTCACCAGCCGCACCTTGCCGTCGGTGTCTATCGACAACGCCGCCGCCGCTTCGAACCCGACGCCGCCACGATAGATCATCATGCTCATCCCGCGCCCTCGCCGGATGAACGGATCGGCAGCATCCGAACGGTCAAGCGGCTCATGCCAGCCAAACTCGGCAGCGCCCCGTCGCAGGCATTCTTCCAGCCCGTTGCTGGAAAACGGAATGCCGCCCTCCACCGGCTGGCCGTCCACGATCTCGTCCGGCGGTGTTTCTCGGGTGCCGGCCTGCCCCTCTAACGGCACGTGGTTCCGCAATCGAAACGCCAGCGGGTCCATGCCGATTGCCTCAGCAGCACGGTCCATTAGCGTTTCCAGCGCGAAGTGACCTTGGGGAGCCCCCAGGGCGCGATAGCTGCCCGACACCGGCTTGTTGGTAGCTACCGGCCGCGCGTCGAATCGCACGTTGGGGCACCGGTACAGGTACAGCATCCCCTGGCCCGTCCGTCGCGCCACGTTCGGCGCGGTTGCCTGGTACGCCCCGGAGTCCAGGATGGCGTCCCCGTGGATCGCCGTGATGTCCCCGTCCCGCGTGACGCCGATCCGCAGGTTGATGCGCCCGCCGTGCCTCGTGCGCCCCGCCACGAACTCCTCCTCACGGGAGTATTCGATCCGCACCGGTCGATCCGCCCGACGCGACAGCATCGCCGCCAGCACCGCAATCCGGCTCTCGTCCTTGTTGCCGTACCCGCCGCCCATGTTCGGCCCGATCACCCGCACCTGACCGGCGTCAACACCCAGCACGCTCGCCAACGCCATCCGGTCCACGTGGACGCCGCGCGTAGATTTCCACACCGTGAGTTGGTTGCCGTCCCACGATGCCAGCGCCGCCCGCGGTTCCAGCGGCGTGGCTGAGTGCGTGGGCAGGTGGTAGGTTTCCTCCAGGATGATGTCGGCGGCTGCAAATCCCGCGTCGACGTCCCCGCGCTGCAGCTCCAGCGGCTCCGGGATGGCCAGGTTGCCCCCGTCGTGAATTTGGGGCGCGTCCGGTTCCAGCGCGGCCACCGGATCCATAACGAACGGCAGTCGCTCGTATTCCACCTGCACCAGCGCCGCCGCCCGTCGGGCCGTGTCCAGGTCATCGGCGGCCACGGCAGCCACCTCATCGCCGACGAACCTGACCCGCGTGTCCAATACCGGCATGTCGGGCGCCAACCGCGTTGCCGGCGAGTCGGCCGGCGTGACCGCCGCATGCACTCCGGGCAAGGCCAATGCATCTGAGGTGTCCACGCTCAGCACGTTCGCGTGCGGATGCGGGCTCCGCACAATGACCCCGTGCAGCATCCCCGGCAGGTTGATGTCCGCCGAATAGACGGCCGACCCGTTCAGCTTATCCGGCAACTCCCGCCGCGGTGCGCTGTGCCCCACGGTGTTGTAGGGAGTTGGAACGGTCGTGGTCATGCCGGTGATGGTAGCCACCGCCCCGGTTCGCCGTCAATGATTGCTATTGATCAAATCGTGCCTACCCGCGCCAGTATGCCGTCGCCAGGACGCACCAGGGGATCGGAAGGCAAACTTGTCAGGCAGATTGGCCCTGGAACTGGGAAGGTATCGATTCTGTGGCCGGGGTTTTCAATTCTTCAATGATGAGCTGGCAGATTCTCGTTGCAGGCTTCAACCGACACAAAAACGGTCCCAAGTTCGCAATTTCCAGGCGGATTTCTCCTTCAAAGTCCGCATGGATGGTAGGTGCGGTCTGGTGCACCGACAGTCCAAATCTTGCGATGGAGCTTTTGCCTTCAACCCTAGCTGCAAGATGCATGGGGAATTTCACGCTTTCCATGGTCCAGGCCAGCACAAAATCACCCGGATTTAACTCCAGATATCCGCCTTGCTCGATCTCCTTTACTGTCCCGTGTTGAGCAGCTATGCGCTCTGCTTGCGACTCGCCAATGGTTACGAATATCCCGGAACCCGGGCTTGATTTGGTAAAGGTCGTGAATTGGCTACCAAGCCGTAGGTCAACGGCGGAAGTGTCGAACATCCCGCTCTCGGGCGCAGGGCTGATCTCCAATACCCCCTCGTCCAGGGCAGTCACGATGTTCTGCTTGCTGTAGATCATCACCACCACCCATGGATCACGGTCGTCTCTTGGTCGACCGTCGGCACACGCAGCACTTTGGTGGACTCCAGGGTCTCGTCAGGGATGTGGATTTCCCAGTCCCCGTTGTCAAAATCACCGACTATCATGGCTTTGAGCCATTTTCTGTCGATATTGACAGAATGTCTGGGCATCCAACCGTGAAAATCCTTCCCACCTAATGAGAATGTCACCTCAGTTTCGGTGGGAAACAATTTGCTGACTTCCGCTTGTTGCACAATAATTCTAACCTTTTCGATTTCTGACCGATTAATAGGTAGTTCGTACCGCACGTAATTGCCCGTCATAGCACTCTTCCTGGAAAAATAATTTTGGAGGATATTAGCGAGAATAGCATAACGCTGTCAACGACCGCTGGTCATCAACTCCTCCTTGCCCGCTCCACCCCGCTGCGGTACGATTCGCCCACAATGGCTACTCCGCACACCGCCGACATCACCCTCACCGTCAACTGGACGGCACGTACTGTCTCCGTTCAGCACCACTGGTCCCTGCTGGACGTGCTGCGCGATTCCCTGGGCCTCACCGGAGCCAAGCGCGGTTGCGACCGTGGCGAGTGCGGGTCCTGCACCGTGCTGGTGGATGGCACGCCCGTCAACGCCTGCCAAATCCTCGCCATCCGCGCCTCCGGACACGACGTGCTCACGGTCGAAGGCCTAGCCCCGTCTGGCGAACTCTCCCCCTTGCAGCAGGCGTTCCTCGACGAGGACGGCGGGCAATGCGGTTTCTGCACGCCCGGCTTCGTCATGTCCGCCCGCGCTCTGCTGGATACCAACCCAGATCCATCCGACGCGGACATCAGGGAAGCCCTCTCCGGCAACCTCTGCCGCTGCAACGCCTACGGTCGCATCTTGGCCTCCGTTCGTACCGCGGCAGAACGACGCGCCTAGTTTGACACCCGTAATCGGCTACGCATACACTCTCGCCGGTTTTAAGCATACCCATTGCGCTTCCCCACGGAGGACCGATAGATGACCACGGCACACACCCACGAGCATGACCACCCCCATACCCACCCGCAGGCCGCATCCGAAATGCGCGGCGCGGCCCTTGCGCTGCTGAATACTCTCGAGGCCAGCCAGAAGTCGGCCATCAGCTTCAGCTACCACGACGGCGAGCGGATCTTCTGGTACTACCCGCCCATGAACCGCCACGGCCTGCTGCTCCGCGATATGAACGAAGAGCAGCGGAAACTCGCCTACGCACTCATGGCCACCGGACTCACCGAGGACTCCAACCGCAAGGCCCAGCTGATCATCGACCATGAATCCGTCCTTGGCCCGCTGGAACAGGAACGTGGCCTCATTACCTTCGTTCGCGACCCGCTGCTGTATTCCTGGACCATATTCGGCGACCCGGCCAACGATGCCGAGCCGTGGGGCTGGCGCGTGGAGGGCCACCACGTCTCTCTCCACTACAGCGTCTGGGCCGACCGCGTCCTGTCCATGACCCCCTTCTTCTTCGGCGCCAACCCCGCCGAGGTGCCCAAGGGACCCAAACAGGGCCTCCGCATCCTGGGCGACAGCCAGGACATTGCCCTCGAACTCATGGAAAGCCTCGATTCCGGCCAGCAGACCCGCGCCATCATCTACGACGAGGCTCCGGCCGACATCATCACCTTTAACTCCTCCCGCGCCTCGCTGCCCAAGGAGGAGGGCCTGCCCGCCACCGCCATGTCCGGCACCCAGCGCGAGATGCTGATGACCCTCGCCAGCGAGTACGTCACCCGCATCCGCGCCGACCTGGCCGAGGAGAAACTCACCGCCCTGCGCGAGGGCGGCCTCGAAAAGATCCACCTGGCCTGGGGCGGCCCGGTTGACCGCGCGCAGCCCCACTACTACCGGCTCCACGGCGGCGATTTCGTCGTCGAGTACGACAACCGCCAGAACGGCGCGAACCACATCCACTCCGTCCTCCGCGACGTCAACAACGACTTCGCCGCCGACGTCATGCGCGACCACCTCCTCATGTACCACGTGCTGTAGGCCGAACTGACTTACCCGAAATGCCACCACGGGGAGCGGTTCCCAACCGCTCCCCTTACTATGACTGCAATGGAAATCCGAGCTACCGGCACCTACCTCCGCTGGTACAGCCGGCTGCGGGATCAAGAAGCGCAGTCGCGTATCGACAACCGGCTTTTGCGACTTGCCGAGGGCAATCCAGGCGATGTTGCCCCGGTGGGTGGCGGCGTATCAGAACTGCGCATCAACTACGGGCCAGGCTATCGGGTGTATTATGTGAGACGCGGGCAGCAACTCATTATCCTTCTGGCCGGCGGTGACAAAGACAGTCAAGAACGAGATATTGTCAACGCACGACGCCTGGCCGGTGAGGTGTAATTTCAGGAGGTAAATATGGCGAAAGTCAAAACCTACCCGTGGGACCCGGCAGATCACATCGAAACCGCCGAGGACGCTATCCGCTTCCTCAAAATATCCCTGGAAGATTACGATTCGACGTTCAACGCTTTGATGAACTGCATCGCCCGCTCCAAGGGTGTGGCCGAGATTACCGGCTTGGTTTGCCACGAAGCCGGCGACGGAAACCGCTCCATAACGATCACTACCGTCAGCGGCGCTGAGACAACTATAGCCATCGCTCCCGAAGTGGATGTGGACAGCATCCGCGAAGCCCTCACTCCGGCGCCCACGCCTACCTCGCCCTGAACCCGCCAGTTTCCCGTCGAAAATTTGGGGAATTAAATACCTGTGTACACCAATGACCATGCCGGACCCGATTAACGCATCGCCTGAGAGGATTGCCGAGGTGGTTCTAGGTGCGAAACCAAAGACCAATTGGCGGTATCTCAAAGACGGTCCGCAAGCAACCGTCTGAAGAAGTATTCCTATGTCCGACCTGAAGCAGATACCGACAGTACATACCGTCTTGGAAGCAGAGGAGCATGGTTTCGGCCAAATATGCTTGACCTCGGTCGACACGTGGCCGGACGAATACGACTTTGTTCCGATATACCGCGCCGACATTATGTGGCACAGCCTGGCCGGGATCGGCCTCTGGTCGGTCACAGATGCCCCGCTCACCGAGTGTTGGTTTCCGACGTTGAGTGAGGCTTTAGAGTTCGTGGTCCACCGTTGCGACCGGCAAATAGAACACTATCGACGTACAGGCAAGTCTGCTGGCATGAGCGTGGGCAATTCTTCTGAGTTGTGGCGTCTATTGGTGGCGCAATCGCAGGAACGGCACGCTGCAATGGAAGCAGAGATGCGGTCATTCTGGGACGCCTGAACCACCCGGTGTCCAATTGGCCGACGTGTTGGTGATTGTCGCCGCCAGCGCGAGGCAACTGGAATATTTGAACCAAAAAGTAGAGGTACTCATGACGGAAGAATCTCGTAGGCGGCAAATGATTATTGCCCTTCGGCTCATCCAAGAGGTAGGGGCTGACATCCAAGCAGAGGCGCAAGCAGCAGGCGAAAGGGAACCCAGCGGCTGGCAAATGTGGAAACGGACTGGGTTGCAATATCAGTTTATCGAGGAAAGCCGTGTGATCCCCATAGTGATGAACTACCGGCTGTGACAAGGCCGGGGAGACACTTGCATTATCCGTTTGAATTTGGAGGATTATAGTGGAAGAAATTATCGTCCAATGGGACAGCGTTGAGCAGATGTTTGTTGAACTTGCATCCAGTGACAACCTCGAAGAAGTAGAACGAAGGAAAGTCCGCCTATGGTGGGCCCAAAATATGGAAACATCACAGGATATGCCGCGCCAATCCCATCGCATCAGCTTCGACCTGACTGATGACACCGGCAAAAAGATCACCTTTCCAATCCGTCTCGTTGCCAACACAACATTCGACGTTCCAAACGAACCTCGCTAGTTTTCGTGAATTTCAGAGGAATACACTACTGCCAAATCTGCCCGGTGTGCACAGGTATATAATTCCAAAAATTTGACACAACCTTGGGGGAGCGGCGTAAATCCGCTCTTCTCTCATTTTGCGATAATGCCCGCCGATAACTGATCGGCGGTGTCATCATGGAAGCCCACGAAATCCTCCAACTCGCCCGGGATGCCGGCATCAAGCTGGTCATGTTCGCCTACTGCGACAACAGCGGCATCATTCGCGGCAAGGCCACCCATATCTCCGGCCTCGAACGCCGCCTCGAATCAGGCATCGGCGTCACCACCGCCATGCAGGTCATGGGCGACATGGATCGCCTGCAGGTGATGGATGGCATGGGACCCGTCGGCGAGTTTCGCATGGTGCCCGACCTCGATACCTTCACCATACTGCCCTACGCTCCCAGCCGCGCCCTCGTCCTGGTGGACATGATCACCATGGACCAAAAACCCTGGGACGCATGCCCACGCCACTTCCTCAAACGGATGCTGGCGAAAGCAGCCTCCATGGGCATCACCTTTCAAGCCGCGTTCGAACCCGAATGGTACCTGGCCCGCCGCGATGGCGACTCATTCGTCCCCATGGACGAGAGCCTGGACAACTCCACCCTCGGCGCATCCATGGCCCGCGAGGTCGTTGACGACGTGGTGGACGCGCTGGAAGCCCAGGGCCTGCAACTGGAGCAGTACCACACCGAGGTCGGCCACGGGCAGCAGGAACTCAGCATCACCCACGCCGACGCCCTCCGCGCCGCCGATAACCACATCATCTATCGCGAAACGGTGCGCAACGTTGCCTGGCAGCACGGCTGGCTCGCGTCCTTCGCCCCCAAGCCCTTCCCCGACCAGGCCGGCAACGGGAACCACACCCACCTGAGCGCGTGGGACACCGCCGGAGAATGCAACCTGTTCTACGACCCCGACGACCCGATGCAACTCAGTGAACTGGCCTACCAGTTCATCGCCGGCATTTTGGAACACCTGCCGGGTTTGACCGCCCTGACGTCCTCCAGCATGAACAGCTACCGCCGCATCTCGCCCGGCTCATGGAGCACCGCCTACATCTGTTACGGACCCGACAACCGCGAGGCAGCGCTGCGCGTACCATCCCGCTTCTGGGGCTCCGAGATGGCGTCCACCAACCTGGAATTTCGCCCCACCGATTCCAGCTCCAACCCCTACATCGCCCTGGGCGCGATCATCGCCGCCGGCCTCGACGGCATCCGGCGCGGCCTGACCCCTGCCGAAGGCTTGTGCATCGACGTCGACCCGGCCCGGCTCACTCCCGAAGAGTTGGCGGCGCGCGGCATCAAGCGCCTCCCGTCAACTCTGCTCGACGCCATCCATGAGCTTGAGGCCGACACCACTCTAACGGATGCCATGGGCTCCCTGCTGGCCGACTCATACCTCACGGTGCGAAAAGCGGACTGGGAACTCTTTTCCCAGCACGACGCCGACTTTGAAATCCGCCATCACTTCTACAAATACTGAACGCCATCGGCAGGTATCGCGTCGATTTGTTATCATATATCTACGCATTCCCGCCCGGCAGGGCCGTTTGTCTCGCGTTCAACACCCTTCCAATCCGCTCATGGTGAGCCCATTGATCCATGAGCCTGCCGCAGTCCGGCCTCGATCGGTTTGGACCATGGGCGGACCGCCATCCGAAAATTGCAATACCGTCAGGCCCGGCCCCGTCGCGTGTTGAAAACACCAGGCCCTCCAGATCCGAACGCCTTGCCGCGCCCACAACGATAACCCGACCCATAACAGGAGCAACCAAATATGACCACCATACTCGACCGCATTGATCCCGCCGTTGCCGCCGCCATCGAGAACGAGAACCGTCGCCAGCGCGATTCCATCGTCCTGATCGCATCGGAAAACTACGCCAGCAAGGCCGTTCTCGAAGCCCAGGCGCAGTTGATGAACAACAAGTACGCCGAGGGCTACCCCGGCCGGCGATACTACGGCGGCTGCGAGTTCGTGGACGTGGTCGAGACCCTCGCCATCGACCGGGCCAAGGAACTGTTCGGCGCGGAGCACGCCAACGTCCAGGCCCACAGCGGCGCCCAGGCCAACATGGCCGCCTACTTCGCCGTCCTTGAGCCTGGCGACACCGTGCTTGGTATGCAACTGGACATGGGCGGGCACCTCACCCACGGCGCCGGGGTCAACTTCTCCGGCAACCTCTACCAGTTCGTCCCCTACGGCGTCGACCAGGAAACCGAGACCATCGACTATGATCAGGTCGAGCGTCTGGCCAAGGAGCACAACCCCAAGCTCATCGTCGCCGGATGCAGTAGCTATTCCCGCGTGCTCGACTTCCCCCGCTTCCGCGCCATCGCAGATTCAGTGGGCGCGCTGCTCATGGTGGACATGGCCCACATCTCCGGCCTCATCGCCGGGGGCGCACACCCCTCGCCGTTCCCCCACGCCCAGATCGTAACCTCCACCACACAGAAGACCCTGCGCGGACCCCGCGGCGGCATGGTCCTCGTTGAGGAAGAACTCGGCCGCAAGGTAGATTTCGCCGTGTTCCCCTACATGCAGGGCGGCCCGTTCATGCACGTCATCGCGGCCAAAGCCGTCTGCTTCGGCGAGGCGTTGCAGCCCGACTTCGGCCGTTACGCCCACCAGGTCGTCGCCAACGCCCAGGTCATGGCCCAGGAACTATCGGAAGGCGGCGTGCGCCTGGTCGCCGGCGGCACCGACAACCACCTGATGCTGGTTGACTTGACTCCCCTGGGCATCACCGGCCGGCAGGCCGAACGCGCTTTGGAGTCCGTGGACATCGTCGCCAACAAGAACGCCATCCCTTACGACCAGTTGCCCCCGCGCACCGCGTCCGGCATCCGCTTGGGCACTCCGGCTATCACCAGCCGTGGCATGGCCGAGGAGGACACGCGCCAAGTCGCCAAACTCATCGTCCGCACCCTCGGCAGCATCGGCGACGAACCCGCGTTGTCGGCGATCCGCGACGACGTCCGCCACCTCAGCAACCGCTTCCCCGTTCCGGGGCTGGACGACGAATAAACTGTCCCCTATCCCTTGACGACGAGTAGCGTCTATTCCCTCTCCCTTGATGGGAGAGGGTTAGGGTGAGGGTGAAATCTCCTTCGTTAACGCTATCAAGATAGCCTGCAACACCGCATCAGTTTCGCTCAGAACCTGATTGTTCCAGAACCGAATCACACGAAAGCCGGCGAATTGCAACCATCGAGTACGATCGTTGTCATATTCCCATTGCGCTTGGTGTTGCCCTCCATCAAGCTCTACGACAATTTTCTTTTCAAAACACACAAAGTCCACTATGTAGTTCCCAATGGGAACCTGCCTGCGGAATTTATAGCCGGCAAGTTGACGATCCCGCAGGATCGACCCCAGTTTGCGCTCTGCATCGGTGGATCGTCTACGTAGTTGACGCGCTGTCACTGTAGCGTTCATATCACCCTCACCCTGGCCCTCTCCCATCAAGGGAGAGGGGACTTCCTAACCCTTTCCCATCAACGGACAGGAGGCTTCCGTCCCACAAAAAGGTTCCCGCCAAACCCGCCCTCGTACGCGTTGGTCTGGATGTACTCGGCCTCCAGGCCGTCCGCCTCCAGCAAGCGTAACCAGGTCTCCGTGGGAAACAGCCCGCCCGTATGCCGGTCCACTTCCACCCTGATATCTCCGTCCTCGTCGATCACGAATACGAACACCGACTCGATGGTTGTTGACCCGGGTCGCGGCTTGCCCATGTACTCGATGAATGTCACCGATCGGTCCTCGGCCTCCTTGGTCCACTCGACCACCCGCGGACCTTCAAACGTTTCCTGAACACAGTCGGGCGCCAGCAGCATAACCCCGCCCGGATTCAGGTGAATTGCGGCGGTCTGGATCACCGTCCGTAGGTCGTCCTCCGTCGTCATGTAGTTGATGGCGTCGTGGATCGCTACCACGTCAAACGCGCGCCCCAACCGCACGTCCCGCATGTCGCCCAGGTGATGCAACGTCTGCGGATTGAGACCCCGCGAGATCTCAAGCATCTCCGGCGATATGTCCACCGCCTCGGTGATGAAATGCTCCGTCAGGTGCGATAGCAGGTGCCCGCCGCCGCAGCCCAGTTCCAGGAGCGTTGGCAGACCGTGGCCGACACCAGTGGATGGATCCAGCCGTTCGCGAATTACGTCCAGCCACTCCTGCGCCTCGACCATGTACTCCTCCGGCGGACTGATGATGGGCCACAGGTGGGCCAGATCGCTGTACAGCCGGAGTGTCATCTGTTGTTCACGCCGCCATCGGACCGACGCCATAGGTGTCGATGTAGAGGTATTCCCGGACCCGCGCCAGCAACACGCCGGAGTGGGGCGCATTATTGTACAGCCAACGCTCCAGGTTGCTGATCACCACTCCCGCATCCAGTTCAATGTAAGGGCAGCCCAACGCCCGCCACCGGCCAATCATTCGCTCCGCGTCCGAGGGCAGGTCATCCGCCGCAGCCATAACGCGAGTCGCATCGTTCACCATCATGATTCGACCTCCTGTTCTATGCGGTACAATTGTACGAAACAAACAATCAATATGCAACACCCTCCAAACCCAAACCCAACTCGTCCCGTGGAACCTGTGAATCCACTCTCCCCACCATTATCCTGTCTGTGCATCCATGCCGATTCCCGTCCAAACCACCTCACGCGTACCCGCTTTGCGTAACCTGTCACTGCCATCGCCCCAATTCCAACCCGCCACCCAGGCCCGCCACAGCCGTCCCAATGCCCAACACCGCGAACCTTGCTCCCCCAAACCCGCCCACCTGACCGCCAATATCGCTCAAACCGACGCCAAAATTCTTCCTTCGGCCCCCATTCAGCCCCATGACCCGCCCAATGCCCTACTGGAACTAGCGGAAATGAGAGGAAATGAGCGGGAAATCGACCTTTCCGTCCTTTCACCACGCAATTGCAAAGGTGGGTCGCGTGAGACCTCAGGGCATTTCCAAAGTTGTACGATTGAAGTCCATCCGCTCGTCCTGAGCCTGTCGAAGGACGCGCTCGTGGTTCGACAGGCTCCCGCCGGAGGCGGACGTTCTGCACCATGAGCGGGACGTGTGGCGACTTTGAACGGGCCCTGGTGAGACCTGCGCGGCGGTTGCGCCCCCTGCGACCCTGCGCCATAATACGGCCATCCACGGCAGACACGTCGGCCTGTTGCCGGCATCCTCGGAGGGACGTCAAATGCCGCAAGCCGGAATTCCATCGGAACAGGAAGTGCTGGGCTGGTTCGACAGCCTGTCAAACTGGGGCCGCTGGGGCGACGATGACGAACTGGGCACCCCCAACCTCATAACGCCCGAGAAAACCAGGTCCGCCCTTGCCACCGTGCAGGAAGGCCACTGCATTTCCATGTCCCGCGAACTCACCTGGGACCCGTCCGTCGATGTGCCGGCTCCGCCCGTCCATTACATGATCGAAAGTGGCGAGGGTTGGGCCACCGGCGACAAGGTATCCAACCGCCCGTCCGCCGTGGCGATGGACTACATCGGCATGATCTTCCACGGCGTTACCGTCACCCACGTGGACAGCCTGGCCCATTTCTTCTGGAACGGCCAGACCTACAACGGCAAACCGGCCCACATGGTTTCCACCAGCCTCGGCGCCACAGTTTGCTCCGTCGAACAGGCCCACAAGGGATTCATCACCCGCGGCGTCCTGGTGGATGTCCCCTACGTTCGCGGTATCGACTGGGTCGAGCGCGGCGAGGGCGTCATGCCCGAGGACATTCTTGCTGCCGAGGAACGGTGCGGGTTCCGTATCGAGTCCGGTGATGTCCTGCTCATTCGCACCGGCCAGTTGCACCGCCGAAACGTCGAAGGCCCCGTTCCGCGCGAGGCCGGGTCAACCGCCTGCCAGGCCGCATGTCTGCCCCTGTTCAAAGAACGCGACATCGCAGTGCTCGGCTCCGATACCGGCAATGACGTCAGCCCGCCCCAGTATCCGGGCGAGTTGACTAATCCGGTTCACCAGGTCTCCATAGTCGCCATGGGCCTGTGGATCCTGGACAATGCCAATCTGGAAGATGTCGCGGAAGCCTGCCGGGAACGCAACCGATGGACATTCATGGTCAGCATCAACCCGTTGCGCATGCAGAACACCACCGGGTCTCCGGTGAACCCCGTGGCGATTTTTTAAGGAGGTGCGGATATGGACGCAACTGGCGAATCAACCGTCTCCATGGACGACTTCCGCGTGCTGGTCCGCATGGCGGGACTTCCGCTCGACGACGAGGAACTGGAGGAACTCCTGCCGCTGTACCAGTTTCTCCGGCAGCGGGTTGAAATGCTCCACGAGGCTGACCTGCCTTTGGGTGGTCAGGCTATGACCTTCCCCGCCGACTGGAGCCGCTAGGGCTGAACCCCGCATTTGAGGTGATTTGAATGGCCGCAACCGGCGAGTTGCACTACCTTACCATTGGCGAAGCGGCGCCGCTGATTGCTTCCGGCGAGCTTTCTCCGGTTGAACTCACGCGCGCGTACTTGGCCCGCATCGAGGCCGTCGACGGTCAACTCGATTCCTACGTCACCATCACGTCGGAACTGGCCCTCTCCCAGGCACGGCAGGCCGAGTCCGAAATCCAGGCCGGACGGTACCGTGGCCCGCTCCACGGCATACCCATCGCCCTCAAGGACCTCTACGACACCGCCGGCATCAGGACCACCGCCATGTCCCGGGTGACTCCCGACCGGGTTCCCGACGAGGACGCCACCACCGTAGCCAAGCTCTACGAGGCCGGCGCCGTGCTCCTGGGCAAGTTGGCCATGCACGAATTCGCCCTGGGCGGTCCCGATTTCACCAGCCTTTTCCCGCCGGCGCGCAACCCGTGGAACACCGCCCACATGCCCGGGGGCAGCAGCAGCGGCTCCGGCGCCGCGGTCGCTGCCGGTCTGTGCATGGGTGCGCTGGGCTCGGACACGGGCGGCAGCATCCGGGGTCCCGCCTCCATGTGCGGCATCGCTGGCGTCAAGCCCACCTTCGGGCGCGTCAGCAATTTTGGCGTCGTGCCCCTCTCCTGGTCCCAGGACCACTGTGGTCCCATGACCTGGACCGTGGAGGACTCCGCCATCATGCTCCAGGCCATCGCCGGCCACGATCCCAGGGATCCCACCACCGCCGACGTCCCGGTGCCGGACTACCTTGCCGCTCTCCGCGACGGCGTGCGCGGCCTCACCGTCGGCGTGCCCCGGGAGTATTTCTACGAGGAGGCGCCCGGCGTCGACGTCCAGGTGATTCAGGCCGCCGAACGCAGTCTGGAAACCCTGTCGGAACTGGGCGCGGAAATCCGCGATGTGGAGATTCCCCACATCAAGTACGCCCAAACCGCCAACCAGGTCATCATGATGTCCGAGGCCTACTCGTTCCATGAGACCAACCTGAAAACCCGCCGCCACGATTACGGAAACCTGGTCCGCAACCGTTTCCTGCTCGGTGGCCTGCTCTCTGCGTCCGATTACAACCAGGCCCTCCGTATGCGTCGCGTCATCAAGGACGAAATGGCCGAAGCCCTGCGCCAGGCCGACGTGCTGGTTACCCCCACCTACGCCTCGCCCTCGCCGCAGATCGAGGGTTACGCCGGGGCCACCACCCTGACCCAGCCCAGTTTCACCGGCCCGTTCAACGTGTCCGGGCTGCCGGCCGTATCCACACCCAGCGGGCTGTCGGATGCCGGGCTGCCCATGGGGTTGCAGATAGTGGGCCGGCCCTTTGACGAAGCGACGGCTTTGCGTGTAGCATTCGCCTGCGAACAGGCGGCCCGATTCATTGACCGCCGCCCGCCGGTATAACCGTTCTTAATTTCAGGCGCAATCAAAGGATCGATACAATAAATTTATAAAAATCGTGTCACATCGTATTGACGAATCGGCAACGATTGGCGTAAAACTGACCAGCATTGCTGGCTCGATCTGTTCCCGGCGGCAAAATGAACCTCAGCGCCGCTGATAAAATACTTTCACCAGCCGGCGCGACAGCCAACACAAATAACGGAGCGAAAATCATGGAATGGCCCCTGCAAGCCTACTCAGTCAAACTCAAGCGGAAGGTCGACATTGCTGAGGACTCCATGGAGTTGGTCATTATGAAGAACGGCCGCCACGCCCTCAGGGGCGTAGCCGTCGAGGACCGGACCATCAACGTGTTCCGGATCCTGGGCAACGCCGAAGTTGAAGAAGTACGGGTGAAACTGGATCTCAAGTAAGGCGGCGTTCTGCCGATTTGGGCTGGCCTTGGCGACGACTAACGGGCCAGCCACCGTAATGCCCGGCCGGTGAATCCGCTCGTCAGTCGGTCCAGGTACGCATCCCAGGCCACTTGCTGATTCCCGGTGCCCAGAGACGGGTAAGCCTGCATCGCCCTCGCCACTTCGCCCATGCTGAGCCCTCGTTCGAAGGCTACGGCCCATCCCTGCAATGCTTCGGCGGCATTTCGACCCACCACGGTAGCGCCCAGCACGGTTCCCTTGTTCCGGTGCACGACCTTGATGAAACCGGCGGCGGCGCCGTCCGTCACGGCTCGGTCAATCGACTCCATGGGCAGAGTGGCAGTACGTATCGCGTCTCCATAGCGTTCCCGCGCCTGCTCCTCTGTATAACCTACGTGCGCCACTTCCGGGTCGGTGAAAGTCGCCCACGGCGGATGCGCCGGTCTCGCTTTTGATCGTCCAGGCAGCAGCATGTTCCGCACTGCCATGGCTCCCTGGTACCCCGCGTAGTGCGTAAACTGAAACCCGCCGATGCAGTCCCCGGCCGCGTAGATGTTCCTGGCGTTGGTGCGCAGGTAATCATCCACGGCGATGCCGGCCCTCGAATACTCAACCTCTGCGTTCTCCAGGCCCATGCCGTCAACATTCGGCCGCCGTCCCACTGCCACCAGAATCCCATCGCCCGCTAGGTCCTCACCCCCGGCCCTCACGACGATATTGCCCGACCCGCCCGAACGGACCGATTCCACAGGCGCCCCCAGCCGCAGGTCAACTCCATCTCGCGCCAGCGCGTCGGCCACTATCTGCGCCGCCTCCGGGTCGTCGTTGGGCAGTAGCCGCGGCAACGCCTCCACCAGGGTCACCCGCGAGCCCAGCCGCTGGCATGCTTGGGCCAACTCGCACCCGATCGGGCCTCCACCGACCACGATCAGCCGCGTCGGTAGCTCTTCCAACTCCCAGAAACTCTCGTAGGTCAGGTACGGCGTTTCGGCCAAGCCCGGAATCGGTGGCGCCAATGGCGATGCCCCGGTGCAGATCAGGAAATATCTGGCGGTGATCTGCCGGCCCTCTACCTCGACGGTATGCGGGTCTTCGAACCGCGCTTTACCCTGGATTACCTCGATCCCCTCTCCGCTCAGCGCATCCGGCGATTCGGCCGAGTAGATCTGCTCTATGACGCGCCGCACGCGTCCCATCACCCTCGCGAAGTTGACCTCCGGTTCGCTTGCTTGCACACCATACGTCCCGCCAGTGCGGATGGTGTGGGCCACTCTCGCGGCGTGCAGCAACGCCTTGCTGGGAACGCATCCCGTCCAGGTGCAATCGCCGCCGACTCGGTTGGCCTCGATCAGCGCGACCCGTCGCCCCAACCGCGCCGCGAACCGGGCCGCTGTCAATCCAGCGGAACCCGCCCCGATGATTGCCAGGTCATAGTCCGCAGCCACAGCGTGCTACGCCTTGGGGAGAATGCATGCACAAATCAGGATCACGTGCCGTTGTGCCGTAGGGGTCATCTTGCCCTGAACAGTACGTGGGTAGCCAGCGCACGCCTGGTCCTCAAGTCAGTGGACACGAGGTCGCCAATGGCAGCTTCGGCTCGTTCAATGGCGCGAACAGTTTCCGATCGTTGGAAAACTGCCTGAGGGTTGTAATCGGCGTCGTGTCGCTGGTTTTGGAGCGCTATGAACGTGTGTCCAAAGTCTTGCAGGCTGGCGGGAAACATTGCCATCGCCGAGGTTGAGTTGAAGCTATTCTTGGCGGGGCCGTGATCCAACGCACGGTAGGTTCTGGTCCACTCTTCAGATTGCCGGATATCAGGCGAAGTTCCAATCAAGGAGTCGGCGTTGCTGTTGGCTAGCGCGTGGAACAATGCGTAATAAACGGTACTGATAGATCGGCGTAGCCTGGCCTGCTGGGGCCTGCCCCTGGTTTCACCGTGCTCTGGCGCTTCGGCGAGCAATCTGGCGATGGCTATGAGTTGCTCCCAGTTCACACGTTTACTCGACGTATGGTGTGGCCTGTACCAACTCCGACCAGTCGCTGTCTTCCGTTCGGTCGATGTAGGTCTCGGTGGTCACGTCGGTTACGCCACACTCTTTCAGGGCCAGGCTGTTCCGCCGGTAAAACCCATTGAGCCATGCGGGATCCAGCAGGTCTTCGTCGCCGTCATAAACCACGCGAATGTGACAGTAGTGTTCCCCAAATTCATCCATCCTGGTTGTTACCGTAATCGGGTCGAACTGGAGCTGTTCACCAAATCTTCCCGTCAGGTCGCTGCGAATGATTTCGGCCACCCTGCTTTTCTGTTCTGCTGTGAGTTCCCCGTCCATGATCATGGCCTTTATGCTTTTAGAGGGCTGTCGCGCGAGGCGATAAGTTCATTTTATCCTACCGCGGCCCCTTGATTTGGTCGGGCAGCCACAGCGCGAGGTCGGGGAATACGATGATCAAGCCTATGACGATGGCCATGCACGCCATGAACGGCAGCACGCCGATGTACACGTCGTTGATTGTTCCCGTCTCCGCCCTTTGGCCGGTTTCTGCGACCTCCCTTTGCGCCACGTCATGCCGCGCCCCCTGCAGCACGTACAGGCTCAACCCCTGCGGCGGGCTGATCTGCGCCGCCTCCAGCAGGATGATCATGATGATCCCGAACCACAGCAGGTCCACCTCTGCCGCCCGCAGCACTGGCGAGATGATGGGCAGCGTCGTCAGCATCATGGAGTACGCCTCCATGAACGTCCCCAGCAGCAGGTAGAACACCACCAGGAACAGCACCAACTGCACCGTGCTCAGGTTGAAGCTGGCGACCCACTCCGCCATCGTGACGGAGATGCGCAAATAGGCGAAAGCGAACTGCAGCGTGAACGCCGCCATCAGAATGAACAGGATCATTGCCGATGAGCGCGCCGCCGAAACGCACGCCTCCATGGTCATGGCCACGATGAAACGGCAGTAGTTGCGGAAGTGCTCTCCGCTGAACCGATATTCCTCTCGCCAGCTTTCCAGCGTGCCGCGCACCTCCGGAGACAACTGCGCCGCGATGCCCGTGCCCAATATCCACTCCGCTATATTCCCGGCGAACAGCCGCACGAAGTTGTAGATGATCGCCAGCGCCAGCGCACCGGTCACGCCGAATCCGGCGGCCTCCGATGGCGTCGCCCATCCGAAGTAGATGCTCCCCAGCACGATGAAAATCAGCGCCAGCACCGGCACCATCAACACGGTGAACAGCAGGCGTTCAACCCAACCTTCCCAGCTCCAGAACCGCGCTCCCGTCTGGCGCGGCGCGACGGCAGGCCAGATCACCGACGCTATGCCGATCATCAGCATGAATACGCCGGCCAGCAGGATGCCCGGTATGAAACCCGCCAGGAACAGCCGTCCGATGGACTCGCCCACGGTGAGCCCGTACAGCACCAGCAGGATGCTCGGCGGGATCAGGATGCCCAGCGTGCCGCCGGCCGCCAGCGAACCCACCACCAGCCGTTCCTGGTAGCCCTGCGCCCTGAATGACGGCAACGCGACGCGGCTCACCGTGGCCGCGGTGGCGATGCTGGAACCGGCGCACGCCGCGAACACCGCGCAACTGGCGATATTGGTGTGCATCAGCCCGCCGGGTATGAAGTCCACCCAACGGGACAGCGCGCGGTACATCAGGTTCGCGAACCCGCCCCTGAGCACAATCTCGCCCATCAGGATGAACAGGGGGATCGCTACCAGGTTGATGTTGGTGTTGGTCTCCCACGCCCGGTTGCCCATGATGTTCCAGACCGGATTGTCCGAGAACACCTGGAGCAGTATCAGCGCCAGCGACCCCAACGCGCCGGCCACGTACAGCCCGGCGAAGAACATCACCCCCATGAGGATGAACGCGATGGCAATCAGCATGGCTCAGTCACGGATTCAACGGTTCCGGGGATTCGGTGGCACAGAAAAACCCCGTCGCGGTGTCCACGGAAGCCTCCGGTTGGCGGCGACGGGGTTAAAGGCCCGCGCATGATAGCCGAGACCCGATGAGGTGTCCAGAACGGGACGTGGGCAACATGTAGGGGCAGGTTTCAAACCTGCCCCTACTGAAGGTGCGAGAACTTTCGGCGAGTTCGGGCGTCCGCCGCCCCAACTCTTTTTCTCTGGGAGATGTCCTATTTGCCGTCGTCGATGCTGACCGTGATGATGGCGTTGGCGATGAGAGTGCCGTCGCTGCCGTCGTCGTTCAGCAGTTGCAGGCCGCCGACCACTACGTCCACATTCGCTCGACCGTGAGGCAGGGAATCGGCCACCTCATCGGCGTTTACCTTGTCAGGTTCGGGCGCGCCGATGGTCACGTTGACCGTCATGTCATCGGCGGTCGCCCCGACCAGGCGGGTGAAGCCGAGGCTGCTGTGGTGAATGGCATCAAAGACGGCGCGCTTGGCCGCCAGGGTGTAATCCAGGCCATGGACGTCTACGCCCATGCCCATCTCGGTAACGCAACGCACGAGAGCCATGTTGAATCCTCCTGTGAATTGGGGGTTGGCTGCGGCCATTTAACGGCAGCGCAATCGGCAAGTCAAGCGAGTGTGCTATAATGCCGCCACTCAAAGGGCGGGATAGAAATCATGCAGTGCCAAATGTGCGGAAAAGCCGGAATGACCGGCAACAACGTCAGCCACTCCAACCGCAGGACCAAGACCCGGTGGAAGGCCAACGTCCACAAGCAGACGCTGGCTATCGACGGCAAGCCCACCCGCGTCAAGATTTGCTCGCGCTGCCTGCGCACCATGTACAAGCCGCCGCGGGGTCCGAAGGCCCGAGCGAGAGCGGCCGCGCAGCAGTAGCGCGGCGCCACCGCAGCGAATCATGTAGGGGCGAATGATTATTCGCCCCTACTCGTCAGGATGAGGGCGACATGACCACTGTTCCCGACCTGCCGCCGCCTGGTATCCAAAGCGACGAAGACCGTCGCCGGATGAGCGGCATCTTCATCGTGCAGGCCCGCGAAGAACTGGCGAAGGACAGCCGCCTCCAGGCCGGTGAAAAAGCGTGGGGCGCAGTGGTGCAGCTGTTCAAGGTCATCGCGGAACAGCGAGGCTGGCCCCATAAATCGCACCAGGACGTTTACGACGTTGCCAGCCAAATCACGCTGGAATACGATTTTGACGGGGATCAGGTCCGGGCGCTGTCAGACGCTTACCGCGTTGGCCACCAGAACTTCTACGAAAACTATCACAGAGCGGAAGAACTGGCAGATATGATCGACCGGGTTGAGGGCTTGTTGCCGTACCTGGTTAGCCTGACAACCACACCGCCGCGCCCGTTCACCATTACCAGCAACACGCAGTTGCGACGGTTGCGGCGGCTCACCGGCAACGACAGCCTGGAAATCGGCGACACATCTCCCGTGGGTTTCTCGAAAAATCAATAGCGGTTCTTGCCATCGCGGCGACGCTGTCCGATTCGGTAGGGGCGGGTTTCAAACCCGCCCCTACGGGTTCGCGTTCGCCGCACGGCCTGCCGCGTGGGGAGCCCTTATGATTGTCCGGGCGCCAGGCCGACCACGCTTTCGCGCATGGCGGCCATTGCTTCTGCCACCGACTGCTCCCGGTTGAAGATCGCGGTTCCGGCCACCAATATTCCTGCGCCGGCGGACACCGAGTCACGGGCCGTGGCATCTGCCTTGACGCCGCCATCGACCTCCAGTTGGGTGGCATAGCCATTCTCCTGGATGATGCCATAAAGCCGACGCAACTTGCCCAGGGCCGATGGTATGAACGATTGCCCTCCGAAACCGGGATTCACTGTCATCACCAGCACGATGTCCAGGTCGGGCAGCACCTCTTCCACGGCTGCAATTGGAGTGGCAGGATTGATGGCAACCCCCACCTGGCATCCCTGCTCCTTGACGTACCCGATGGTGCGGTGGAGGTGAGCGCAAGCCTCCGCGTGCACCAGCACCTGGTCGGTGATGCCCTTCACCAGCCCGGGCATCAGGCGGTCCGGTTCGTGCACCATCAGGTGGAGATTCAAGGGAAGGTCCGTTGCGCTCCGGATGGCATCCACCACCACCTCGCCGAAGGAGATGTTGGGCACGAACCGGCCATCCATGATGTCCACGTGGATCAGGTCCGCGCCGGCCGCATCAGCATCCCGCACCTGCTGGGACAGCCGGCCGAAATCGGCAGCCAGCACCGACGGGGCAATCTGCACGTGGGCGGCGGTTGTATCGGAGTTCGCGCTCATCGGTTCATAGCCACGGCCGCAGTTCAGTATTCATTGCCAAAGCTTCAGCGCCGCTGACGACGGCCCTGTGGGTCCATGCGGCCTTGCCATGATTGCGGAAACGACGCAGGTACCATCGAGATTGCCACGCCGCACACGCAACGAGAATCCGGCGAAAGCGGCTGGCGATGATGCCGGTCATAGCGCTCCGGCCTCCCGCAGGATCGATTGGGCGCGGGCGAGACCTTCAGCCACGCGGTTGGGTGCGGTGCCGCCGGGATTATCGCGGGCGGCGACCGACGCCACGGCGGTGATGGCATACACGTCCTCGCCGAAGTGGGACGAAAACTTGTGGTACTCGCTCAGCGGCAAATCCGACAGCGACTGTCCCTCGACCTCGCAATACTGGCACAGCCGGCGCATCACGCCGTGGGCCTCGCGGAACGGGACGCCCTTGCCCACCAGGTAGTCAGCCAGGTCCGTGGCCAGCATGTAGCTCTCGCTTGCCAACGATTCCACGCGCTCGGCGTTCAGGGTCATGCCGGGGAGCATGTCGGCGAACACGCGCAGGGTGGACAGCAGGGTGTCCACGGTGTCGAAGAATCCTTCCTTGTCCTCCTGCAGATCGCGGTTGTAGGTGAGGGGCAGGCCCTTGAGCACGGTGAGAATCCCCATCAGGCTGCCGTACACGCGGCCCGTCTTGCCCCGGGCGATTTCGGCGAAGTCGGGGTTGCGCTTCTGGGGCATGATGCTGCTGCCGGTGGTGAACTCGTCAGCAAGTCGCACGAAGTCGAACTCGCGGCTGGACCAGATTACGATCTCCTCGGATAGCCGAGACACGTGCATCATGGTGATGGCCGCCGCTGCGTGGAACTCGGCCAGAAAATCGCGGTCGGCCACGGCGTCCATGCTGTTGGGGCTGATCTCGTCGAACCCCAACGCCTCCGCCACGGCGTTGCGGTCGGTCGGGTAGGGCACGCCGGCCAGCGCGCCGCTGCCCAGGGGCAGCACGTCCATCCGGTGCGCGCAGTCGGTAAAGCGTCCAATGTCCCGCTGGAACATCTCAAAGTAGGCCAGCATGTGGTGAGCAAACAGCACCGGTTGGGCGCGTTGCAGGTGGGTATAGCCGGGCATGACGACGCCGGCGTTCTGCTCGGCCAGTTGGGTCAACGCGCGCTGGACGTCTCGAAGGGCTGCGATGGCATCGGCGATGGCCTGCCGGGTGTAGAGGCGCATGTCCAGCGCGATCTGGTCGTTGCGAGAACGCCCGGTGTGCAGGCGGCCGGCGGCGGGGCCGATAAGGTCGGTGAGACGCCGCTCGATGTTCATGTGCAGGTCTTCGAGGCTGGGGTCCCAGGGGAAATCGCCCCGCTCGATCTCGTCCTGCACCTTGCCCAGGCCAGCGATGATGCTGTCGCAGTCATCCTGGGAGATGATGCCCTGCTTCGCCAGCATGGCGGCGTGGGCCTTGGAGCCGGCGATGTCCTGGCGATACAGCCGCCGGTCGTAGTGGATGGAAACGGTGTATTCGCTGTGGTCGGCCATGGGATACGCGGTTCGTGCGGCGCGTGTAGGGGCGAATAATCATTCGCCCCTACATATCAGGCATCGAGGTAGGCGAAGCTGGCGGCCAGGTTGTCGAACACGTCATCCGCAGGCGGGATCTCCATCACCGCCGGGCCATCGTAGGCCTTGCCGTCCAGGATCCGCCGCATGGCGTGGCAGTCCAGGTCGCCGTCGTCGACACTGCCGATAGCCTCACCGTTCCGTGCCTGCTTGAAGTGCACGATCTTGATGTAGTCGGTGGGCAGGTTGGCCAACTCATCGAGTGGCTGGCTATCGGGATGGCGCCGCAGTTGGTTGGTGGGGTCGGGGCACAGGCCGAGGTACTGGCCCTCTTCGTCGGTCAGTTGGGCGCGGGCTTCCTGCACCAGCAGGGCCATGGAGCGCAACGGCTGGCCGGAGTTCTCCATAGAGAATATGACGCCCTGACGCGCCGCTTCCCGTACCAGCGGGACGATGCGCGCCGCCGGCTCCGCAACATCGTCTGGAGATTCCCACGGCGTGTCGGTAGCGCCGGGATCAACGGTGCGCAGATGCGGACGGCCACGGCCCACCAGGCGCGCGGCCTCCAGCTGTGACTGGTACAACCCGCCCTCGGGGTCGATGTCGGTGGTGATGCAGGGCAGGGCTACCGCAAGGTCGAACGTGAGGTCTGGGAATCTGTGCACCACGTTGGCCAGGTTTTCCAGGTTGGGTCGCCAGGCGTTGCCCTCACCCGATTCGGCGGCGCCGAGGCAGGTCTGTCGCAGTTCGACGTGGCGCGCGCCGCGAGAGTGGGCTTCCGAAATCAGGTCGCCCAACTCGGCATCGTCAAGCTGGTTGCGCCAGGAGTTCGTTATCGCGCCGTAGATCATGGTAACCCTCCCCGTGTAAGGCGGCGTTGCGTCGGCGGAAACTATACCGCATTTGCGGCGTTGATGGACAGTTGCCGAGCGGGCGACGGTCTGCTTTCGGCGGCGGCTTCGGCGATGTGGGAGAAATTTACATGGATACCACCGCCATAGGCGGACCTGCGGCAGGATGAAGTATTGGGGTGAGATGGTGGAGATTTTTGGGAAATCCCGCTCATTTCCGCTCGTTTCGGCTCATTTGAGTAGGGCGGTGAGGTGGGTGGTGGGGTTGGATGGGGGTGGCGAGGGTGGTTTTGGTGGCGATAATCATGGTTTTGGCGGGCCGGTGAGCGGTTTTGGCGAAGCGGCGTTTGGAGTTTGAAATTGGACGGGTCTGGGGTTGGGCGACGGGTTGGATCCGGGCGGTCGGGTAGTTGCAGAGAGGTTGGATAGTTAGATGGTAGGGATGGATGGAGAGTAAGGGCAAGGGGGAAGTGTCACGGGCGGCGCGACGGGGCAGGGAGAAAGCATTGCCTGGAGGATCGAAAGCCCCAGCGCATAGGCGCCGGGACGCGGAGGATTGAGCGGGGCTATGCTAGAATTAGCGCAAATTACCGAAAATTGCTCATGCGTACCCAATTTGCCATTGAGAGTAGTCCAGTCTGCCAGAGGCGGATTCGCAATGACAGTTTGGGCGAAAGAGGGTACGCGTGAGCCGAAAATTGGAGTTGACACAATGGCCGAACTTTACAGTGAACGATGCACCGCCTGCCGCCGGGATTCTCCCCACGTTACCGACGCCGAAGTAGCCGAACTGCATCCCGTAGTCAACGATTGGGCGATGATTGACGAGGCCGGCATACCCAAGCTGGACCGCCAGTTCAAGTTCCGCAACTTTGTGCAGGCCCTGGAATTCACCAACGCGCTGGGCGAACTGGCAGAGTCCGAAGGACACCATCCGCGCCTGACCACCGAGTGGGGCCGCGTCAGCGTAACTTGGTGGACGCACAAGATCCGCAACCTGCACCGCAACGACTTCATCATGGCGGCCAAGACCGACCAGCTATACGCCGAGCACGCGCCGGCGGAGTGACATGGACCTGAACACGAGGAAGGAACGGTTTTCGCTCGCTTACATCAACGCGGTGGCCACGTATGCAGATTGCGAGGTGATTGAGCCGAAGGTGGATCGAAGGAGCGTGGATGGGATTCTGAAAAGGGCTACAATCTCAGAAACTATCGGGTTCCAGGCCAAGGCTACGTCGCAAGACTTTTTGAGCAGAGACGGGCATGCAGTACATTTTCCGTTGCCAATACGCGATTACGATAACCTTCGAGTGGAAAAGCATCCTTTCATCCTGATTGTTGTTCTCTTGCCGGACGAAGAAACCGAATGGCTGACGCAAACTGATGACAAACTTTGCTTACGTCGCTGCGGTTATTGGCTCTCTTTGACGGGGCACAACCCTGTACCTAACCGCAACGGCGTGACGATTCGTATTCCGATGACCAACGTATTCAGCAGTGCGCAGTTAACCGACATGATGGATAAAGTGGCGATGGGTGAAACACTATGAAGGTGCAAATTCGGGACAAAGAGGCGATGGAGTCTCTGACAATTGCGAACCTGCGGGCATACCTGGAAGCGCACGGATGGGGCGATGAGCGCCCCTGGGGAACATGGGCCACCATCTTCAGTAAGGAAGAGCGCAGCAAGATTTGGGAGGTTGCCGTCCCCAATGAGGCCGGGGGACTCCTCTACGCCGAAAGTGTGGCCGACATCATCGCAACGCTGGCCGATACCGAGGACAGGTCGCAGTTGGACGTATATTACGACCTTCTCGGCGGCCCATCCGACGCGACGAAGCAAGTCGTGTCCTGATGAGTTGGTGTTCCCCCCAACTTTGAAGCTGTAGTGGTCCGAGTAGACCACCGAATCACAGTGCAACCATATCCTGACAGGAGCCACCACACATGAGAGTTGTTTATTCCCTCAAATCCCACGACCTGAACGCCGTGGCCGCCGAGGCGGCTTGGGCCGAGTCCATGGGCTACGACGGGGTGTCCACCAACGAGACGGCGCACGACTCGTTCCTGCCCCTGGCGGTGGCGGCGACATCCACCAGCCGGGTTACGCTGGAGACCCACGTTGCCATCGCCTTCCCGCGCTCGCCCATGGTGGTGGCTTACACCGCTCGCGACCTGCAGGACGGCAGCAACGGCCGGTTCCGCCTGGGCTTGGGCACGCAGGTAAAAGGACACATCGAGCGCCGTTTTTCCACCCGTTGGACCGGCTCGGCGGGGTCGCGGCTGCGCGAGTACGTGCAGTCGCTGAGGGCCATCTGGAACTGCTGGGATACCGGCAGCAACCTGGAATACCAGGGGGACTTCTACCAGTTCTCGTTGATGACGCCGTTCTTCAGCCCTGGCCCCAGCGAATACAACCCTCCCGAGGTGTACACCGCCGCCGTGAACGGGTACAACTGCCTGGTGGCCGGAGAGATCAGCGACGGGCTGATGCTGCATAGTCTGACCTCGCCAGAGTACATCCGGCAGGTGGTGCAGCCCAACGTGGCCGAGGGCGCGCGACGGGCCGGCCGCAACCCGGATGACGTGAACATCGTGGGCGGCGGGTTCATCGTGACGGGGCCGAATCAGGAAGCGATCCGGCAGCAGGCCGAGGAAACGCGGCGCCGCATATCCTTCTACTCGTCCACCCGCACCTACTTCCCGGTGCTGGAGTGCCACGGCTTCGAGGAGATCGGCACGGAGTTGCACCGCCTGTCGCGCGAGGGCAAGTGGGACGAGATGCCCGGCCTGGTGCCTGACGAAATGCTCCACGCCTTTGCCACGATTGGTGAGTACGATGAGATCGCCGGCAAGTTCCGGGAAAAGTATGGAGATTTGGTGGACGAGATGCACTTTTCGATTCACACGTCGGACAACGCCGAGCAGGAGCAGTTGCGCCGCATCGTGCGGGACTTGCAAGAACTGTAGCGGCGAACGTTGATTGGGGAATATCCAACGAAGGTTGAGCCGGACTTCCAACGGTTCAAGTTGGTCAGCGAATCGGAGCTGACCTACCGCCTAAAGTGGGAAGCCTGGGAGTGGCTCTACTGCGTAGTCGGTTGCCGATGCATCGGGCTGGAGGTGCGGCTGCAAGGGCCGTGGGGTTCCATTGTCGACGTGGTCGGAGTGGGGCCCGCCAACGCGATATATGTAGTTGAGGTCAAGGTGTCCCGCTCCGATTTTGCCCGGGACAACCACACTCAGGCCGACATTGCCCGACTACGCAAGCGCGCCGACTCCTTGGCCCGACGGATCCAGTTGGCCGATGCGCCAGCCTATCGCACATCCGCCGGCGACCTGGAACGCCTGGTTGGGGAACAGGAAAGATTGCGGGATAGATTGGCGACCGTGTCCACCAAGTTCCATAATCCGCGTTTTCTGGGCGTCGCGGACTACCACTACATCATGGCGCCCCGGGGCGTCGTGCTGGCGGAGATGCTCCCTGATGGATGGGGTCTGCTGGAACCGGGGCCTCGGGAGGTCGTAGCAGCGCCGGCCAAGAGTGTTCGCAAGAATGGCGGGATAATGTCCAACGTGTTGCGGGCGGTGGCGCGGGCCAACGCCTCGGCGATGATGCGGGCCCACGGCGTGCGGTTCGGCAGCGAGGGCGCGGAATTTCCCCGACCGGGCGACAAACGACTGCCCGCATACGTTAGTCGCGAACAACCAACGGATGCCAAAGCATCTGAGTTGACGAAGGAGAGTTATGCCTGACGTAAGGATTGACCCGACCCAAACCTCCCTGCTGATCCAGGATATGCAGAACGAGTTGATCAAGGGCGGCGCAATGCCGGTGCAGCCGTATACGGGTGAGGAGATCATCGCCAACAGCGTGCGGTTGCTGGAAAAGGCTCGCGCCGTTGGGATGCCGGTGATTTACGTGGTGGTGAACCGCCGGCCCGACCGTCGGGACGCGCCGCGTCCACCCTTCGGAGCGCCGGCCAGCGCGGCTGACGCCGGACCGCGCCTGACCGCCGGCTCTCATGACGCGGAAGTTGTGTCGGAGTTGGCGCCTCGACCCGAGGACCCGGTGGTCATCAAGCACACCACCAGCCCGTTCAACACCACGGACATCGAGGTGTACCTGCGGCGGTTCGGGATCACCACGCTGATCCTGACGGGTTACTCGACGACGGGCGTAGTGGAAGGTTCGCTGCGGGACGCGCGGGACAAGGACTACGATTGCATCGTGGTGCGGGACTGCTGCGCGGCGGGCACGTCCACCGAGCACGACGTGTGCATGGATATCATCTTCCCCCGCATGGCGTGGGTGGCGACGGCGGACGATGTGATCGGAGCGATAGAGGGGTAGGTTTGGTTGGTCGGGAGCGGTCGTTTATTACTCCGCGGACCGTTCTCGGTTTGCCAGCGGATGCCAATGCACCTGCCCGCTGTCAATGGCGCCTTGAATTCGGTGATCGTTGCGAACGCTGGCGATGGCCGCAAGGGCAGAGTGGCCCGTGAATCGCGTAAGGAATCCGGCGTTGCGAATCGCCCGACGAGTGTCTCGCTCGTCTGCGGAGTTGGAGACTTCCACAGCGATGTAGTTGGTAGCCCCACCTGCATCGACTGTTTCGATTACCAAATCGGCGCGTCGGAAACTTTGCAATTGTGATGTCGGTATTCCCGTCGTATCCGCTGTCCGCAGGAGATCCCTCAAGTCATCCCAGGTCAGGACCCGAACCAGTTGGAATCCCATATTCTCAGCGATGAAATCGGCTTCGCGAATGGCGCTGTTGCGGGCGTATTCGCCCCGCATGTTTGAGATGTCATCCTCGATCCTGTCGAACCGCGCGTCGGTCCGCTCCATGAAGCCTTCCACTCGGGCATTGAACTGGCGCTGGTCTTCGTTGAACCGCCGCTGGTCTGCGATGAATTCCTTCGTGTCGGCGTTGAACTGGCGCTGGTCTGCGATGAATTCCTTCGTGTCGGCGTTGAACTGGCGTTGGTCTTCATTGAACTCGAGCTGGTTTTCGTGGAACTGGCGGAGTTCCCCGATGGCTTGCTGGGTTTCTGACTGAAACTGCTCGGTGCTCGCCGCGAAACGGTCGAAACGGGCGGGCAGGTTCAGTAACTCCTCGGTGAGGATTTCGCGGCGCACGGCTTCTTTCCACTCCGGGTTTTCGCGGAGCACGCGCAGCAATTCTTCCGGTGTACTGATCGTGACCATGGTCAGCTACTCACCTATCCCATTATACGTTACGGGCCGGTAATTAGCGGTTGAGGAGCCACCATTCGTCGGTGCCGATGTTGAACGGGATGCGGCGGAACCCCTCGGCGAACGGGACGCCGCAGCGTTCGCCCTGGAGGCGACTGCCCTCGGTCATGCGGTCCAGGCGCTGGGACCGGGTACGCGCGCTGATCTGGGATGCGTGCTTGCTCAACGCCTCGGCCTTCATCAGGATGTGCTCTTCGGTGATGGATATGAATGTATCGGGGCGTTCGGAACCCCATAGCAAGGCTTCTCTGACCTGGTGGGGCTCCAGACCTTCCTCGGTAATCTGCTCGGGGAAGTCCAGCCAACTCCAGGCGTAGGAAAAGGCGGCGTCGATGGTTGCCTGTCCGCTGTGGCGATGGTCGCGGTGCGTGTGGGAAGTCACACGGTATGGGTCGATGCCGAAGACGACCTCGGGCTTGTGCTTGCGGATCTGGCGCACGACCTCGCCGCGGTACTCGTGAGTGTCCTCCAGTTCCCCGTCGCCGTAGCGCAGGAACACCACCTCGGCGACGCCCAGCACGTTGGAGGCGTTTTGCTGCTCGACCTCGCGGGTGGCGGCCAGCCTTTCGGGAGTGAGGGAGCGATCGCCGGTACCCTTGTTGCCGTTGGTGCACATAAGGATGACGACCTTGGTGCCCGACTCGGCAATCCATTTGGCCATGGTTGCGCCGCAGCCGCCCTCGGCGTCGTCAGGGTGAGGAGTCACCACCAACGCGCATCGCGGCGCTTCGGTCATCACTATGGGTTCGGGAGCGTATTCCTGGTTGGGAAAGCCCCACCCGTCGATTCCATGGGGTCGGCTGGTCATGGTGTATCTCCAAAGGTTCGTGTAATGGGTAGGGGCGAATAATTATTCGCCCCTACGTGGCCGGAATTCCGCCGCGACGGATCGGGCTATGGGTAGGGGCGGGTTTCAAACCCGCCCCTACGGTACAGGGCATGTTGAGAGGTTAGCCGCCGAGGTGGAAGACGACCATCTTGAGCTCGGACATTTCCTCGATGGCGTAGGCGGGACCTTCCTTGCCCATGCCGCTGTCCTTGAGGCCGCCGTAGGGCATCACGTCGGCGCGCCACTGGGGCGACGAGTTGATGTGCAGGTTGCCGGAGTGGACCTCCTGGGCGAATTTCATGGCCCAGTCCACGTTCTGGGTGAAGATGCCCGCGGAGAGGCCGAAGCGGGTGTCGTTGGCCTTGGCGATGGCGTCATCGATGTCGTCGAAGGCGCTGACGGCGACGGCGGGGCCGAACAGTTCCTCGCGGGAGATGAGCATCTCGGGGCGGGCGTCGGCGACGACGGTGGCAGTATGCAGGGTGCCCTCACGTCCGCCGCCGGCTATCACGCGGGCGCCCTGACCTACGGCTTCGGCGATCCAGCTTTCGACGCGCTCGGCGTCGGTCTGGCGGATCATTGGGCCCATCTTGACATCTTCGTCGAAGGGGTTGCCCACGCTGAACTCCTGGGTAGGCTGGACCAGGGCGTCGAGCAGGTCGGCGTAGATGGTGCGGGCGGCGAAAACGCGCTGGGTGGAGATGCAGACCTGGCCGGCGTTGGCGAAGCCGCTGGCCACGGTGGCGGCGGCGACCTTCTCGATGTCGGCGTCGGACATGATGATGAGGGGGCTGTTGGAGCCCAGCTCCATGGTGACCTTCTTGATGCCGGCGTTGCGGCAAATCTGATCGCCGACTTCCATGCTGCCGGTGAAGGTGATCTTGCGGACGTCGGGCGAGCCGGTGATGGCATCGCCGATCTCGGCGCCGGAGCCGGTGATGGTCTGGATGGCCTCTTCGGGCAGGCCGGCTTCAAGCAGGATCTCGGTGAGTTTGAGGGCGGACAGCGGGGTGTCGCCGGCGGGCTTGAGGATGACGGCGTTGCCGGCGGCGAGGGCGGGCCCGACCTTGTGGCAGACGAGGTTCAGCGGGAAGTTGAACGGCGCGATGGCGGCGACGATGCCCACGGGCACACGGATGGTGAACCCGAACTGGCTGACCACACCGGGCGCGGCGTCCAGGGGAACGGTCTCGCCGTGGAGTCGCTTGGCTTCCTCGGCGGAGAGGGTGATGGTCTGGATGGCGCGCTGGACTTCGCCGCGGCCCTCGGCGATGACCTTGCCTTCCTCGCGGGTGATGGTCTCGGCCAGGTCGTCGGCGCGCTCGTCCATGAGGTCGGCGGCACGCTTTAGGATGGTGTAGCGGCGATAGGCCGGCAGCTTGGCCATCACGGCGGCGCCACGGGACGCGCTGGCGATGGCAGCCTCGACGTCGTCGTCGGTGCCGCGGGGCACGGTGTCGAAAGCGCTCTGGTCGAAGGGATTGATGACGGGCATCTTGTTATCGCGGTCAACCCACTGGCCGCAGATATACATCTTCATGGTGGGGATCTCCTTGCGTGGAATTCGGAATGTAATGGAGAGCGCGCGACGTGAATGTGACGTCACGCGGCGAAGATTGTACTACGGGAAGTGTGTTGCGACCAAACGGAGAAGCGCACGCCGGTTGCCAGGAATGACAGGACCCTTCATATCAATCGTCAGGATGAAGGGGTGCCGGGATTTAAAGACACCCAAGTGATGCCAAAGAACAGAGGCAACGCATGGGTTGCCCCTACGGGTGGATCCTGACGTCGGGTTACTTGGAGAGGATGCAGTAGTTGTACAGGCCGGCCAGGGGCGCGAGGGATTCGGCGAAACGGGGAGCGTGCCGTGCTCCGGAATCCTCCATGCGTCCGGTTTCCCGGATCTCCAAGCGAGTGTTTCCCTCGAATATGGCTGGGTCGTCGAAACCGGTTGTGAATGGGGTGAACCGTTCGTAGAAGTAATCGAAGGCGCGGGTAACGCTGTCCACGCCGCTGGAACCATCGATCACCTTGGTGGACATGTAGTCGAAAGCAATGGTGAACCTGGGCAGGCCATCGGACAGCTGGTTGAGGAACTCGAAGATGAGGTTGCGCGGCAGGTACATGGTGTTGCCTTCCCAGATGAACAGGGAGGGCTGGTTTGGGTCGAAGCCGGCATCCTGCAACTTGTCGGTCAGGTTGACGTCCAGGTAGTCGCAGGCGACAGCCGGCCAGGGTTGGAGGCCGTGGCTTTCCAGGACTTGCTGTTTGTATTGGACGACGGCGGGTTGGTCCACGTCGTAGAAGGTCACGTCGTCGGCGCGGAAGATGAGCGGGCGCGTATCGAAGCCGGAGCCCACCGATACGATTTGGCGTGTACCCCTGGCGATCTCGGCCTGGACCAGTTCGCGGAAGAAGAGCAGGCGACAGCGGATGAGGTCGTCAAATTCGGGGCAGAGTTCGGCGAAGTGTTGAGCGGCCGGCTTCACCTCATCGGGGACGAACCATTGGGAATAGGAGTCGTTGAACAGGGAGTCCGGGCGGTTTCGTTCGGCGTCGCGGAACCAGGCGATGAAGAACGCCGTCATCCCGACGTCGTTGATATCGACGGTGGCAACCATGGTTATACCTCATGGGGTTGTGATGTATGTGGGTAACGGATGTTTCGCGCCAGCCTGATATCGGCGGGCACTGGGGTTATGTTTAAATTATAGCAGCGGGTGGCGACCATACCACGACGCAGCGATTGCAGGAACGAACCTCCACGCACGCACACCGATTCAGCCCGCCCGCCAATGGGTTCAGGATGGGCAACGAGATAGACACGCTGTGCTCGCCGCGACGACGGGTTGAATGCCAGTCCCGCGCGAGGCGTGGTCAGGTTTGGGCGCGCCCGCGATGGCGGACTCAGCAAGGCTGTGGCATCAGTGGTGGTGATCGTGGTCGTCGTGCGTGGGGGCGCCCCATCCGCCGCCGCCGGGAGTGCGGATGCTGAGGATGTCGCCGGCGTCCACGTCGAGGGTTTCCTTCCCGGCGAGGCGGACCTCTTCGTAGCCGCCCTTTAGAAGTATGTTCTCGCCGTGGTGGCCGTGGTGTCCGCCGTGGTAGCCGGGGGGCGCGTAGCGGCGACGCTCGGACAGCACGGTGACGCGGGCGGGGCTGAGGAACTCAACGTCGCGGATCAGTCCGTCACCACCCTTGTGCAGGCCGTCGCCGCCGGAGCCGCGGCGCAGGGCGTAGCGGCGGAGGCGCAGGGGGAACGCGAACTCCAAAGCCTCGACGGGCGTGTTCATGGTGTTGGTCATGTGGGTGTGGATGCCGGATATGCCGTCCTTGTCGGGACGGGCGCCCATGCCGCCGCCGATGGTCTCGTAATAGACGTAAGGCTTGTCGCGGGAGATGTCGTGGCCGCCGACGATCATGTTGTTCATGGTGCCCTGGGACGAGGCGGGAATCTTGTCGGGCAGGGCCTGGCTCATGGCGGCGAGGAGCACGTCGGTGATGCGCTGGGAGGTCTCGACGTTGCCGCCGGCGACGCCGCGCTGGGGCAGCGGGTCAACGAGGCTGCCGCGGGGAGTGATGACCTCGACGGGGCGCAGGCATCCCTGGTTGGCGGGGGCCTCGTCGCCGACGACGCAGCGGACGACGTAGAGGCTGGCGGAGACGGTGACAGCGCGGGGCGCGTTGATGCATCCGGGCCGGTGGTCGGCGGTGCCGGTGAAATCGATGGTGAGGCGGTCGCCGGCGACGGTCACGGCGACGCTGATGACCACGGGCTCGTCGGTCTGGCCGTCGTCGTCCATGTAGTCGGTGACGCGATAGGTGCCGTCGGGGATCTCGGTGATGCGGCGGCGGGTGAGACGCTCGGAGTAGTCGAGCAGGGCGGCCATGTGCTCGTGGGTTTCGGCGAGGCCGTAGCGCTGGGCGATTTCGGTGAGGCGGATATCGCCGACGCGGATGGAAGCGATCTGGGCGGCAAGGTCGCCCTGCCGGTCGTCGGGAGTGCGCGAGTTGCGGCAGATGAGGGCGATCAGCTCCTGGTTGATGCGGCCGGCGTCGGAGAGTTTGAGGGGCGGGATGATCATCCCCTCCTGGTAAAGCTCGGTGGACAGGGGCATGGAGCCGGGAGCCATGCCGCCCACGTCGGAGTGGTGGCCGCGATTGCTGACGTAGCCGATGAGCTGCTGGCCGTCGTCGGTGTCGATGTAGGCGGGCGCGACGAGGGTGATGTCGGGCAGGTGGGAGCCGCCGAGGTAGGGGTCGTTGAGGATGATGATGTCGCCGGGTTGGAGGCCATCGGGGAAGGTCTGGAGGGCGGCTTGCACGGAGGCGGGCATCGCGCCGAGGTGGACCGGCTGGTGAGCGGCCTGGGCTACCATTTCGGCGGCGGGATTGAAGAGGGCGCAGGAGAAATCCTGGCGTTCCTTCATGTTGGTGGAGTAGCTGGTGCGCTGGAGGGCCACGCCCATCTCCTCGGAGACGGAGATGAACATGTTCTTGAAGACTTCGAGGCTGATGGCGTCAACGGGCATGGTGGGTGTGGTCCTGTATAGGTTTCGGGTGCGCGACGTTTTGGTCCCTAAATGGTCAGTTCGGCGCGGATCAGGCGGTGGTTTTTGGCGTCGGCGGCCAGAGCGAATGCCTCCAGGGCCATTGCTCCGAGGAGTATTTTCTCGCGGCTGGTACCGAATACGACGTACACATCTCTGGTGCGTTCTTGCAGTTCCATCTCCGCCCGTCCCAGAGCCAGTTCTTGCACAGAACCGTCGGCGAGGCTGAACAATTCCGTTTCATCGCGCTCGATCCCCAGTGCGTCAAGAATGTCCATCGGAATGACGGTAAATGACGCGCCGGTATCCACTAGTCCGTTGAGCGTTTGGGATTGCCCGGTGTTGCGGTTGCGGATGGTGAAATCAACCCTGAAAGTTCCCACTTCGCCTCCGATGGTGGTGCCGGGCAGGATGATCCAGTCGTCATGCTTCTGTTGCTTTTGCGTCATCGGGATCCTCCAAACCGGCTTACGTTGGACTGCGGCGCGCCAATCCGGGACATGGGAGTCTCTGTTGTTGCTGCTCATCCAGCGCGAATGGCACGGGCATTTTAGCAGAGGGATGTGACGCTGGGCCCGCAGACGCTACGCGCCATCGCCATTACACTGTACTTGAACTTGGAATATGTGTGCGGAAAATTTGGGAGTGCAAGTTTGAGGCTGGTGTTGAAGGTGTTGGCGTTGGTGATCGCCGCGCTGTGCTTCGCGTGCGCCGGCGTGGTAGAAGCGCAGGGCTTGGCGGTTGGGCCGGCGGAGGTGGGAGGCCCGACACTCGCCGCGGCCACCGAGTTCGTGAAGGAATGGCTGGCGATCGTGGGGGCGCTGGCGACCACGGCGGCGGCGATTGGCGGCGGGATTTTCGCGTGGCGCAACTCGCAGATATTCAGGGCGAAAGCGCCGCACGTGATCATATCGCACGAGGTGTCGCACCGGCTGGTGGGGACGCAATACGTGCACATATTCGTCACGGCGGTGCTGCACAACAGCTCGCGCGTGCATATCGAGTTTCTGGACGGGTTCGCCACGGTACAGCAGGTGCGGCCGGTGACGGACGACGACGTGGAACGGCTGTATGAGGAGGCGTTTTTGAATGGGGAGTTCGCCCATCTGCAATGGCCGCTCCTGGATGTGCTGCGTCACAGTTGGAACAGGGACGGGCTGTTGGTGGAGCCGGGGGAAATCGAAACGGAGACTTTCGATTTCATAGTGCAGAAGGATGTGGAATCCGTGGCGGTGAGGACTTATTTCTACAACGGCAGGGTGGTTGGGAAGGTGCCGGACGACACCGATTTGGCTCAAGTTCGCCGGCGCAGGAGACGTTTCTGGCGTTGGCTGACAGTTTCGGGCCCCCTGGGATGGGGCAGAACAACTGTCTATGATATAGTGATCTCAGAGTGACGCGACCGATTCATTTATCGGACAACACCCGTCGCAAAGCGGTGTTCCCGGGAAGCGAGGCGACATGCCAAAAGGACGTTCGAGGAAGGTGCCGGTGAAGCTGGGCAGGAACCCGGGACGTGTGCCGACTGTAGTCAACAGGACCGGCAAGCCGCCTGGCGCGAAGTCGCTGGACGGGACGCCGATGACTAAGAAGTCGTCATCGGGTTCTGACGGGGGTGGGAAGGGCTGATTCGGCGTTGGAGCTTCCGACGATTCGCCCGCTCTTGGTCCGAGAGGATTGCCATGAGCGGGCTGTATTGTGGCACTTGCGCCTCAATCGGCGTTAGCTCACCCACCACCGTTGAGCATCAAACGGTCAAAAACGGGTTGGGCGAATTGTTTAATTTTCAATCCCCTAGACACCAAGCCGTCCATTCTACAAAACAGATCGTACCAACGATCCCATAGCCCACTATGATCGTCCTCTCGCATTTCTTCAAATTCTGTTCGATACCGAGCGACTAACGCCGCGTTACGGTCCAAAGCTTGCCTCAGTCCTTCAGGACCGCCAACCCGGTATTGCATGATCGCGTCGCGCACTGCTTCCAGACCGTCCAAGACGACACGCTTAAGTCCATCACTCAGTTGCGACTCCACAACGTCATGGATGAGACGTTCGACCTCGCTTTGCAACACCTCCAAATCTCCATCGGACAGGGGTGCATCACCCCATAGGTCCGTCGCGTCATCATCGAGCAATTCCAACAACGCCACAAAATCATCGCCGAATTCCCCTCTGAAATCTCCCCAAGGAATTGAATTCAGTCGGATTATCGTTCGCTTAACTCTTTGAAGTCTTTCCAGATGCGCATCTCGACGCGCAACATTGTTTTGACGCAATAAACCTTCTAGCCTGAATATCAGGTCCATCGTTTCCAAAAGAGAATCATGCAAGCGACTTTGAGGAATGTTGAGCGCGTTGATCCAAACATCCGACATTGGCAACCCGGGGATGTAACTGTCCTGGCCATGGTCCGCGATTTGCTTGAAGATAGTGTGGAGTTTTTTGGCGGGACTGATTTGTTCGTCCATAACTACCGGCATAACTACCGGACCTCGAATTTAATGTAGTTTGATATTGGCTCTACAGCGTCGCCAGCAGGTCGGTTGCGCCGGGGGGCGCGGCGAGTTGGTAGTATTCGGTGCCCATCAGGCCGGCCATGATGTCCGGGGGGAGTCGGAAAAACGGGCCGTCGTCGCTGATCTGGGTGCGGTGGCACTTGAGGGACGCTATCTTGGTATCGACGTGGGCCGACACGTCCACGGTGGTGGTGACCTCGTCGTCGGGAGTGCCGAGGGAGTCTATGGCGTCCACAGCGAAAGGCGGCTCGATGCCGCGGTCGAGCATTTCCTGCCACCAGCGCTGGAACACACCGCGAGGGAAGCAGACGTAGTAGAGCAGGGGCGTGAACCCGTCGGGGTCGGAGGCGCGCTGCACGGCGGCGGTGGCGTGGTCGGACATGGTCTTGTGGTCGGGGTGTCCGTAGCCGCCGCTGGGGTCATGGGTGAGCACGACGTGGGCGTTGACCTCGGCGATGGCGCTGGCGAGCAGGTCAATGACGTGGTCATCGTCGGCGTTGCAGTAGGCGTTGGGGTGGTTGTTGTCGTCCCAGCCCTCCATGCCGCTGTCGCGGTAGTCGAGGAAGCGCAGGTCGGAGATGCCGGTTACGGCCATGGCGTTGCGGAGTTCCTGTTTGCGGACCTGCCACAGGTTCTCGGGAGTGGCGAGGGAGGGGTCGCTGATCTCGCCGATGTCGCCGTTGGTGGCGCAGATCAGCGTAACACGCGCGCCGCCGGCGACGAGTTTGGCGAGGAGCCCGCCGGACGCGAAGCCTTCGTCGTCGGGATGGGCAAAGCAGGCGAGGACGGAGAGGCGGGCGAGGGATGGGGTAGTCATATATGCAAAAATCCGTACAATGTGAACAAGGTGTGAAACATTGTAAAGTCCGGTTGGCGCAGTGTTACATTCATCCGAGACCGTTGTTTGAGGGCACACAATGACAACAGCCGTGGAATACCACTTGGAGCGTAGCTGGCATTTCTTGGAATTGGTGGATGACGAGGTGGAACGGGGTGAGTTGGAAGAAGCCAGCAACAAGTTGTGGGGCGCGGCTGCTCATGCTATCAAGGCGGTCGCCGAACGGCGGGGATGGCGTCATGGGGCGCATCGTGATTTGGAAGAGGTGGTGATGCGCCTGGTTGACGATGAGGGCGCTCCGCCAATTCTGTACACCTACTATGGGCTGTCAAACTGGTTCCATTCGCGGTTTTATGGCGGCCCGCCCGACGCAAGCATGATTCACCATGGGAAAGGCCAGATGGCTGACTTTATCCGCCTGCTGGAAAGCCTCTAGTCAGGTTCCAATATCAAGTTGCCGTAGGGGTCGATTTGGCCGCTCCAGCCGGGGGGTACGACGATGGTGGTGTCCAGTTGCAGCAGCAGGGCGGGGCCGGCGATGCGGTTGCCGGTTTGGAGTTGGTCGCGGTCGTAGAGGGTGGTTTCGACCGGGCCGCCGGCGAATACCACCTCGGCGGTGCCGATGGCAGCGGCGGACGAATCTGCGCCGCGGGAATCTGTGGGTTCCAACGTCGGCTTTTCGACGGCGAGTTCGAGCTTGAGACGTAGATTGACCACCTCTATGGGCAGGTCTCGGTCGGCGTAACCGAAGCGCTGAAGGTGGGCCTCGTAGAAGTCTGACGAGATGTAGTCGGTAAGGTTGCCGGGGGCGTCCAGGGACGGGCAGTCCACGGTGAGTTCAAAGGACTGGCCGACGTAGCGCACGTCCAGGAAGCGGCGGGGCGTCATGTCGTCGGCGGGCAGGGCCTCATCGAGCAGTTCGGCGCGGGCGAGTTGCTCCATGCCGCGAAACTCGGTGTCGAGGCGGGCCTGGTCGAGGTCGTCGCCGCGCAGCATGACGGTGCGGGAGTAGTCCTTGACCACGTCGGCGATGGCGACGCCCAGGGCGGAGAGGATGCCCGGGTGTCCGGGAACCAGCACGCGAGGGATGCCAAGCTCGGCAGCGAGTTCGCAGGCGTGCATGGGGCCAGCGCCGCCGAAGGGGATCAACGTGAACTCGCGGGGGTCGTAGCCACGTTCGAGGGAGATGGCGCGGATGGCGCGCTCCATGTTGGAGTTGACGACGCGGATGATGCCCAGCGCGGTGTCGGTGGAGGACGCGCCGATGCCACCGGCGAGATCGGCCAGCAGAGTCTGCGAGCGTTGCAGGTCCAGGGTCATGCGGCCGCCGAGGAAGCCGTCGGGTCGGAGGCGGCCCAGGGTCAGGTTGGCGTCGGTGACGGTGATGCGGTCGCCGCGGCCGTAGCAGGCCGGGCCGGGATCGGCGCCGGCGGACTGAGGGCCGACGACGAGAGCGCCGCCGGCATCCACGCGGGCGATGGAGCCACCACCGGCGCCGACGGTGTGGATCTCGATCATAGGTACGCTGACGGGGTAGCCGCCGAGGTTGGCGGCGGTGGTCTCCTTGATGCGACCGGGGCAGAGGGAAACGTCGGTGGACGTGCCGCCCATGTCCAGGGTGATGATGTCGGGGTAGCCGGCCTGGACGCCGGTGTAGAACGCGCCCACGACTCCGCCGGCGGGGCCGCTGAGGATGGTGCGGACGGGCTGCTCGGCGGCGAGGCTGGCGGTGATGCTGCCGCCGGAGGACTGCATGATACGGAGGCCGCGACCCAGCACGGACTCCAGCTGGGTGAGGTAACGGGCCATGACGGGGCCGACGTAGCTGTTAACGACGACGGTGCTGGTGCGCTCGTACTCGCGGAATTCGGGCAGGATTTTCGAGGAGATGGAGATGAAGGGGCTGTTGGGCAGTTCGGCGAGACGCTGGGCCAGGGTCTCCTCGTGTATGGGGTTGAGGAACGAAAAGAGGAAGGACACGGCGATGCCGTCCACCTGAGCCTCGTTGAGCAGGGACAGCAGGGCGTCGACGGATTCGTGCGTCAGGTCCTCGAGGATGGCGCCGGTGTAGTCGATGCGCTCGGGGAGGCCGAAACGGAGCTGCCAGGGAGAGAGGGGCGTGGGCCGCTCCATGGACAGGTCGTAGAGGTCGGCCCGGTTCTGGCGTCCGATTTCGAGCACGTCCTCGAAGCCGAGGGTGGTGACCAGCGCAGTGCGACCGCCCTTGCCCTCCAGGAGGGCGTTGGTGGCAACGGTGCTGCCGTGGATGAAGTCGGTGGCGGCGATGTCGACGTCGGTTTCGCTGATGCCGCGGGTAATGCCCTGGGAGGGGTCGGCGGGAGTGGACGGGAGCTTGTGAACGGAGAGGCGTCCGTCCTCCAAGATGGCGATGTCGGTGAACGTGCCACCGACATCTATACCTACGATGGTGCGTGGCATGTGGGGTCAGTTCTCCGTGGCGTCGTCGGACGCGTCGGGTGGTGTGATGCCGGCGGCGATCTCGAGGCGGCGAAGGCGGGCTATCACCTCGTTGTCGCGCTCGGCTTGGAGCCGTTGCAATTCGGCCTCGGCTCGCTCGGCGCGCTGGCGTTGCTGTTCGGCCTGACGGCGTTCCTGTTCGGCCTGCTGCTGCAACTCCACGTACAACTTTTGGAACTCGTCAGCCCGCTGTTTCGCCTGTGCAGTTTCCTGTCGTGCTTTCGCGGTTTCCTCTTCGGCTTTTTGAACGCGGTCGTCGCGCAAAATTCCCAACACCAAGGCAAAACCTCCTAACCCGTTGCCAGTGAGTGCGATCGCAAGTTGGGCGACGCTGGACGCCACGTTGTACTGGATCGCAAGCCAGGCGAATATCGCCGTTACCAGCAGGGCGCTGGTATAGACGGCGAAAGCCATTATATACAATCGGTTTCTCTGGTTCATTGTGCAGCATCGTTCGTCGCCTGGCGGCGGTATGACATATGCACGTTATTATGGGGCACAAACGTCTGCGGCGCTACGGTCGCGTGTCACCAACGGTGACAACAAAAAACCCGGGGAACGCGCGCTCCCCGGGCTGATTTTCGAGATGGAAGGTTGGGGTTTTAGTCGGCGGGCGACGGGGCCGACTGGGCCGTGGCGTCGTCGTGTCGCATCTGCGTGGCGGCTGCGTTTTCGTTTTCCTTGCAGCGTATGAAGAAGCGGGGCACGAGCACCCAGAGCGCGAAGAGTCCTACGAAAGCGACGGCGGCGGCGATGGGAATCATGGTCAGTGTGTCTCCGTTCGAATCAAGATAGTTGGTCAGTGAGCGCAGTATGGCCGGAATTTGTTGCGCCCGTTTTGCGGCAATGTAACGCCTGCGTTACCGGCGGCCGCGTCACGTGAACGGGCAACAAAAATGGACCCAGGGTATCCCCCAGGCCCAAGGTTAGTGAGGAGATCAGGCGGCTAATCAGCAGCCTGCGGAGCGAAATCTTCCTGAGGGGCAATAGCGACCGGGGTGGTCTCGTTGTTGTGGCGGCGCAGGATGAACCGGGGAACGATTACCCAGAGAGCGAACAATCCAACGAAGGCGGCACCAGCGGCTATGGCAAGCATTTCAGTCTGTCTCCACGTGAGTTTGGGCATCTCTGCCCGTTTCGATGGGAGGCAGTATGGCGGTTGGGTGTTACACGGGTTTTGCGCCAATGTTACGTCTGTGTAACTTTTCACAAAGGGTTGGCGGTCGGTTTGGCGTCAGTAGGTGAGTGTCGGTCAGACTCGGGATTCCACTCCGATCCACCAATGCTTGCCCTTGCCGCGACGCTTGCGTTCGTAACCCCGGGCCCGGAGTTCCAGACCGAACTTGCGCTGACTGTGGGCGAGGTAACCGTTGTCCAGGCACCAGGTGGCGTAGGACGTGTAGAGTTCGCCGGCCAGATTCATAGCCCGCGATCCGGTGGAGCAGGCGTCGGCGACGAAATCGTCGATGGGGCCCATTTCGCTGGCTTGCGACGCAACGGTGATGCGTGGTTCCGGCGGGCTATCCGGAGCGATCCAGCCGGCCGGTGCGTTGGCTTCGATGTCCTCCGTGAACAATCCGGTCGGACGAAGCCGGCCGGACCCGCTGCCGTAGCCGCCGGCATCGCTGATGGGACTCGCGGACGGGACTTCCTGCGAGAAACGCTCCGCGAGCAGCCCGAGCAACCCGTAGTTGCCCGATGACGCCTGCAATGCAACCGAGATGTCGACGCCGTCCAGACAATATGAAACAAACAGGGACAGGTCCAGGTAACGCGCCAGGCTTCCAAAATGCCCCCAACGGATTTCCTCTCCGTGCAGGCTGGAGGCGTCCAACGTGAAGTCCATATCAGCGATGGCGTAGGATTGGCGAAACTCCGGAGGTATGCGCCAGGTGGGAGCCATGAGGTCCAGGGCGACGCTCTGAGCGATGAGGTAAGTGGCCGCCCGGGCATTCCAAAGATCCACGTCCGGTTGGTCGGCGGAGGGAGGAGGGACGTGTGAGACGGGGCCGAAGACGGTTTCGGCCTCGCGCTGCGTTTGCATCGCCAGAAGAGCGAAAGCGCCGCGGATCTGGTTGCTCGTGGTACGCAGCAACGACCGGTGATCGGTAACGTGCAGCGGTGCGTTTGGCTGGTAGGTTTGGCCGCCCTCGGCGTTGAGGTCCGCGTTGCCGGGGACATGGGTGGCGGTGATGAAACCCCGGTGGGACGCGGCGTAGACGGCCATCGCCAGGCACAGATTTTCCCGGGCCAGCCGGACCCGTCCGCCTGGAGTGAGAGCCGTTATTGACGGAGACGATGACACGGTTGCTTGAACTGTTCATACAGGTAGGGGCGAACCCGCCTCAGGCGGGTTCGCCCCTACGGAGTTGCGACAAAGGCTACGGGTGAGCGGTCTAGGTGTTGATGTCCATGACCACTTTAATGATGTTGTCGTCGCGCTGCTCGTACATATCGTAGGCGTTCTGGATGTCGGAGAAGCCGACGCGGTGGGTGATCAGCTCGGCGGGGTCTGCCCAGCCGCGGTCACGGAGGTCCACCATGTCTTGGATCTGGCTGATGGGATCGCCGCTGCGCGCGCCGGTAGTGGGGATGATGCGGGGCTGCTTGTCCATCCAGAGGTTGTGCTCCACGGGCACCATGTGGTCGCTCTGGATTCCGAAGATGATTACCTGTCCGAACTGGCGGATGTGTCGGAAGCACTCGTTGAGCGCGTCGGGATAGCCGGCGGCTTCGACGCAAACGTCGGGGCCGGCGCCCTTGGTGATCTCCATGACGGCTTCGTGGACGTCCTGCTTATCGGGGTTGATGCGGTGGGTGGATCCCATCTGCTTGGACTTTTCGAGGCGGTAGTCCAGCGGGTCGACGACGATGACATTGCGGGCGCCCATGCGGGACAGGATCATGGTGAAGCTGAGACCGATGCTGCCCTGGCCGAAGATGAGGATGTTCTGCTGCAGGGGGCTACCCATCTGGCGGCACGAATAGAGCACGGTGCCGGGCGGCTGGCACATCACCCACTCGTCCAAGCCGCCGTATTCGGGCAGGAGGGCCATGCGGCCGGGTTCGGAAAGCACGTAGTCGCAGAGGCCGCCGGTGCCGGGATAAGGGATCACGATAACACGCTGGCCTTCCCGGAACTCGTCGGTCTTGCTATCGACAATGACGCCGGCGAGTTCGTGAGCGCCCTTGCAGGGAGCCATCGGGTACTCCGACTCGTCAAGGACCGGGCCGTAGGTGTGGCGGATATCGGAGCCACATACGCTGACGGATTCCATCTTGACGAGGACTTGACCGTCAACGGGGGACGGAGTGTCAATTTCGGTGAATTCCCAGCGCTTGGGGGCGACCAGTTGGGCTGCTTTCATTTCGGGGCTGCTCCTTTCAATAGGACGACGAATTGAGATTAGATGGCCGGGCAATAATAGTATGTCGAGGTGACTGGGGCAACCCGGCGCGTTACTCATCCAGGGTCTTTTCAAAGTCGTCACACGTCCCGCTCATGGTGAGCCTGTCGAACCACGAGCGCGTCCTTCGACAGGCTCAGGACGAGCGGATAGGTTTCAATCGCACAACTTTGGAAAGGCCTTGTTACTCATCCCGTGGGCGTTGGCGATGATTGAACAGGTCGGCCAGGGGGATGGACAGTCCCGGCAACAGCGGCGTGGTTAGGGTGTCGGCGGCAGTGAGCAAGGGACGGTCGGCGTATTCCCCGTTTTGCAGTTCCAACGGGAGGACGGTGTCGTTGACCGGATCGAAAATCCAGTATTCGCGGACACCGGCTTCGGCATAGAGTTGACGTTTACGGACGAGGTCGCGGTTGCGGTCAGAGGACAGGATTTCGATGACGATGTCCGGGATGTTTCCCGCGGCGCTGACGTCCGATTCATCACCGGGGGGCCGCAGGAAAACAGACAGGTCGGGTATCAGGACTCGCCCCGATTCGCGGGAGATGATGATGACCAGTTCGGTGTACACCTCGGCCGGTGGCTCGATCAAGCTGTCGAAAAGGATCCTGAATTGGGTTATCAGCGTGTCTTTGAGAAACTGATGAGCACGGCGAGGTCTTGGCATAAAGTACAGTTCTCCGTCGTCCAGTTCCAGCCAGCGGTATTCGTCGATCTCTGGCAGATCCAGGAACTCATCAACGGACATACGGGTTCCGGTACGGAGTTTGGGCTTGGAGGTGGTCATGGTGACCTCACCGGAGCCTGTTCTTCCCGGGGCGGGCGACGGCGATGGTGGAATATGTCGGCCAGGGGGATGGACAGGCCCGGCAGAAGCGGCGTGGTGAGGGTGTCGGAGGCGGTGAGCAAAGGACGGTCGGCGTACTCGCCGTCGCGCAGTTCCAACGGGAGGACGGTGTCGTTGACGGGGTCAAAAATCCAGTACTCGCGGACGCCGGCTTCGGCGTAGATTTGGCGCTTGTGGACGAGGTCTCGGTTGCGGTCGGAGGACAGGATTTCGATGACGATGTCGGGGACTCCTTCGACGTGGCGTGCACTGCGGATATCGTCGCGACCATCCAAAATAACCACCAGGTCAGGCTCGACCACACGGCGTAGCTCTGTGGACAGGATTGTGGTGATATCGGGATAAAACCGGGCCGGAGGCTCCGTGAAGCTATCGAGATAGCTGACGAAGTACCAGAGCAATTGAGTGAGGATAAACTGGTGGTCTGTCGTGGCGGTGGGCATTATGTACAAGACACCATCGATGAGTTCCATGCGCTCGTCGGTTTCGCCGAGGGCGAGGAATTCTTCGAGGGACATGCGGATCCCGGTGCGGAGTTTGGGCTTGGAGGTGGTCATGAAGACCTCCGGTGATTCTCTACTTGCTGCCCAGGGGACCGTGGAAACGGGGCAGGATTTCCTCGCCGGCCTGCTCCAGCTGCTCCATTGATTCGGTGCCGGCGCAAAGCGGACGGATGACGAACTTGAAGCCGCCGGCGTCGATGTAATCCTGGATGAAGTCGCCGATCTGCTCGGAGGTGCCGACGGCGGAGAACTCGGTGAAGTGGGCGTCTGGGCGCTGGCGAGTGACGAACTGTTCCGAATGGGCCTCGCCAGCCTTCTGGTCGTCGCAGATGTAGTAGCCGATCAGCACGCCGACGTGGTCCTCCTCGATTTCACGGTCGTACTGCTGGGCGGTCTCGAAGACTATCTCGCGTCCGGAACGTACCTCGTCGGGCGTGGCGCTGGACACCAGCCAGCCATCGCCCACGCGTCCGACGCGACGGGCTGCGGCGGGACTGCGACCGCCGATCCATACCGGGGGCGAGGGCTTGAGGAAGGTGCGCGGGGTTACGGATACGTTGTGGGTGGTGAAGAACTCGCCCTCGTGGGTCACGTCTTGCTCCTCCCAGAGGCGGCGCATGAGGGTGATGGCCTCGTCGGTGCGGCGGGCGCGGTCGGCCTTGGGGACGCCGCAGGCCTCGTATTCGTCGGGGTCCTCCTGTCCGAGACCGACGGCGGGGAAGAAGCGGCCCTGGGAGAGCCAGTCCAGCGTGGCGACCTGCTTGGCCAGCACCACCGGATTGCGCAGGGGCAATGCCAGGACGCTGGTGCCGAACTTGAGGCGGTCGGAGTAGCCGGCGACCAGGGACAGAGCGACCATGGGCTCGAGGCTGAACCGGTCGCTGCAGATGCGGTCGCTGAGCCAGATGGAATCGTATTCGTACTTGTCGCCCAGCTCCACCAGGGTGCGGAGGAAGTTGGGGTCGTCGCCTCCCTGTCCGAATGCGCCGGGGACGTAGCCGATGGCAACGCTCATGATGGTTGGCCTCCTGTGTGGTTGTCGATAATTGTATTGAGCGCCGCAATCAGCACGGGCAGGCTGTTGACCACCGTGTCATGCACCACGCGCTGCTCAACGATGTAGTACTGGTGAATCAGTATGTTTCGCATTCCAACGACTTTTCCCCATGGGACTATCGGAAGCGAGTCATGTGTTTCAGCGGCAAGTTTGTTGGCGGCTTCCCCTACTACTGCTATCAGGTAGTTTAGAGCTAATTGCAGTGGTCGGTTGCGCTCCAGATCCTCGAGACTAGCGTCACCTAGCATGGCGATGGCTTCTCTGGCGTGGCTGATAATATGGCGTATCCTTTCGGATTCAGTTGGCAGCGGCCTTCTGGAATGCTGCTGGGTCACAGAAAACTACCTCAAGGTCAGGTAGGGGCTCTTTGACGAAGTGTATGTCAACCTCGCAAGCAAGGATTGAGTTTAGCTCTTCCTGGCCGTCCAGCGCTCCCCATGCCAGTTTGGTGTCGGAGGTCAATTCTGCCAAAAATCCAACATCGGCATAATCGGTGACGGACGCTCGGCTTGGGTAAGGCAGTTTGGCAAGCCACCGGATTTTTTTTCGTTTGCAGAACTCGGCAATCTTCTCCCGAGGGATGGGAATGTCCATGTGGTCGGCCCGGTCATACACGATGCCGTCTTCGCCGGGCCCGTAGCCGAGGTACATCTCCCGGAGGTACAGATGCAGGTCGATCTTCCGGTCCAGGATGCGGCCGACTTCATCCTCCATGGCCGCGAGCATGGACAGCGAGGGCACGTCGGCCGGGTTGAACTCAATCAGCATCGCATCCGATCCGGCGTCCGGGCCGGTGCGGAGGGGTTCGTACAGCCAGGTTAGCCGGCGGGCCCTGTTGCGTTGGCACAGAGCGACGATCTGCTCGTTTTCCGCCGTGTTGAGTTCTGCTTTGCTCATGGTGATCACCCGAGCCCATTGTACCAAGTCAGGTCTAGCCCGATATGGGATCCAGCCCCGCCTCCGCGCGGGCGTCGTTGATGTGGTCGAGGACGCGCATGCGCAGGGGCGGCAGTTCGTAGCCGAGGTCGGCCATCATGCGGCTGTTGTCCACAAGGTACACGTGGGGCACTGGTCGGTCGCCGGTGGTGATGCTGGCGTCGGGGATGTAGGAACGGACGATGTCGGCGACGTCGGCGATGGTGGCAAGCTCGCCGCCGCTGATGTAGATGTGGTGGTTCAGGCTGTCGGCCAGGGCCGCGCGGACGAAGATCTCGGCGGCGTCCTCGGCGTGGATCATGGGCGAGGCTTCCATGGGGTCGAAGTCCATGCTGACAGGCTGGCCGATGGCGGGCAGGGACATCATCAGGCCGCCGATCATGCCCGTCATGCCGGTGACGCGGCCGTGTCCGAACACCGTGCAGATGCGAATGCCTCGGATGTCGAGGCCGTGGAGCGTGCGATAGCGGGCGGCGGCGAAGTCGTTGACGGCCTTGGTCATGCCGTACACGTTGATGGGGGCGGGCAGGTCGTCCTCGATCAGCGGGCGGTCGCCGAAGGTGTCCTGGACGCCGTACACGGCGATGCTGCTGGCGTAGATGACGCGCTTGATGCTGCCCCAGCGGGCGGCCTCGAACACGTTGTTGCAGCCGTCGATGTTGACGGCCATGCCGGTGGCGGGCCGGTCCTCGGTGTCGGGCGGGAGCAGGGCGGCCATGTGGATGATGCGGTCAACGTCGTGACGGTTGACGGCTTCCAGGAGGTGGTCCAGACGGGTCACGTCGCCGCGATAGATGGAGATGCGGTCCGTCAGGGGCTGCAGGTTGGCGCGTGGGGGAGCCAGGTCGAAGCAGACGACGTCCTCGCCGCGTTCGACGAGCTTGCGGATAATGCGGTTGCCGATGAACCCGGTGCCGCCGGTGACCATCACGGACATTGAGGAACCTCCAGGATCGCCGCCGTGGTGATTGCAAGGGTGGGCGGCGAACGATAGGCAGCATGATACCCAGCGTGGTTAAGGGGCGCAAGGAAACGGCCGGAGCGCTTGCCATCCTTCGACAGGCTCAGGATGAACGGGGCTCGGAGGTCATGTTACCGGGATGCACAGGATTTACGGGATGTACAGGATTTACGGGATAGACAGGATGGCCGGTTGCCCGTCCGTTTCTGTGTTTGGGATTGGTTGGTCATCAGGCGACGTGCTGCTCTACGAAATCGGTGTCGCGGGACAGGGCAGATTCGATACCGTCCGCAGACAGGTCGGGGAGTTGGCCGAGGCGGTGGATGCCACGGTCATGGAGGCCGGCGAGGACGTGCACGTCGACGGGCAGGAGATTTACCGGCAAAGGGGCGAGAAAAGCGCGGCGTGATTCCGGCGTGTTGGGCACCCGCAGGGCGTTGCCGGGCCGGGCGATGCTGGCGGCGCAGTGGGCCGCGTAGTGATCGGATGCGATGCCGACTTGCGGGTCCCAATCGTCGGGCACGCAGCCCATCAAATTGGCGACGACGCGGGGTTCGTCCGGGCGGCATTCATCGTGGTGGTCCATTTGCACGTAGGCGATACCCTGTCCGGCGTCATCGACGGCATCGCGGACGCGGCGCAGGCGGTTGATGGCAGCGCGCCACTGCTGGGCGTACAACGGGAAGTCGGCAGGAATTGTAACTGCCTGGGGACAACGGGCGAGGGCAGTGTCCAGCGGCATGTCGGTGTGGATGCACCACCCGGGGGACGCGTCAACCACGCGGTGAAACGGAGCGTCGGGGTGGTAGACGACCAGCGGACCGTGGCGCAGGCGCGAATCGCGAGCGGCTTCGACCCGGCACGGCAGATGCTTGATGATGATGCAGGCCACCGTCATAGTGGCGTCATTGTATCAGAATATATATTCGGTTCGCCAGTGCGGTAAGGATGCTCCAGGGCTTTTCCAAGGTCGCCACACGTCCCGCTCATGGTGCGGAACGCCCGCCTCCGGCGGGAGCCTGTCGAACCACGAGCGCGTCCTTCGACAGGCTCAGGACGAGCGGATGCAAGAAGATCACGTAACTTTGGAATGGCCCTGAGACGTTGGTCAGAGCCATTCGATTCTCCAGGAAATCCCCTCTCTGCCCTTTCCCACTGCCAATGACACTTCCCCCTTGCCCCCACCTTTCACCCATCCTTACCATTTAACCAATACCCCAAATCCAACCGCCACCCAGGCCGCGAGCCGTCCAATGCCTGCCTCCAAACATCGCTCCCCTAAACCCGCTCATCTGCCCGCCAAAACCACCAATATCACCCCCAAAACAACCCAATCATCCCCCATTTACCGCCACGTCTCGCCCCACCCCCTGCTCAAACAAACGGAAATGAGCGGAAATGAGCGGGATTTCGCCAAAATTGCCGGCATCCCGACCTCATCCCCAATCCTGCCGCAGGTCCGTCTCTGGCGGTTTCATCCATGCAAATACCCTCCCGTCCGAGGCACTCCCATGACCATTTCCCAAAACCGCCGCCGCGACAACATCCTCAAGCGCAGGTTCGCCCCCGAACTCGCCATCATCAAGCTCCGCCGCATCGCCGAATCCGTCAGCGACAACTGGGATCCCGACCAACCCCTAAAGCCGCCGACGTCATCGCGCGCGTCGCCAAAGCCGGCTTCCGCCTGCCCACCTTCATGAGGCTCCGCCGCTACCTCGACGACACCATACGCCAAGGCGACGAGTCCCTTGAAGTCGCGGTAGCGCTGGTGTAGGGACCAGAGGCGCATTTGCAAGGCGCATGGTTGGGGCTAACGGCTAAATCATCCTGGGCTGGGGAGTGTAAGGTTGGCAAATTTTGAACCCTACGATTGGACCGTACCGCTCTAACCTGACGTCATAGGTGTGAAACTCGGATACAGAGAAACCCACCCTCATCAACCATTGGGCGGTAGCCAGATGGATCGCATCCAAAGGCTTGAGGCTTCAACCGCGGGTAATGGAGTCGCGAATAAGAGATCGGGCTTGCCGCCCAATGTCATCGTGATACTCGACCAAGTCTATCGCGTCAGGATCGCTCCAGAGCCCGTCGATTTTCTCTTCCTCTTGAACGTCCAGTGCTCGTCTCTGCTGCTCGGAGGCGGCGAATGCCACTTCCACCCGGGTAAGTGCCGACGTGTATATCTTGATGCTCCCCGCGGCACTGTTTTCGAGTAAAGCGTCCAGAGTAGGCATACGATCCGGATATTCGTTGATGTACGAAAGAAAAAGGTTGGCGTCCCAATAAATGTCTGGGCTGCTATCAGGCATCTCTCAGTTCTCGAATTATTTGCTCTGGCGACGCATCTCCAGTCCGCCAAGGAATAGATCCTCTCGCCGCTCGGTAAGATCCCGCGCTGACTTCCTGAATTGGATCAACGCTTACGATGTGCCGAATTGCAATGGGACGCCCCGTGTGCGCTTCCCGGGACACCCGTCCTGTGACCGTGGCGCGGTTTCCCCACGCCTCTCTCATTATTTCTTCCTGGCCTGGCGCCAGATAACAGGCTACCGCCTTATCATGCAGGGTATCGTAAAGGTTGAATCGCAAGCCGCCTCGATTGCTCAGAGTCTGGACGCGGCCGGTGACGGCGCCGATGGCTACTGTCGGCGGAGGTCGCAGTGAGGTCTGACCATTGCGGTAGATAGTGCAATCGCGCTCCGAAGTTTGAAACCGAACGTACTCTGTGGTCTGGGTAAGGTGACGAACGGCTTTGGCAGCACGCGCGACTCTGTTTCCGAATTGGAGCAAGTCCACGTCCTCTTCCAAGGCAGTGCCGATTCTTTCGTATTGATCCACTATCTGCTCTACCGTCGCAGAATCGGCGGATTCCCCTTTGAACGTGACGATAGCACTGCCGAGCTGCAGGTCATCGACTACCCACGTTACGCCTGCGTTCCTCGGAGTCAAAGAGCTTACGAGTCGTTGGAATGCATCAATGCCATTGGTGAAGTCAGCAATTTCGACGCGCCCGCCGAGTTCGAATGTGAGAGTATTTTTCACCATTTCAGAGCACTATCGCGCGCCCACAATAGATCGGCGCTCAATATCTGCATTCGTTATACCACACCAATGGACAGTGAGATTCTCATCCGTCAAGAACCTAAATCAAGCGTATCATGGATTGAAAGGAGCCCGTCTGAAACGACGCAGATGAGTTGCAACGAACGGTAGGGATCATGGACCAAACAGCACAGCGGGTTGAGGAGATTTTGGCGTCGCCGATGGGGTGCGCGTTTTTCGCCAGCGCCCGCGATTGGGGGTATGTGCCCGAGGACCTGGCGAACCCGGCGGTCTGCCTGCCGATAGCGGCGGAGGCGGTGGACCTGGTGGAGAGATGGTTGCCGGACCACGATGAGGTGGTGGCAGAGATGCTGGGGTTGGCGCCGTTGATTCGTCCGCTGGTGGAGGCCACGTTGGCCTACGACGGCACGGCGTGGTGGTACGAACCGCCTGACTTGGAACGGCAGGTATGGGTCGCGCACGAAGGTGAAACGCCGGATCCGACTCAATGGAAACAGCCCAAATCTCCGCCATCACGTTGGGAATGCTACGCGCAGAAGCCCGATAGCCTGCAATACACCTCCACTTCGTACGACGGCTATGTGTCGCTGCTGATCGCTTACGAAAATCACGCCGGAGACCATTGGGCCCAAAGTTGGCCGCTGCAATGCTGGTTGATGCGGATGCCGGCCGATGTAAAGATTTATGAACTCAACGGGCCGGAGGACTGGCATCGGCTGTGCGTCGCGTATCCGGCGCATGATTTTGAGGACGGGCGGCTGGTGCCCGACTGGGGCGCGGCGTCGGCGGACTGGGACGGCGTGCACCTGAGCCTGGGCGGGTTGCTGAGCTGCGATCAGCGTCGTGTCGAATCGGCCGAAGGCTGGTCCATGCACGAGTTCTGGCACGTGGAGCAGACCTTCTGGTTGCGGACGTTGGAAGCCACGTACGAGCGGATGCCCGACTACCACGGGGGCGAGGCACGTCCGGCGGCCAGCGGCGAGCCGCAGCAGACGTTCCCACCGTACGAGCCCAAGGAAGGGCCCGGAATTATGATCCTGAGGAAATACGAGCCGGGTGAAGAGCCGCCGGATATGCAGGCGTTTCTGGAAGCCGAACGGCGGCGCATCGCCGGCTTGCCGGATGAGGACGATTCAGCTTGAAATCCGGAACATGGAGAGGGAATGTTATCGCCTATGATGGACCGGCCACCGGCGCCGGCATGAATCTTCACAAAGGTCACACAAATATAGGGCAACCATTTACGTTGCTTTCACACCCCAGTGGTACCATGTTAATTGATAACTATTTTCTCGGGTACAAATACAGGGGGTTGAAATGTCATATCTACTTCGCGCTTCGGGTGTCTACATCATTTTGGTCGGTGTGGCCATTGCCGTTCATTTCATCATCACTCCGTTCTATCATGCCGGGGGTGCGCCGTTCACGGCGTGGCACTACATGAACTGGTTCATCGCGCCCGCGGTGCTGATCACTCTGGCCGCCAGCTATATTGGCAAACGCCGGTTCGACGGCGAAGGGTCTCCGGAGATGCAGCGGTACCTGGAGGTCAACGGGCTTTTCTATGGCTCGGTTGCCGCGGGGATCATCTATTACTGGAACTGGGCCCTGACTCTTGCGCCCAACAACGTGGCGGACGGGCAGTTCTGGTCGGTGCTGGGCGCTGCCCTGCCCATCCTGATGGTGGTGGCGGGCCTCCGGCTTTGGAGTATGCGTTGGCGCGCCGCCGCTCTGTCCAACTGAGCTATCGGGACAGGTAAACGCTGGGGTGGGACGGTCCTTCGACAGGCTACCGCCAGAGGCGGACGTGCCGCAGGATGAGCGCGGCAGGCCAGGGAAGAGCGGTGGGAGCGCAAATGCGGCTACAGAGTTTCCAGGACTCGCACGATGCGTTCCACCCCTTCCGCGACCCGGTCAGCGGGAGACCGCATCAGGGCAATACGGAAGTGTCCCTCTCCACTTTCGCCAAAGCCGATGCCGGGGGTTACCACCACGCCTTCCCGCTCGACCAACAACTCGGCCATCTGCGTGGACGACATATTTGCCGAGTAGCGCGGGAACAGGAAAGTGGCCCCCTCTGGCAGCGGGCAGTGTACGCCGCCCACCTGGGACAACCGGCCGGCGCAGCGCACGCGCAGTTCGTCGCAGTCGTCCCGCCACGCGGGCAGGTGATCCTGGGGGCCCTGGAGGGCGGCCACCCCGGCCATCTGCACAAAGGGAGAGACAAAGCTGGCCGTCTGTTCCTGTATCTTCAGCAGCGGCTCCAGCAGGTTTGACTGCGCCACGATGCAGCCCAACCGCCAGCCGGACATCGAATAGGCCTTGGTGAAGGTGTAACTGGTCAGGGTTCGTTCCGCCATACCGTCCAGAGTCGCAATGGTAACGTGCCGGTTGGAATCGTAGAGGAAATACTCGTAGGTCTCGTCGCAGAGCACCAGCAGGTCCTGCTCCTGCGCCAGACGCGCCACGGCTGCCAGTTCTTCCTCGGTGTAAACCCGGCCCGTGGGATTGTTGGGGTTGTTGATGACAATCATCTTGGTGCGTGGGGTGATGTACTCCTTCAGTTGCTCGTAGCTGATGTGGTATTCCTCCTCCTCGCTGAGCGGCACGCCAACGGGCACGCCCTCGGCCATCTCCACCTGCTGGCTGAAGCTGACCCATGTCGGCTCGAGCACCAGCACCTCATCTCCCGCCTCGATGTAGGCGTTGATGGCCTCATACAGGCCCATCTTGCTGCCGGGAGTAACCAGGATATCGCCGTCGGGATCGATGGCGCGGCCATTGTGGACGGCCAGCTTTTCGGCCATGGCCTGGCGTAGTTCGGGAAGCCCGCGGGACGAACTGATGTTGGTAAGTCCCGCGTTCAGGGCCTGAATCCCGGCGTCGATGATGTGCTGCGGGGTCACGTGGTGCGGACTCGACTGGCCCAGGTCAATTACGTCGTGACCCTGACGGGCCAGTTGCCGGGCCTTTTCGCCGGCGGCCAGGGTGGCCGGGGGCTGTACTCGTTGGATGCGTGTAGCGGGAGCTCTGGTCATGGTTCACCTCTGTCCGGTTCTGGCAACGTAGTTTAGCAACCCCGTCGCCAACGAACCACACGCGGGGCGATACCGGAATTTTTCGCTTGCCGGGTGGTCGCCGGCACGGGAATGGCAACGGACGGCCCTGTATCCTAAGATTGGCTCCGGAGTCGCAAAGCCTTGGCGGACTCCGATATGCCTGGCTTATTGGCGCTCTCTGTGGGCTTCGATTGCGGATGCAACATCGGTTGCGGTCTCGCCCCTATCCGCGAGGCGAGACGCCCATCCGCGCCCCGGGTGCAGCGTGTCCCATCGGGATCGTCGCTGGTTCCTGCGCCCGGCGCCCGGGTCGTGATTGCCGAAACCATCGACGACCACGTTCCATAGCGGTTGAAACTGCGCCAGCAGCACTTGCTCGGTGAGTCCGATCCAAACGGGATCAAGCACGAGCCAACGACAGCGAAAGTCGGCCAGATCTAGGTTGGTTGCTGCCTCGATTGACTCTGCGTGTTCCTGCAGGCGGCGGTGGAGGACTACGGTTGACTCCTGCCTCCGCCCCTGTCTTCTCCCGGGCGGGTCGGCTTTCCCCACATAAATGGGCACATCCAGACCGATGGCAGCATACGCAGGAAAGGCTCCGGTGTAGTGTAGGGTATATACCCCAGCGCCATCAAAGGATTCGATCGGTGGCAGTGCGTCGGCGGGATATTCCATCAAGGCCCGGGCCGCATTGCGCCCCAGTTCATCCACGCTGAGCGGATTGTAAGCGCGCACCGATTACCGCTCGCACCTGGCGCTGTTGCGGCAAATTATCCAGAAGCAGTGCCGCTTCCTCGCGTGGTGAGCGGTAGCCCACTTGTTGGACACCATCGGGCCCGTGCGGATCTTGACTATAAGGTCGCAGACGGTGAATCCCGCCTCGTCCGCCATGCGCATAAAGTCGCAGTGGCTCCACTTTGAGCGATGGCTGTTGACCATATCGGTGATCTTAGCGAGAAGCAGACCATCGGGTTTGAGAACCCGTTTAGCCTGGTCCAGGAACGGAGGGTAGAGATAGCTCAGGCTCCAATCTTGCTCTTTTCCGCACGCTACCGTCGCGCCAAAATCCTCATCAAACTTCTTGGTGCTCTTGTCTCGGCCCTGCGGGCCAACGTGGGGCGGGTCGTAAACAACCGTCCCAAAAGCAGCGTCGGGCACTCCTTCCATGACCCGATTGTCGCCAACGATCATCGGCTCGAATTTGGGGTCGATGTCCATCGACACAACTTGCCTTGACGACTTTTTCCAGAAGCGCCCCCGGTTGTACGTGGCGTCCAAGATAGGCTCGGGACTAATCGACGGGTAGAACTGCAACATGATTTCGATCAAATCCGCATCGCTGCCTTCCCAAACGCTGCTGATGGGCTGATAGCCCTGGCTGACCTCCGCGATATCAAAAAGCAAAACGGGCACCCCTGTTCGGAAGTGCCCGTATCCTAATCCCGGTTGCTACGTGCTGGCAAGAGATAGTTGTCACGAGTGATTCGAGCGATATAGAGCAGGCCGGAATTGACTCATCAGTCAGTTTCCGCCGCTCAGTTTGTCGGCCTGGCGGTATTTTCCATCCGGACCGATGACGGTCAGGAACACCGAGTCGGAGCCCTGGTTGTCGTTGGGGCCGTATTTGAGCAGAAAGCCGTCGATGTCGATGACATCGGAGGTGTGCAGAGCGTTCATAAAGCATTGTCGGCTAAGCTCGGGACCGCAGGCTTCGAGACCGAAAATGGCCAGGCGACCGGCCAGATATCCTTCGAGCGAAACGAACCCGGGTTCCGCCTCCGGACTGTAACCGGCCAGGGCGGTGTGATACCGGGCCACTATCGGAATGCTGCCATCCTCGGGAAACGGAACCACCTGAGTGGAGTAGACGCCGTCGCCCTCCTCTTCCAGAGCTTTCGCCAGGGCGTTGCCACCCACGAAGGAAACGGTCACGAACACCGGGCTGATGTCTCGGCTCACCAGCTTTATGGTAGTGGCGACCGCATCCTGCGTACCTATCATGATTACGGCTTCAGGGTTGGCTTCTATGATGCTGAGGGTAGCTTCGATCACCGCGCCGGTATTGCGTTCGTAACTCCATGCCCCGACCGGTTCCATGCCGCGACGTTCCAGGGCCATCCGCACACCCTCCAGTCCGTCCAGGCCAAAGGCGTCATCCTGGTAGAACACGCCGACCCGGGTTATCCCCAGGTCCTCGGTCAGTCGGGCGATAATCTCCTCCGTTTCCTGGTGATACGAGGCGCGGAGATTGAGGACGGTATCCAGCGCCGGGTCGCGCAGGAATTCCGCTCCGGTGAACGGCGCGATGAAGGGTACGCCGGCATCCTGGGCGAGCGGGGATGCCATGCGGGACGTGGGCGTGCCCACCGCGCCGATGAGGGCAAAAACACCCTCCTGCTCGATGAGCCACTTGGTGGACTGAACCGCATAGCCGGGTTCGTAACGATCGTCCGAGGTTTTGAGTTCCAACGTGCGACCGTGCAGACCCCCGGCCTGATTGACCTCGTGAAATGCCGCCTCGATCCCAAGGCGCATGTTGTCGCCCAGTTCCTGGGCTCTACCGCTGAACGCGGCGGATTGACCGAACAGAACCCGGTCTGCGGAAACGCCCGGAATGCCGGCTTCGTCCGCGGTGGCGTCCACGCACGCAAACCCCACAACCGCAACCATCAACATCGCGCCAACTGACAATGGAGTGAGGCCGGGAATCAAGAGTCTGACTGATTTCATTGCTTCACATGGACGAGCGTACGCGGCGGATGATTCCTGAGGACGTACTCGCGGAGGAACATATCCGGCACCGCGACCCCGCCAATGACACTGATATGCTCCCGTTTCCGCGCCATTTTATCAGCAAGGGTTCGCTGAGTAACACGACTCGGCCACCCTACTTGCGAGAGATTCATGCGCTGAGGGTCGGCGGGGCGCCGGCGTCACTATTTCGGCGACCGGGTTCGGGCGATTGACGAGGGGGCTGAAGCAGATCCTTGGACAGGCTCAGGATGATTCGGCAGGCTCAGGATGATTCGGCAGGCTCAGGATGAGCGTTCCATCGCTCTTACAGCAGGTTCACCACTGCGTCGCCAACCTGTTGGGTGCTGGCGTCGCCGCCCAGGTCGGCGGTGAGGGCGATGCGCTCGTTGAGCACGCGCAGTGCGGCGGCGTTGACGCGGTCGGCGGCGTCGGTCTCCCCCAGGTGCTCCAGGAGCATGGCTACGGCCAGGATGGTGGCTAGGGGGTTGGCCTTGCTCTGGCCGGTGATGTCGAAGGCGGCGCCGTGGACGGGCTCGAACATGGACGGCAGGGTCTTTTCGGGGTTGATGTTGGCGCTGGGAGCCAGGCCCATGCTGCCGGTGACCACGGCGGCGATGTCGGACAGTATGTCGGCGAAGAGGTTGGACGCGACGATGACGTCGAAGTCCTCGGGCCAGCGCACCAGGTCCATGGCGGCGCGGTCCACCAGCAGGGACTCGGTCTGCACCTGCGGATAGTCGGCGGCGACGTCGTCGAACACCTCGTCCCAGAAGACCATGCTGAAGGCTTGGGCGTTGGACTTGGTTACCGACGTTACCTTATTCCGGCCGCCGCGCCGGAGGCTGTACTCAAAGGCGGCGCGGATGATGCGCTCGGTGCCGCGGCGGGTGAAGACGCCGCTCTGGATCACGGTCTCGTGGGGCGTGCCGGCGTAGAGGCGGCCGCCGACGGGCGCGTACTCGCCCTCGGTGTTCTCGCGGAAGATGACCATGTCAACGTCGCCGGCCTGCTTGCCGGCGATGGGCGACTCGACGCCGGGATAGAGGACGGCGGGGCGGACGCAGATGGCCTGGTCGAAGGCGCGGCGCATGGGCAGCAGGAGGCCCTGCAGGGTGATGTGGTCGGGGATGTTGGGGTCGCCGACCGCGCCGAAAAGGATGGCGTCGTGGGAGGAGAGCTGGTCCAGGCCGTCCTCGGGCATCATGCGGCCGGTTTCGCGGTAGTAGTCGCTGCCCCAGGGGTACTCGGTAGCGCGGAAGGAGAGGCCGTCGGTCTGGGCGGCCACGGCGTCGAGCACCTTGCGACCCTCCGCGATGACCTCGGGTCCGATGCCGTCGCCGGCGATAACTGCCAGGTTGTATTCGGCCATGTTCGCGCTCTCCTTGCCAGATGGTGCGGGGAATGGTGCAGGGTAGTTGGTACGGCAGGCAATCTACACCGGGGAGCGCGGGGCTGTCCATTGCGTCGGTTACAATAAAAGCTACCACGTCTGCGACATCAGGGAGCAACGACAATGACCGCGCCGAATCATAGTGAAGGGACAGACTGGCAAGACCGGATTGTGTGCGATCCGGCGGTGCTGAACGGTGCGCCGACCATCAGGGACACCGGCATTGCCGTGGCGCTGGTGAACCAATTGCTGGGCAGGGGCAATACCGTTGACGCAATCATCGGCAACTACTTGCAGATTACCGAAGAGGACGTTGACGCTTGCCGGCGCTATTGGGAGATGCTGGAACAGCAGCGCCGCGAGGAAACGGCTCGGACAGTAGAGAAAGCCACACCGGAAAAGGTGGCGGATTGGCGGGAGCGGATTGTGTGTGATCCGGCGATACTGGTCGGCAAACCGACGATCAAAGGCACCAGAATCTCTGTGGAACTGGTCACGAACGAGTTGAAAAGAGGAACGACGGTATCCGAGATTCTTGACAGTTATCCCCACATAAGGGCTGAGGATGTTGATGCCTGCGTGAAGTACAAGGCGACGGGAGCGTCGTTGTCCAGAATGTCGTGGGACGAATACGACGCCCGGATGGCTAACGTTGAGCCGCAGAAGTCGTGAGAATACTGGCGGACGAGAACATGAAGCGACAGTCGGTTGCCGAACTACGGGCCGCCGACCACGATGTTCATTGGGCTTACGAAATCTATCGAGGAACGCCGGACGCGAATCTACTGGAAGTTGCCAGCGCTGACGCACGCCTGTTGATAACGTACGACAACGACTACGGTGAGTTGGTACGCCGGTTAGGAGTGGCGGCGCCTTATGGAGTAATCCTTTTCCGAATCCATGATGACGTTCCGATAGCCGCTGAGATCAAATTCGTCGTCAGCAGTGTAACTATCCAAGACGAATGGCCGCCCGGCGTTTGGACGATACAGATACGGCACAGTGAGTAGTTGGTTGGCACGATTGCAGGCAAAAGCAAGGGCGGGTTTCAAACCCGCCCCGCGTGCGTCGATATTTGGTAGTGGGCGTTACACGTCGCGCTCGATGGGGGCGCCCACTATGCTGCCCCATTCGGTCCATGAGCCGTCGTAGTTGCGGACGTTGTCGTAGCCCAGGAGCTGGCTGAGGACGAACCACGTGTGGGACGATCGCTCGCCGATGCGGCAGTAGGCGATGGTCTCGCGGGAGCCGTCGACGCCCCTGCCGCCGTATAGCTCGCTGAGCTCGTCGGCGGACTTGAAGGTGCCGTTCTCGTTGACCGCCTGGCCCCAGGGTACGTTGGCCGCGCCGGGAATGTGGCCGTTGCGCTGGGATCCTTCCTGCGGCAGGTTCGGCGGCGCGTTGAGCGCGCCGGAGAATTCGTCGGGCGAGCGCACGTCCACCAGGGCGTGGCTGCCGCTGTTGACGGCCTGCAGCACGTAGTCGCGCAGGGCGCGCAGGTCGGTGTTCTCGGTGGTGATGCTGTAGCTGGAGGCGGGATACGAGGGCACGTCGGTGGTGGTGGGCCGGTTCTCGGCCAGCCACAGGGCGCGGCCGCCGTTCATCAACTTAACGTCCTGGTGGCCGTAGTAGCGGAGTTGCCAGAAGGCCCACGCGGCAAACCAGTTGTTGTTGTCGCCGTACAGGATGATGGTGGTGTCGGGGGAGATGCCGCTGCCGCCGAGCAGGGCCTCCATCTCGCTGCGGGACACGATGTCGCGGGCGACGTTCTGCTGCAGTTGGCTCTGCCAGTTCCAGGTAACGGCGCCGGCGATGTGTCCCTGCTCGTAGGCGGAGGTATCGACGTCAACCTCGACCAGGCGGACGTTGGCGTCCGAGCCGTGATCGGCGACCCATTGGGTGGAAACAAGAGCTTCGGGATGCGCGTATTCGGCCATGGTGCACCTCGTGATGGGGTTATTCAAAAGAATGGGTTCGGCAGATTATACACGACGGTACGGATTGGCCGGGACGGACGGTCAACGGTCAGTCGAGGAGCAGGAAGTCCTTGCGGACGCGGTCGAGGAATCTCGCGTCGGTCAATGCCATGTCATGCAGGTCCACGATGATGGGCAGGTTGGACTCGTCGAAGTCCTCGTCCAGGTCGCCCATGACCCTGGCGGGGATGGTTTTGCCGTGGCCATCCAGCATGAGATCCAGGTCGGAGTAGCGGCGGGCGCGGCCCTTGGCGCGAGAGCCGTACACCCAGATCCGTGCGTCAGGCAGGCGGCGGCGGATGATGTCCAGCACCTGGGCGCGGTGCTCGGGCGTGAGGTCGATTTCGGACGATGGTTCAGCCACCATCGGCGATACCCTGTTCCATGGCGTTGAGGAGGGCCCGGGCGTCTGCGGCGAAGGCGGACGCGTTGGCCGCGATGGCATCGGCCATTGGCTCGCTGTACGCATGCACAGTGCGATTCCGATTATCCACATGGAGCATCCAATCGGCGCACTCTGCAATCAGGCCAAGGTCTGCCGCTTCTCGCAAGCACCGACGTGGGGACATGCGGTTTGCGTTTCGCAGCGCGGCTACCTCTTCCAAATAGCGGCGTAAGGTCGAAACTGCCGATTCGAAGGTGAACGTGAACCGCAAGATCACGGAATCGCGGAGAAAAGTGCTCTCGGGATCGGCGGCGCGTTCGGACAGTGCTTCGTCCAGACGGGCCAGCGCGTCCTCGAATGTTTGTAGGTTCACTTCCGTAGGCATCGTTTTTCAACTCCCACCATATCCGATCCGAACGGGTTGGGCGGGATTGAAGGATAGCACGGAGCGTATGCCGCCGATGCGATGGCGTCGCGGCCGGCTGAACTCGTTTTGAATGAAACAAAAATTTAACCAATAGGCAACAGTTTGTTAATTGTGGCGCAATCGCCGGTTAACACGGCGACCATACGATGGCGGTGGTCACAACAAAACGGGACGCCGCCCACAGTCCGCCTCAGGCGGACGAGACGACGCCTCAAAGGTGAAATGGAGGCAAATGTATGCTTGCGGCCACAAAATCTCTATACAGTTCCAACGTACTCAGACACGGCGTTGCCGCGGTTAAAGAGTACCCCTTCTCCCTGCGCCGAACACTGCTGGCGCTTTTCGTGGGTCTGGTTGCCATCAGCGTGTTGGCAACCTTCAACTCGGTTTTCGCGCAGGGCGACGATGTTGCCACGGCGAGCTACGTTGACAACGTGGTGCTGATCGTCGCGGCGGCTCTGGTGTTCTTCATGCAGGCCGGTTTCGCGTTTTTGGGCGCGGGACTGATCCGTTCCAAGAACACCACCAACTACCTGACCAAGTCCTTCATGGACTTCGCCATTGCGTCCCTGGGCTTCTGGGCCTTCGGGTTCGCGTTTATGACCGGTGCCTCGGCCGGGCAGTTCATCGGGCTCAGCAACTTCTTCCTCGTTGAGGGGAACTACGTTGACTGGATGTTCCAGATGGTGTTCGCCGCCACCGCCGCCACCATCGTGGCCGGCGCGATGGCCGAACGGACCAAGCTGCAAACCTACCTGGCGTACAGCTTCATCGTCTCCGCGCTGATCTACCCCATCTACGGCCACTGGGTCTGGGGCGACGGCTTCCTGGGCGCGATGGGCGCGCAGGACTACGCCGGCTCCGGCGTGGTGCACGCGGTGGGCGGCTTCGTAGCCCTGGCCGGCGCCTGGGTGGTCGGACCTCGCATCGGCAAATTCGTCAACGGAGTTCCGCAGGAACTGGCGGCTCACAGCACGCCCTTCGTGGTGGTGGGCACGTTCATCCTGTTCTTCGGCTGGTTCGGCTTCAACATCAACACCGGCGACAACATCGGCTTGAACGCCGTCAACACGCTGCTGGCCGGCGCGACGGGCGCGGTGGTGGCGTTGTACATCTCCCTGATCTCCAAGGGTAAAGCGGACATCCTGTTGACCTGTAACGGCGCGTTGGCCGGACTGGTGGGCATCACCGCTCCCGTCGCCTTCGTGGATCCCTGGGCCGCCGTGGTCATAGGAGCCATCGCCGCGCCGATCATGTGGGGTTCGGTAAACTTCGTGGAGAAGGTGCTGAAGGTTGACGACCCGGTGGGCGCGATCAGCGTGCACGGCGTAACCGGCCTGTGGGGCCTGCTCGCCGTGGCGATATTCGCCAGCGGCGCGGACTCGGCGGTGGCCGGTGGACTGCGCTCTGAGGGCACGGTGGGCCTGGTCGGCGGAAACGCCGCGCTGCTCCTGCCCCAGATCCTGAGCATCATCGCGGTGGTGATCTGGCCTCTGGTTACCGGTTTCGCCCTGTTCTTCCTGCTGAAGTTCACCATGGGAGTCCGGGTCAGCGAAGAGGAAGAGATCGCGGGCTTGGACATCTCCGAGCACGGCATCCAGACGTACCCCGAATCGGCGGCGACCAGCTAGCGCGCTCAAGACGATTTTTCCTCTCCTCATTACGGGAGTCGGGGGTAGTGGCCACCCTCGGCTCCCGTTATTCATGAGCCGACGTTGCCCGAAACGTCTCGAATACTGGGTTCGTCGAATCAAAAGCGATACGGCGTGTAACAAGTTTGTAACATTTCCGTCATTCGTACGTAACACTGGAAATCTAGGCTGAAAAGGTACTTTGCGCCGTGTCTGCTGAAGGTCAAACCATCTGCCGACAGCACGGTCATCCGCCTGCGGGCGGGCTGCGGTGGTGGGACAGCGAAGGGCACAAATACAAACAATGGAAGTGAGGAGATAAGACACATGGAGTTCACCGATCTGGAAGTACTGTCCTTCCTGATATCGTCGGCGCTGGTGTTCATCATGATCCCGGGGTTGGCGCTTTTCTACGGAGGGCTGGTACGCCACAAGAACGTCATCGGAACGATGATGCACTCGGTCGCCGCCATCGGTGTGGTGAGCATCGTCTGGGTGTTGTGGGGCTACAGCCTGGCCTTCGGCAACAGCGTCGGCGCCCTGGGGTTCGTTGGCGACCTGACCAAGTTCGGCATGATAGGCGTGCTGCCGGATGAGCAGGCGTTCATGGTTTTCCAGGGGATGTTCGCTATCATCACCGTCGCGCTGATTGCGGGCGGATTCGCCGAGCGGTTCAAGTTTTCGTCCTACCTGGTCTTTGCCGCCCTGTGGGTGTCCATCGTCTATGCGCCGCTGTGCCACTGGGTGTGGGGCGGCGGCTGGCTGGGGAACCTGGGCAGCGTGCTGGGCATGAGCGAGGCGGGATTCGCGCTGGACTTCGCCGGCGGCACGGTGGTGCACATCGCGTCGGGAACGGCGGCCCTGGCGGCGGCGTTCATCGTGGGTCGGCGCGCCGGGTTCGGGTCGATGCCGATGGTGCCGCACAACGTGCCTCTGGTGTTGCTGGGCGCGGGCCTGCTGTGGTTCGGCTGGTTCGGATTCAACGCCGGCAGCAGTTTCAACCTTTCAACATATGATGCGGCTAACGCGTTCGTGGTTACCAACGTGGCGGCGGCCACCGCGATGTCGTCGTGGTCGTTCGTGTCGTGGTTCTTTACGCACCGCCCGTCGGCCAGCGGCGCGGCGGCGGGAGCCGTGGCGGGCCTGGTAGCGATCACACCGGCGGCAGGATTCGTAGGCGTAATGCCGGCCATCATCATCGGAGCCGGAGCCGGCGCGGTGTGCTTCCTGGCCGTCGAACTCATCCACCGGCTGCGCATCGACGACTCGCTGGACGTGTTCGGCATCCACGGCATCGGCGGCATGTGGGGCGCTCTGGCGACCGGCCTGTTCGTGGGCATCGGGTTCGGCGCGCTGGAAGCGGACGTTAGCCGGATTGAGCAGGTCCTGTACCAGTTGATCGGCATCGGCGCGGCGTTTGCCTGGTCGTTCGTGGTGTCCAGCATCATCCTGCTGGCGCTGAAATTCACCATCGGACTGCGCGTGAACGATACCGAAGAGGAAGTGGGCGTCGACCTAGCACAGCACGGCGAAGGCATGGCCCAGCAATAGCAAACCGACCCGGCGGCGACCGACAGTACCCGGAAAACAACTAAGGAGGAGATACAAATGACCCCTGCAGAAGTCATCGAGTTTTGCAAGTCAAACAACATCGGCATAATTGACCTGAGGTTCACGGACCTGCCGGGCACGTTGCAGCACCTGTCGATACCGCTGAGCGAACTGACCGAGGCCAACATGGCGGAGGGCTATGGCTTCGACGGTTCCAGCATTCGCGGCTTCAAGACCATCGACGAAAGCGACATGCTGTTGATACCGGACGCCAGCACGGCCAAGGTGGACCCGTTCTTTGAGATCCCCACGATGCACATGCTGTGCGACATCCTGGATCCGGTCACGCGCGAGTCCTACACCCGCGACCCGCGCCACGTTGCGCAGAAGGCCGAAGCGTACCTGAGGGATAGCGGCATCGCCGACACCAGCTACTGGGGCCCGGAGCCTGAGTTCTTCATCTTCGACTCCGCCCGGTTCGACCAGAACGTCAACTCGGGCTACTACTTCATCGACTCCGACGAAGGGTTCTGGAATACGGGCGTGGACAGCCCGATCCACGGGAACAACAACCTGGCTTACCGGCCGCGCAACAAGGAAGGCTACTTCCCCGCGCCGCCCTTCGATACCTTCCAGGACATGCGCTCCGAGATGGTGCAGAAGATTGAGCACTTCGACATCATCGTCGAGAAACATCACCACGAGGTTGCCACCGCCGGACAGGCCGAAATCGACGTTCGGTACAACAGCCTGACCGCCATGGCCGACACCGTGGCCATCTTGAAGTATGTGGTCAAGAACGTGGCCAAGAACCACGGGAAGGTCGCCACCTTCATGCCCAAGCCGCTGTTTGGGGACAACGGCACCGGTATGCACACCCACCAGAGCCTGTGGAAGGACGGCAGCAACCTGTTCTACGACGCCGATGGGTACGCCATGCTGTCGGCCACCTGCCGGCACTACATCGGCGGGCTGCTGGAGCACGCGCCTGCCCTGCTGGCCTTCGCCGCTCCCACCACCAACAGCTACAAGCGGCTGGTGCCCGGCTTCGAGGCCCCGGTGAACCTGGTGTACTCGGTGCGGAACCGTTCGGCTTGCATCCGCATCCCGACCTACTCGCACAGCCCGGCGGCGCGGCGGCTGGAATTCCGCGCGCCCGACCCGTCCTGCAACGCGTACCTGGCCTTCTCCGCCATGCTGATGGCCGGCATCGACGGCGTGATCAACGAGATCGAGCCGCCGGACCCGGTGGACCAGAACCTGTACGAGATGTCCGCCGCCGACCTGGCGATGATCCGGCAGGTCCCCGGCTCGCTGGACGAGGCGCTGGCGGCCCTGGAGCGGGACAACGAGTTCCTGATGCGGGGCGGCGTGTTCACCGACGACCTGATCGAGACCTGGCTGGACTACAAGAAGAACGACGTGGACGACCTGCGCCTGCGGCCGCATCCCATCGAATTCTTCAAATACTTCGACGCCTAGCCCCGGTGGTACAATTGCCGGCAGCGGCAGCGGTCGAAAACGAGGTAGGGGCGAATCAACATTCGCCCCTACGCGTACATTAGACTCGCGCACCGCGGGCACATCAACCGGGAGGTCGCGGCGATGGCACAGTACGAAGTGATCCTGGTCAAATACCCGGAGCTGGAACCCCCCGACAACTTGTGGTGGACGGCGGTTTGCCCGGCGATGCAGGGCTGTGTGTCGGACGGCCAAACCCGCGAAGAAGCGCTGATGATGATTGCCGACGCGATGGCGGGCCACCTGGAAGAGGACCCGGGATGGGTAGTCGTCGTCTACGACGAAGAGCGGACGAAGGCCGAAAAAGAAACGACGCTTACCGAATGTAATGAGGAGGGGGGAGTAACCGAAATCCACTGGGTTGAACCACGGTTCATGACGGACGAGGAAATCCGCAGCAATCCACGTTTCGATGGTATCGTTTTTCCAGTCGCCTAATGCCGCCGTTTTTGCGCAATTTGAGCGAGCGTGAAGTAGTGTCCGCTTACCTCAGACTCGGATTCAGGCGCGCCGGTAGGGGCAGAGGGCCCCATGAAAGATATGTTCACCCGAGGTTGGGTTTGACTGTTCATATTCCCAGGCACAGGGGCACGATTCCGCAGGGTACTGTATTGCGCATGGTTCGCAGGTCCGGCATTGCCGACGAAGAATTTTTGATGGCGCTGAATGGTGAAATCCCAGAGCGTTTCAGGTAAGAAACCCTATTTGTGTTATTGATTGGTTATTTAGTTTATAGTGGATTGGCACCAGCAGGAGAGTTTTGATGTTGACGGACCATCACGCCGCGGAGCGCGAGTACGTGTTGCGGAGCGCCCGCGACTTTGACGTCAAGTTTGTGCGCTTGTGGTTCACGGATATCCTCGGCAGCCTCAAGGGGTTCGCCATCACGGTGGACGACCTGGAGGACGCGCTGGAACTGGGCGTGGGTTTCGATGGCGCGGCCATCGAGGGTTACACCAGCGACCAGGAAAGCGATTTGCGCGCTTTCCCCGATCCGACCACTTTTTCACTGCTGCCCTGGCGCCCCCGGCAAAACGCTGTGGCGCGCATCTTCTGCGACATCAGGACGCCCCGGGGCGAGCCGTTCATCGGCGACCCTCGCCAGGTGCTGAAGCGCAACTTGGAACGTCTGGCGAGCCTGGGCTACATCTACTACGTTGGGCCGGAGTTGGAATACTTCTACCTGCGCGACCCTGAATCGCCGGAACCTCTGGACACCTACGGATACTACGACCAGTTATCCACCGGGCCGACGGCAGACCTGCGCCGGGACACGGTGCTGAACCTGGCGGAAATGGGGATACCGGTGAAGTATTCCCACCACGAAGGCGCGCGCAGCCAGCACGAGATAGACCTGCAATACACCGACGCCCTGACCATGGCGGACAACGTGATGACTGCCCGCATGGTCATCAAAGAACTGGCGCAGCAGCAGGGGGTGTACGCATCCTTCATGCCGAAGCCATTCAGATTGGAAAACGGCAGCGGCATGCATACCCACCAATCCTTGTTCCGGGGCAACGTCAACGCCTTCTACGATACCGACGACGACCTGCATCTGTCGGTAACGGGCAAGCGGTTCATCGCGGGACTGCTGCGGCACTCGCCCGAGATAACCCTGGTGACCAACCAGTGGGTGAACTCATACAAGCGCCTGGTCCCCGGCTACGAGGCTCCGGTGCACGTTTCGTGGACCATGTCGAACCGGCTGGACCTGATTCGCGTGCCCTCCTACAAAACCGGCTACGACACGTCGCTGCGCGTGGAATATCGCGCGCCCGACCCAGCGTGCAACCCGTACCTGGCGTTCAGCGTGCTGCTGGCGGCGGGATTGAAGGGAATCGAGGAGGAGTATCCCCTGCCGTCGCCGGTTACGTCTGACGTGTCGCGCATGGAGCCGGAGGAGCGCACGGCCCGCGGTATCTCCAGGTTGCCCACCAACCTGGGCGAGGCCATCGGGTTGGCCGAGGAGAGCGCGCTGTTGCAGGAGACGCTCGGCGAGTTCGTGCACGAAACGTTGATCCGCAACAAGAAGAAGGAGTGGGAAGAGTACAGCTCGGCCGTGACCGATTACGAAATATCACGCTATCTGCCATTGCTCTGAGTCCCAAGTCAAGGTGTGTGCAAAGTAGTTGTCCGCACGGTCTCCGCTCATCCTGAGCTTGTCGAAGGATGCCATCGCAAGGGGATCATGGTTCGACAGGCTCACCATGAGCGGGCCAAAAAGGTGTGAGAAACAATGCAATTCTCGGGAAAACTGGTCATCATCGCCGCCCTGGCGGTGACGGTGCTGCTGGTAAGCAACATCATCGCCATCAAGCCGGTATCGCTTTTCGAGTTGCCGTTCACCTTCATCGGCAGCAACCTGTTCGTGGTTTCCGCCGCCATCATCTGCTTCCCCATCGGCTACATCATCAGCGACATCCTGACCGAGGTGTACGGGTTCCGCGTCGCGCGCGGCGTGATCTGGCTGGGGTTCGTGTGCAACCTGCTGATGGTGTTCCTGTTCTGGGCCGGCGACCTGATCCCTGCCGCCGTGTTCTGGTCGCACGACCCCGTAATCATCACGGATGATGCCGGCAACGTGGTCGCGAACCTGCCCAGCGAACACGCTTTTGAGGCCATCCTGGGCGCGACGGGCTGGATTCTGCTGGGCTCCTTCGTTGCGTACATCGTCGGCGAGTTCACCAACGCGGTGGTGATGGTGGTGCTGAAGAACCGCACGCAGGGCCGGATGCTGTGGCTCCGTACCATATCGTCCACCGTGGTGGGTCAGGGCATAGACTCGATACTGTTCTTCACCATCGCTTTCGGGTTCTCGGGCCTGTGGATCGGCGAGGACGGGTCGTGGCTGCCGGTGTTCAACGCGGCGGTGTGCGCCTGGATCGCCAAGTCGGTGTACGAGATCATTGCCACGCCGCTCACCTACCTGGTGGTGGGCTGGCTGAAGCGCACCGAGCGGATGGACGTTTACGACGCTCCCAGGTCGCTCAATCCGTTTGGCGTATTCGGCGACGCTCCCGCGGGCGCGTCCGTGAACCGGGCCTGAAACCCGAACGACGGCGCCCATGGCGGAGCATGACCCGCAGCGAGATCCTGGGCATGGCCATCGCCACGATGAGCGTCCCAATCTGCGGTCTTCGGTAGGCAACCTGCGCGGTACCGGCCTGCCGTGGTGGCAAGTGCTGGCGCAGGTCGCGAACAACTTCCGGATCAAGGTGATTACGCGCCGGAACTGCTGCGGCAACATCGGCCAACCCGGTTGTTGACGGCGCTAGGCTGCGCCGGCGTGGCCGGCGGAATTTGGTTACAGCAAATCGCGAAACTGCGGCACCGTCAGGCCTGCCCTGACTATCAGACCGCCCATTGTGTACCCGTTGATCGGATTGTTGCGAGGGATCACCAAATCCACCGTACCGTTCGTCATGATCACGTGTCGGCCCTCACGCTCGACCCAGTAGCCCACCCTCATGAACGCGCGGACAGCGCGTCGGTGGTTTACGCCGCGGCAGTTCGGCGCCTAAACAGCCACCGTCAGGTCTATCTCCACTTCATCCCATTCGATAAGATGGCCTTCTGATTGACCAGCCTGCAGCAATTCCTTTTTCCGGTCAGCAGTCTTGTCCGCAAGGTAATCCAAATATTCGACAATCGCGATTTGGATGTTGTCCACTGCTTCTTCTCTGGTGGACCCCTGGGACCAGCATGCAGGCAGGGCAGGACAATGCGCCGCGTAACCCTCGTCGGATTTGATGAGCATCACTTCGTAACGCATGAAACCTCCCTTTGCGGAATTGTCCCAGCACATATCGGACCGACTCCACTTTAACACAATCCCCGCCGCCGCCGAACAACCGGCTTAGGGTGGTGTGTTAGGATTGCCCTAAGCGGCGTGCTGCCGCCAACCGAACCCCAAGGAGCAGCCCCGATGCAAGCTGAACAGCGACGCGTGGCCGGCGACGGCCTGCACTACCTGGTCATATTCCCCGACGATTATGATGCCGAGGAAACCTACCCGCTGGTGGTGATGCTGCACGGGTTCGGGGCCAACATGCAGGATTTGGCGGGTCTGGCGCCGTCCATCAACCGCAAGGGCTACGTTTACGCGTGTCCCAACGCGCCGATCCCGTTCGAGTTGGCGCCGGGGATGGTCGGCTATGGATGGCATCCGCCCCGGGGACAGGCCACCGAGGAGCATTTTGAGCAGGCTGAGACATTTCTGGATGCGTTTTTCGACGAGGTGTTGACTGAGTTTCGCGCCGGCGACGGGCGGGCCGTGCTGCTGGGTTTCTCGCAGGGCGGAGGGATGACCTACCGCATGGGCCTGGGACGACCGGATCGATTCGCGGCGTTGGTGGCGCTCAGCGCGTCGCTGCCGGACCCGGAGGTTCTGCGGCCGCGGCTGCCCGATCATCGCGAACAGCCGGTGTTCGTCGCTCACGGCCTGTACGACCAGATGGTTTCCATGGACAGCGCGCGGCGAACCCGCGAGTTCCTGGATGCTGAGAACTACAACCTGTCATATCACGAGTACAACATGGGGCACGAGATTCCCGTGGAAGTGCTGCGGGACATGGTGCCCTGGGTGGAGGCGATAATACCGCCGCTGGTGCCCGAAACCGACCGCATCTATTAGCTAATCAGCCCCCGACCCGCGCCATACGGAGAATTCACATGGATGAACGGGATAAAGTAGATAGGGCGTTGTTGTATTCCGAATTGACCAAAACGATAATCGGGTGCGCCTTTGATGTGAGTAATGAAATCGGAGCCGGCTTTCTGGAATCAGTATATGAAAATGCTCTAGCGATAGCCCTGCGGGAGTTCGGTGTTGCCGTCAGACAACAAGCCCCGATTAATGTGTATTTTCGCGGTCAGTCTGTCGGTACATTCTATGCCGATCTACTGGTTGAGAACAGGGTTATTGTGGAACTGAAAGCGGTTTCTGCTCTTGCGCAACAGCACGAAGCTCAACTGCTCAACTATCTGAGCGCAACCAACTTCCAAGTTGGCCTGCTTATCAATTTTGGCAATCCTAAAATTCAATACCGTCGTCTTACCAGACGCAATGTTTCCAATTTCGACTAGCGTATCCCAATCTCCTTTATCCCGTTTATCCTGTTCATCCGTGTAAATTTGCTTTCCGCCACTGAAATCCATGGAGGTGTGAGAACTATGAAAGCTACTGCGAAATTGCGCCAGATGCTGGCGTCCGACAAGATGGTTGTTGCGCCGTTCGTGCTGAACGCGCTGCACGCCCGCATCGCCGAGGACGTGGGGCACCAGGCGGTGTACATGACCGGCGCGGGCACCGCCGCCGAAAAGGGGTTCCCCGACGTCGGCCTGCTGACCATGACCGAAATGGTGTCCAACGCCAAGTACATCGCCGACGCCATCAACATCCCCGTGATATGCGACGCCGACACGGGGTACGGCAACCCGCTCAACGTGGGCCGGACGGTGAAGGAGTATGAGTCGGCCGGCGTCGCCGCGATACACCTGGAAGACCAGGTGTTCCCGAAGAAGTGCGGCTTCTTCGCCGGCAAGCAGGTGGTGCCCGTCGAGGAGCACGTTCAGAAGATACGCGCCGCCCTGGATGCTCGAACCGACCCCGATTTCGTGATCATCGCCCGCTGCGACGCCTACGCTGTTACCGGCTGGGAGGACACCGTCGCCCGCTGTCGGGCATACATGGACGCCGGCGCCGACCTGGTGTTTGTGGACGGCGTCAAATCGCAGGACGACATCCAGCGCTACGCCAAGGATCTGGCCGACGTGCCGCGCATGTACAACGGCGACCTGGCGACCACGCAGTTCATGGACGATCTGGGCTACAAGATCATGATCTGCGGCAGCACCATCTGGCTGATCTACAAGCAGGTGCGGGCCGCCTACGAAGAGTTGATGGCCGACGGCATGGTCAACCCCGAGCGCTACGGCACCCGCTGGGACGTGGCATCGGTACTGGGGCTGGACGCCATCTACGAGCTGGAGAAGAAGTACGGCGTGCAGGACGTTGGCACGGACGTGGCTTCGCTGGCCGCCGCCCAGGCCGAGCAGATGGCAGCCGACGCCGCGTTGGTTCCGGCGGACGACTGAACCGCGAGTTGATGCGATGAGCGACCGCTACCGACTGCTCTACGACGGCGCCTGCCCGATGTGCAGCCGGGAGGTGCTGGGGCTGTACCGGCGAAACCCGGATGCCATCGAGGCGGTGGACATCATGGCGGCGGACTTTGACGCCGCCGCCTATGGACTCAGCGCGGAGCAGGTCCGGGCCGCGCTGTACGGCATAAAGCCGGACGGCAGCATCACGGTGGGCATGGCCAGCCTGAGGGAGGCCTACCGGCTAGCCGGCGTGGGCTGGATGATCGGGTGGACCGGATGGGGGCCGGCAAGGCCATTATCCGACGGGTTCTACCGATGGTTCGCGCGCAACCGCATGCGCATCAGCCGGGCGCTGGGTCGGGCGGACGACTGCGGCGAACACTGCGAAGTTTAGGCTTGTAGCGCCGGCAAGGCACAAAAAGGGGACGGATCAGGCAATTATTGCCGAACCGTCCCAATTTCGGGGTTGGCGACTTGGCGCCGGGCCTCAAACGCGCCAACCTCCTGACATTTGCGACGGGAGTAACGTTGGAACATTCTGCCCGTCGCAACTGTAATGGCATAACCTCATTATCTGAACGTCAATTGTCTAGCAGGTTGTCCGAGAAACTCGGTTGGTGATTTCCAGAGGTATGATCGGGCAGTCCACTTGTTGGGAGCCGGTGATGAGCAAGATCTACCTGCCATATGATCCTGATCAGCAGTTGCTGTTGCCAGCAGCGCTGCAGGAGTGGCTGCCAGAGGATACTTGGCCTACTTCATCTCCGACCTAGCACGTCGTCCGAGTATACGGCTCGACTGTATCTGTATGACGGTGGTGATCGGGTCAGCGGCGAGGTAACCACCGTTACTCTGTTTCAGGGGCAATACACGCCGTCCACCGCCAAACCGACCCCTACGCCGGCGCCGACGGTTATTCCCGTGGCGCCCATGGACACACCGGCGCCTACGCCTACTCCCGAACCCACGGTGGACCGGGAAGCGATAAAGCAAACCGTTACGTCTGTTGTCATGGAGTTGATGGACCGATCGGTGGACGATGGCCCGACTTCCGGGCCACCCTTTTGACGGTCCTTGCCGCCGTGGTTTCAGCAGCCGCCGGCGCCGGAGCGCGGCTGGTTGTGCAGCGACGGCAGGCCGTGGCGGAGACCGAGTCGGAAAGCGAGCCGGGGGACAGAGTCGGGAGATTAAGAGAGGCTGTTGCATAGGTATCGTCGTTTGCCGCAGGCGACTGCCGAGGAGAGGAGCGACCGGACGATACGTGCCAGTGGGCAGCGCCGGCATGGGCCCAAATTGGGCAACTCCTCAGTGTAGAACGACCTGAGCACGTGTTTCCGTTTGAACGTAACGGGCGTCGTAAAAATAAAATCCGGTATCTGTATGGACCCATCTTGAGGTTCGAATGATTTTCCTGGATCAGCCCGTAATCCATGGCCTTGCGCTTCGATGCCCTAGCGTAGCCTTGCTGCCATCAAGCGCCACATGGCCCAACTTCACCTTTGACTTGGCCCAAGGTCAGGGTCTGCCAGGCAGTCTCCGTCTCTGGAGGACTTACCATGTGTATGGCTCCCTTCAAATATGTGACGTCGGGTTCCGTTCCATTCGAGGAGCGTTCGACCCGGCAAAACGATCGAGAATAGTTGCCAAGTGTGATTGCACGATGCCCTCCCACCTTCCCGGAGTTCGATGGACCATGGCACATTAGGGCAATACTAGAAGCGCGACTAAGACGCGATTGCCCTGAGTGGGCATCGCAGCCCCGACGTTGTCCCGCGCCGGATGTAGTACAATCAAAGTGTAGTACAATCAAAGTGTAGTGCAATCACATTGGATAAAAGATGGAATATGAGGGAATGATATGGCGGTCAAAAGAGAAGACATTGCCACCGTGGGCCGCGCCATGTACGCGGAGATCCGGGAGGAGATGGAGGCGAACCACTGGGGCAAGATGGTGGTGATTGACGTCAACAGCGGCGATTACGAAATCGGCGACGATGACCTGTCCACCACGATGCGCCTGTTTGAGCGGCGGCCGGACGCCATGACGTGGGGGGAGTTGGTGGGTTACTCGGCTCCGTACCACATCACGGAACGCATCAACTACGGTCCGTAATGATCTTAGGCAAGGTAATCGCGACGAGACGAGAAAACGATGTGGTGTGGCTGGAGCCGCGTATTGCCATCAGTGTTGCCGGTATCAACCGGGTGTTTCGTGAGGAAGAGGCGATGGTTGATACGGGTTTCACCGGATGGCTGGCCCTGCCGGACGATTCTATAGCACGGTTAGGCTTGACCCACTACGGTCAAAGGCCGGCGCACCAGGCTGCTGGCGAGTCTAGAATGTTCGACGTCTACAGTGCGTTGGTGTTGTGGCATGGAAGACCGTACCCGGTGGTAGTGCACGGTACGCGTGGCATTCCTCTCATCGGCATGGCGTTGCTGAACGGCAACCGTCTGACCGTTGATTCCTGGGAAGGTGGTGACGTGGTTATTGAGGAACGCACCTAGCCCGGCCGCGATCTGACTCAAATGCGAAGCGCCCCTCAAACCGAGGGGCGCTCACGTTTAAATCCGGCTGGGGAGACAACCGGGTTGCGGAGGCTAGCGGTCCATTACCACCATGGTGCCCTCTTCGGGGTTGTACTGGTAGCGGGTGATGCGGTCGAGCTTCTGGGACTCGAGGCGTACCACGACGGCGCGGTCGCCGGTGACGTTCAGGGTGTTGTGGATCTCGCCGGGCAGGAAGAAGGCCACCTTGCCGTCCTTCTGGGTGAAGTCGCCAGTCTCCTGGAGCGTTATGGAGTCCACGCCCTCGCCGGGATAGAACCAGCGCCACTTGGTCTGCTTGATGGCGCCGTCGTACACGCCGTACACCACCCAGGCGTTGCCGTGGTCGTGGGGCAGGTTGTCCTGGTCGGGCTTCTGCACCGATGCCATCAGCCAGAAGCCGCCGCCGGGATGGCCGTAGTCCTCGTCCAGGTGGAGGTCGTAGCGGCCGAATCCGCCCTCGTCGGGGAGTTCGAGACGCTCCTCCAGCCAGCCGGGTGTCTTCAGCAGGAGCTCCATGCGCTCGGCTACGCCCGATGCCTGGGCCAGCGGGTCCTGCGTGGAGTCGAAAATGTCGCGCACATCGTCGATGAATGCGTCCACGGTGTAGGCGGTGGTCTGTGTCATGTTGAACCCTCCATGTAATCCAAATTTCTTATTATCTTTATTGTGATGGGGAATAAGGCATGTGTCAACCGGTCGCAACTTCGTGAAAATTGCGGAACCCAGTGACTCTATTACGTCGATTACTCAGACGCCATTTCGCCGTCTGACTCTTGGGTATTCTATTCTGAACTTGCCATAGGCGACGCATAGGATCGTGCAGACACGTCTGCGCTAGATCAGCGCGTACAGAAGGAGTCGCGCGGGTAACGAGTTCAGTGCCTTGGTATAATTGCAGTATGCAAATCAAACTTTTGGCTGGCTGAATATGATATGGCGTCGACAAATGCAGTAGGCCGCTACCGTACGGGAATGGCAAGCCTGCTGAAACATCAAGTAGGAGAGGTGGACGAAATCAAACGACGCTTGGGCGTCATTGTGGGGGACGATATTTCGGAACGCGCTGCTTTTGAAGATGTACCACATGGTCCTTTCCGTCTCCATTGCGCCGTGCTGTTGCATAAGGCACAAACGCACATGGTCGCAGTACTCGGTGCTAACGAAAGCAGCAATCTACACTCGCTAGCCGTACAAATGCGGCCGGTCATTGAATGCGCCGGCCAAGTTAAACTCGTGGTCCACAACGTATGCATCGAACCTGACGTTGGAGATGTGGACGACTACTTCGCCAGGGATTATTTGGGGACATTCAACAGGGCGACGAAAGGGCAGATGACCCGCGAGGAACTGCTTGGGAAGATCAATGAGATTCGTGGAAAGTTTTTCCAGGAGCCTCTCAGCACAAAAAGGAACCTCAGCCAAGAGGACAAAGTATCGCCACTTGATGGTGGCACAGCTTGGTACAAACATTTGAGCAAGTATTTTTCCCACGGTGAAGCAGTTTGGACAGGGTATTCATGGCAAGGTGGTGTTAGATCTATGAACACGGTTGCGGACGAGTTTGCGTTCGCCGGGTTCATGGATTATTTGGTGAATCAGGTAGCCGTCATGAACGCGTACGCGGCACTAGAGATTCCATCCAAAAAAACATTAGGTGAGCGGTCCCAGATCATTCTAAATCAGTTGCAGAAAGTACGTGTGGCGACCGGAAAACTAAGGAAATGTGCTGCGTCGGCAATGCAGAGACCGAATGACGGGGAGCGTAGCTAAATGGCTGAATTGATTGTTGAGAGCGACGACGGCATTGCAGAGTTACGCGCTCGGTGTGGGCAATGCCGCGATCTGCTGGCTGAACTAGCTGATATCCATTTTGAGGTTGACCCGCCGAGCCGCCTGATGGAGACCGATGAACCGGATTGGATCGGTCGCATGCGAAAGATACTTCTCCACATTATGGCGATCAATCGTTGGGAAATCGGAGCTTGCGTCGAACACGTAATGGCCCCAGAGATTAGAGCAGCCTACGAGCAACTACATTTCGTGTGGAAGTGTTTACCCGCAACCATGCGGTTGGACGATATGGATGTTGGCTGGTGGGCACATGAAGCGCGTAGTAGCCTGCTCGCAACATACGACCATCCGACGCCACAGACATTGATGCTCTCAGCGGAGCATGGTGGTTTTTCCACTGGCGAGCGTGGAATGGTATACGGGCTGCTTACTGTATGGTTGGGCTACCTTGGGATCGGGTATGGCCTTGCGCTTGTTCACTTGTCTCAGGTATTGGCAAGCGGAGAGGATATCGAGAGTCGTGTAACTTCGATCTTTAATGGTATGCCTCCATGGCCTACTCCAAATCTTGGCATGACTGATAAGTACGAAACCTCAATCCCTGCATGAGCGAGGTCGTGCGCCGCTTGAGTGCCAGATCGCGGATTTCGTGATGCGCTAACTGGAGGAATCGGTGCGCTTTCGGCTATCAAACAGATCAAACGAACTGTGGAATTTCGGTTCATTGATTCGGGCAGATTAGTTTTGCAATTTTCTTAACTTCACCTCCAGGATCGTTCCGGTTTGGATGACTTGATCTGGCAAACGCCGTTGTGTGGTGCGCAAGGACCAATAGTTATTCGCCCGTACGCAGGGAAACACCCAAAATGCAAAACCGGCTATATCATCAAAGCTTTTCAAAAAGCGTTTTCCGCACTTATCATGGTGAGCCTGCCCCATGACCGCCTCAGACGGTTCGGACCATGTGCGCACCCTTCAGTAAGCTCGAGATGATCCGGAGTTGGGCGGCGCCTGTGCTATGATTGGCCCGTTCCGAACCAACGTCGCCCAACCTCGTGCTCAGGAGGTGCGATTATGCCCAGTGGCAACGAATGGCTGGCCCTTACCCCCGAACCCACCCTGGAACCCGACCTGCCCATCTGCGACCCGCACCATCATTTCTGGGTGCAGCGTCCCGAACCGATTGACTATCAACAGTACCTGCTGCCCGACCTGGTGGCCGACATCACCAGCGGCCACAACGTGCGCTCCACCGTGTTCATCGAGGCGCGGTCCGAGTACCGCACCGACGGGCCGGAGGAGATGCGCTCGGTGGGCGAGGTGGAGTTCGTGCAATCCATCGCCGACGAGAGCGCCACCGGACGCTACGGCGAAGGCCGCGCCGCCGCTGCCATCATCGGCCGCGCCGATCTCAAGATGGGCGACGGCGTGCGGCCCGTGCTGGAAGCGTTGCAGGCCGCCAGCCCCAACCGCTTCCGCGGCATCCGCCACTCGGTGGGCTGGGACCCTCATCCGGAGGTTGAAAACCGGGAGGTTGAGGGCTGTCTGCAGCGGGACGACTACATGGCCGGCGCCCGCGTGCTGCAGGACATGGGCCTGATCCTGGAAACCACCGTGTTCTTCCCGCAACTGCCCGACTTGGCTGACTTTGCCCGTCGCATCCCCGACCTGACCATCGTGCTGAACCACATCGGCGGGATGATGCGCACGGGCCCCTACGCCAACCGGGACGACGAGGTCATCCCGCAGTGGCGGAGCGGCATCGAGGCGGTGGCCGCCTGCCCCAACGTGATCATGAAACTGGGCGGCATCGGCATGCCCCGCATCGGCTACGACTGGCACGAGCGGGAGACGCCCATCGGGTCAGAGGAACTGGCCGGTTCCGTGGGCGACTGGATGCGGCACTGCCTGGACTCGTTCGGGCCGGACCGCTGCATGTTCGAGAGCAACTTCCCGGTGGACAAGGTATCGTTCTCGTACAACGTGATGTACAACGCCTTCAAGCGGATGTCGGAGGGATATTCGGCGTCCGAGCGGGCGGCGGCGTTCCACGACACCGCGGTGCGCGTGTACCGGATTGGCGAGTAGATACCCCCACAATGTCGATTGGAGTTGTGCGTTCGTACCGTTTGTCGACGGTCATTACCATGAAAATAGCCGTCACCGCGTATGTGCAACCCTTGCGGTTGCCCTGGCTACGCGGTGGCGCGACTTTACTTTCATTCCTCAATACGCGGCCTCGCAAGACCATCCGCAGGAGGGACGGGTATTTGGCCCATGACGCGATGGCCCCGGGGCGGAGGGGGAATCGGCGACGGCCGCAGTAGTGGTTGTGCTAGAATGGCGCCAATTGGAGGGTATGGCATTGACCATCGGAGAACTGGCGACTTTGGGAACGGCAATCGCGATGGTGCTGGCAGCCATCGCCGCTGCCGTGGCCTTTGGACGTCAGAACCAGCGCGTCGCTCAAGTGGAACGCGACATCGCCCGATTGGATAGCAGGATTGACGAGGTACGGAACGAGATTAACGAACTGCGGAACGAGATGCGGGCAGGGTTTGCGGAACTGCGGACGCAGATAGAAGAGACCAACCGGAGAATAGAGGAGACCAACCGGATTCTGGTGGGGCTGGCGAATCACCGCCACGACACCGACGGCACGACGATATTTACTATCCCGCAGCCGTAGCCGGATGGCGCGGGCATTAAACGGAGAACCTCCATGGAGCCTTTTGAGATAACAATCAGCGACGAGGTGCTGGACGACCTGCGCCAGCGACTCAGCCTGACCCGCTGGCCCGACGAGATGCCCGGCACCGGCTGGGAGTACGGATCGAACCTGGACTACATCAAGGAACTGTGCGAGTACTGGTGCACCGAGTTCGACTGGCGGGCGCAGGAGAAGAAGCTCAACGCGTTCCATCACTACAAGTCGGAGGTGGACGGGCTGAGCATCCATTTCATCAAGGAGAACGGCACGGGGCCGGACCCCATGCCGCTGGTGATCACCCACGGCTGGCCCAGCACCTTTTTCGAGATGACCAAGATCATCCCGCTGTTGGCAGATCCGGGCGGAAACGGCGGCGATCCTGCTGACTCATTCGACGTGGTGGCGCCGTCGCTGCCCGGCTTCGGCTTCTCGCAGGCGTCGCAGGAGCCGGGGATGCAGGTGCAGAAGGTGGCCGACCTGTGGGCCAGGCTGATGACCGAGAATCTGGGCTATCCCAAATTCGCGGCGCAGGGCGGCGACATCGGCGCGGGCGTAACCTCCCGTCTTGGCTACGCTCACTCGGACAAGATGATCGGGGTGCACCTGACGTCGATTACGCGGCCGACGCCGTACCTTGGCCCCGGCTCTCGCCCGCTCACCGAGGCGGAACAGGCGCACTCGGACCAGCGCGAGCGCTGGCAGCAGTCCGAGGGCGGGTACAGCCACATCCAGGGCACCAAGCCGCAGACGCTGTCCTACGGCCTCAACGACTCGCCGGCCGGACTGGCCGCGTGGATCGTCGAGAAGTACCGGACTTGGAGCGACTGCAACGGCGACGTGGAGAGCAGCTACACCAAGGACGAGTTGCTGACCACGGTTATGATCTACTGGGTTACGCAGACCATCGGCTCGTCGGTGCGGATGTACAAGGAGAACCAGAGCAGCGTGTGGGAGATGGCGCAGGACGAAAAGGTCCCCACGCCGGCCGGCATGGCCATGTTCCCGCAGGAGATCGCCAAGCCGCCGCGCGAATGGGCGGAGCGTTCGTGGGATGTGCGCCGGTGGGTGCAGATGCCCCAGGGCGGTCACTTCGCCGCGCTGGAGGAGCCGGAACTGCTGGCCCATGAGGTGCGGGAGTTCTTCCGGCCATTCCGCGGGTAGTGCGTCATCCGGTTTGATTAACGATGTAGGGGCGAATGATTATTCGCCCCTTGTATATTGGTGAGAACCATCAGGCGATCAGGCGCGGCAGACCGTTTCGCCCCCGGGTTCTACAAACCGAATCGTAGCTGGGTCGCCGCG
>DAOUJD010000036.1:0-14285 GCA_034423115.1 Dehalococcoidia bacterium | reverse complement strand
TCGGCTATGCTCTGCAGGTCGATGGCGTAGTTCAACGCCTGGCGCACTCTGGGGTCGTCAAAGGGCGGCTCCGTCCCGTTGAGCCCGATGTAGAAAACTTCGAAATCCGGAGGCGAATGGTGCAATTCCCCATTCAGCGGATGATCTGGATCGAGGATCAAAGGCAGATCGTAAAGGCCCACGCCCGTGAGGTGGATCAAGTCGTTTTCATACATGGACATAGCGTCCTGACCGTTCAAGATCGTGCGGACGTTGTCCAGGTGGGGTGGGCCCAGGTGATACAACGGGTTGGCTTCCAAGATGATGAGCCGGCCTGACTGGTAGTCTCCCAGTCGGAACGGTCCGGTGCCGTTGGGACTCGCCAACCAGGAACCGTCGTCGGTGATTTGGTCCTGGTCGAGCACGAAGGCGACCTCCGAGGACAGTCGGGCAAGGAACGCGTAGTCTGGAGCGTAGATTTCGATCTCCACGGTGCGGTCGTCAATCACGCGAACGCCCTGCACCTCGTCGGCGTAGCCCTCCAGTTTATCGACGACGCCCACGATGTCGCCCAGAGAATCGTATGCGGTCGGGGACAGTGTCATCGGGTCGGCGGCGCGTTCGATGGACCATTTCACGTCGTGGGCGGTAACGGGCTTGCCATCCTGGAATCTGGCGTTGTCGCGCAGGCTGAAGGTGTACACCGTTCCGTCTTCGTTTATGCGGCAGTTTGCGGCGAGATCCAGCACGGGTTGATGGTCCAGGCTCAGGGTGACCAAACCACCGAATACTTCCTGGACGATCAGCTTCGAGCTCAGATCGTCCGAGAGATGAGGGTCCAGAGTGGGAGGATCAGCGTACAACCGTACCAGCGTACCTCCCTGAGGTGGCCGGTTTTCAAAAGTAAGCTCGGCGGAAGGAGCACAGGTCGATGTCTGATCGGGCGACCCGTTGCCCCGTGCCGGATTGTCGGCTCTGGTGCATGAGAAAGACGTGAATAGGGCATCCGAGAAGTCATCTCGTTCGCACCTGAGGTTCCCCTGTGGTGTCTGGAGAGAAACGTTCTGAACCGTAGTATGGCTGCGGAATGCCAGGTCACATATTACCTCCGGCTCTCCAGTTCCCCAGTAAATGCGAACGGTGTCGCAGCGCTCCCCATCGTCAACGACCAGGCTCACGTCGACGAAAATGGCCAGGTCGGGCACATCCAAGCTGAAATAGGGGTCAGCATAAGCCCGTAGATTGTCCCCGTAGTTCATAAAATGAATCCCAATATCCTCCAGTGTGTTTTCCGTAGATGATCGGACGCAGTGGAAGTACGTGGCGTAGGCATCCGAGTAGTCAGCCCGTTTGCACTGGAGGTCCCCCTGTGGGGTCTGGAGAGAAATGCGTTGGACCGTAGTATGGCTGCGAAATGCCAGGTCGCAGATGACCTTCGGCTCCTCACGGCCCCAGTAAACTCGGGCGGTATCGCAGCGTTCATTGTCATCAACGGCCAGGTCCAGGTCGACGAAAACGTCCAGATCAGGCGCATCCAGGCGAAAACGAGGAGAAGCTTCTGCTCGCAGATGATCTCCGTAGTTCACGAACATAACCTGCATATGCTCCAGGGTGGCTTCCGTCAACGACCCGGACGGCGAAACGATAGGCGGCGATGTTGGAGCTGGTGACGGCCCAGCTGTGGCCGGGGGCGGGGTTGGGGTAACGAGCACAGTGACCGGAATTCCCCTGGTCACCTCACGGGTGACTTCAACAGTCTTCTCTACAACCCGCTCGACTACAGGTTCTGGAGCGATGCAGGCCGTCACCAACAGCGATACCACTGCCACACTAACCGTCGCCGCGTTCCGTATGTTCCCGATGCTCATATCGCGCCTCGCTTTGCACCCGCCTTTTCCACAATGCCAATGATGAAGTCCTGATTATTGCCCATGGGTCGCGGCACTCCCATCATCGCGGGTGTCCCAGACGGTAATGCCGCGGCGGAGCAGTACGCAACTCCTTCAAGAATGACCTCGGGTCCAGCGTCATGCCATCCTGTCGCTCGGCGAAAAAGCGCGCTTGGCCATCGCCCAGCGTACGGCCCGGCCCGTCGCCCCTACCCCCAGCAGACCCGAGTCAAGCGCGTCTCATATGAATGGTACGGCAACAATTGCGCAAGCGGGACCCTATCCGTACACTTCCCCCATGATCGCAACGCCCATGATCGCAACGCCCATGACCGCAACTCTCATCGGATACGCCCGCTGTTCCACGGACTGCCAGGACCTGGATGCCCAGCGCCAAGCCCTCCTGGAACTTGGCGTCGATGAGGACCGCATCTACACCGACCACGGCCTTACCGGCGCCACCCGCGCCCGACCCGGTCTCGACCAGGCCCTCGCCGCCGTGCGCCAGGGCGACACCTTGGTCGTGCCGAAACTGGACCGCCTGGCCAGATCCGTCCCGAATGCCCGCGCCATCGCCGATCTGCTTCAGGAACGTGGCGTGAAACTGGCCCTCGGCCGGACACTCTACGACCCAGAGGATCCCATGGGAAGGTAGAACCGCATCTGCTCGTCGTATACCTGTCCGTCCCGCAGCCGCCGGAGCAACTCCAACGACACATCCATCCGGACGTCTGACCCCAGCGCCTCCAGGTTCAACGAGATCATGGCGCAGTGGAAGCAGAGCATGGCCCGGCAGCCGATGACCCGCACCTGATCCTCCGGCGGAAGCTGCAAACCGCAGCGCTCGCACCGACGCCAGTCCTAGAGGGGGTCGTCCATCAGGACCGGCACCGGCTCGGGTAGCGTGTGGACCAACCCGCTCCGATTACGGGGGCGAGCGGAACGCCGGCGGGTTCATGGAGCCTGCGCCACATCAGGATCATGGGCTTCCTCCCGAGTTGGCGGCTCCAGTGGCCGCAGCAGCGCGGACCCGGGCCTTTTGGAAGTTCCGGCGCGATGCTCCGCCGGCGGATACCTGGCAGCGCCAGCCTGGCTCCGCCCCCGCAGCCGGGGCATTACGCCCTGGCGACTGGGTAAACGTGGCACATTCCAACCCACCTACCGGGCTGCTTGCGCGTATTCCAGGTGGCCAAACGTACCGGTGATGACACCGAACTTGTACTCGGCCACGTCCTGCGGGTTCACCACCAGGCTGGACCGGACGTTGACGATGGGGATAGTGCGATAGGTGTCGTAGATGTCGTCACCCATCGCCTGGATCAGCCGGTGGCGCTCGGCTGGGTCTGTCTCCACCAGGAGGCGCTCGTAGGTTTGGTCGTACAGTGGATCTTCAATGTAGGCGACGCCACCGGTGGGACGGCCGATCCGGGGATCGGTGGGCCCGGTGTAGTAGTAAATGCGGGCGTTTTGCTGGATCGGGCGGATGGTCTGGCGCATAGGCAGGATGAAGTGGGCGTCGTGGCGGTCGCGGAAGGCATCCAAAGCGCGGGCGAACTCGGCCTCAACCAGTCGGACGTCAATGCCGATGTCCTGGAAGGATCGAGCGACGGTTTGGGCGACCTCGTGGGTCTCCGGCAGTCCGGGCAGACTGGTCTGCCAGACCTCCATGCTGAAGCGGTTTTGGCCGTTGGCGCCGGGGAAGCCGGCCTGGTCTAGAAGCCGCTTGGCCAGTTCGGGGTCGTAGCCGTACTTCTCGTCAAACTCCTCTTCCCAGCGCGGGTTCCAGCCTTCAAGGGAGGGGTGGAAGATGGTGTTGTACATGGGCTCGCTACGGCCTTGGAACAGTTCGTTGCTGATCCGCTCCCGGTTGATGGAACGGTTCATGGCTTCCCGCACCAGGTTGCCGGTCTCGCCGGGAGCGTTCCAGGGTTCGGTGTCGGGGTTCCAGTTGACCTCGCTGACGTAGTACTGGCCCAGGGGCAGGATGGTGAGGCCCCAGGAAGGCATAGGGCTTTGGAAAACTTCCATTCCCTCGTCAAGGGCCTGCTGGTGCAGCGCTCTGGGAACGTCCGCCATGTTGACCTCGCCGGCGAGCAGCAGCGCCAACCGGACCAGGTCCTCCGGCGTGGTGGTGATGCGCAGGTTCTTGAACCCAGCGTTCACCCGCCAGTGGTCGTAGGGAACCGCCTCGTAGTCGGTGAATTCCCTCAGGTCACGCCGCACGAACTGATATGCGCCGGTGCCGGCGGGGCCGTTCTCGAACATGGCGTCGCCTTCGGCCGAGTATTGGGCCGCGCTGCGTACGGCGGCGCAGGGCATCAGGGTGTTGAACCACCAGGACGCCACGTCGGTTTGCGGTTGCGCCAGTTTCATCTTGAAGGAATAGTCGCCGATAACCTCCATGCTGCCGTTTTCAATCATCTCGGTCATGGAGTCGGCGCCCATGAAGCGCTTGAGGGGAGCTTTGCATCCGGCAAGTGGGTCGGACATCTGCTGGTCGATGGTCAGGATGACATCCCTGACGGTGAACTCGCCATGTCCGAAGTGGAACGGCACTCCTTCCTGAAGGTAGAAGGTGTACTCTTTAGCGTCGGCGCTGACCTTCCACTCGCGGGCCAGTTGGGGCAGAATGGTGGCAGCACCGGTTTCGGGCGAAATCGTGGTGAGGTTCTCCCACATTGGGCGGAACGGCAGGTGACTGGTGCTGGCGGTCAGCCAGGGATAAAAGGTATCCTGGGGCAGCCAGGCAATGGCCAGATGAAGCTCAACATCGCTCTGGAATGTATCTGGTCTGGTTGTGGGCGTGGGCGTAGGTGTAGGTGTAGGGGGAGGCTGCAAAGTAGCGGTGCTGTGCCCAGTAATCAGGTTGGCCCAGTCGCTCCAGTTTACTTCGTCGAACCGTTGGGCGCTGGACCCTACAATGAACCAGTACAGTCGCCCATGCGGCAGATACTTGACCGTGTAGTTGCCGCTGCGCTTGGTGTCGGCAAAATGGAATGCTTCCAGCCAATCGCCGGCGGCTTGCGCCGCCCTCAGATCGGTTTCCTGGGTCCAGCCCACCCGATGAACGGGGGCTTCATCGGCTCCCCAACTGACCAGAACGTTACCCTCTGGCGTATTTCCCACCGCCACGTTGGTGGGTTTAGGGTAGGCCTGAGGGTTCACCCCCGCAAACGTGAGCGCCGCCAACGTGGTGAGCGCCGCAACCAACATGAGCCTGCATACGATTTTGCGCATTGGGCTCGCCTCCCGTTCCGAATCCGCAATCCTTCACATCGCCTCAGGATTCACCGAGTTATTCATAAGCGCGTGCTTGGGCCAGGAATATATCATGCGCTTTGCCACCCGGGCGGAGCGCCGATGGAGCGTCCGGCCGTATGTGTGGCCAACGGGCCCAAGCGTCGGTTGCTTGGCGAGGACCGGCTTGAATTGGAGATCGGGCGCTATGCCGGAGGAGCTGGCGCAGATACTTCCGCCAGCATGGGCGGCATCCTTCCAATCGCGTACGCCTCCTCAAGTTGCGGCGCCAGCCACTGCCTCACCGTCCCGCGGTCGGGCAGCACGATGTTGGCCAGCACGATGTTGGACAGGAACTCGCTCTCCAGCGTGGCGATGCCTGACTCCACCGCCCCCAGCCTGGCCCGGATGGTCAGCAGCAGCGCTCGCCAGCGCTGCCGGCACGCCTGCTCCCACGCGGCCTGCTGCGCCACCGCCGTCCGCTTGGCGTTGCGCGGCGGGCGGAAGTAGTCGTCGATGGGCGGCATGACCAGCATGATCTCCACCCGCCGGCCGGACATATTGAACGCCACCATTTGAACGCCACCATGTGGCGGTCGCCCTCGGTGGCGTAGGAGAAACCCATCGCGCCGTGCTTGGCGAGCAACTCCTCGATGTCCGTCTTGTTCTTGGAGATGGGAATCCTGGTCTGGGCTGCATACGCCGTTGGATCACCGCCGCCAGCGTGTTAGTATCGCCCCTCATCGGGGTTCAGAGATGGTCATGAACGAAGAGACGCTTCGCAACAGTTTCATCAGGCGGTGCTCAGGATATACGACGAGTGTTCCCAATTCGGGTACCGGCCTACTCGTTTCCGTCAAATGGTCAACAGGGACGGCGGCTGGGAAACGGCCCGAACGCTGCTGCGGAGCGAAACGCTCTCCGACGAATCGGTGCGCCTCTGGGAGGAACACAGGCTAGACCTCACGGTGGAGGCACTGGTGCTCCGAGAACCTTGGCGGCGCCTGTTCACAGATGCAGAGTCAGCGCAAGCTGCGCGGCGTTTGGAAGAAATGGGTTACTCCGGTGATGGAACTGCTCAGTATTACAGTCGCGCATGCGGTAAGGGTTTCTGAAGGCGTCTCCGATAGTGACATTGCATGGCCCGAGCCTGGTGCCGCCGTCTCCATCCCGACCAGTGGATGGTCAGGGCAGGACTGCCACGGGGCAGCCACAGCAGCCGGCGTAGTCCGCCTCTGGCGGATCTGACCTCGGGCACGGTCAGTGGGATGAGTTCTCCCACGAACCCATCCTCCCTTTGCCATCGCCACCGGCGGCGTAGGACCGGATTACCGCCAGAAAAGCATGGGCCAACATGGTCAGAGCCTGCCCCGTGCTGCGACACGGGGGTGATGTGTCGATCCAGCCGACCCACAGGCGTACCTCATACTCGTCCAGCCCCACCTCCCGCTTGGCCTCCTTGAAGGCGTCTTCGATGGTCCATCGAGTGCCCGCCACGCGCACCACTTCCGCCAGCGATACCTCCCCCGGATACCTATCCATTCGTGGTCGGCGTTGCTCATTTGGGCGGCGGAGGTGATCACGCAGCAGGATCCGCTACTCCGCCCAGCGCGGGTGGGGACAACTCCGTATTGATCCAATACCCGCCGGCAGTCGCCTACTCCGCCCAGCGCGGGTGGGGACAACCCTTCAGAATCAACGGTTTTGGGCCCGCCTTGGTCAGGCAAACGACGGTGAAATCAGGGCCTTGCACGCCACTTGCGCACATTAATGCGCCGCACGATAATTAGGATTATCGCGCATCTTTCACCCGCCCCAATCGCCCCGAAAACCCGCCTCCGGAGACCGCCCATGACCACCACCGCCGGCGCCCACATCGTCCCCCACCGGCCCGCAGATCTCCCCGAACTGGCCGCCGCCGACCGGGGCGTGGCCGATTCCCTGGAGTCGGTCCTTTCCGACAACACCAGGCGCACCTACGATGCCCAGTGGCGCATCTTCAACGACTGGTGCGCCGAGATGGGACTCCGGTCCCTGCCGGCGGAGCCTCTCACCGTGGCCCGCTACCTGGCCGCCCGGGCCGGCTCCGGCGCCTCCATCGCCACCCTGCGCCTGGCCGTCTCGGCCATTGCAAAAGCACACGAGTGGGCGAAGCTGGAGTCGCCCTGCCGGGATCCCGGCGTGCGCGCCTCCCTGAAAGGATGGGGCCGGCGCCTGGCCAAGCCCCAGCGCCAGTCCGGAGCGCTGACCGCCGACGTCCTGGCCGTGATCCGCCTCACCGCCGTCCAGCCCCGCAAGCGCGGCCGCGGCTTCGAGACGCCGGAGCAGGCCGAAGAAAGGGCGAAGTTTGACGTGGCCCTGGTGGCGGTCCTCTCCGACGCCGGCCTGCGCCGTTCCGAGGCGGCGGCCCTGACGTGGGGTGAAGTCCAGCGCTGGAACGACGGCTCCGGCCGCATCACCGTGGTCCGCTCCAAGACCGACGCGGAGGCCCAGGGCGCTGTGGTGGCCATCACCCCCGTTGCAATGAAAGCCCTGGACGCCATACGGCCGGCGGGGGCTGGCGGTGGGGAGAAGGTGTTCGGGCTGTCGGAGTCCCAGATCGCCCGGCGAGTGAAGGCCATCGCCAGAGCCGCGGGGCTTTCGGACTGGGAGTTCTTCAGCGGGCACAGCGGCCGGGTGGGCATGGCAAGGCGCATGGCCCAGAACGGCGCCCCCACCCACGAGATCGAACGCCAGGGCCGCTGGAAGCAGGGCGGCGGCATGGTCGGCCGCTACACCCGCGGCGAGTCCGCAGGTTCGGCGCTGCGGTATCTGTAACCGCACCCATCTGCGTGGAATGGCAATGCACCGGGTCGCAATCCGTCCTCAGTCGCGGATCCCGACTATTTGCGGCAGGTTATCCAAGGGGTTAGACCTTGCCACCGCAAGGCCAGCACATGCGAATCGTGGAGCAAACGCACCGGCTCGTGCTGGAGGAGATCTCTGCCCTGCGGGAGGCTTTCAACATTGCATCCGAGACATGCTCGGTATGTAGACAGGAACCACCGCTTAATCGCCGTTCATAAAGAGCGTAGAAGCTTCTTGTTTCCACTGTGCGATGTCCTCAGGCCGCTCCGAGTAATGGCTCGATTCGCGGCGTGGGCCCTCACCCCGGTAGGAGAGCCAGTTGAAACTACCCACCGTGCAGAATCGATCGTCACAGATGATGATTTTCTGGTGGGTCTCGGTGCGTCGGACCACCAACCTGTCCGTCAACCCCGGATCTCGGATCATACGCCGCAACTGGTTGATTACATCTTCTCCCATACGTAAGTTCCGAGTCGTAGCGTCGCGCCGTTGCGCAGACATCCGGGCGCCAGGGTCCGTTCCCAAACCCCAGGCAATGCGTACCGTCACGCCTCTTCTGATCGCCCGCGCCAGTTTGCCTCGGACTTCTGCATCGAATGCCTCCGGACGTATCCAAGCCGACACCAGCACCAGGTCCGAGGTCGCCGTGTCAATCGCTTTCAACAGCAAGTCCCGATGCTGCCCAGACCTGATCACCCGGGTTGCGCCACGTGTCAAAGCTTGCAGCTGAGTCTCCCGCAGCTCCACCTCTCTGGATAATTCCAGTATCCGATCCGCGAGTTGTTGGTTGTGGCGCAGCAACGCCCCGCGCTCGTTGTCGCTCAGGGCACCAGACTCAGCCGACTGGATGTCGGCTGCTGCATCTTGAGCCGCGCCCAACTCTTGGTCCAGCCTGGTAATCGTGGCAAGATGCTCCGCTTCCTGCGCGGAAACCGTCGGAGAATGGATCCATGGACGGGTATCTTCCGGAGGTTCATATTCTTCGGGAACCAGGTTGTGACCCGCTTCGGTCAACCTGGACAGAGCGGTGGTCTCCTCCTCCAGGTACAGTTGGGCCCGATACACGGCGAACACAGGTTGCGCCACATTGGGCGCCAACATCTTGGCCACCGTATAGCCGTCCCTGTACCGTAAAACGGAATCCCGGTCTCTGATCTCAGCAAGGTCCAGTACTTCCTCTCCCTCTTCCAGATCGTATCCCACGTAGTCCTGGACCTGATTGAGGCGCAGTTCACTCAGTCGCGGTTTGCGACCGTCGCAGGGGAGGACGAATAGACCATTTTTGCCGACGTAATCACGGTCGCGTAACTCGTCAACGTCCATATCCAGCACCCTGCGGGTGAGGGCATCATAGGGGACCGGCAGTGCCCGGCGCTGGGGACGTCGAGACTGTCCACCATCATCGAGGGCCTGTTTCCCCTGAGAGGTGATTTCCAGACTGCGGTCGGCCGGTTGCGCCAACAGACCGGCCTCCAGCAACTCCGCCGCGCCCGCCGCCATGTATCTGTCGGACAGTCCCATGTGCCGGCTGACCTCAGACGGTTGTTTCACTCCGAGATTGACCAGTTGGAGCACCACGCCGGCAATGGCCGAAACCTCGCGGCGAGCCAGCACAACCATCGATAACCGTAGCCGGTAGACTGGCCAGCACACTGGATAGACCGTGATGATCTGATGATCAGGAAACTGTCGCTTGGCCCGTGCTGCGACAAACCCCAGCTGTTCTTGCGGTTCAGTCATCAACCTTGTTTCTCAATTCGCCGAATCGCGCAGTCTTTAGGATGCGACTGCATATGATCGATCACACGCTCAAAGGGGTTGTAGTTCCCGGCGATGTTGGCGCTGTGCATCATCCGGTCATCCCCGACGATCACCAACAAGTCCCTGGCTCTGGACAGAGCCACGTTGATGCGCCGGTGGTCCCCCAGGAAGCCAATGCGACCATCTCGATTGGACCTCACGGTGGAGTACACGACCACGTCGCATTCGCGGCCCTGAAAAGCGTCCACGGTTGCGACTTCGATACGAAGGCTTTGCCAGCGGTCCCCGTCGGCGGGGCTGATCAGCCGGTTCAGTTGTTCGACCTGGCCCTGGTAGCCACTGATGATGCCGACCTCCAGCTCTCTGTCCCATCCTGCTGCGCGTCGCATATTCTCGAAATCTTGGAGTTGCTCCAAGACCACTTCGGCCTCCGCCCGGTTGGCGTAAGAAGAACCTTGCCTGGTTTCACGCCGGTCGGGCAACTCAGACGTGGACAGCCAGGTAACCGGGGCGGGCATCCATCCGTAATCAGGCCGGGCGTCTCCGTCGACCCCGTTCTCCAGCCGACCCTCATAGAATACGTCACCGATGAGATTGCCAATTGCCGGATGCATACGGTACTGCGTCCGCAGGCTGCTGAGGTGGCCATGCCCCGCTTCCTCCGCCTGCTCCACCAAACTCTGGAACAGGCTGGTCTCCAGACTATGGTCACCCGAAATATTGCCGGTCTCCCGGTCCATCATCCCCTCCACCATGGGAGGTAGTTGTCGCTCATCTCCGACCAGGATCGCTCGTTCCGCCTTGACGATGGGAATAAGAACCTCTGGCACCGTCGCCCGGCCGGCTTCGTCAATGATGGCCCATTCGAACCGCGCATTCTCGAGTTCCCGCACACCGCTGAACGAACAGGTGGCTCCCACCACGTTCGATTGTTCAACAATGAGCCTCCTGAAATCATTGGTGCGGCCGGCTATGACCATCCACTCCCTCACCACTTGTCCGATGCCCTGGACACGCGACACCTCTGCGACTTCGGGACTTTCACTCCTATCGTTTATGCGTGGAGCCGTGGACGCCCGTAGGATTGCCTCCAGAACCTCCTCCTCATTTGCTCCGTCATACTCCACGGGCAACGACAGCAGTTTTGTCAACTCATCCAACCGGTCCTTCACCCGCTGGCGGGCATCTTCCAGGGCGTCGGCAACCAACGACCGCATGATGCCTCTTCCCCTGCCTTGCTCCACCATTTCGCGCTGGCGCTCACACTCTCTCAGTTCCGCCATCAACGCCCGGGCGTCGTCCACCAGACTGGCTACGCTCGCATAACCTCCACCCTCGGTGCCGCCGTCGGCCAGCGCCATTCCGGCGTCGGCCCGGGCTTTCCTTTCGGTCGCGTTCAGCTCCTCCAGCACGACCGCACAACCGGCTTGTATATCCTCCCGCATCGCTTCCGACCTACCGCCAACCGTCCACAATTCGTCAGCAACTTTGTCGAGCCGCCCCAAACGGACCATCTCGGGCGGCGCCATGCCGGCGGCGTTAGCTGCTTCCCCTACCCTGGCCAGCACGTGGTCGACGGCAACATTCGACTGGGAACTCATGAGGACACGGGCGTTGGGGTCTCGCTTCAGAACCTGCAGTATTATCTCGGCGATTACCGTGGTCTTGCCGGTCCCTGGTGGCCCTTGGATCAGAAACAGTTCATTGCTGGACACCGCCTTTTGGACGGTCTCCTTCTTGTCGTCCGATAGATGGTCCTGATAGTAATCAAGGACGGGCTCCGGCGTTCGGGTCGTGCCGGACGGCTCCACAATAAGGTTGCCCAGGCTGGGATTGATCATCTCCCCGTTGAGAAACGCGTTAAGAGCGTTCCGCTGGCGCCCAAGGTCTGACAGAACCTGCCTTGGGTCCAGGCCCAACCGTCCTCGCTGCGGAACATCGTCGGTAATTCTCCTGGACCGGGCGTCGGGCATATCTACGTAAACTACGCGCCCACGTACCTCCCGCAGGTTCCCGACCGACACAGAACGAGACCTGCGGTTTGGCTGTTGAGGCGGCATGGTCACGGCCAATGGCGCTCCCTCGCCCCAGTTCGTGTTATCTGGCGGCAACTCGTTCAGCGCGAACTTCAGCAAGCCTCCAGCTTCGTCCTTCTCGACTTCGCGGTAATCCAGCCCCGCCTCCGCGAGACGCTGCTCTCGCTGACGGATCACCTGGTACCAATGCTCTATGAACTCCAGGCGCGAACCGCGTTGCTCACGCGATTCCTCGGCCTCCTGCTCATATGAAACAAATTGCCCCATGAGGTCAGACACGTTGCTTTCCGGCGGAACCGAGCCTGCGTTCTCCACCGGCACCCAGACCGCGCGGTACGGCATCGCCCGCTCCCGATCACGCTCCAGGTCCGGTACGATAGGGAACTGAACGGTGATTATAAATAGAGCCTTGGGATTGTCCCGGTCGGGAGCGCAGATCAGACGCATGGAATCACCCAACAGACCTATCGTTTGTTCGCCACGGGCTCTCTGAACGTGGACCTCATCGTGAGCTAACCCGCCCAGATTTGCGCTGACCACCTCGGCGGCCGCCGAGAAATCCTCGGTGGAAATGTATCCCTGGTCGCAAATGTCGCGGACCGCGCGACCTCTCAATATAAGGCCGTGACGAGGTATCGCCTCCGCCTGCCGGGTCACGGTTTCCAGAGACGAGTGTAATCTGGCCGCGCTGGATTCACGTTCTCCGGGACGCTCCGCCAGCATCCGTTGGAGCACCAGTTTCAGTTGAACCGGGCCGGTTACACGCTCCTGCACCATCGTCGGTGTTGGCCCGTCCGCCGGGGGCGCCTCGCCGGTCAGCAGATGGAAGAACACTGCCCCCAAAGAATAGATGTCAGACCAGGTTCCGGCGGGCTCCGATCTTCTCTGCTCCGGTGCCGCGTATCCGCCGCTCCAGAACCCAGCCAGAGTTTCGCCAATGGTCAGGTCGCCGAGCAGCTTGCTGATGCCGAAGTCTGTCAACGAGGGACGCCCGTTCTCGTCCAGGAGAATGTTGGAAGGCTTGATGTCCCGGTGCACCACGCCCATGGAGTGGGCGTAAGACAACGCCTGTGTCAATTCCCTCATCACCCGGTACTGATCCAGATGCCCCAATCTGAAAGGCCCGTCATCATTCAGGTATCCGTCCAGAGAGTACGGCAGGTAGGAAAGGACCAGGTAAAAACACTCTGCTGAGTCGGACCATCCACTCTGGAGCAGACTCACCACGTTCTGATGCCGGAGCAACTTCAGGGCCGCGGTTTCCCGCCTGAAAAGCTCGCTCTTGATCCGGTCAGGGTGTTGGGTGTCCAGCACTTTGATGGCCACCAGAGGCCCGCCTGAGACGACGTCACGGGCCCGATAGACGGAACTCATGCGTCCTGTGCCGACAGACTCCTCGAGTTCGTAGCGGCCCTCGAATATGCTGCCCTGCAACCTATTTCCCTGGTGGATAGTCATGGTTTCGTGCAACGCCTGATCCAAGGTCATTGGTTGTAATTCGTCGCCGCAAGCGTCCCGCCCCAAGGACGGTCAACCCCTACGTCTCGTGACTGCTCCTGGGAAATGCTAGCCAACTCGGCTAGGCGCATTTGCGGTTTCCGGCATTGACTGGACGGCCTGGCTCTGCAGCACCTGGCCGGGACCTTGCCCCACCTGCGACGTCGGGTAAACGGGCGGCAAGTATACGTTCCATGTACGTCCGCCACAACTCTGGATTCGGACTTGAAACAAGGGACATAGCTTGCCCGGCTTGTGCACTGCAGGCTGCCAGCCGTTAGTTAGCCATACCTCCCGCAGAGGTGAGACCATCGTATTTGTCCTGCTCAAGCCGACGTAAAGGGCATATGTCGCCAAAATCCAGTCAGGCTGCCCCAGATTGGGCGAGGACCTGAGGTTGCAGGTTACAATCGCCACCGTCATTGTCTTTCGGAGTCTGCGACGATGACCACGCCGTCCGTCGACATTGAAATCACCCGTTGCCTTGGTGCACTAGCACCTGTGACTGGCATCGGAGGGTTTTTCACTGTCCGCAGCCAGCACTCGACTTTGTACAAAAACTAGAAAAGTTATAAGAGCAGGGTAAGCTTGACCAAATCACTACAAGAGGTCAAGCATGCCTACCCTGCCCGTGGTCATTGTAAACCTGCTGCTGCCCTTTGAGCATCTGTTTGATCCCAGGACCTGGCGCAAAGCCCAGCTTTTGGTGGTGGGAGCGATCCTTTCGCCAGGCAAGCGCACGGTGACGTCCGCGCTGAGCATCCTGGGGATTGGCCAGCAAGGCGACTTCGCCATCTTTCACCAGGTGCTCAACCGGGCCCGCTGGCAGCCGCTGCAACTGAGCCGGGCGCTGTTGCTGCTGATGGTTGGCCGCCTGAGTTCGTCCACCGAACCGCTGGTGTTCGGTATCGACGAGACGGTGGAGTGGCGCTGGGGCCGGAAGATTATGGCCAAAGGGAGGTACCGAGACCCGGTGCGCTCCACGGACGACCAGGTGGTGATGACGCCGGGACTGCAATGGGTCAGCCTGATGTTGCTG
>DAOUJD010000035.1:0-15133 GCA_034423115.1 Dehalococcoidia bacterium | reverse complement strand
GAGGTCATTCGTTGCCTCAAACGCTACGTTGCTCGGGAGGTCTTCCCAGCACTGCCCAGATCAATCGGGTCAGTCAACTGCCCAGCTTGACATCTATAGGAGCATCATTCTTCAGGCCGAACATGGCCGCGCCCTGACCGCCGAGCGAACCTGTGTTCCGCCGTGCCACACGGCGGCGGCTTGCGGGTCGGAGGGACAGCAATCGGGCCTGACCCCTGAGGGGCGTTACACAAAAAGTCCGGAGCGTGCCCGGCGCCTGCCCACAAAACTGAGTTTTGGGCAACTTTAAGGGCAACGCCCCACGACCGGGGTTCCCCCGCACGCGCGGGGATAGACCCCAACCTCCTCCAGCGTCTGCGGGCCGCCCCCGGGTTCCCCCACACGCGCGGGGATAGACCCTTCACGAACAGACCGCCAACCCGCGGCATGATTTCTACCACAACTTGGCCCGCAATCACCAGGGTCTCAAGCGGCTGGTTCGCCGCATATCGCGCGACGCCGTCGCCAAGATTGAGTGCGTCCAGGGGTTTTGCGCAAAGAATTGGGGCTGGACCGGTTCACTAATGATGTATCCGGGGAGTCCGTACCAACAAACCGAAGGTCGCTCCCAAAGCGGCAGCCGGTTGACTTCCGGATTTCGGTCACCGTCCCGCCGGGTTAGTTCACGCGGGTGATGCGGTCCTGTGGTCCCGGTTTTACCGTCCCGCGGACGGCGAAATAGGCAATCAGCGCGTCCAGGTCAATTGCTCCGACCACCCTTTCCGCACCATCCCCCAGCACGGTGAAACCGCTGCCACCTTCCGCCAGGAAACTGTTGACGGTTACCCGATAGCTCCCATCCGGGTCCATCGCCACACCGTTGATTTCGATGCTCGCCGCATCCACCTTCGACCCCGCCGGCGCGGCCGCATCCCAGACGTAACTGAACCCGTCCGAGACCTGGAGCACTCTCATCGAGCCTGGCTCCGAATTGTCGAACTGCTGCTCCAGCAGGGTTTTGATCTGTGCGCCGGTCAGGGACATAGTCACCAGGCTGTTGCCGAAGGGATGGACGGCAAACGCCTCACCATAGGTGACCTCGCCGTCGGCCTCGTTTCCCGACGCGCCGAACCGGATGTCATCCCGTATCCCGCCCGAGTTCATGAATGCCACCACCGCTCCACCAGCGCCGTCCCCACGGGTAGCCGCCAGGTGCGCGTCGGCAATTACGCCGCCCAGGGCCGACTCGCCTGCCTCGTTCTCCTCTCGCATGATGTCGGCGGCGACGTTGCCGACCACCGCGTCGGCCAGCGGCGCCGCCAGAGCCTCGTACCGGTCAATGAGCGCGGTGAGCGCCGGAACGGGCGTAACCTCCGCCTGTGAATTGGGAAGGTTTTTCGCAGACTGCACCACCATGTCCCCGGTATCCCGGATCAACTTTGCGTCGATGACGGTGAACAGGCGACCGCCGCGGTCGGCCATGGTGACCCATTTGCTGTCAACCTCGCACACGAACTCGTCGTTGCTGTGGCCGGCGATCAGCAGATCCACCGCGTCGTCCAACCGCATGGCGATGTCCGCCAATGCACCAGTCAGGCCAGAGCCACAATCATCCGCTCCCCCGTCGGAGAACCCGCCCTCGTGGAGGAGAACCACGATGGCCTCGATGCCCTCTGCCCGCAGCCGTGGCACCAGGGCGTTGACCGTCTCGGCCTCGTCCCGAAACGTCAGCCCTGCTACTCCGCTGCGGATCACGATACCGGCGGTCCCCTCCAGCGTAACCCCGATGAACGCCACCCTGACGCCCTGGTAGTCGCGGACGGCGTAGGGCGGGAAGATGGTCTCACCCGTTTCGTCCACCACGACGTTGGCAGCGAGAAATTCGAACTCGGCCCCCTCAAACGGGTCTCCGTCCCGGTCTCCGTCCACCGGATGCGGTCCGCCCCGCTGCATCCTGAGCAGCTCCGCCGACCCCTCATCAAACTCGTGATTGCCCACAGAGTTCAGATCGAGGCCCATGAGGTTCATGGCCTCAATGGTGGGTTCGTCGTGGAAGAGCGCCGAAATCAGGGGCGAGGCTCCGATGAGGTCGCCGGCCGACACGAACACCGAGTGCTCCGCTTCGGCCCGTGCCGCCTCAATATGAGCCGTCAGGTAGTCGGCCCGTCCCACGCCGCCGAAGGAATCGGAGGAGGTAGCGATGTTGCCGTGGAAGTCGTTGATGGCCAGGATGCGCAGCTGCACCTCCGGAGGTTCCTCGGCTGAGCAACCCAACAGCAAAATCGCCACGCCGAACAGCAGGACAGCGAACAGAAATCGTTTCATCTCGCGACCGAACTCCTCCCTCATCTGGCCCGCTCTGCGGGCTGATCGCCTACTCTACTCCCCTTCAGCGGCCTCGCAAACCGGACGCTCGCAACACTTCCATATGGCGGGGCCCTGTGACAACTGGGACATCAGCCAAGGTGGCGCGGCTTGCCACCAGAGCAGGACGCAGGCAACAGCGAAACCGTCATGTTCACTTTGACAGCGTGCGAGCCACTACCGAAAATGAGCAGATGAACCCTTGACGTGGTCGACCGCCCTGTCCCATTGTAGGCGCCCGCGCCCGCGTCGCAGAACCGGCGCCGCAAATCGGCACGACGGCGCAGCGCCAGACACCGAACCCGTTTTCCCAAACGATGAGACAAAATCCCGCGCGTTACGACCTGCTGGCCTGCAACCTCGTGCTGGCAGCCATCGCGGCCCTGCTGATGGCCGCAGTCGGGAGCAGCGTCAAGGTCGTGCGGGTCCTGGACGGCGTGAACATTGCCGGTTTCGAGGTCGACCTGGGACTCGGCGCCGCCGTCAATCCGGGAGTCCTGACGGCTTCCGTTGCCATCTTCTTCTCCATGACGGCGGCACTGCTGTGCGCGGTCCACAACCGGCTCGGCAACCGGACCTTCGGCCGAAGTTTGACCAGCTTCTTCAGTTGGCTCGCTACCATCCTGGCCTTCGCCTTCTTCGTCCTGACGCTGGCCCTGGTGCCGATTGCGTTGGCGGTCGAGGTGGGTCTGTGACCATGAACTTCCTGAGTCTTCGTCCGGTGGGCAGTTGCCAGCGTCATGTCACGGTCCGCCAGTCGATGCCATGCCCGCGCGTCACGGTGTGGAAGTCCCATGACAAACGCGGCGGCGTCCAGTGCAGGCCAGTCGCCTTCGCCAGACCGCAAGGATCCTCGGCCTACGGCAGCCGCTTCTTGACTGGATGACCCAAAAAGGCTCATATCAGCGCCACGCAGCCAACAACCGGAACCGACCGACCAACCCGACATACCGTGAGACCCGACGCATGTCATCCACCATGTTCAACCACACCCAAATGAGCATCGAGGAAGCCGTCTCGTCGGCGGAGTTCGGCGAGCGGTTGATTAGTCTGGCCGGCGAATTCCGCCGCGAGGGCAACCACGACGCCGCCAACGTCGCCTTCATGGGAGCCGCCCACATCCTCGAAAGGCTCTCGACGGCAATCGAACTGCTGCCCATCATCGCCCCTGAACACGCAGCGCTGCTCAGCGAATCCCAGCGACAGGGCCTGACGACCCAACTGAACGTGTCCCACCAACGCCTGAGCGCATTGGTCGCCGAGCACGACGCATCCGAGGTCCTGCTGGATGACTGCGACCAACGGTACGAGGAATGGTACGCGTCATGCCTCCACATCGGCCACATGGCGCATCTGGCCCGCAACGTCGCGGCCCGCGCGGCGGAGACCCCGCCAACCGGGGACCTGATCGAGATAACGGGCTACGCCCTGAGTCAACTCCATCAGGGCGCACAGGAATCCATGGCCGACCTCCGAGACAACCAACTTCCCGACAATGCCCCGTTCCCGCAGACGCGCAACCAACTCTGGGCACAGGCGGGCAGGGAGCACGCCGAAGTCGAGGCAATCCACACGCGCATCAACATACTCGTCGCAGCCGCCGAGGCCGAGGCGGACAATTCCCAGGGGCAGTGCCACCTGTGCCGCGCAGTGGTCAGAGCCGCCGCCGCCGGCGCGCACGTTCAAAACTGCATCACCGATGCCGTGGGGCGGAACTTCATCGACAACAACACCCACGGCAGGTTCGACAGGAACGAGACCATCCTGCTCGAAGTTCGCAGCGAGGAATTGCGCCACTGGATGATACTCGCCGTCAGACCCACCGCCAGCCTCCGGCAACTCGACCGTTTCCTCCGGGACCATTGGCTCGAATGCTGTGGCCACTTGAGCCATTTCGACCTCGGCGGCGTGCGGTACAGTAACTGTGTGCCCGGTCCGGGGGACAGCGACCTGTTCGATGCCGACCTGGCGGAGCCCGACGAACGCCACATGGTCTACCCGGTGGCCGAAACGACGGTGGCCGGCCAAGAATTCCGCCACGAGTTCGACTACGGCGACACCACGCGCCTGGACCTGACATGCGTCGCCGTCCTGCGGCCGCCCTACCAATGCCTGCCCCAGCTCATGGAATGGGAACACCCTGAAGGCCACGTCGACGACTTCATCGCCATCGTGGCCCGCAACCTGCGTCCGGAGCGTTGCTTCACTTGCGGGGAGCCCGCCAGCTGGCGCTACCACGACAATCCCTACCTCGAGGCGTCGCCGGAGCAGGGCGGCCCCATCGTGGCTCCGCCGTATTTCTGCGACCGGTGCGCGCCACAGGACACGACCCTCACGCTGCTCAAAAACTCGCCGCGTTCCGGAGTGGCGTGCTACGACAACACCCACGACGGGCCCGTTTTCCCATCGCGAGGCAACGAGCTTCCCGAGGACGCCGACGGACTCCGGGAACTCCTCCCGCTGGGCGAAGCCACCCACATCATCTACTGGACCGTTCCCCAATTCAACGCAGCCGACGAACGTCTCCATCGGCTGGCGGACCTGCCCAGCCAAATGGGCAACGACCTTGCTGCATCCCTGGACGCCGTCGAGGAGCGCATCCTCGAATGGCAACGACAATTCGTTGACCTCATGCCCGAGTCGTGGCAGCACTTGGTCAACTCGGATTCCGTCCACTACCGCGTCATCGAACACCTGATGGACCACCAGTTTGAACCCGACGATGACCTCGACGTTGACCCCGCACGCGTGCGCGGCGGCATCGACGACACCCTGGCCGGCATCCGCGACCACTACGACCTGTCCCGCGAAATCACGTCCGACCTGATCCAGGGGTTGACCACGTCCCAACCCGCAATGACACCTGCTGACCAACCCACGGCCGACGAACGCATCGGGCGCATCGTCGACATAGCGCGCGAGATCCTGAACATAGGCCACGACGCGCTGACCGGAGCGGCCGTCCATGCGATGGCCGCCGCTTCCCGCAGCACGCCGGCCGAACCCCCGCCATCCGACGCCATCGCCAACGCGGCCAGGACGCTAGCGTTTGCCGGCGCCGTCGCACGGGCAGCCGCCAAGATCATTGAGTTCCGAATTCGCACATCCCGCAGCTGAGCCAGCAACCGGCGCCGTCCACAACAAGAGAGACTACGTAACACTCCAAGTTGGCCAACATGCACCAGACCCGCCGCAACGATGGAACGGCAAGGACGGCCACACTGAGTTGGCGCCAGCCAGGCCGCACCAACAACCTCAGCGCCGCCGTGGAGTGCCCCACCTGCGGTACTGAACCCGGATGGCGATGCACGGTGTCGGCTGGCAGCGCGACCCAAAGCAACTTCCACAAAACTCGCATCCGGAGCGCTGCCGCGGCCGAGGGCGCGCAAATGCTCAACGCATCGATGGATGACCACGACAACCAGGCAGCGGTCGCTTTTAGTCCGGCGACGCCGCAACCGTCCGGACCAATTTCACGCCTAATGATCGCGCGGACCCCTTGCCCACCTTTCGTACGTGCCCATTCGCTGGCAGGTTCGAACTTGGGCCCCGCGGATACCAGCATCCCCGTGGCTTATTGCCAGAATCCCCATCCGCCGGAAACCACAAGCCCTCGCCACAACCGCAAGTAAAACGACGAGGCCGGAGTGCAGGGAGGCTCTGGCCTCGTTCGGTTCTGCTGGCCGGAGGTCAACCACCAGCTAACCACCTGGAGTTTCGTCCCCAGCCCACGCCGGCGTCAAATCCCGAACCCGGGAGGAGTCAATCCGTAGCTTTGAGTCACCTCGGTAAAATCCACGCGACGGAGGTCCCACCATGGTCGACCGAGACAAGCAACAGTGCGCCAACTGCTACTTCGCCGTGGCCAGGCGCGACACCCGCTTCCTGACCTGTCAGCGCTACCCGCCAACGCGTGAAGGCCGGTTCAGCACCGTCACGCACACCAGCGTCGAGCCACGCCACTGGTGCGGCGAACGGAAACCGGCAATGGCAAACCGCGACAGACCCGAAACATGAGACACAGGTTTGACGCCAGCAACGCCGCGCCAGGCAGAAAACCCCATTCCGCCATGGTCCGTTTCTGGGGCCGCGGTCCGAGCCATCTCCGACGGGCTCTCTGCGTTGGGCAGTTCCCCGCACTGTTCCAGCAGCGCCTGGAGACAGCGCCGTATGAACTGCAATGCTTCCCTGCGACCGAACGGCAGACCGAAGGTAGAGTGAAAATCCCCACAGGCCCGTACACCAGCCCGAAAGTCGCCGTGTCCGTGTTTCCGACCCACCTTCCAGTCACGCCATCAGTCGTTGCAATAACGAGCGGCACTCCTGGCCCTATGTCCGGGCATCGGGCCGCTCCATCCGGTAGCCGACCCTGGGCTCGGCGAATATGTACTTGGGGTTCTCGCCGTCCTCGCCCAGCTTGCGCCTCAGCCGCATCAGGTGGGTGCGGATCACGCGGGGGGTTCCTTCCTGGGTCTTGCCCCACACCCGTTGCAGCAGGTGCTGGTGGGTCAGCACCCGTCCGGCGTGGATGGAGAGCTCTCGGAGCAGGTCGTACTCCACCACCGTGAGCCGGACGGGCTCGCCGGCCACGCTGACCAGCCGCTGGACGTAGTCGATGGTCAACTCACCCCGCACGTAGGGTTCCGAGGGCGCCATCCGTGCCGGCCCGGTGCGCCGCCGCATTGCCGCCTGCACCCGGGCCGCCAGCTCCGTGGGCGAGAAGGGCTTTACGATGTAGTCGTCGGCGCCCATCTCGAAGGCCCGGGCAATCACCTGGTCCTGACCGTAACCGGACAGGAAGAGCACCGGCACGTCGGCGATGCGGAGGATGTCCTGCATCAGTTCGATGCCGTCGGTTCCGGGGAGCACCAGGTCCAGCAGCGCCAGGTGGGGCTGCTCCCGCTCCATCAGCCCCAGGACTTCCTCCGGGTCGGCGGTGGCGGTTACCTGATAGCCTGCTTCCGTGAGGGCGTCCCGCACGAACCGCAGCGCCTGGGGGTCGTCGTCCACCGCCAGGATGCGTACCATTTGCCGTCCTCCCCACTCGGAACGGTCGGGAAGGCTGGCGACCTCCTCGGCGGCCGGCAAGGTGAAGGTGAACTTTGCTCCCCGGCCCGGGCCGTCGCTCTCGGCCTGGATGCGGCCTCCGTGGGCCTCGACGATTCCCTTGCAGACGGCCAGTCCCAGGCCGGCTCCCATGCCGTCCTGCCCATCGCCCTCAGCGCGGAAGAACCTGCGGAAGAGGTAGGGCAGCCGCTCGGCGGACACTCCCACGCCGTCGTCGGCCACGGAGATCGCCACGTGAACCCCTTCCACGGTAGCGCCCACCCGGATGACGGAAGACTCCGGGGAATGTCGGGCCGCGTTGGTCAGCAGGTTGGTCAGCACCTGCTCGATGCGGCGCCGGTCCGCCAGCGCCCGGGGCAAGTCCAAAGGCAGGTCAACGCTGACGTTGCTCCGGCCCCCGCCGCTCTGGAAGAGGCCCACCGCCCGGTCCACCAGCACCGCCACATCCGAGGGCTCAGGGGAGACCGACAGGACGCCGGCGTCAATGCGGGCCGCGTCCAGCAGCTCGCCGATCAGGTCCAGGATGTGGTCGGCCTGATTGTCGATGATGCGCAGGAACTGCTGTGTCTCGGCGGCGTCCAGCGTTGACGGGGTGCGCATCAACGCGGCGGCGGACCCCTTGATGGATGTGAGCGGCGCTCTCAGCTCGTGGCTCACCGTGCCCAGGAACTCGGCCCGCTGCCGCTCGATCTCCTCCAGGGGCGTCAGGTCCTGCAGGGTGACCACCACGGTCTCGATGGCGCCCTCCTTCGAGATGATGGGCGTGGCGTTGATGAGGGTGGTTATGCTGCGCCCGTCGGGAACGCTGATCACGATCTCCTCGGCCCGCACCGTTTCGCCCGTCCCCAGGGCGCGGGTCAGGGGGAACTCGCTGAGGGAGATCTCCCGCCCGTCGGCCCGCCGGAAGCTCAGCACGTCCAGCAGCTGCTCCGCCGTCCGGTCCGGGTCGCGCAGTCCGTCCACGATGCGGCGCGCCTCCCGGTTGATCGACACCAAAGAGCCGGTTGTGCCGTCGAAGACCACCACGCCCACCGGGGAGGTGTTGACCAGGGTTTCCAGGTATTCCCGGCCGCGCCTTTCCTCCCGGTAGCGCAGCGCGTTGGCGATGGCCAGGGCCGCCTGGGCCGCAAACAGCGCCAGGGTCTCCTCGTCGTCCTGGGTGAACTCCCCGTCATCTTGACCTGCCTTGCCCGCCAGGTAGATGTCGCCGACGTGGCGGCCCAGGAGACGGATGGGCATCCTCAGGAAGGCTCCCACCGGTCCCAGGGGCGGGGCGATGTCCGGCAGGCCCGCCGCCCTGATGTACGCCGAGAAGTCGGCCACCCGCAGCGGATCAGGCAGTCGGCCCAGGTAGGCAAAGAACTGCATACCTCCGGGCAATTCCACCACCAGTTGGTGCTCCTCAGGGGTCAGGCCCGAGGTGACGAACTCCCACAGCTGTCCCCGCTCGTCCAGGGCGGTGATGCCGGCCGTGCTGGCCCCGGTCAGCGAGCGGGCGCCGTCCACCACCCCCTGGAGCACGGCGCTGGGTTCCAGGTCCCCGGTGATGCGCAGGCTGGCCTGGCTCAGGCGGGAGAGACGATCCCGCAGGGCCTCGTTCTCCCTGAGCAGTGCGTCGGAGTTCATCTTGTTGCCTTGTCTCCTCCGGCCCGCGAGCCGCCGCCGCCGGATGGAAGGGCGGAATGCGGGTTCCACCCGGTAGTCGGGACCTGTTCCTGGGTAACCTGGAAAATGTTATCATATCGTTACCGCTGTAATGTTACTAAATCGTTATCATACATAACTTGACTGTGATGATAATATGTCGACAGTTTACTGTGCTGATGAACGGCTTGGTCCGTTGAGAGAGATACTTTGGATTGGCCCCGCAGCGGCGGTCCACCGGGTATTCACGTAACGTAACTGTTCCGTTTCATACCGTGACTGCCGCGCTGCATGGTGGAGCATGGGACATTGGACAGCAATAGACCTCCTTGCAGTTGCTATCAGATCACAACAGATTCTAGCGAACGGTTACACACTCCGCTCCCTACCACACAACCCGGAACCAACGAGGAGAATACGCGATGAAGTACGCAATGTCAGGCGCGATCATCATTGTATTGGCGACTGTTTTGCTAGCCGGTGTGGTGGGGTCAGGAAGCAGCATCATCCATGCCCAGGATGCGTTGTCCACCCCCGAAAACTTCACGGTAATCAACGGCCCCAATCCCGGCGAGGTCATAATGACCTGGGATGCGGTGGACGGGGCAGCATGGTACCGCGTCGGTTGGATCAACATCGCCGACCTTAACGCCGAGGACGGAACAGCATCACCCGAGTTACACATCCACACCGACGTGAAGGGGAAAAGTTCCTACACCGCAACCCGCCTGACGCCCGGCGAGGAGTACTTCTTCACCGTCGCGGCGAAAAGAACGCAGCACAGCCGGCCATCAGTGGCCAGGATGGTCCGACTGACTGTGAACGCTGACGGGGCTTCCTGTCCCGCCGCCGGGAGCGCGTCGCCACCCACTGGGATATCGGTGGTTACCGACGCGGCCAACCCCGGCACCGCCACCGTTCGGTGGGAACCACCAGCGGACGGTTCTGCCACCTGGTATCGCATCGGTTGGGGAGGCAAAGCCGACTACCCCGACGGACTGGTTTACTTTGTCGTCGCCGCCGAGGGTTCCGGCACACAAGCGCACACGGTCACGGGGCTGAAATCCGGCACGGAGTACGTCTTCGCCGTCGCCAGCAAACGGACGCTCGACGGCGCGGCGTCCCCGTCGCAAATCGTCGTGCAAGTGATGCCTGGTGGGGACACCTTCCCGCCGATGCGGGACGGCGACTACGACGCCGACAACGACGGCCTGATTGAGATACGCAACCTGGTCCAGCTGGACGCCATCCGCTATGACCTGGATGGGGATGGAGCGGCGACGGACGCAAATGGGCGAGCCGCTTACTCCGCCGCTTTCCCCAACGCGGCGACTGGCATGGGCTGCGCCGAGGGCTGCACGGGCTACGAACTGGTTACCGACCTGGATTTTGGGACGGACATCAGCGGCGCCGGATGGCTGCCCATCGGACAGAACTACAACCATTCTTTCAATGCCACTTTTGACGGGAACGGCCACACGATTTCCAACCTGTTCATCGGCCGGGGCGACACTTACTACATTGGTCTGTTCGGGTATGTGGGCAACGGCAGCGCCATCAGACGCGTTGGCCTGGAGTCCGTCACCGTCACTGGTGGTACCCACGTTGGCGGGCTGGTCGGGGTTAACGGATATAGCAACAATAGCGCAGCGTCAATCAGCGACAGTTATGTAACCGGCAACGTCATCGGAAATTCAAACGTTGGCGGCCTGGTTGGGTATAACAGAGGCATAATCACCGAGAGCTACGCCACCAGCGTCTTGTCCGGTGGTGGGACTATCGGTGGGCTGGTAGGGTATTCTGAAAGCGGCACAATTACCGACAGTTACGCCACGGGTAGCATTACTAACAGCGGCGCAAATAGCGGAGGTCTGGTCGGCGGTACCCGTAGCGGCGTCGTAATTACCGACAGCTACGCCACTGGGAATGTGACCGGACAAGGGGACGATGTCGGTGGATTGCTGGGTTCCGCTGGGCCAAACACAACCATTACTGCCAGCAACGCAACCGGCGACGTGAGCGGTAGCGGAGACTATAGTAGTGATGCCGGCGGCTTGGTTGGGTGGATGGGGACTAACTCCACCATCACCGGCAGCTACGCCAGCGGCAACGTGTCAGGGAACCATCACACTGCCGGTGGCCTGGTCGGATTAAACGGGGGCGGCATAATCAACGTCAGCTACTCCACAGGCCGGGTAACCAACGGGTATGAAAGCGGTTATTACAGCCACACCGGCGGCTTGGTCGGGCACAATAACGGCATACTCATCAGCGGCTACGCCACCGGCAGTGCGTCGGGTCACGGCAAGGTCGGCGGTCTGATTGGAGTGAACAAGAGCACAGTGACGGCGGCCTACTCCATAAGCAGAGTAGTTCTCTTGCCCACTGAGAGTGACCCTGATTATGCCGTTTCCGGCGGTCTCGTCGGATTGGACGACGGGGGTACGGTCAATGCGAGTTATTGGAACACCCAAACCTCCGGCCAAACCAACAGCGACGGCGGCATCGGGAAGACGACCGAGGAGCTGCGGGGGCCCATCGGGGCCGTCGGCATCTACGCCACCTGGAACGCAGCTTGGTGGGACTTCGGCAACTCCAACCAGTACCCGGTTCTGAAGTACGGCAGCTTGAGCGTCTCCGCGCAGCGGTAGCCAAGTTGTGGGACTCGGTCGCCGGCAACGCCGGGTGCGGTGGTGGCTACACCGGCCTGGTGTGAACCGGCGGCAACAAGCTGGGCGAGCAGGCAGTGATCTCGTGGGCCTGCTGCCTTAGCCGGGGATTTGGGCCAAATGCGCACGGGCGCGTTCGCCCCGTTTGTTTGGGCGCGGAGGTTTTACCGAGAAGCTCCAACCTGAACTGCCCAAGATTCCACAACAACCGATAGCAACTGCCTTGAACGTCAAGGGACCCTACGTCGTGGCGAGGGCTTCTGCACGGCTGGGAACCCCGTTGATAGGCGGTTGACCGGCATCCCTATTGCGGACGCAAATGAGGAGAAATGTTCATGCGTAGCAGAATCAAGGTAAGCATCCCAGCACTGTCTATCCTGGCGGTCGCAGTCGCCCTGGTATCGTGGGGGATCGTGGCCGCGCAGTCGGATGCTCAACCGGAAAGCCACTGCGCCAACGCCTACGTGACCGACCTGTGGGCCGAGGTTGTGGCTGACCCGCGGCAAGCCGAGCGTACCATCGTCAGGATTGAGTGGTCGTATGACATTGTTCCCTGGCCGGATGAGGGCGTGGACGATGTTGTATTTCGCATTGACCGCAGAGCTGCGGACGGCGACGAATGGGAGTTGATTGACACCACGCACTACAGTAGCGGGTTTAGCTCCATCGCCGAACCTGGACAATGGGTGTATCGAGTAAGCATCTCGTCAATCGTCATCGGCGAGAACGTAGAGCAATGCTCCGCGGAAACGGGAGACGAAACGATGGAGTTGCGCGTACCGACGCCAGAGGAGCGGGCGCGGGAGACCCTGAAGGAACTGTGCAACGCGGTGGAAGTCATTGACCTGCGGGCCGTCATGCCGGACATCGGCGGACCGGACAGCACGCTGATGCTGAAATGGGAAGACGGAGCGGAATATCTGTACGAGGATGATTGGCCCTTCCTGCCGAGCGAAGTCCACTACCGCGTTGAGCGGGTCGCCGTCGCGGACGGCGGCAGTGAAGATTCGTGGGAAACGCTGGCCGATACGACCGAACAGATATGGAGCGGGCCTGCGGACTTCGGTCACTGGGTCTATCGCGTTGGCACCATCCGGCTGGAGGGTGCCGGCGTAACCCAGGACTGCCAGCCGTGGTGGGCCGAAGTCGAGGTGCGGATACTGACCGAGGGAGAAAAAGCGGAGCAGGAACTGCAGTTGGCGGCGCTGAAATCGGAAACCGTCCGTTGCGGCGTGGAGCAACTGACTGGGAACATTCAGGGCGAGGCAAAGCAGGTTGTAGCGGATTACGTCGCCGAGCGGGTGGACGAGATCGTGGCCGACTACGAGGGTTACAGCGATCCGGACGAGGGTTTGAGGTCGTTGGTTGCGCTGACGGTGCTGATGTGCTCGGACGACAGCCAACCTTCGCCCTACGGCGTCAATTTCGGCTCTACATGGATGACCCTGATGTCGCTGGAGGAGGGAAACATCTGGCGCTGGTAGCCGTGTGAACCGCGTTTTGAGAGGCAAGAAATCATCTCGGCAATCGTGGTCCTTCCATCCGGTTTAGCGCTGTCCAGGCACCGCGTCTGTCCGCATGGGTACTGACAGGTGTGTCCCCTGTCATGTACGTGTCGCGAGGGGATAGCAGCAGGTCAACTCGGCTGCGATGTGCGTCGGGTGTCAACGCCGACGAAAATATGGCCCAGGTTCGCTGTCGTTGTCCAGGGATCCTGTCAGTTTAAATGGAAAGGGAAACTGACACCCAGGGGATACCACCCGGTCTCGGAGCGTCAATTGCTGCTACCATTCATGGCGGGGAAGGGATACAGACGGTCAAGGTCAAGTAGAATGGACACTGGCCCGGGAGCTTATCTGTTGCTACCGGTTAACTGCCGACTTATGTCAATAAAATTACCAAAATCCGTCCGTGATTGTAATTGACTGGTAAATGGTCAGCCCCTAACATCGGCGCGATACTTTTAAAGTGTTGTTTCCCTGAAGGAACGGGCCGCGTATTCGCGGCCCTTATTCTTCCCTCGACCCCAACTGGGTGATACGTCGACAAGGCGATGCCCTTGTCCAGTTCAGCCATAATCTTGCACAGGCGTCGCGCTTGGTCCCGTGGGCGTATAGGAGCGTCGGCATATGCCTTGGGTTCGGGCGTTGCGGTCCAGGTTTGACGGTGGTCTTCCGACGCTGGGCTTGCGCTGGGTTGCCTAGCCCAGGCAGGACAATTATGGACACAACGCCAGCCAAGCCGTTACGGTCGTCCGCTCACTGTCCGCCATGGTGAGATCATACTTGTCTTTGACCGCATCATGCTGCGTCGCGTAATCGCACTTCTCAGCCGACGTATCAATGATCGCCGCCGCAATTCCCGTTAGTTGATCCGGCGTCCGGTTGCTCTTGCTGGAATTGAAAGACCGGGTGGTCGGGTTCAGGTTCTCAGCATCAGACGAAAAGGCATCCTTCTGCGCTATGGACCAATTACAGCCACCGGATGTGTGAGCGTCTTCAAGTGCAACGTGGTGGTCTTGGGTAATGGCTGGCGAATTCACATTGTCTGCTGGCAATGTCCAACGGGGGGCAGCACTGGCGTCGGCTGCTGGATAATCGCCCCAATCATCGCGGTCATAATCGTCTGGCATGCAGGTTGCAGTCGATGTTTGACCCGAGGTCGGTGTCGCTGTGGGAAGATGGGTCGGCCGTGGCGTCGGCTGCGTCATCGCTGTGGGCGTGGGCGTTGCCTGACTGAGAGACGTGCAGCGATTGTACTCGGCCTCTGCTCCGGCTCTCGTCCATCTGGTTTCGTAATGCGTTCCACTGGTCGCCCGATCCAGGTAGTCCTGAACCTCGTCAAGCCCTTGGTCATGCCAATCCTGCTCCGTGCCGATGCTGTTGTACCGCCGGTGGCCGGCGTCGTACTCTTCCATCAGCGTGGCGCAGACGATGCTGTGCTTGACTTCCAGGTTCGCCACGCGGTCGTCCAAGTGGCCGAATGCTTCCTGCCAGTTTGCGAATTGCGACAGGTTGCCACCCGCCGCTGCGATTGACGTTGCTATCGCGGCTCCGACGACGACCACGGCAATCGCCAGCATAGCGGTTCTCTTGGCGGTTTTGGACATTCCAAACATTTCTAATATTGTGAAGCCGTGGCAGGACGATTGCAAAGTCGTGTTGGCTGGGGTAGAAATACGGCAACAACGTAGCGGTGAGGTGTGAGATGACGCCAGCAGTGGCCGGTTCCTTGTTCAAGAGTTTGGAGCGGATACTGGACCCGCGACGGCGACGGGGAGTGAGGCATCCCTTTCAGGCCCTTTTGCGTTTGACCCTATTGGGTCTGGTGAGCGGTCAAACCACCATGGCCCATCCGCCTCAGGCGGACCTGGTACGGGAAGTTGCACTGGCCGATGCTGCGGGAGCCTT
>DAOUJD010000034.1:0-28719 GCA_034423115.1 Dehalococcoidia bacterium | reverse complement strand
GTAGTCTATTCGCCAGGACTCTCCCACCGGATGAACCCAGATGTCCAGGGCATCCTGAGACACGTCGATGCCTACGGTTGTGCTATGCTTTGCCAAGGTGCCGAACCTCCTGATGGGTCAGGCATCATCCTCACCGGCCTGGCCTTGCTCATACGGGGTCGAACCCCAAACAACTGTACAGGCTGCTGTGAGGAAACGGCGCGGCGACCCAGCTACGATTCGGTTTGTAGAACCCGGGGGCGAAACGGTCTGCCGCGCCTAACTCGCCTGATGGTTCTCACCAATATACAAGGGGCGAATAATCATTCGCCCCCATCTCGCTGGTCGCGCTCTAGAACTCAAACCCGAGTTGGGCGTATCGCACGAACACCGTCCCGAACGGGTCGCCAATCGGCCCGTTGATCGCCAGGATGGCGATGGTGTGCTGGTTCCCCGGCTGCGCGTCCGCCGTAACGGGCACCCGCTGCGACACGTTGAATCCCTGCACGGTCCCACGCTCCCGGTTGCACTCGCCGTCCACCCAGATTTCCCCGTGGTCGTCCACGCACGTCTCAAACTGCACTCGCATCCCGCCGGTCGGATGCCCGTCCACCGTCTCGGGTATGGTGATGGTCGTCCGGTACCACGCGAATCCGAACCCGCCGGAGACTCGCCCCGGCAGGTCATCGCAGATCTCCCAGCCCGAATCGTCATAGTCGGGCAACCGGGCCGGGCTGCCGCCCGTCTGCTCGAACACGAGTCCGCCATTCTCCGCGCCCGGCACATATCCCGTCGCGTACCGCCACGTTGACCCCACCAACGCCTGCCCTTCCGGTTCCGCAATATTGATCGTTACTCTCGGCATTTTTACTCACCCCTTGTCTTTGTGCGTTGCGGCGACTTGGTGCGTTCATTCGCCATCGTAGAGTTACAGATTACCGCCGAATCCCAATCTGCCCCTGGCGGATGCCACCAGCGATTCATTGGCCGAATCCACCGAGAACATCAGGATCTGAAGCGTGGTCGCTCCGATGAGGCAGTTGTCGTCACCCTCCGGACCGAAAATCACTGGACAGATTCCGTCCCTGTCGTCGATAGTGATTCGCGCCTGCCCACGCCCGTACGTTACTTCGCTACCATCGGCGAGCACGTAATCCACCTGCGAGCGTGGATGCACATGGAGGTGCTCCAAGAGGGAGGCCGGAAACATGGAATCCGACGCTCCGGTGTCAACCATCGCTTGTACTTCGGCCTGATCGCCGCCTTCGAGGTTGCCTATTAGCACGGTCGCCGAAAACACGCCCATCGCAGATCACGTATCCCGTTGTAGTAATCCAGTCTCCGGCAAATATACCACCTGCCAGACCCATGGCGTTGGACGACCCATTTCCCCAACACTCCGCAAATTATGCTTTAATGACGCCACACGCGGAGGTGGCAACATGGTTACGAAAAAAGGTACCGCCCTCTTGGTGGTCTACGCCGATGTGGATGTGGAGCACGACGCCGAATTCAACGCCTGGTACAACGAGGAACACGTCCCCGAGCGATTGAGCGCTCCCGGATTCCTGAACGCCGCCCGCTACGAGGCGCTGCGCGGTGGCCCTCGCTATCTGGCCGTTTACGAGCTGGAGTCGGTGGACGCCCTCCAGACCCCCGAGTACCGGCACATGAGCGAAAACCCCACCGACTGGACCAAGCGCATGTCGCCCAACGTCGTGGGACGCGGCACGCAGCGCCTGGTCTGCACCCAGATCTACCCCGCCGAGATCGACTCCAACACCCTCGGCCGCGGCATGGCGCCCGCCCTCCAGATCGGCCGCATGGATGTCCCCGCCGATATCGAGGAAAAGTACAACTGGTACTACGACAACGAGCGCACCCCGGCCAACCTGCAAATCCCGGGCTGCCTGCACGTGCGCCGCTACCACGTCGTCGAGGGCCATCCCAAGTACCTCACCATGTACGAGTTCGAGCACGAAAAGGTGCCCGAAACTGTCGCGTGGGAGAACCAGCGGAAGCAGGACCGCATGCACGAGTACATCGGCGGCACCTACGGCCACGCCCACGGATCCCCCGGCGTGTACCGCCGAATCCTGCCGCCCCGCGCCTTTTAGGAACCCGCCCCAACATCCCCTCTCCCCTCGTGGGAGAGGGTTAGGGTGAGGGGGCGTTTCTTCCTCTCCAGGAGCACATGTTATGCCACGCCAGTTAACCCAACAGGAAGTCCACGACTTCCTGGACAGCAAGCCCGGCTGGATCGCCCTCACCACCGTCGGCCCCGACGGCTTCCCGCACACCGTGCCCACTGGCTACTTCCGGCTGGGCGATGAAGTCCTGCTGGGTGTGCGCAACAACACCCTCAAAATCAGGAATATCCGCTACAACCCGCAGGTCAGCCTGATGATCGAGAGCGGCAGCACCCGTCAGGACATCAAGGGCGTCATGATCCAGGGCAACGCCAGCGTGATTGACGGCCCCGACGAATTCCTGCACTACGCCCGCGAGGCCGCGAAACTCCGCGGCGTCCCCGACGACCAACTCCCCATCGAGCCGCGCCCCGGCGCAGCCTACATCAAGGTATCGCCCCACAAAATCCGCTCGTGGGACTACTCCCAGGACGCTGGGTAAGTAGGAAATCAGTCTATGACTACCGCAGTTTCCCTGCAGCATCACAGGACTAGGCGCGAGCCTCCGCCGAAATGGCCGGGCACGGTGGCAATCCCGCTGGCAGAGTTTGGCAAGTCGCTCGATGACCCCGACTTTGATCAATGGTTTGAGGCTTTCGCAGAACGAAATTCTGACATGGCTGAGTACGAAATATCTAGAACCGGCCACTTGTTGATCAGGGAGCCCACTGGCTACCCTGGTGCTGTATACGAAGGCCAGATCAGCGCGGACTTGTTTGTCTGGGCACGCGAACATGGGGGCGTCGCGTTCCCTTCCAGCAGCCGGTTCACCCTGCCCGATAGTTCGTACTACGGGCCGGACGCTGCCTGGATCAGTGAAGAAAGGCGTCGCTTGCTCGACGAGCCGGTAAGACGGGCCTTCCCCAGAGTCGTGCCGGATTTCATGGTCGAGGTAAAGTCGCCGTCCAACAGCGACGCCGAGCTTATCAACAAAATCCATCTGTTCCTGGAACACGGCACTAGGTTGGCGTGGTACATCGACCCCGAAACCCGCACGGTCATCAAGTATCGCCCAGACCAGGAACTGGAGATTCTGCGCGACCCGGAGCACATCGACGGCGACGCAGATGTCCTGCCCGGTTTCCGCTTTGCGGTGCGGGAGCGAATTTTCGACTTGTTTGCAGAGATTGAGCATCAGGAGGAGCCAAATGCGGCTGGAGAACAAGGTAGCCCTGATTAGCGGCGCAGCCTACATCAAGGTATCACCCCACAATATCCGCTCGTGGGACTACTCCCAGGACGCCGGGTAAACGGGAGTGGATTATGGTCACCGTTGCTGCCTTACCATCTCTAACAACCCCGCCTCACACTCCATGGCAATGGACTGGAGCCGTGGGTATTCCCTTGTCCGAGTTCGGTAAATCACTGACCGACCACGACCTGGCGACATGGTTTGAAGCCTTTTCCGGGCGCAACTCTGACCAGGGCCAGTACGAGATTTCGAGCACAGGATACCTGCTTATCATGCCGCCTACCGGAAATCCCGGTTCAATTTATGAAGTGGAATTAGCCGCTGCTGTCTTCTCCTGGACCCGAGAAAACGATGGAATTGCCTTTGGGCCCACCAGCGCGTTCATCCTTCCGGACGGCTCTTACTTTGGACCCGATGCCGCTTGGGTCCGCGAGGAACGGCGCCGCGAAATCATTCTGCCGGAGAACCTGCCATTTCCTCACATCGTCCCTGATTTCATCGTCGAGATAAAATCACCATCGAACACTAAGACCGAGCTTATCTCGAAGATCGAAACATTTATCGCACACGGTACAAGACTGGCCTGGTACATAAACCCCGAAACCCGACAGGCCATCAAGTTCCGCCCCGATCAGGAACCAGAGATTCTGCACGACCCGGAGTATATCGACGGCGGCGCAGATGTCCTGCCCGGTTTCCGTTTTGCGGTGCGGGAGCGGATATTCGACTTGTTTGCAGAGATTGAGCAGCAGGAGGAACCAAATGCGGCTGGAGAACAAGGTAGCCCTGATTAGCGGCGGCGCGCGCGGCATGGGCGCCGAGGAAGCCGCGTTGTTCGCCCGCGAGGGAGCGAAGGTCGTCATCGGCGACGTGCTCACCGAGGAGGGCCGAGCTACCGAAGCCCAGATCAACGAAGCCGGCGGCGAGTGCGTCTTCGTGCAACTCGACGTCACCAACGAATCCGACTGGGAATCCGCCGTCGCCACCGCCGTCTCCCGCTTCGGTAGGCTCGACATCCTCGTCAACAACGCTGGCATCTCTGTGCGGGAGGGTATCGAAGACCTCACCGAGTCCCAGTGGGAACGCACCATGGACATCAACGTCAAGGGCGTGTTCCTCGGCACCCGCGCATCCATTCCCGCCATGCGCGAATCCGGCGGCGGTTCCATCATCAACATCTCGTCTGGCGCCGGCATCGCCCCCGCCCCCGGCACCTCTGCCGCCTACGCTGCCAGCAAGGGCGCCGTCCGCCTGTTCACGAAGTCCACCGCCATCCAATACGCCGCCGAAGGCATCCGTTGCAACTCCGTGCATCCGGGCCCGGTGCAAACCCCCATGCTCGGCACGACCCCAGACGATGAAGTTCGCGTCGCTGCCCAGGTCGGCCGGGTCCCGTTGGGCCGCGTTGGTCGCCCCGTGGAAATAGCCTACGGCGTCCTCTACCTCGCCAGCGACGAGTCTTCCTTCGTAACCGGCTCCGAGGTCGTCATAGACGGAGGCCGCACCGCACAGTAGGGGCGAATAATTATTCGCCCCTACTTTCTAACCAACTGCATCTCTCTGACGCTGATCTCCTCACTATGTCAGACTGAAAGGAGGAGCCCCATGGCCCCCAACCTCGTGCCCTACCTCCTCTACGAACCCGAGGAATCCGGCATCCTCTGGATCAGGTTCAACCGCCCCGAGCGCATGAACGCCCTCATCGGCTCGTCCGAGGAGAACGGCACCGTCGCCAAGGTCGGCGAGTACATGCGCGCCGGCGACGATGACCCAAACGTCCGCGTCATCATCCTCACCGGCGTCGGCCGCGGTTTCTGCTCCGGCGCAGACATGCGACGGGATAACGACCCTTCCGTAACCGGCGAGAATTTCATCGGCAACCGCGGCACCCAGCCGGGGCCCGACGCTGCCCGCGAGCACTTCTTCCACGGCTTCACCAAGCTCCACCGCGACATCTCCCAGGTCCGCAAGCCCACCATCGCCATGATCAACGGCCCCGCCGTCGGCTCCGGCATGGACATGGCCCTCCACTGCGACATCCGCCTCGGCTGCGAAAACACCCGATTCATCGGCTACCAGCAACTCGGCCAGATCATGGAAAACGGCGGCAGCTACTACCTGCCCAAGATGGTCGGCCTGGGCCGCGCCCTGGAGTTCGCCTACACTGGCCACCTCGACGCCCAGCGCGCCTACGAGTGGGGCATGCTCAACTACCTGGTGCCGTCCGAGGATCTGGAGCAGACCACCCGCGACCTGTGCGACCGCATCATCCGCACCCCGCCCATGGTGCAGTGGATCAGCAAACGCATCATGCGCGCCGCCCTCGACAGCACCCTGGAAACCACCATGACCCTCACGTCCAACGCCGGCGGCATCCTCAGCGGCTCCGAAGACGCCCACGAAGCCCGCCGCGCCTTCCTCGAAAAGCGCGCCCCCAACTTCCAGGGCCGTTAGGCTGCGGCTACACTGTACGCACTTCACTGGAATTTCGGAGGCTCAGCATGACCACCGTCAATCGCGCTGCCGTCAGCAGTGACCAGTCTGACGAGTTCATCGTGTTTCCCGACCCGCCGGAAATTCCCGAAGACAAGATGACCAACTTCGACCACCTCGCTGCCAACGGCAATGTCCACCACCTGATCATCCACTTCGGCAACCCGGACACGAACCTCGTTGCTGGCGAACGTTACCTCGCCTTGGCGCCAACCCGGGATATGACCGGGCTGCGTTATCCGGATCTGCTCATCGCGTTCAACGTGGATCCGGAGACCTACCGCCGCCGCCGCGCCTACGTCATCGAAGACCAGGGCAAGCCTCCCGACTTCGTTCTGGAAGTCGCCTCGCCCAGCACCAGGCGCATCGACGCTACGGCCAAGCGGCTCGACTACGCCGCGCTGGGCATACCCGAATACTGGCGCTTCGACGAGGAGGTCAGGCGTCGCGGCCCCCGGTTGGCCGGCGATCGGTTGCTGGACGGGGAGTATCAACCGATCCCCATTGAGGAGGTGACGGAGGGCGTGTTGCAAGGGTACAGCCTCGTTCTGGACCTCCACCTCCGTTGGGAACATGGCCAACTGGCATGGTACGACCCAGCCACAGGCCGCCATATCACCACCTTTGAGGACGAACGCACCCGCGCCGACCGCGCCGAGGCCGAACTCAACGCCGAGCGGGAGGCCCGCGCTGCGTCCGAAACGCGGGTGCGCGAACTGGAGGCGGAAATCAGGCGATTCCGCGGTCAATGAGACAAGGCCACACCCTTTGCTTGCGAGTACGCAAAGCCCGTCTTGCCTCCCTCGAAAAACGCGTCCCACCAACTTCCTAGGCCGCGCCTTGGAGTTCGCCTACACTGGCCACCTGGACGCCCAGCGCGCCTACGAGTGGGGCATCCTCAACTACCTGGTTGCATCCGAGGAGCTGGAGCAGACCACCCGCGAACTCTGTGGCCGCATCATCCGCACCCCGCTCATGGTGCAGTGGATCGGCAAGCGCATCATGCGCGCCGCCCTGGACAGCACCCTGGAAACCACCATGACCCTAACCTCCAACGCCGGCGGCATCCTGAACGGCTCCGAGGACGCCCACGAAACCCGCCGCGCCTTCCTGGAAAAACGCGCGCCGGAGTTCAAAGGCCGGTAGCGGGAGTTTGAGAAAAGCACCTTAAAGACAGCAGGCTCTTGCTTGCTGTCATGGCAGCCAGTGCTGACCATTGGCGATTACCCGTGCTTGATTGAAGTCCGTGCATGGGTTGCGTTGCCTTACGTCCGCGCGGACTGAGGCTACGTTTGCACGGAGAGCGATCTCTACCCAAGTTTGCTGATCGTGGGGATCGGCCCTCCAAACTACTTGGGGAGGCAGGATGATGTCTCCGGATTGACGAGCGCCAACGGCAACATATTGGTTCCTAGCGACGCACAAAGCCGTAAGAGCGCAAATGAAGGCCGCGCGATGATCGTGATCTCGGATGTTTGCAAGAGTATTCGCCAAGCTGCGCCCGGGGGCCAAAAGGCCAATGAGACCGTGCAGGTGTCGGTTTGCGACCACGATCCCCCAGTATTTGTCAGACTTCACGCCCCGTGGGATTCCAGGTTGAATTTGACCTCTCGATATCAGAAAAGCCAAAAAAGCGGTTGGGAAAGCCTCGACGATACGCGATTGATGAATGGCGTCAGAATGACAGGATGGCTCTAAAGCAAGGTGCCCGTCATTCTGGAGTGCCAGGAGCAAGCCAGCCAATTCAGTGGCTTGGTGATGGAGGTTCTGGCCGACCGGAGTATGGGTCTGACCAGGTTTACAGCGCGTCTGGAAGTCTCCTCTAGAGAGTAGTGCTTCAGCAGGGCGATAGCAGTCGACAGTCGCCAACCCACGGGCAAGTGGGCCATCGATCCCAACCCCGGACAATTCTGCGCCACGGGGAATGAGTTGACGCAGCGCATTCAGACGTTCGTTTCGGTCGACGCCAGTGTTGCGACATTCCCAACGAAGGCTGTTTTGGTCCAGGACAATGAGACACAACCCCGTTGAGGATTTCGACTCGGAATACCCAACGTCAATACCAAGATAATATTCAGGCATGGTTTTTCTTTCCTTGGTGTCACGGTTGCGATAAGCAATTCGTCCGAAGCAGGATTTTCGGGATTTCGATGATGAACAGGAATGAAAACCAAATCCTGAAAATCCGAGCAATCCGGTACATCCTGCTTCTGACTATCTACCCTACGCATCCGCAAACGTCAGCGCCTGCCCGAACCGCTCGCCGTGCGTGATCTCCGACATCGGTTTGCGCGGCGTTCCAGTTCCCGCCGGCCGCATGATCCGGTATCCAAACGGCAGCACCGTGATCAGCTCCATGTCCTCGGGAATGCCCAGCAGCGTCTTGACCTCCGTCTGCTGCTCGCCTCGAATGCCCACGAAGCAGGTTCCCAACCCTTCCGACCACGCCATCAGCTCCATCTGCTGCAGAGCCCGACCCGCGTCCAGGTGCGGCCGACGCGTCTCCCCCATCACCACGGCAATCGCCAACGGCGCCTGCCCGATGAACGCCCCTTGAGTGCAGATACGCCCCAGCTCGGTGATGGTTTCGCGATTACGTACCACCACGAAATGCCACGGCTGCGTGTTGCTGGAGCTGGGAGCCCACCGCGCCGCCTGCAAGATACGGTGGACCACGTCGTCCGGCACCGGGTCCGGCTTGAAGTCGCGAATGGTCCGGCGCCTCCTGATGCACTGAAATACGTCCATGTCCAAACCTCCCGTGGTTGGTTCAGGCTTGCGCAAAGTCCTTCCATCCGCTCATGGTGCGGCACGTCCGCCTCTGGCGGGAGCCTGCCGCAGGTCCGCCTCCGGCGGGTCGAACCATGACACCGGCAACGACGGCATCCTTCGACAGGCTCAGGATGAGCGGATATCAAAGAAACCAATTGCTTTGCACATACCCGGTGTGATGCTTTGAGCGATGTCTAATCCGTGATGTACGCTTCGCCCCAGCGGTCCTGGAACACCACGTCCGCCAGCGGCCCGCGACGCACCGGCCCGAAGTTGCCCATGGGATAGCCGATGGGCAGGATCGCGTACGAATGAACGCCCGGCGGCAGTCCCAGTATCTCCTCCACCTCTTTCTCATGCCGCAGGTGCCGGCTGGTAAGAGTTGATCCCAGGCCCAGCGCCCGCGCCGCCAGCAGCATGTTCTGCACCGCTGGGTAGATGGACGCGCCGGCCGACCGGGTCGGCGTTTCCTCCCCGTCGTCCTGGCACGCCACGATCCATACCGGCGCTTCGTGGTAGTGGTCGGTCAGGTACTCCACTGCGTCATGTTGCCGCCGATACCGCCCGGGGCTGGAGCCCGGGGGCGGTTCGCTGCCGCGGTATCGCGGACCCACCACCTCGTCAAACGCCTTCTTGTACCACACTTGGACCTGTTCCTTGATGCTGCGGTCCTTGATCACCAGGAAACGCCAGCGCTGGTTGGCTCCGCCGTTGGCCGCCCATTGCCCGGCCTGCACTATCTGCAGAATCAGTTCGTCGGGCACCGGGTCCGGCTTCAGCCGCCGCATCGCCCGCGTCGTGCGCATGATGTGAAACAGTTCGGTATTCTCGGGCATGATCTCCTCCAAAATCCCCTCTCCCTTGATGGGCGGAACGTCCGCCTCAGGCGGGAGAGGGCTAAGGTCAGGGTGAAAATACTATTACTGATGCGTGAGCGATTCGCTAAACTACTCAGTCATTCCGGCGAAAGCCGGAATCCAGAGTTCGCTGCTACAAAGACGTTCTGGATTCCCGGTTTCGTGGGAATGACGGTGGTGTACCGAGGTTTAGTTATCAATGCACGCATCAGTAGTTCAGGTTGCCAAATCGTGGCGTTCGTTTCTCCAAAAATGCGCTCATCGCCTCGTTGGGGTAGGGCGTGTTGAAGCACAGCGCAAAGGTCTTGATGCTGTACTCCGAGGCAGCCTCCTGTCCCATCTCCAGCCACGCTGACACGATCTGTTTCTGAGCGGCGAGAATATACCGGCCCATCCCCAGGAAGGTCTGCGCTGTTTCCAAGGCCGCCTCGTCCAACTTGCCTTTCGGGACCACTTTGTCCACCAGTCCCATGTCCAGGGCTTCGCTCGCATCCACCGTTTCGCCCGTGAGCAGCATCCGCCGCGCCCGTCCCAGGCCCACCGTGGGCGGCAGCAACGACGCCTCGATCACCGATGGCAACCCGACCCGCACCTCCGGCAGCCCGAACACGGCGTCATCGGCGGCGACTCGCATATCGCAAGCCAACGCAAGCTCAAACGCCCCGCCCAGGCACGGCCCATGTATCGCCGCCACCACCGGCAACGGGGAGTGAAGCACTCCTCGTGCGGCGGCATGCAGCGACCTGATGAACTTCTCGGCCGACAGTGGCTCCAGATCTATCATCTCGTGCAGGTCAACGCCGGCCGAGAAAGCCCGCTCCCCAGACCCACGCAGGATGATTGCCCGCAGCGACTCGTCGTCCCCGCACTGCTCGACCCGATCCCGCAGCTCGCGAAATACGTCCGGCCCCAGCAGGTTCAGATCCGTTCGCCCGTCTATTTCCAGGGTCGCTATGGCCCCTTGGCGTTTCAGTTTGACGCTTAAGGTCATGCGGACGCTCCCGCCTTTGCGCCCTCGATGAACCGCAACACCTCAAAGTTGAAAATGTCCGGCTTCTCGAAGTATACCGAGTGGCCCGCCTCAGGGACGCGCAGCAGTTTCGAGCCCGGTATGGCCTTTGCACCGGCGGCAATCACCTGCGGCGGCGAAATCTGGTCATCCTCTCCCACGAAGAATAGCGTCGGCCCTGTGAAATTCGCCAGTTCCTCCGGCCCCGGGCCGGCCGGTAATCCATCCGGCGGCGTGTGTCGCGGCGGGTTGGTCCGCGAAATCTGGAGGTACAGGTTCGCTAAATTCGGGTTGCGCTCCACGAACAGCGGCGACACCGCCCGAAAACCGATTTCGCCCGATGCGGTATGCGTGGCCGCCCAGTTCCGCTGCTCGGCCACCACTTCCGGCACGTTCATACCGCCCACGGTGTCAGCCATCACGAGGCTCTTGACCCTCTCCGGGTACTTCACGGCAAACCCCAGCATCGTGCGTCCACCCATCGACTGCGCCACCAGGTGCGCCGATTCAACACCCAGGTGGTCCAGCAGCCCCCGCAGGTCGTCCACGAACGACGCCGCGCCCGGGCCCTCCGGCACGTCCAGCGAATGCCCAAACCCGCGATGATCGAATGTGACGCATTGATACCGTTGGGAGAAAAACGGAATCTGCTGCCACCAGCTCAGCAGGTTGCCGCCCGCGCCGTGCGCGAACACGATGGTTTCACCCTCACCGTAGCACTGGAAGTGCAGGTCTATCCCGTTGATTTTTGCGCTGCTCACGTGGACACCTCGCGGGGTCGTTCGTCGGACCTTGTTTGCTCGGACCTTGTTTGCGGCGATTCTAGCACGCTTTGCAGTCGGTTCCCGGTCGGCTCCATTAACGTTCCGAGTACACTCTTGTGCGCATACCACCGGATCATCGCTCGAACCCACATTACCAGTTCAATTCAGTTATCGTCTGTGTGCTCACATGTCACCTTCGGTCGTGCGGTGAAATGTGACCACAATCGTCGTCCGAAAACTATTGACATTCTAATCGCGTATTAATACGATACCTCATGGATGATTTAGGGATAACTGATAATATGACTTCTCAACAAACCGCCACCGATTCCCAGGAACCGGAACCGGAAAATACCTCCGAAGGCTACGAACTGGATCTGTCCGAGCTTGCGCAAATCGTAGGTGGTGCGGGCGCCATCGATGAGGTGGGCCTGCAGAACACCAGCGCCGGCAGCTCCGCCGGTTGGTGGGACGATCCAAATCAATAGGCCATTCGCCCTGACGCCGCGTGCTTGTGCTCGATAGCGCACTCAAAGCGCAGTCGAGCAACAGGGTCGTTTAGAACTGGATCCGCCCGCTTGATGCTGGCGGTATATATTTGTGCGTGCGACAAATAACATACCCAATCTCAACGGACAAATGCAAAATGGGTGAAACCCAGCGACACGAAAGCGCGTCAAAAGCAGTATCAGCCATCGAAAACTTCATGGCCGCGCTCAACGCCCATGACGATGCTGCACTCCTTGACCTGCTGCACCTGCCCCATGTGCGCATCTCCGGCGCCGGCCTCGCCATCTGGCACGACCGCGACGAGTTGGAAGCTACCTATCTCCGGGATTTCTACCAGCGCGCCGGTCCCGATTGGCACCACACCGTCCTTGATTCCACCGACGTGTTGCACAGCTCCCAGCATAAGGTGCATGTGCTGATCCAGTTCACCCGCTGCAATGCCCAGGGCGCGCCCATCGCCACCTACCGCTCTCTGTGGATCATGACCGAGGAGAACGGCCATTGGGGCGCTCAGGCCCGCTCCAGCTTCGCCCCGTGAGGATTGACGCCCGTACCGCGTTATGGCACAATATTATTACCCCCCTATCGGTTCGACGGTAGGGTCGAGGCCGCTTCGAACAGCGGCCTCTGTCTTTTTGCGTTCCCAGATGATTACCCATTTCTATATCGATGGCTTCAATCTGTATTATCGTGCCTTAAAAGACACGCCGTTCCGGTGGCTGGATTTGCGACAACTGGCGGCAAGTCTGTTCCCCGACGACGAAATAAAGAACGTGTGCTACTTCACCGCCCTTCTGAACGAGCGTCCCGATAATCCCGACCAACCTGCTCGGCAGTTGACATATTTGAGGGCGCTCCAAACCCTGCCAGAGCTGCACATCTTCTACGGATCATTCCGCCCCCGCATCAAGACCCGCCGTCTGGCCCAGCCTGTACCAGGCCTCCCAGAATACGTTCGCATCCTCGACTCGGAAGAGAAGGGAACCGACGTCAACCTCGCAACTCGTTTGCTGGTGGACGGGTTCTCCGGAGCATACGATCAGGCCGTGGTAGTGTCCAACGATTCCGATCTGGCCTGTCCAATGCGGTACGTGCGAGATGAATTGAATCTCAAGATGACGGTGGTTAATCCCGACAACAACAATCACACGCATCGGGATCTGGTCGACTCCGCAACCTACGTCAGGCGGTTGCGCAAAAGCCACCTGCGCCGCAGCCAATTCGCGCCGATTATGAACGACGGTCAGGGACCGTTTACCAAGCCCCCAACCTGGTGAACACATCGCCGGGCCAAACAGTCCACCTTTAGATGCCATAGGTGTTAGACTCCGACCTGACAAACAGAAATCAGGAGGACATCATGGCCAGGACTCCCACCGTAACCCGAGATTCCGTCCCCGAAAACGAACAGGCCGCCTTTGACGCTTTCGTCGCCGACCGCGGCGAGGTGCCCGCCACCGGCCCCGGTTCCGTGATGCTCAACGCCCCGGAGGTCGCCCAGCGCGCTCTCGGCCTTGCGCTCTACCTCCGCACCGACACGTCCCTCGACCCCCGCATCCGGGAGTTGGCGATGCTAATGGCCGCGCGAGAAAACGACTGCCAGTTCATCTGGAACGCCCACGCGCCCCCGGCTCGCCGCGCCGGCCTTCGTGATGACATCGTCGACGCTCTGCGCGACAAGCAGGAAATACCCGACCCGGCCGCCGACGAGCTAGCCGTCATCAACTACGGTCGCGAATTCTTCCGGACCCGCAAGGTCAGCCAGGAGGCCTTCGACGCCGTGATCGATCAGTTCGGACGCAACGGAGCAACGGAACTCACGACCCTCATGGGCTGCTACGCCATGCTGGCCTTCAACGTCAACGCGTTCGGCGTCGAATTGCCCGACAACATCACCGAGGCGCCCCTGCCCATCTAGCGCTCGTTGACAGTCGCGAAAATAACCCGTCGTTCCCGCGAAAGCGGGGACCCAGAAATGTCTCTGCTGCTGGAACGCTGGTCCGGTTGTGGTTCCTCTGGATTCCCGCGGAAGCGGGAACGACGGCATTCGCCTAAAAGTTTTCGCATCGTCTGCCAGCGGTAAGGGGATAAGAACATGACGACCCAACGCGAGGCATGGCTCTCTCAAATCGCAGAGGACGCCATCGAGCCTGACCTGCCCATCTGCGACCCGCACCATCATTTCTGGGACCGCGAGGGCGACCGTTACCTGCTCGACCAACTGACTGACGATCTCGGCGGCGGACACAACGTCACCCAGACCGTGTTCATCGAGTGCCACTCCATGTATCGCGCCTCTGGGCCCGAAGAAATGCGGAGCGTCGGCGAAATCGAGTTCGTCCAGGGTCTCGCCGCCCAGAGCGCCAGCGGACAGTACGGCCCCACCGAGGTCGCCGCCGGCATCGTCGGTAACGCCAACCTCATGCTCGGCGACGCTGTGCAGCCGGTCCTGGAAGCCCACCTCTCCGCCAGCGGCAATCGGTTCCGGGGCATCCGCTTTTCCTGCGCCTGGGACGCCAGCCCTGACGTGTCGCCCGGCAGCCCGAACACCCAGGGAATGCTGGCCGATCCCCGGTTACGCGCCGGATTCAACATCCTGCAGGGTATGGGGTTGAGTTTCGACGCGCTGGTGTATCACACCCAGTTGGGCGAACTCGCGGATTTGGCCGGGGCGTTCCCCAATGCCGTCATCATCCTCAACCACATCGGCCGCCCGCTTGGTGTCGGACCCTACGCCGGCCGGCGCGATGAGGTGTTCGCGGACTGGCAGCAGGGCATCGCCGCGGTGGCGCAGCACGAAAACGTCGTTTGCAAACTCGGCGGGTTCGGCAACGTCATCAGCGGCTACCCTTGGCATCAGCAAGGTGTTCCGCCCACCTCCCAGGACGTGGCGGACACCATCCGCCCGTGGCTCGAACATTGCATCGAACATTTCGGCCCCGACCGCTGCATGTTCGAGAGTAACTTCCCGGTCGACAAAAACTCGTACGCGTACACCACGTGCTGGAATGCATTCAAGCGCGTGACGGCTGGTTACTCCGCGTCCGAGAAAGCAGCCATGTACCAGGGAACAGCGGTGCGAGCCTACCGCCTGTAACTACTGATGCGTGAGCGATTCGCTAAACTACTCAGTCATTCCGGCGAAAGCCGGAATCCAGAGTTCGCTGCTACAAAGACGTTCTGGATTCCCGCTTTCGTGGGAATGATGGTGGTGTACCGAGGTTTAGTTATCAATGCACGCATCAGTAAAAGGCAGCGTTGCAATTTCGGTGGTTTCTCCCCGTAGGGCCGAATGATCATTCGCCCCTGCCCCCGTTGGCAGCGATGTTTGGGGAATTAAACCACCTGGTATGGAACGCTACTTCACTAAAAGTAAGAGTTCAGGATCAAGGTGACGGTCAGGAACGCAAACCGTCATACCGGCGAAAGCCGGTATCCAGTGCCTGAGGTCGGCTGTTTCGCAACCGTTGTCGTCATCCTGCGGCCTCTGGACTCCGGCATCCGCCTATGGCGGACATCTTCGACTTTCGCCGGAGTGTCGAGTCTGCAAATTCCAAATGCGGTCGCCCTGCCAACAAACCCAATTTGCTTGACCGCCCCGGTACCCTGTGCTACCCTGCGCCCACAACCGAATATGATTCTGGCGGGAGCTTGGTTTTGCCAGGCTGAGAGGGTGGCCGAAAAGCCGCCGACCGTAGCACCTGATCCGGGTAATGCCGGCGTAGGAATTGGAACGTTCCATTGATTACCGCCAGAGTTGAAAAACCGGCGGTTTTTGTTTGTCCATCGCTGACTGGACCGCCGCGGTTGGACCAACCGGGAGGTTAGTCATGCTGGACACTACGCTGGGGATTATAACCCTGGTAATCGCATGCGCCGTTTTTCTGGTCGTGGGCCTCACCTACGCCTGGCGTCGCCGTCGTCAGAGCGTCGAGGACTACACCGTCTCCCGCAACCACGCACCCACCAACGTTGGTGTCGCCACCCTGGTCGCCTCCATGTTCGGCACCTGGGTCCTCCTCAGTCCCGGCGAGTCCGGCGCAAACTTCGGCATCATCTCCCTCGTCGGCTACGCCCTCGGCATGGCCGGCATCCCGGTCATGTTCATGTTCGTCGGCCCGCGCATCCGTCAGCTGATGCCAAACGGCCACTCCGTTACGGAGTACGTTCGGCACCGCTACGGGCTGATCCCCTTTGTTTCCATCTTCGTGGTCATCATCTTCGTTATCGGCATATTCATCACCGCCGAGATGACCGCCATCACCGCCGCCGTCAGCATCCTCACCGGCTCGCCGGCCTGGGCCACCGCCGTCGCCGTCGGCCTGGTCGTCATCGCCTACACCGCCTATGGGGGTCTCCGCGTCTCGATCTTCACCGACCGCATCCAGTTCTGGATCCTGATACCGGTGCTGGTCCTGTTGCTGGTGGTTGCGGCTGTGCTGGTGGGCAACGCTGGCGTCTGGAAGGCCGAGGGAGCTGCGGCATCGCTGTCCGTTACCAACCCCGGCAGTTATTTCTTCGCCATCGTGCTGATCATCGGCATCGTTGCGTCCAATGCGTTCCATCCCGGAATGTGGCAGCGGGTGTACACGGTGGAGAACCAGCAGGCGCTCAACCGCAGCCTCTGGGGGGCCGCAGCCATCGCCATCCCGCTGACGTTCCTGATGGGCATGGCCGGCATCGCGGCCGTGGGCAAGGGTTCGGTCGCTCCGTTCCAGTATCCGGAAGTGGCGGCGGCTCTGTTCGCCCTGGCCGGCGACGTGTTCCCCCTGTGGATGCACTTCCTCATGCTCATCTGCGCCCTCATGCTCGCCATGAGCACCCTGGACACCCTGATGAACGGCCTTGCCAGCGGCATCGCCGTCGACATGGCCGGTGTCGGGATGCAACGCAATACCCTGATGGTTCTGGCCCGCGCCATCACCGTCATCGTTGCCATCCCCGCAATTATTGTCGCTTCCCAGGGCCACAGCGTCCTGTACGTTTTCCTCATCGCCGACCTGCTCGGCGCCGCCATCGCCGTGCCCATGTTGGTCGGGTTGTACTCCAGCCGCATGCCTGGCTGGGGCGTCATCCTGGCTGGCGCGGTCGGCATCATCATCGGCGCCCTCTTCTACCCCAAGCCCGATCTGCTGTCCCCGTGGGCCCTCGTCTCCCCCTTGGGTGGGCAGATGTTCTTCGCGTTCGCTTCTGCGCTGGTGATCTCATCCGTCATCGCCTTCGTCATCATTATCGGCCGCCGCGTGATCACTCCAACCCAGGAGTACAACTTCGCCGCCCTTAACGCCGATGTCGGACTCATCGACGAACCCGCCGTAGCCGACGACTGACAACACACATTTCGTAGGGGCGACGCATGCGTCGCCCCTACCGTTGAAAAATCACCATCCGGCAGGAGGAATCACAGCATGACCATCGTCAACAAGGACTATCTCAGCGAACAGGCCAGCGTCAGCCCCGAAACGGTCCAGCCCTTCCCCGCTTCCCGCAAGGTGTACGAGACTGGCAGCCGCGACGACATCCGCGTGCCCATGCGCGAGATCACCCTGTCCGACACCCACTCCAGCGAGGGCGTCGAACATAACCTGCCGGTGTACGTTTACGACACCTCCGGCCCCTACACCGATCCCGACGTCAGCATCGACGTTCGCCAGGGCCTGCCCGCTCTCCGCGCCCGCTGGATCGAAGAACGCGGCGACACCGACGAACTGCCGTACCTGACCTCCGAGTACGGCCGGGAGCGGCTGGCTGATGCTGCGCTCGACCGCTACCGGTTCAGCCACATCCGCAACCCCCGCCGCGCCAAGGCCGGCAGAAACGTCACCCAGATGCACTACGCCAGGCAGGGCATCGTAACCCCGGAGATGGAATTCATCGCCATCCGCGAGAACATGCGCCGGCAGGAATATGTCGACTCCGGCCTGATGGGCAGCAAAAAGGCCATGAACTTCGGCGCAAATCTTCCCGATGTGGTCACCCCTGAATTCGTCCGCGACGAGGTCGCCGCCGGCCGCGCCATCATCCCCTCCAACATCAACCACCCCGAGTCCGAGCCCATGATCATCGGACGCAACTTCCTGGTCAAAATCAACGCCAACATCGGCAACTCGGCCGTAACCTCCAGCATTGAGGAGGAGGTCGAAAAGATGACCTGGTCCACCCGCTGGGGCGGCGACACCATCATGGACCTCTCCACCGGCCGCAACATCCACGAGACCCGCGAGTGGATCATCCGCAATAGCCCGGTGCCCGTGGGCAGCGTGCCCATCTACCAGGCCCTCGAAAAGGTCGACGGCAAGGCCGAGGATCTCACCTGGGAAATCTTCCGCGACACCCTCATCGAGCAGGCCGAGCAGGGCGTCGACTACTTCACCATCCATGCCGGCGTTCGCCTCCAGTACGTTCCGCTGACCGCCAATCGCGTCACCGGCATCGTATCCCGAGGCGGCTCCATCATGGCCAAGTGGTGCCTGGCACATCATCGGGAGAGCTTCCTGTACGAGCACTTCGCCGATATCTGCGAGATCATGAAGCAGTACGACGTCGCGTTCTCCCTGGGCGACGGCCTGCGCCCCGGCTCCATCGCTGACGCCAACGACGAAGCCCAGTTCGGAGAACTGGAAACCCTGGGCGAGCTGACCAAGATCGCGTGGGAGCACGACGTGCAAGTGATGATCGAAGGCCCGGGCCACGTCCCCATGCATCTCATCAAGGAGAACATGGACAAGCAGTTGCAGGACTGCTACGAGGCCCCCTTCTACACCCTGGGGCCGCTGGTCACCGACATCGCGCCGGGCTACGATCACTTCACCTCCGGCATCGGCGCCGCCATGATCGGCTGGTTCGGCACCGCCATGCTCTGCTACGTGACCCCCAAGGAACACCTGGGCCTGCCCAACCGGGACGATGTCAAGGAAGGCATCATCACCTACAAGATCGCCGCCCACGCCGCCGACATCGCCAAGGGCCACCAGGCGGCCGTGATCCGCGACAACGCTCTGTCCAAGGCCCGCTTCGAGTTCCGCTGGGAGGATCAGTTCAACCTGGGCCTGGATCCCGATACGGCCCGGGACTACCACGACGAGACCCTGCCCAAGGAGGCCCAGAAGGTCGCCCACTTCTGCTCCATGTGCGGCCCCCACTTCTGCTCGATGAAGATCACCCAGGACGTGCGTGACTACGCCAGGAGCAAGGGCATGGGCGACACTGCCGCTGCCCTGCTCATGGGAATGCAGGAGAAGTCCGAGGAGTTCAAAGCCTCCGGCAGCGAGGTGTACCGCAACGTCTAGACCGGCCGGCCGTCGCCGAATAGGGGCGAATCCGTCGCTTCGGGTTCGCCCCAAGGCATACACTATAATGGAGGCACATTCGCTCGGAAGGAGGCGCGCAAATGGCTGGGTCAGACGAAGCCGATACATCCACCCCGTCCGGTGACACCCCGATGCTGGCCCGCTTGACCGACGGGAGGAACATCGCCATCTTCAACAGCGCCAAAGGCAGGCTGCCGGATGCCGAGTGGTTTGAAGTCAGCTGCGATGACGAGGGACACATTGCGCTGACGCCGGTTCAGGCCGTGCCCGACGAAGCGATTGACTGGGCACGGGAGCAGGATGCCAAATCGGCAGCGGTAAAAGCCCGTCCCTACCAACACCTGACCGTGGATGAGTTGCGGGAAGTCGACCTCCCGGAGCGCGTTGAGGAACTCCGCGCCCGTGGGTTAATCAGCGGCGGCATGAAGACGCCTGGCAAACTATCGATCAAGCCGGTAACCCGTGTGCCCGGAGCGTTGGAACGATTCTTGCAGGAGAGAAGGGAACAGGGTTAGATGCTGGCACCTCCGCAACCACCAACTGCATACGTCGACGGGTCGGCTTTGTTAGCCATTATATTTGATGAACCTGATGGCTCGACGGTTGTCCAGCGTCTGGCGGCATTCAACAGCCTGGTTTCCTCGATCCTGCTGGAGGCGGAAGTACGCGCCGCCTCATTCCGATCAGGTCTCAATTACGATCCCAGCTGGTTATACAACATTATCTGGATACACCCCACCCGCTCCCTTGGGCCAGAAATTGCTGTGGCTTTACGGGCCCGCTACCTACGCAGTGGAGATCTGCTCCACGTTGCCACTGCGCTATACGCCACCCACACCTACGGCTTTGAACTGGCATTTATTACGCTGGACAACGACCAACGGGAAGCGGCCGCCAGATTGGGCTTCGCGATCTGACAAAGACAAACAGGTGGGGGCGAACCGTTATTCGCCCCCACCTGTTTTAGCTATGTCGCGGTCAGCATCTACCTGAACACAGCCAGGCACTTGGTGGAGTTGAAGATGTACGTCTCGTACCAGTCCACGATCTCCGCGTTGTAGCCCAGTTCGTCCACCGCGCCCACCAGGCAGGCCCAGTTGAGCAGTTCCTGCTGGCCGGCGTCCTCAATCTGCGCCGTGGAGATTCCTGCCCACGCCTGGTAGTCGCCCGCCTTCATCTCTTCGAATCGCGCGCGGTCCGATTCGATGTCGGGATAGAGCCACCAGTTCTTTTCGGTCAGGAAGGCATGGGACCAGGACGACGACGCGATCAGCGCGACGCGCCACGGCGAGTCCTTGAGCGCCTGGGCGGCAGCCGCTCCAATCTGCATGCAGCGCTTGGGCGATGGACCGGGCGGGTCCGGATCCGGTGAACGTTCCTCGCTGCCGCCTTGGTTGCGGATCACCCGGCTGCCGTAGCAGTTCACCAGCATCGGCACCACCGGATAGTCGAACCCTTTGCGGTCGTAATCGAGGTACAGGATCGTGTTCAGGATGGCGTGGCCCAGCCCCGGCTCGTGCAGCGGCTGGTAGGCGTAGGACATGTCAACGCCCCGGTCGATCATGCCGGACACCAGCGCCCGCGCGCCCTCCTTGTGCCCCTTGTAGTTGAACACCGTGTCCGCGCCTTCATCCCAGACGTTCCGGCGCGCTGATCCATTGCCGTTGTCGAAGGGCTGGCAGTTGAACTCGTCGTAAGCCAGCACGCAGAACGGCGGGATGATGTCCTCTTTGAAGTTCTCGTACTGGTCGTCGCCCCAGATCACCACGAAGTCCGGGTTGAACGCGTCCAGTTCCTTGCGCAACTCGCGGAAACCGGCCACCATGCGCTCCCGCAGGCGCACCGCCGAGGCGTACCCCTCGTCTTCGCCAAATTCCACCCGCATGGGTTCCGGCCAGTTCAGCGGGTTCTTCATCTCGGCGGGGATCCGGTCGTTGGTGCGCAGGGTCCGCTTCAGCGACGATTCCCCGTCCTCGTCGGGCCGGATGAACGACGGCGAATGCGTTAGTCCCAGCCCCAGTATTTCCGCCATGATTACCTCCCCTGTTCCTTAATATTCTTGCAGGGGCGAATGATTATTCGCCCCTGCCTGTGTGGGTTATCGGAGGGCCTATTTGAAGATCGCCAGGCACTTGTTGGAGTTGAACACGTAGGACTCGACGTAGTCCAGGATTTCAGGCTGGTAGTCCAGTGTGTCCATCGCGCCGGCGAGGCACATCCAGTTGAGCATCTCCTGTTGGCCAGCGTCCTCCACCTGCTCTGTCGAGAGCCGGGACCAAGCCTGGTAATCACCAGCCTTGAGTTCCTCAAACCGGGCCCGGTCCGATTCGGTATCGGGCCACAGCCAGTGGTTCTTCTCCACCAGGAAGGCGTGGGACCAGGACGACGACGCGATCAGCGCCACCCGGTAGGGCGAGTCCTTCAGGGCCTCCGCCGTGGCCGCTCCGACTTGCAGACACCGCTTGGGCGTCGGCCCGGGCGGGTCGGGATCCGGCAGGTACTCAACCGCCCCGCCCCGGTTGCGAATGACGCGGCTGCCATAGCAATTCACCAGCATCGGGACGACCGGATAATCAAAGCCTTTCCGGTCGTAATCGAGGTAGAGCAGCGTGTTCAGGATGGCGTGGCCCAAGCCCGGCTCGTGCAATGGCTGGTAAGCGTAGGCCATGTCCACGCCCCGATCGATCATGCCAGACACCAGCGCCCGCGCGGCCTCTTTGTTCCCCTTGTACTTGAAGACCTTGTCTTTGGGTTCGCCCCAGAAGTTCCGCTGCCGGTGAGCGAAGGGCTGGCACTCGAAATCGTCGTAGGCCAGCACGCAGAAGGGCGGGATAATGTCCTCGCGGAAGTTCTCGTACTGGTCATCGCCCCAGATCACCACGAAGTCAGGGTTGAAGGCGTCCAGCTCCTCGCGGATACGGCGGAAGCCGGCCACCAGCCTGGCCCGATGCTCCAGCGACGACGTGTAGCCCTCGTCCTCGCCGTACTCGATGCGCATGGGCTCCGGCCAGCTGGTGGGGTTTTTCAGTTCGTCCGGGATGTTCTTGTTGCCCTTGAGGGTGCGCGTCAGCGGATACGCCCGATCTTCGTCGGGCGCCATGAGACCCGGGTAGTGGGTCATGCCGAGGCCAAGTATTTCTGCCATATCGTCACCTTCCATGCTTCATTGTGGTGTTGACGGTATTGATGGCGACATTTTCTGTATCCTGCCGGGATGTGTCAACCGAAAACGCGCGCCCCGACAATCCCATCGCCGGTATTCGAAACCTTCCCACCGGCCGCAACGCGACGGCGTTAAGGTCAAGAACCCATCGTGTTAACCCTCATCGGCCGAGTGCTCCGGCCCAGATTTGCCGAATGGTACAATCGTGCATCGTCAACCAGCCTTCCGCCATCGGCACCAGCTTTCCAAGGTCATCGTCAGAAGCAGGATTTGCCGGATTCAGGGATTATCAGGATTGAGTAGATGCCGCTGAGCATGACCGCAATCCTGAAAATTCGATAATCCTGTGGATCCTGATTCAGACGATTGATTGCCGACAGTAAGGACTTTTCAATCAACTACCAGAGAGGTAATCACGTGCCCGACCAGAATTTCGACGTCATTATCATCGGCGGCGGCATGGCCGGCCTGACCGCCGGAATCTACGCCGCTCGCCAGGGCCTGAGCACTGCCGTTGTTGAGCAGATGATGGCCGGCGCCCAGATCATCAACCTGGAGCGCATCGAAAACTTCCCCGGGTTTCCCCAGGGCATCGCCGGCTACGAATTGGGACCGGCCACCCAGGAACAGGCCATGAACGCCGGTGTGGAGGTGCTGATGGACACCGTAGCCAGCGTGTCCGCCGACGGCGACTACCTCCGCGTCGCCGGGGAGGGTGGCGGGTCCTACCTCGGCAAGGCCGTGATCATCGCAGCCGGCTCGACGCTGCGGACCCTGGGCATACCGGGTGAGGAAGAGTTCCTGGGCCGCGGCGTCTCCCACTGCGCCTCCTGCGACGGCCCGCTGTACATGGGACAGACCGTTGCCGTGGTCGGCGGCGGCGACTCCGCGGCGGACGAGGCCCTGACGCTGACCGAGTACACTGACCGCGTCATCCTCTTCCATCGGGGCGATGACCTGGATGCCCAGCAGGTCCTCCAGGACCGCCTCGCTACCAACCCGAAGATCGAGGTCCGTTACAACTCCGAGGTCGTCGAGGTTGTGGGCGAGGACACCGTCACCGGGGTGCGCGTCCGCAGCGCCGACGGCGAGAACGTCGAGCCCGTGGCCGGCCTCTTCGTGTACGTCGGCCTGGAACCCAACTCGTCTCCCGTTTCCGACCTGGTTCCGCTGGACAACGCCGGACACATCCCGGTGGGTCTCTCGATGGATACCCCGCAGCCTGGACTGTTCGCAGCCGGGGACATCCGTCAGCAGTCCGCGGCCCAGTTGGTCGCCTCCGCCGGCGACGGCGCCACCGCCGCCATCGCCGCGCACCGTTACATCCGCTCCCGTGAGTGGTGAGGTTTCGCCATGCAGATCACCGACCACGTTTACAGCACCCACATCCAGGAAGACCCCAGCACCTTTGGGGCGATGCACCCCGGGGGTACCCAGATCTACTTCGTGGGCGACCCCTCGGACAGCATGGTCATGATTGACTCGGGCGAGCCCTATCGTTTCTGGACCCGGCAGATCATGGACTACTGGGCGGAGCTGGGCAGTCCGCGCATCGACGCCATCCTGATCACCCACGGCCACGGCGATCACATCGGCGGCCTGGACCGCCTGCAGGAAGCGTTTGGCTGCCCGGTGCGCTGCCATACCAAGCTTGCCCCGCGCCTGGAGCACACCCTGGGCGGCAATTCGGTCCACGCGCTGCGCGCCAACGAAACCGTCACGTCGGGCGGCGGCGTTGCCCTGCGCCCGCTGTTCACGCCGGGCCACGAGGACGACCACGTCTGCTATTTCCTGCGCCCCGACCGCGTTCTCTTCAGCGGGGACAACCTCCTGGGCAACTCCTCGTCCAGCGTGCGCAACCTCAAGCAGTACATGGCCTCCCTGGAACGCATGGCCCGCACCCGGCCGCTGGTGGTGTGCCCCGGCCACGGCAACACCATTATCCGGGGCCAACAGCGCATCCAGCAGCAGATCGCCCACCGCCTCAGCCGGGAGGACCAGGTTCTGGCCGCGCTGGACGCCGGCGCCACCACCGTGGACGAGATCGTCACCGCCGTGTACCCGCGCAACCTGCGCCGATCCCTGCGCGCCGCCGCCGGGCGCAACGTGCGCACCCACCTGGAAAAACTTCGCCAGGAAAACCGCGTCATCGAGCGCGAAACCACCTATGTTCTGCCGGATTAGAGATCGGGAAAGCATCCCCGGCTTGACGCTTTACCGGGCATCCGGGGCCGCCGGAGCAATCGGCTGCGGGCTGGCGTTCTTCGTCCTGGGCTTGTTCCTGCTCACGCCGCTGGCAGTACTCCTATTGAAGGGCTTGGGCTGGACGCTGGTGGTCGTGGGCGTCGTGTTGGCGGCCCTCGGGGCGTGGACTTGGTGGAAGACCCGTTAGCCACCATCTCGTGAATTTTTGCGCCCCGCTCGAATTCCGGGGAGCAGTACTGACTGACCGATGCACCTCGTCGCAAACCGCCGTCGAAACCCTGCCCCGCGGCGCGTTTCGCAATCGGAGGCGAATTCCGGCAGGAACTTGACACTGGTTGTTGACAAAGGGGTAACAAGGGTATAAATTGCCCCAAATGCCGCCGCAATCATGCGGTCAAGCCAACCAGCGAGGAGGCTAATATGCTAACGATTGGGCACGAAGTAGTCCGTCCCGGAAGGCACTGGGGGGACTCCGAAATCACGATCCCGATTCCGGAAGAACTGGAAACCGTTCCCGGCATTCCGATGACTAGCCGCGAGGTTGACTGGTACGCCCGCGAGTATCCGCTGGAAACCATGAACATCACCGAGCGCGCTTCCCGTGACTGGTCGAACACCCTGCGCGACCTCCACGCTGAGATGCGTGAGATCCGTAAGGAGCACGATAAGCTCAACAGCAACCTCATCATGGCGGCCCGTTCGACCGCTGAGATGGAAGCCACTGCTGAGCCCACCGGCGAGGACATCTCGCAGCTGGTCAAGGACAAGGCTCGCCAGCTCGGTTACCTCGAAGTCGGCATCACGTCCTATGACCCGCGCTACGACTACAAGAGCAAGCGCGGCTTCACCGTCCTGCCTCACGCCATCTGCCTGGCCTACGAGCAGGACTTCGAGCCCACCCAGACCATCCCCAGCGTCGACGCCGAGATCGTGCACTCCAGCACCTATCGGACCCAGGCTGCTGCCGGTCTCGAACTGGGCAACTTCATCCGCTCCCTGGGCTACAAGGCCCATGTGGTCCACTCCAGCGACGCCACCGGCCCGGTAATCCCCATGTTCGTGGCTGCCGGCCTCGGTTCGTTGGGTGCCTGCGGCTACCTGCTGTCCCCGCACACCGGCAACCGCATGCGGCTGATGATGATCACCACCGACGCCAACGTCACCTATGACTCGCCCGTCGACTACGGCATCCACGCCTTCTGTCAGGTGTGCCAGGTCTGCGTGAACCGCTGCCCCGGCCGCGCCCTGATGCGCGACAAGATCTGGTGGCGCGGTGTTGAGAAGAACAAGCTCTACTTCAAGCGCTGCCGACCGGTCATGGCCAGGTACCTTGGCTGCGGCATCTGCATGAAGGTATGCCCCGTTCAGAAGTATGGTCTGAAGAACGTCATGGACCACTACGCCGCCACTGGCCAGGTCCTGGGCAAGGGCACGCACGACCTTGAGGGCTACGAGCTCGAGGGCAAGGGCTACTTCGGCCCCGGCGAACTGCCGGTCTTCGAGAACGACTTCTTCAGCTCCATGCCTCACGGCAATGCTGACGAGTGGGCCTTCGAGCAGTTCAAGGAGAAGGCTCGGGCCGCCGGCGGAGAGATCACCGACGACCTGCTGGACGAGCTGCGCGAGCAGGTCTCCCGGGCGATGAACCTGAACTCCAGCGACGTCCTGGCCATGATGGCCGAGGAGCAGGACTACATCTAAGCGGTCCTGAGACGTCATACCCCGGCAACAGGGCCGGCGGGGCGAATGCCCCGCCGGCTTTTTTGTGTGGAAGGGGAAGCGGCCGCTGCCTCGGGGTTTTCGAGGGAACGGGTTACGGGGGGTGCGGGGACGACGGGAGAGATGTCAGGTGTAGGAGACAGGGTTGAGAGGATAGCTGATGGGTCCCTGCCTCCGCAGGGACGACGAAAGGGGGCAGGGACGACGAAAGGGGGCAGGGACGACGGGGGGATGTGCGCGGGCCGGGTGGTTCGTGCTTTTCCCCTACTGAATTTCCCAGGGCCTTATGCCCCCTGGGTAGACGTCCAGGTTGTTGGTGCGGCTTCTTTCGTGGATGAGGTCGATTACGCTGTCCACGGCCCGGTCTACCTTCTCCCGCAGTTCCCTCTGTTCCGCTCTGCCCATGACGTGGTTGGGATTGCCGTACCGGTACACTGCTGCGTAGAGGGTGAGCCAGTTGCCGGCGTTGCCGGGGCTGTCCCCGGTTGGATCGGGGAAGCTGGTGTAGTCCAGCAACTCCTCGACTGCTTCCCTGGCTCTCTGTGCCGCGGGGCCGGACCACCCCTCCTCCAGCATGTTAATCCGTTCCCAGGCATCTTCTATCTCGTGTCCATATCGTCCTGCATCGTTGTGGGTGGACAGCCATCCTTTCAATGCGTTCTCGACGGCCTGCCGGGCGGATAGTCCCATCAGCTTGCGGTTCCAGTGATTCTCGTCGACCATCTGGTCCAGCTGGCGTTGCCATTCCTCGGCGTTCTGTATCCTCTGCCTGGTTTCCGGCCAGTGCTCCCGGTGCTCCTCTCCCCCGTGGCGCCGGTAGTCCATCCCTTCTCCGCTCATGTCCACCCCGTATATGGTTGCCTGGCCGGCGATGTGCTGTTTGGCCCGGCGGCACCTGTCGAATTCCCGGCGGGTCATGGTTATTATGGCGGCTTCCAACCTGGGCGGGTTGTCCCTCATGTAGGACTTCGCTGCGGTCAACGCAGGCCCACGGGAATCCAGGTGGTTTACCCGGTCTGTGATCACCAGTATGTCCACATCCGAGTCTTCCCGGTAGTCGCCCACTGCCCTGGACCCGAACAGTATGGCGACATCAGGCCTGATGACCTCCTGTACGTGGGCCGCTATACCGAGAGCGTGTGGGTCGGGGTTGCCCGGTCTTCCAGGGGTTTTCTCTTTCATGCTTCTGCCGTTTCCCGGGGGAGCCCTGGGCACTTGGTCCTTTGATTATACTTGTTTCTGTGTGCTCATCCTTCGATCCCTTCATGCCAGACTCCGTTTCGGGTGGTCCAGCTCAACGGCTGCGGGGGTCTGGATTCCCGCCTGCGCGGGGCAGGCTCTGATTCCACAGGGGCGACGGGGAAGGTAGAGGCCGCTCCATTCCCGGTATCATTTAATCGTATAGTAGCCGGGCTTTGACATAGTGTTGACAAATACAGTGGGACGGTATATTGTCGGCGGCAGGTACCGGATACCACGGAACTGATACATTCTATGGAGGAGCAGGTATGCTAAAGATTGGACATGAGGTTGTCCGTCCCGGCAAGGCCGCCGGCGGAGCCCCGGTGACCATCGGCGTTCCCGAGGAGCTGGAGACCGTCCCCGGGATTCCCACGAACCAGCGGGAAGTTGACTGGTACGCCCGGGAATACCCCATCGAGACGATGAACATCACCGAGCGGGCCTCGCGGGACTGGGCCAATGCCCTGCGGGACCAGCACGTCGAAATGCGGGAGATCCGGAAGGAACACGACAAGCTGAACCGCTCCCTGATCATGGCAGCCCGCCTGACCGGCGACCTGGAGCCCACCGCCGAGGCAACCGGCGAGGACGTGACCGAGCAGATCAAGACCCGCGCCCGGGACCTGGGCTTCGTCGAGGTCGGCATCACCAATTTCGACATCCGCTACATCTACCAGAGCAAGAAGGACTGGGTGAAGTTCCCCCACGTCATCTGCCTGGCATACGAGCAGGACTTCGAGCCGACCCAGACCATCCCCAGCGTCGACGCCGAGATCGTCCACTCCAGCACCTACCGGACGGAAGGCGCCGCCTCCCTGGAGCTGGGCAACTACATCCGCTCCCTGGGCTACCGGGCGCAGGTGCACAGCCCCAACGACAACACCGGCGCGTACATTCCGATGATGGTTGCGGCGGGCATCGGCCAGCTGGGCGCCTGCGGCTACCTGCTGACCCCCCATGTCGGCTCCCGCTGCCGCATCATGATGATCACCACCGATGCCAACGTCAGCTACGACCAGCCGGTCGACTACGGCATCCACGCCTTCTGCCAGGTGTGCCAGGTCTGCGTGAACCGCTGCCCCGGCCGCGCCCTGATGCGCGACAAGATCTGGTGGCGCGGAATCGAGAAGAACAAGCTCTACTTCAAGCGCTGCCGCCCGGTCATGGCTCGCTACCTCGGCTGTGGCGTGTGCATGAAGGTCTGCCCGATCCAGAAGTACGGCATGAAGGCCACCATGGAGCACTACGCTGCCACCGGTCAGGTCCTCGGCAAGGGCACCCACGACCTCGAAGGTTACAACATCGAGGGCAAGGG
>DAOUJD010000033.1:0-95197 GCA_034423115.1 Dehalococcoidia bacterium | reverse complement strand
ATCGCGTCTTCAAAACAAACGATGCCGGTGCCTGCATTACATTCCGTTTGGTGATAATGACCACACACCTCGTTGCCTGAAAGTCCCCGAAACCAGCCCATAACCCCAAAACTCCCAAATCAAAATATCCTGTTCATCCCGTTCATCCTGGGAACCTGTCCGCCTTTGGCGGATCCCTGTGAATTCACCGTCCATTACTGCCAATTCCGATGGCGGCGCTGTCGCTCATTAAGACGCGATTGCCCTGGCCGCCAGGTCCAACGGGCGGAACCTGCGCGTCCCAGGCGTGTACAATCTGGGGTTGGCATACGAGGAGGTTGCTCATGGCTACGGGACTGCTGGCGGGCATTACGGTTTTGGATTTTACGGCAGCGTTCGTGGGGCCTTTCTGCAGTCGGGTCATGGCCGACATGGGCGCGGAGGTCATCAAGATCGAGCGGCCGGTGGCGGACCAGGACGAACGGTTCACGCCGCAGTCGCTGCCCACGCGCAACGGCGTGCCGTACCTGCACCTGAATGGCGGCAAGAAGAGCCTGTGCGTGGACCTGAAAACCGACGCCGGACTGGAGATCGTGCACGCGCTGGTCAAACAGGCCGACGTGTTCGTGGAGAACTACACCCCCCACGTGGTGCGGAGCTACGGCTTGGACTATCCCAACCTGCGCAAGCTGAACCCGGGCATCATCATGTGCTCCATGACCGGCTACGGGCAGGAGGGGTTCGCCCACAATCCGGAGCACGTCTGCACCGATCCGGTGGCGCAGGCCGTCAGCGGCCTCAACTGGATCACCGGCGAGCGGGACGGCGCGCCCTACACCATCGGCGGCGGCATCGGCGACACCGTCACCGGCATGACCGGCGCGATGGCCGTTGGCTACGCGCTGTTTCACCGGCAGCGGACCGGCGAGGGCCAGTACATCGACCTGTCCATGATCGACAGCCTGCTGTTCCTGGACTCTCTGGCCATGCCCCACGTCGCGGCCAACCACGGGGTGCCGCTGCACTACCGCAACGGCGAGCAGAACACCTACACGTTCCCGATGGGCATATTGAAAGCGAAAGAGGGGTACATATCGCTGCAAGCGCCGGGGCAGGGGCCCGGCAGCGCGTGGGGCCGGCTGTGCGAGTGCATGGGACGGGAGGACCTGATCGAGGACCCGCGCTACCTGACCGACGACGACCGGGTGGAACGGCGGGACGAAATCGTGGGCATCATCGAGGCGTGGCTGCAAACCCTGCCCGACGACGAGGCGGCGCTGCTGGTGCTGGCCGAGGCGCGAATCTCATCGGGGCCGGTGCTGTCCCAGGAGGAGATCTGGCGGCACCCCCACTACAACGCGCGCGGCGCGTTCCAGGAGATTGAGTACCCTGAGGTCGGGCCGGTGGGCGTGGTGTCGCCGCCGTACCGCTTCTCGGCGACGCCGGCGGCGGTGAGCGGGCCCGCCCCGCAACTGGGAGAGCACAACTATGAGGTGCTGGCCGAACGCCTGGCGTACCCGGCGGAGGACGTGGCGGCGCTGATCGATGCCGGCGTGTTGTATGAGTCCCCCGCGGCAAGGCGGAGACGGCTGCCGAAATCTGGTTAGGGCCGCGCCGCCGCTGCCGTGGCTACGCGACGGCGCAACGGATCGTCGTCAGCGAGTGCGCCGTCAAAGCAGAAACGGGACTCGCCGCCCTGCCGCCGGCGGATGTGCCCCATCGACTCCCCCACGGTCGGCAACTGCGGCGGTTTGGGCATTGCCCTCATCCCGTCGATAAGAGGTTGAACGGCAGGCCTCCCGCCCGCCGCCCGCAGTTGTCGCTCCGGCATTTGCTCCATAGCGGCCCGAACCGCTCGCGCTGTCTCACAGACCCCACCGGCTCACCGTAGTCCCCTCCCACCGTAAGGTCCGGGTCGGCGTCAGGCGTGTCTTTGTCGCCATCACCCTCTGGAGCCAGGACGCTCATGGCCGCAGAACGCCGGCCTTGGCGGATGGTCGGTTTGGCCTGACCTGACCGCGACACAATTCTGCGACATTTCGCTTCTATCGTGAACGTAGCAAGAAAACTTCACGAAGGAGGTGAAGAAATGATCGGCAAGCAGAAGATAACCAGGGCATTGATCATCGGGCCAGTTGCGGCGGCGATGCTTGGCGCAGGAATCCTGATGGGCTGCGCCGGCGACGGCGGGATCATGGATGGTCGCGAATCCGGTGGCGCCGCGACAACCCAGGAGATCTCGCGCGGCGAAAACCCCGGCGAACACGGCGTAGCAAGCGAAAGCGGCAGCGAGAGCGGCGGGTCCGGCAGCGAAGAGGCCAGCGGCGCCACCCTGGCTCCGGGCGACACCTTCGACGCGGTCCGTGGCGGCGCAAGGCTCATCCTGAACTACGACGCGGCGAACAACTCATTCAACGGCACGGTGGAGAACACCACCGGCAACACCCTGGGCCAGGTCAGGATTGAAGTGCACCTGTCGAGCGGCACGGAACTTGGCCCCACCACCCCGGTGGATCTGGCTCCCGGAGAGGTGATGTCGGTCAACCTGCCCGCCACGCCGGAGACGTTCACCGGCTGGATCGCCCACGCCGAAGTCGGCGGTGGGGGAGAAGGCAGTGGAGCCGAGAGCGCTCAGTCCTCCGGGGAAAGCAGAGGCGAGAGCGGCCCGGACGGTCCCGAAGGCCCGGAGAGCGGCGGGCCCAACAACGAGGCCGCCATGGAAGCGGCCATGTCCAGCCCCATCACGCCGTTGGACCAGACGTGGCAGGGCGTTCTCGGCGGTCTGGCCGTCGCCGCCCGCTACGACGCGACCACTCAGACCGTCCACTCAACCGTACAGAACACCCTGGCGCAGCCGCTCTGCCACGTGCAGGCCGAACCTCACCTGAAGTCTGGCGCGCAGACGGTGGGAGAGCTGGGCCCCGACCCGCTCGGCGACCTGAACCCGGGACAGCAGGCGACTTCCAGCCTGTCCGTGACCAGTGAGCCGAACCTGGCTGGGGTTGCCTTCGACGGATACGTCATACACCTGGAGGTGTTCGACTGCGGCGGCCCCGGGCCCGTGCCTCACACCGGCGGTGAAGGCTCCGGCGGCGGTGAAGGCTCCGGCGGCGAGGGACACGGTCCCGGAGGTGAGGGTAGCAGTGAAGGCGGCGAGTCCGGCGGCTCCGGCAGCGAAGAGGGCAGCGGCGCCACCCTGGCTCCCGACGCCACCTTCGACGCCGTTCGCGGCGGAGCCCGGCTGATCCTCAATTACGACGCTGCCAGCAATTCCTTCCAGGGAACGGTGCAAAACACCACCGGCGGCGTTCTTACCAACGTCAGGATCGAAGTGCACCTCTCGAACGGGACCGAACTCGGCCCCACCACTCCGGTGGACATGGCGCCCGGCCAAGTCATGGCGGTGAACCTGCCCGCGACCCAGGCGTCCTTCATCGGCTGGATCGCCCACGCCGAGGTCGGCGGAGGGGGAGAAGCCGGAGGTGAACACGGCAGCGGGGGCGCGTCCGGCGGTGGAGAACACGGTTCCGGTGGCGAACACAGCGGGAACCGGGGGTCGGGAGGCTGACAACACAACCAAAGATTCCGACGCGGTGGTGGCGGGCAGACGCCTGCCACCACCCCCGCGCAGTTAAACCGGCCAGACCGCCGCGCCGACGCCGGGCGTCAGACCGAAGTGCGATAATCGACCTGGAGCGTTCCCGGCGGACGGACGCGGTGTTGTCCATCGAGAAACCGCAACCTGGAATAACCCTGTTACTGATGAGAGGACTGCTGATGAGCGGCACGGTATTGATAATCGAAGACGACACGCGCATCGCCAACTGGGTGAAGCTGTACTTCGAGCGCGCCGGGTTCTCCGCGGAGGTGGCCCATGATGGCGAATACGGCCTGGAGCTGGCCCGCGACCTGTCTCCGGACCTGATCATCCTGGATCTCATGTTGCCCCGCCTGGATGGCGTCGAGCTTTGCCGGATCCTGCGCCGGGAGTCGGACGTCCCGATCATCATGCTGACGGCCCGCGAAACTCCCGCCGAGCGCATCGCCGGACTGGACATCGGGGCCGACGACTACATCGTCAAGCCCTTTGAACCCGAGGAAGTCATCGCCCGCGCCCATGCGGTGCTCCGGCGCGTCAACGACCGCGTCCAGCAGGTGCTGACCTGGGGCAACATCACGCTGAACGAGTCCACCGGCCTGGTGACGGTCGATGACGAGCCGGTGGCGTTGAGCCAGGCCCAGCGCGCTCTACTGTCAACCTTCATGCGCCATCCCAACCAACTGCTCACCCGAGACCAACTGATTTCGCTGACCTTCAACGACGACTTTGAGGGGTTCGACCGCGCCATTGACAGCCAGGTCGCGCGGCTGCGCCGGCAGATCAACCGGGAGGGTCGGCAGCCCATCCAGACCGTTTACGGCGGCGGCTACCGGTTCGTCGCCGATGGCGAGTAGTGGCGGAGGGAAAGTAATGTCCGTTCGCTGGCGAATCATGGCATCGATGGTCTTCGTCATTGTGCTGACCGTGGCGGTCAGCGTGAGCGTCGGCTACTATGCCACCCAGTCGCGGCTGGGCGCGTTTGTGGAGCGTATCGGCGGAGACGCGGCTCAGCAGTTGGCCCTCAATCTCGGTCGGGAGTACGCCGCCGCCGGCGGTTGGGCCACGGTGGACCAGGCGTTGACCCGGGCCGGATACGCCTACGACGGCGCGCCCCGGGGCGAGCGTTCCGAAACCGACGCCGGAGAACACGCCGAGGGGTTCCACCACGACCGGGTCCGGGTTGTCGTGGCCGGCGTCGATGGTCGGGTGGTGAGGGACAACCTGTCCCAGTTGTCTCCGGGAACCGCAGTGCCCAGCCTGGACGGGCACCGGGAGACCGTATTCGACGCCACGACCAACCGGCCCGTGGGCGAGGTCTATCTCGACGTGAACCGTGAGTTTCTGTCCACGGAGTCCCACGGGTTCCTCAGCACGCTGCTGTACATCATCGTAATCGGCGGCGTGCTCACGATAGCCGTGGCGATGCTGCTGGCTGCCTGGTTGTCCAAACGGATCACGGCGCCGGTGGCTGCCCTCACCAAGGCAACCCAGTCCATCGCCCAGGGAGAGACGGCGCAGTTGCCGGTCGCCTCCTCGGACGAGTTGGGACGGATGAGCGAGGCGTTCAACCGGATGACCTCCGCCCTGGAAACCCAGCGCGAGCTGCGCCGGCGGCTGATCAACGACCTCTCCCACGAGCTGAACACGCCGCTCAGCGTCATACAGTTGGAGGCGGCGGGGCTCCGCGACGGGCTTCAGACCTCCGGGGAAGCCTCGGACCACATCATCCAGGAAGTGGACCGGCTGCGCGGGCTGGTCACCGATCTGGACTGGCTTGCCGAAACGGACCACGGTGAGTTGAGGCTGGCTCCGGAAACCATCTCGATTCGCGACCTGTTGACAGCCGAGGCGGACCGCTGGCGGCCACAATCCCAGGCTCGTCAGGTCGAATTGTCCCTGCTGGTGTCGGGAGAGACCTTGGACGTGGAACTTGATCGCATGCGGATGAGCCAGGCGCTGGGCAACGTCGTGAACAACGCCATTCGCAACACCGAGGCCGGCGGGTGCGTAACCATCACGGCCCGACCGGAGGGCGACAGCGGGCTGTCCGTCTCGGTCGCCGACGACGGCATCGGCATCGATCCGGCCGATCTGCCCCACGTCTTCGAACGCTTCTACCGTACCGACCAGTCCCGTAGCCGTGGCATGGGCGGCACGGGCCTGGGGCTTGCCATCACCCAAGCCATCGTCGAAGCCCACGGGGGAACGATCGCCGTGGCCAGCGATGGGATTGGTCAAGGCGCCACCGTGACGATTCGCCTGCCCGTGGCAGGGTCAACCTAGCGGCGCGCGTCTGCTAACGGGCGATCCGGGAGACACTGCCGGCAGTCACAATATCCGTGCGCGGCGCCGGGTCTTGGCCGCTATAGCGAGCCAGCGCGTCAAACAGGCCGCGCCGCGCACGCCGGCGCTCCGCTTCCGGGCGACTCGCTAGCCATCCAGCAGGTCGGACAGCACGGCTTCGTTCATCGTGAAGCTTTCCGACTCATCTGGAAACACGCCGGCGCGAACATCCTCGGCGTACTGCTGGAAAGCGGCGGTTATATCCTCAGACAGGGTGGCGTAGCGGCGGGCGTGCTTGGGCAGGAAATCGGAGAACAACCCGAGCATATCGTGGAACACCTGCACCTGCCCGTCGCAGTCGGGGCCCGCCCCAATGCCAATGGTCGGTATGGTGAGCCGTTCCGTGATCACCTTTGCCAACTGGCTGGGCACGCATTCCAGCACCACCGAGTACGCGCCGGCGTCCTGAAGGGCCATGGCGTCATCCAGCAGGCGTTTGGCCGTAGCCCGGGTGCGCCCCTGCACGCGGTAGCCGCCCAGCGCGTTCACCGATTGCGGCGTGAGGCCGATGTGCCCCATGACCGGCGCGCCGGCGTCCACGATGCGGCGCACGGTGTCGGCGATGGCGACGCCGCCTTCCATCTTGACCGTGTGCGCGCCGCCCTCTTGCATCAGGCGGCCGGCGTTGCGCATGGCCTCGTTGGCGTCAACCTGGTAGGCCATGAAGGGCAGGTCGGCGACGATCAGGGCGTTGGACGCTCCCCGGCTCACCATGCGGGTGTGGCGCACCATGTCGTCCATGGTCACGGGGATGGTGGAATCGTAGCCCAGCACCACCATGCCCAGGCTGTCGCCCACGAGGATGATGGGAATGTCGGCCGCGTCGGCGATGCGGGCGGCGGTGTAATCGTAAGCGGTGACCATGGGGATTTTCTCCCCATCCCGCTTCATCTGCGCCAGTTGTCGAATCGTAGTCGCCATGATGACGCGATTGTATCAGCCCGGAGTCAATGGAGCGACTGATCGTGAATCCAAGGTAGCGTTGCAATCTAGGTGGTTTACTATCCGTCATTCCAGCGAAAGTCGAAGATGTCCGCCATAGCGGATGCCGGAATCCAGGAAATTCCAATCAGTACCATCCCGTCTATCCCGCCGCAGGTCCGCCTCTGGCGGGTACATCCATGCAATCAAACCACCTAAACCGGAACACAACCTGAGTCCATATAACCGTAGCCAGCGATTGTTACGATCACGCCATCCAATTGTAGGTTATGATCATGCAGTCTGTAATCCACGCGCCATCGACGCCGGCCGGAGCACACCATGACCATCACCGCAGAACAGGCAGAACAAGTCAAAGGCATTATTCTTGGAACTCTGGACGACCATCACCAGGGCCGCTTACCCTACCGGGAAGTGTGGACCAAGCCCGGCGAGGACTTCGACGGCGTTCCTTTCCTCAAAGTCTGGGTGATTTACGACGGCCAGCCCGACATCCTCGACATTGACCGGCTGAACTCCTACAGCAGCTACCTTTACCGGGTAATGCTTGACGCCGGCATTCGCGCCATCCCGTCCATTTCGTATATTCCCCAGAGCGACACCGAGCAATTGGGCACGCCGTGGATTGGATAGAACTCATCAATGCCAGCCGCCTTCTCGCCGGTGGCCAGCCCTCCCAAGAAGCGTTGCGCCGAGCCATAAGCACCGCCTATTACGCAATGTTCCACGCGCTGGCCGCCAGCAACGCCGACCTTATCGTGGGCCGCAGGACGCCGGCCAACGAATCCCGTTGGATTGCAACCTACCGGTCGCTCCGACACTTTCGCGCCGAGAACCCGCTGCACGGTTGGCCCCATCTCTTCAGCCCGCCGGTCCAAAATTTCGCCGTCGTAATCGGGGGCATCAAGACTGAGCGCGAGAACGCCGACTACAATCCCAGCGTGAACTTTGTCCAGAACGAGGTCATTACCTGGGTTGACTCTGCGGAAAGGGCCATCATCGACTTCAACGCCACATCCCCGCAGGAGCGCGCCATGGTCGCAATCGCAACCCTGGCCGGCCAGCGCTGAGCCGGCTTCACTACGGGGAGAATGACGTTAGCGCGGCCAACTCCGCCTCTCCAACGCCCTTGGCCCGCGCCAACGGTATTGACGCCAACGTCAGCTCCCGGTACAGCGTAACCAACTCCGGCGCGTGTTCCTCCAGCAGCGACAGGTGCGCGGCTATGGTGGCGGCATCTCCCCGTACTGCGGGGCCGGTCACCGCCCGGACGGGCCCGGCGGCGGCGATGGCCTCCACGGTGGCGCGAGCCAACGGCGCGACGGCCCGCACTCCGTCCTCCTCCGTGTATCCCATGCGCGTCCACAGCCCCACGGCGGCGTCCAGCAGGGTGCCCACGTACCCGCAGGCCAGCACCGCGCTGGCGTGGTACAGCGGACGCAGTTCGTCAGGAACGCTCAGCGCCTGGCCCTCCAACCGCTCGGCCAGGGACGGCAGGTAGTCCGCCAGCCAACCGGTCGCGGACACCGCAAAGGTCACGCCCGACAACCTGCGCGCCGCCTCGGTGGGGTCGCTGAGCGCGGCGAAGGTCTGGAACGGGTGCATCGCGCCGACGGCCGCGCCGGCGCTGGACGCTGCATCCAAAAGCTCGATTGACGACGCGCCGCAGCAGTGGGCCACGCCCTGGCCGGCGCGCCAATTCACCGCCGCCGCCACTTCCGCAATCGCCCCGTCGGGCGTGGTGATGAACACCAAATCGCACGCGTCGGCGACGTCCTGCGCCTTGTCCAGTGCGACGCACCCGTCAATCCGCTCGGCCAGCCATTCCGCGCTGGCCCGGGTCCGGCTGGACACTGCGACCACGTCGCAGCCCACGCCGTCCAGCGCCAACGCCAGCCCGCGACCCAACGTTCCCGCTCCCACGAACCCGATGCGAATGCTATCGTGTTCAGTTGACATTGTCAGTCTTCATCCCGTCATTCCCGTGAAAGTCGCAGATGCGCCTACGGCGTTCGCAGATGCGCCTACGGCGTTCGCAGATGTCCGCCATAGGCGGATGCGGGAATCCAGAATCCCGCATCAGAAAATCCTGTCCATCCTGTGCATCCATGTAAAGAAACCTCCCGAAACGGAACGTTGCCTAGCGCAGTTCGCTGGTCGACGGCACTCCCGCCAGCCCGCTGGCCGATCTCACCGCGTCGATCACCGCCAGCGCGACCACGTGCGTAGCAGCCGCGACCAGGGCGGTCAGGTCAACGGACGTCGGGTTGTGCCCCGTCGCCACACAGAACAGGGTGTCCCCGTCGCCGAAGGTGTGGCACGGGCGGATGGTCAGCGCGAGGCCGTCGTGGGCCGACGACGCCATGAAGTTCGCCTGCGCCTTGTCCAGTGTGGCGTCTGTGGCGACCACGCCGATGGTGGTGTTGGTCATCGCCGCGTCATTCCCTGCCGCATCATTCCGTGGGTATTCGCCATCGAGAATGACTCCCACCGGATCGGCCATCGTCCCGTCGTCCCGCAGCGGGCCGGCGATCAGGCTGCCGTCCTGGTGGTCGTGGATGCCGCCCCAGGCGTTGACGGCAATGGCCGCGCCCACGGAGATGCCGTTGGGCAGCACGCAGCACGCCGACCCGATGCCTCCCTTGATCGCGCCGGCCGACCCCAGGGCCTTGGCAACCGTAGCGCCGGTTCCCGCTCCCACCGAGCCGGATGCCAACGTGTCGTCGGACGCGCCGGACGCCGCCGCATAGCCCGCCGCCGCGTCGGGCCGCACGTCGGGTCGACCGATGCCCAAGTCATAGAGAATTGCCCCAGGCACTATGGGCACGTACCCATGCGGCGTTTCAAAACCGATGCCCCGTTCCTCCAGCCACCGCTGCACGCCCGCGACTGCGGCCAACCCGAACGCGCTGCCCCCGCTGAGCAGGACGGCGTGGACCCGGTCGACGCGACGTACCGGGTCCAGCAAGTCGGTTTCGTGGGTGCCGGGGGATCCGCCCCGCACTGCGACGCCACCGACCGAGGTGTCCCCGCACAGGATCACCGTGCATCCCGTCGCAGCCTCGGTATCCGTCCAGTGTCCGGCGGCAATACCGGGAACCGCGGTGATGGCGCCGGCGGGACGGGAATGCCTCATAGGCGGGGGCCAGCTATGGCTACGGGTTCCGCAAGCGCCGGTTTTCCGCTTCCAGCTGCCGGATGCGTTCTTCGGCGGCTAGGCGGGCGTCGCGCTCAGCTAGGCGGGCGTCGCTTTCGAGGAGACGCGCTGCGCGTTCGTTGTGGAGCGCATCGTCGGTCTCGTCATAGGTAAGCAGGTACTCGCCGGCCGCCGGGTCGTAAAAGCGCATTTCTCCGTGTTCCCAGCACACGTCCAGGTTCAGAACCTCGCTGTGTCCCCAGTGGCGGTTGTCGTCCGTGCGGTGAATCTCAACCGGCTGGTATTCCCCGTCCACCAGCACGTCCCCGGCCAACGGCTGTTGATACCATTGGCCGCCCGATGCGTCGAACCGCCAGTATTCCCGCACGCCGAAGTTGGCGTAGTCAATCCGCTTGCCCCTTTCGTCGTTGCGTGCCGTGTTGGGAGATGCCAGTTCCAGGGCGAAGTCCGGCGCCTTGCCGTGCTCGTCGATGGAGTAGCCCATCTCGGCAATTACCAACGCCCGGTCAACGTTGAGAGCGATCAGCAGGTCGGGAACCCGTATCACCTCGCGTCGGGTGTGGATGTTCCAGCCGATGGGAACCTCGCCGATGACCACGGTGGTATCGGGGTTGCCCAGATGTCGGCGCAGGGCCGGCTGGTGGCCCTGCTCGTGCAGGTGGAGGGTGTTCTGCATATCGTCCCTGGGCGGAAACTCTGGGAACTGCCCGCCGGGCGCTTCGGGAGCATATATGGGCGCCGGCTTGATGGGCCTGGTAGTCATGGCACGCCTCGCAGGATGGGTGGCGTCCGTATTATACGCCGGGCAACGCGCGAATCCAAAAGACTTTTCCTATCCGTCTCCCTCGACCGACGCCAGCAACTCCTCCGCCCGCTCCAGCAAAATCCGCTGCCTTTCCAGACTGACGCCCTGGTTTTCCAGGTACATGCGGAGGGCCGCCAGAGGCTGGAGGTCGGTGGTTGCCGTGTCCAGGCGTCGGCGGGCCTCGTCAGTGATGTCGCGGGAGATGCTGGCGACGTAGTAGGCCGGCGACAGCGCAGCCCGCAGGTCAACGTCCCGCACCCGGGCCGACTGCTCACCCGTCAGGCGCAGCCGGAGGCGTGTTATGGACCCGGCGACCGGGCGTCGCTCGATGGCGCGAACCACGAAATCCGTTGGGTTCCCCTCGTTCTCCGGCACGTTGGCGTCCACGGTTACGAACGGCCTTGCGGCAACGCGCTCGAAACGAAAGTCGGTCAACCGCCGACCCTGCGGCGCGCTGGGGTCGATGTCGATGATGCAGAACCCCTTTTCGTCGGCCTCCTCGGAGAAGTCCACCCGTTGCAGGCTCCCCGAATACGCCACCGCCGGCCCCACGCCGGCCGATCCGTCCATCAGCGGCGGCCGCAGCACCTGGTGCTTGTGGATGTGCCCCAGCGCTACGTACTCCAGTTGAGGCTGCTGCACCGCGCTCACGTTCAGCACGTGGTCGTTGCCCAGCATCATAGAGCGTTCGCTGCCCACGGTGGCCCCGTTGACCGTCACGTGGCCGGCCATGATCGCCGGAACGTCGGGATCCAACATCTGCGCGCGCCCCGCGATGGCCGCAGTCATGCGCCGTTCGATCTCCTGCCGTATCTGCTCGATGGTGAGGCCCCGGGACTCGTCCCGCGCCAGCATCGCGCCCCGGGATGGCCACGGCACCGACAGGATCTGCAAAGGCCCCGCCGGAGTTGGCACGGTCTGATTGTTCAACGTCGCCCCGACGTGCACGTTGGGAACGTCCAGCGTGTCAAATATCTCCACGGCGTGGGCGCGTCCCGATGCCGCCGGCAGGTCGTGGTTGCCCACCAGCAGGAACGTCGGGATGCCGGCGGCGGACAGGCGACGCAACCGGCGGGCAAACTCCCGTTGGTGGGTCTGCGACGGATCGCGCCCCTTGTAGGCGTCACCGGCCAGCAGCACCAGGTCCACCGAGTTCGCCAGCGCATATTCCACCACCTCGTCCAGCGCCTCCAGGAAGTCCGTCAAGCGCGTGGACAGCCCGGTGTTGGGGTCGGTGCGCCCGTAGTTTTCGACGCCGATGTGCAGGTCGGAGAAATGGAGTATCCGCATGACGGGGCTAACTATACACAGCCCAACCCAGTCACGCGAACTGCTGTGGCATCGGGTAACCGTTCAGACTTACTAAGCCATTTCCGCGCCCAACCCGTCATTCCGGACTTGATCCGGAATCCACATAATCTTTGCCCACTCACGTTTGCCGGTTGGCAGGTTCCTTGGATACCGGCGTCCGCCGGTATGACGGTTTGGGCTTATGCGACACCTCGAGTCTGAACAGTTACGGCGTCGGCCACCAAATTCACCCGCGACGATCCGGTCAAAAATGGCCGCAAGCCCGCTTGGTGTGTTACACTGAGCCTGCCGGGAGGAGGGTTCCGACAGGCCCAGAAGCCCGGAAAGGGCAGGAAAGGTGCGCTACCGGCCGCTACGGCAGCGCACCCCTTGACTTTAATGCCCGTACTCTGCTCGAAGGCCCCGGCCTGAATCCTTTCATCAACGGGTATCCGCAGTGCCGGCCCGCCGCGATATGGATCGCTCCGTCGGCAGCGTCAGGGGCGGCCCGGACAATACGGATGGCGTTGAAAGCCGGGTGCACGGTGCGAGTCAACTCCACGGGTTCAGCCCCTGCATCCTCGGCACACTGCCGCTGCCATTGACCGCCGGCGCGCCGAGCCCGGCGCTGCTGAAGAATTCAATCGGTCGATCATGGTCTGTCTGCCTCGGCGTGTTGATAGAGATGCCGGTGGGTTCGCATGGAGCCAACGATGGTGGCGTCTGTAATTTCCGTGAATCGAAGCGGGGAACGCATCTGATTCGTTAGCATTGCTCGATAATATTAGTGTACACGAAACACAAAGTCAATAGGCAAATCTTACGTGATTTAGTGAACCAGAAAAGTAGGGATTCGTCCGCATTGCCCGGTGGGTATTTCGGCTCGAATATACGGCTGACCGGCCATCAGCCACCGCCGCGGTTCGTTCGCGTAGCCCAAACCAAGGCTGGCCCCGCCCCTCGTAACCGCTGATGACGACTCCCCGCAAATCTCACCGCCGGAGCCGCCGCTATAAAATCGGCGGTAACCCTGATAGACTAGATTGTCGATGCCGTACCCGAAGCAACACCCACGTTGGAGCAGATAAGCCCGCCATGACTACCCCTCGAGAGCTGTATGACCTGCAGGTAATCGACCACCGGATTGACGGGATTGAGATTGAACGACGACGGGTAGAGCATCGCTTGGCGGCCGGCGTGAACCGCCCCGATCTTACCGACGAGGCCGACCGGCACTCGTCCCGCGCCCTGGCCATCGCCGACAACGTGCAGAACCGTCGCGACGAGGCGGAACGACTGCGCGAACGGCTCACCGGCCTGGAATCGCGCCTGTACAACTCCAACACCTCACGCCGCGACCTCTCCACCATCCAGCGGGAAGTCGATTCGACCCGCTACCAGATCGGCCAGTTGGATGACATGATCCTCGAGGAGGAAGAGGAACAACGCACCCACGAAGAGGCTGCCGAATCGGCCCGTACCCAAATGCAGGATGCGGAAACCCAGTGGCAGAACGCGGAAACTCAACTCAACACCCGCCTCACGGAACTGGCCTCGGATCGCGAGGAAGCGGACACCCAGCGACAGGCCATGGCCGCCAGCCTGCCCTCCGACGACCTGCAACGCTACGAGCGCCTGCGGAGGAACAAGGGAGGCACCGCCGTCGCGCTGGTGGATAACGGGAGAGTGTGCGTCTCGTGCCGCATGACGCTGACCACCAACGTGATGCGTCAGTTGAGGAATAAATCACGGCAAGTGACCTGCAGCGCCTGCGGGCGAATCCTGTACCAACCCTAATTGCTAACGTTGATTCGGCAGACGTCGACCCGATAGGCGGGCGCGCGTCTGCCTCTTGATCCTGGAGAACGCGATAACCATGTACTCAAAAGTGATCGTGCCGTTGGATGGCTCGGACCTTTCCGAACAGTCGTTGCCTTACGCCGAGCTGATTGCAAAATCGCTCAACGTACCCATTGAGTTGGTGCAGGCGTACGACATCCTGCCGCCGAGCCTGTTGGGCGGGTCGAACCGTCAGGGGGTCGTCAGCGCCCTGGAGGAAGGCTCTCGCGCCCGGGCGCTGGTCTCCATGGAGAATCAACGGCGTCGGCTGGAAGGCGACGGCCTCAGCGTGAACCTGGTGGCCCAGCGCGGCCCCGCCGCCGACGTCATCGTCGCCGTCGCGGGCGCCGACCCAACCGCGCTGGTGGTCATGTCCACCCACGGCCGGGGCGGCATCTCCCGCTGGGTCATGGGCAGCGTCACCGACAAGGTGCTGCACACCATCCCCAACCCCATGCTCATCGTGCGGGCCAACGTGCTGGGGCCGGCGGCGCCGGAGTCCTCGCTGCGATCCGTCGTGGTGCCGCTGGACGGCTCACCCCTGTCGGAACTGGCAATCCCCCACGCCATCAGCGTCGCCGGCGCGCTGTCTGCCGGCATCACCGTGCTGCGGATCACGCCGTCCGAGGACCAGTATCGAACGCAACTCAACCTCGCGTTGCCCGAAATGGGGACGGGAACGATGCCCGATTTCGACATGGCAAGCCCCGATGAGTTGACCGCTGACGACGCGGCAGAGGCGTCCGACTACCTGGACGACGTGAGAAACCGCATGAGCATCGACCATGCCCACGGCGTGGCGACCGAGCACCAGGTCAACGACAACATCGCCCAGACCATCATCGAACGCGCCAGTGCGCAGCCGTCGCTGGTGGCGATGACCACCCACGGACGCAGTGGCGTCGGGCGCATGGTGCTGGGCAGCGTCACCGACCGGGTGATTCGCCACTCCAACCTGCCGGTGCTGGTGATTCGCTAACGTCCCCTCACACCCGGTAGAAGCGGCCACCGCCGGCCCAGATCACCCGCAGCGCCCGGTCGCCCACCACCGGGTCGAACCGGATCCACTCCGCGCTGGGCTCTCCCGGCGGTCCGATCACAAAGCGCGGCGACGGCCCCGCATCGCGTGGGTCCGGCGTCAGCGGTTCCTCTCCCCCGTGCGGCCACGCCAGGTACAGGCGGCCCCGCCGCAGAATGACTCGAAAGCTGGGAAAGTATGGGGAGTGGCTCCGGTAGTGCCCTGGGAAAGCCGCCCACACCGCCGGATGTCCCGCCGTGCCGGCCATCGGTTCGCTGCCCTGGCGGACGTACACGTCGGCCCCGTGGTGGATTTCCACCGTGGGAGCGCTGTCGTCCGCTCCCTGTGGGCGGCGGAAGCGTAGCAGGAACGGGTCGAAATCGTCGTGCGGCGCGCAGAACGTGTTCCTGCCCACGTGCTCCAGGAGAATATCCGGCGCGCCCGCTCGTTGCACCAGCAGCCGGTCTCCGTCGGCCATCACGGATAGTGGGTTCCCGGTTCCTTCGCCCACGTAGTTCCCCGCGTAGGTGCCGACATTCTCCACCCGCGTAGGATCGGGCAATGCCGGCGGCTCGGGTGGCGGCAGACCACCAGCGATGGCGGCCGCGAATTGCAGGGCGTAACGGGCCGGTGGGTATAGATTCCCGTCGGAACCGTTGCACATCATGACCACGCCCAGGCCGTCGGTCTGGTCGGTCAGCAGGATGGAACGGAACCCGACGGTGCTGCCGCCGTGCCCGATGAAGTGATGCCCATCAACGCGGTGGGACATGATCCCCATGCAATAGTTGTACTCCGGCGGGTAATTTCCGCCCTGCGCCATGGAGATTGCCGGCGTGGTCATCAGCGCGTACGTCGCCGGCGACAACAGGGGGCGAACATCGCCCCGTCCGCCGTTCAGCCACAGGCGCGCGAAACGGGCCATGTCCTCGGCGGTTGAAACCGGACTGCCGTCGCCCACCTCGTACTCGATCCACGTTGCCGGGATCAGCGCGCCGCCCCTCCGGTAGGGGCGGTCGTCGTACAGCGGCACATAACCGGTGGCCGAGTTGCGGTGGGTCGTATGGGTAATCACGGGATACGTAGAGGTCATGCCCAGCGGTTCCAGCACCCGCTGGCGCATCACGGCACCGAAGTCTTGTCCGGTGATGTCCTCCAGCATCCAGCCCAGCAACTTGTACGCGGTGTTGGAGTAGTGGAACAGGGCGCCCGGTTCCCACGCCGCCTCGGTTTCCCGCAGCGCGAAGCCCTCGTACCGTGCCGCCGGCGTGAAATCCGCGCCCGACGGCAGCCCCGCGGTGTGGCTCAACATGTGCCGCAGGGTGATGGGCCCGAACCGCGACGGGATGGCGAACCAGGGCAGGTGCGCGCTGAAAGGCGCATCCAGATCAAGCCGCCCCGATTCGACCAACTGCAGCACGGCCAGCGCGGTCATGGACTTGCCGATACTCCCAATCTGGAACCTGGTGTCCAACAGAACGGGGCGCCGCGATGTCAGGTCTGCGTACCCCAGCCCAGCGGTGTACAAAGTCCGTTTCGCGTCCGTAATGCAGACGGAAACCCCAGCCGCCGGCACGGCGTCAATCCACCGGCGCAGGTAATCGGTGAGTGGCTTGAATGCGGTGGTGTTAGTCGTCATGGCATTGGGATTGAGATTGTTGTAGCGCCGTGCCCGCGCTGACTGCCTGTATGGGAGCCGCGCGCGGGGTCCGGTTCTCACGCTATCCGTAGAAGAGGTGTCGGAGAACAAAGCGCAGCGCGTGGCCAAATCCACGGTTGGGCGCAAGCCGCGTGGTGACATAGACGTGGCCGTGTGATCCGCCATCGATGCCGGCGCCGCCCTGTCCCCTCAGCCGGAGCCTGCTGCCGTCAGCGACTCCGGCGGGGATGGTCGCGTGCAGGCGCAGGACCCGGCCCAAACGCTGTTCGCCGCCGCAACGCCAGCACCTGCCGGCGATGGCGATTTCCTCCGGCTCCAGGCCCGTGCCGCGGCAGCGCGGACAGGTCTCCATCCGCTCCACGATGAAGGATTTGCGCGCCCCCTTTGCGACCTCACGCGAGTTGATGAGAACGCAAACCTCCAGGTCCTCGCCGCGCCGGGGCACGTGGCTCCGGGGCCGCGCCGCTCCCCGCCGTGGCCCGGTGCGGGTGGACCTCTGCGAAGTGGGCGGTGTGGCGTTGCTGACGGTACCGTGCAGGTCATACTGCCGGCGGCGGTCGGGGTCGGCCAGCGTGGCGTAGGCGTCGTTGATCTGTTGCATCCGGGTCTCGGCCTCAGAGCCCGAATTCAGGTCCGGGTGATACAGGCGCGCCAGGCGGCGGTAGGCGGCGCGGATCTCGCCTGGGCTCGCGGTCCTCGGGACGCCAAGGATGCTGTAGCAGTCCTGTTGCATTGGTTTATTGATCGATCAGATGTATGTAGCGGCCCGGAGCGTAACTGTTCGGAGTTGGAAAGATTCTTGGCGGACCCAACGTCATTCCTGCGAAAGCAGGAATCCAGAGGGTCTGCGCAAAGGCTATCGTGAGTTGGGGCAATGATTTTCTGGATTCAATCTCAAAGTCGAAATGATGCGTCAATTGAAGACTGGCGCCTCTAGTCTAAACGGTTACACCGGAGCGGGAAGCGTTGCGATTTAGGTGGTTTACTATCCGTCATTCCGGCGAAAGTCGAAGATGTCCGCCAGAGGCGGATGCCGGAATCCGGGAAATCCCAATCAGTGCCATCGCGTCTATCCTGCCGCAGGTCCGCCTCTGGCGGGTACATCCATGCAATTAAACCACCTAAAGCGGAGCTCAACCACCGGAGCGCGGCGCGTTGCTAACTGTATCGGCGCGTGCTATGCTTGAGGTGTCGGGGCGGGGCGTAGCGCAGCCCGGTAGCGCACCTGCATGGGGTGCAGGGGGTCGCCAGTTCGAATCTGGCCGCCCCGACCATTATCAACCAGGTTTGCAGTCAAGTTGGAGCGTCCAAACGGGCGCTCTTTCTCGTTACATCGCGGTGCGGCCACCGTCAACGACCACCTCGCTGCCGGTCACGAAAGACGCCTCGTCCGATGCCAGGTACACCACCGCGTAGGCGATATCCTCGGGTCGTCCGATGCGGCCCAGCGGCACCCGCCGCATTTGCTCCTCGTCGCTGAGACCGCTGCCCCGGTTCCGCCGCGATTCCTGCAGCATCGGCGTGTCGATGGGACCGGGGTGCACCGAGTTGCACCGGATGCCCTCGCCGGCGTGCTGGATGGCCGTGGACTTGGTGAACAGGCGCACCGCTCCCTTGGTGCTGCTGTACCCTGCCAGGTTGTAGTCGTTGCCAACCAACCCCGCGGTGGATGAGATGTTGACGATGCTCCCACCGCCGGCCTCGCGCAGAGCGGGCAGAGCCGTCTTGGTTCCCAGGAACACGCCCTTGGCGTTCACGTCGAAAAGGCGGTCCCATTCCTCCACGGTCATTTCCTCGATGCTGCGCCCGAGAACGATGCCCGCATTGTTGACCAGCACGTTCAGCTTGCCGTACTCGGACACGGCCGCATTGACGGCGTCGGCCCAATCGCTTTCGCTGGTGACGTCCAGGTGAACGTAGGTTGCCTGACCGCCCAGTTCGCGGATCTCGGCTTCCACCTTGCGCCCCTCGTCATCCAGGATGTCGCCGAACACGACGCACGCCCCCTCCTCCGCAAACATCCTCGCCTCCACCGCGCCCTGTCCGCGCGCGCCGCCGCTGATCAATGCAACCTTGCCGTCCAGCCTGCCCATACTTTTTGCCTCCTTGATTCGTTCCCTCTCCCTTGACGGGCCGAAGGTCCGCCTATGGCGGTAGAGGGCTAGAGCCTGCCCCGTACTCGATACGGGGGTGAGGGTGATTACTGCCCGAACATCAGCCGGCCCACCTCAAAAACGAAGTCCGGCAAAACGTCCTCGCCGGACAACGTCGCCGGGTTCTCCAGAACCTCCACGTCCTGACCGGTACGGTAGATATATGCCCGTTGGTCGATGGGATCCAGCAGCCACCCCAGCCGAGATCCGCCTTCCATCCACTCTTCCATCTTGGCCAACTGCGGCGGCAGGCGGTCGCTGCGGGAACGTACCTCCACCACGAAGTCGGGAGCGCCGTTGATGGTGTTGCGCAGCTCAAACTCAGTGAGATTGTCGAACCGTTCCTGCGTTATCCAGGCAGCATCGGGCATGTACTGCGCGTCGCTGGGCAGCCGGAACGCCACGGTTTGCGAGAAGTGCGCGCCGGGATTGTCCCGGTCCCATATTCCCAGGTCAACGTTGATTGCGTTTTCACCAAAATTGCTCAATGGGCCGGAAGGGGCCATTACAATAAGCTCTCCCTGTGCCGAAAATTGGAAGTCGTAGGGGTGGTTGTCCCGGGACAACTGGCACAGGCGCGCACCGAAATCGGGCGCGCTGCCGTCAACGCCCAGCGCCTTCAGGTTCAGGCGCAGTTCGCTGCCCACCGCCATGGACAGACCCGGTACGAAATGAGGGGCCTCAGGGGCCTCGACCGTTGGCTCTTTTATCGTTGGCCCTGTAATTGTGGGCTCTGTCGGCGTGGTGGTAACCATCTGTGATACCTCGCGGGGCCAATCACTACCCGTTGATGACCTCTCCGAACTCGCGGATGGCGTTGATGTGCGCATCCGGCGTGTCCAGGCCGGCGGACATGGTGTTGATTGAGAAGTGCGTTGCGCCCATGCCCCGCCACGTCTCCGCCCGCGCCTGCCAGAACTCGGGATCGCCGTCGGTGTAGTTGACGCGCGGCTCCATCCCGATGGCGTCGGGATCCCGACCGGCCGCCTCGGCAACCTGCCGCACCCTGGCGATGGTGGCTTCGGCCTCGGGATGGTCGGCATCGAACTGCGGGAACCAGCCGTCGGCGCACCGTCCCACGCGACTCAGCACCCGGTCCGGCGGAATCGGCCCGCGGGCGCGGCTCCCCGCGCCCATCCACAGCGGTATCGGTCGCTGCACCGGCAGCGGGTTGATGCCGGCGTTGGTGACGTTGTGGTAACGGCCGTGGAAATCAACGACCTCCTCGGTCCACAGGCGGCGCAGCAGTTCCATCTGCTCCTCGGCGCGCCTGCCCCGCGTGGTGAAATCCTCGCCCAGCGCCTCGTACTCCACCGGATTCCAGCCGATGCCAACTCCCAAACGCAGCCGGCCGTTGCTGAGCACGTCCACCTCTGCCGCCTGCTTGGCGACCAGCGCGGTCTGACGCTGCCCCAGGATCACGATGGCGGAGACCAGTTCCACCTTGGTGGTCAGCGCGGCCATGTAGCCGAACGCCACGAAAATCTCGTGGAACATGCTCTCCTTGGTGTAGCTGCCGGTCCACGGCTGGTGGTAGCTGGTGTCGGCGCCAAGCACGTGGTCGTACGCGATGATGTGCGCGAAGCCCAACTCCTCGGCGGCCTGCACGTAGTCGCGCACGGCGATGGGGTCGGAACCGATCTCGGTCTGGGGAAAAACCACGCCGATCTGCATGGATTGGTTAGGCATAAGTGCGCTCCTGTTTTGCTGGCATGGATAGACAGGATGAATGGGATTGCTGAATGGGATGCGTGGATTTTACCCGTAGGCGCAAGGCAAGGGCAAATCTCCAAAACGAGCAAATGTACGTAAATGGCGGGTTGTGGTTGATATAATGGCAGTACGACGACTGACGTTGAACATTCTATCGCCGGCGACGACAAGGAACCGCGGCTGATCGTGCTGCTGGAGGCGCACCACGCCGGGCGGATGGAGAGCGAAACGGCTCAAGCCATAAAGACGGTCGTCGCCCAACTACTCAGCGACCCGACGGAGCGGCGTTAGCGGAGCGGTGGATGGGGGCGGGTAGGGTAAAGCCGTCAAAATTCCGTTGACAGAAAACCGCCCGCCCCATTAGCATCGAATCTCCCCCGTTGCCGGAGGTATCGTCATGGCGCACGACCCAAGAACCGCCGCCAATGAACTAATCAATCGCGGCATCGAAGAAGAAGAACCCCTTACCGACATCGAAGTGCAGAAACTCCTGTACTTCTGCCACGGCTGGATGCTTGGCATCCACGGCCAGCCACTGCACGATGGCCTCTGGGAGGCTTGGAAATACGGTCCCATCCTCCCTGCCGTTTACTACAATCTGAACTACTATCGCGGCGAGCCGATCACCGCCCCGATACTTGCCCATCCGGAAGAGTTCACCGGCGAAGAGAAGTCCATCATGGACTCGGTCTATACCCAGTACCGGCCCTACGGAGGTTTCGGGATGGTCAACATCACCCATACCGAGGGTACGCCTTGGCACAAGGTTTGGAACCGCAAGTGGGGATCGCTCATCATACCGAACGAGTCCATCCAATCCTACTTCGCTAAAAAATACCGCGAATATTCGAACTCACATGCCGCATGAAATACCCCCGCCGCAATTCGTGGTTGAGCAAGGTACGGTTCCTCCTCCCGGATTCAACAACCAGGACTCCGCCGAAACGCAAAAGGAACGCCATGACCGAGCATGGTCGAACTTGACCTTCGGGATTCGCTACGTCGCGGTCGTCGGCCTAACGCTCATGGCCGGCGTAATTGCGCTGGCAGCTTTGGCGGTCCTCGGATGGCTCGTCATTGTCTTCCTCATCCACTACACCATTCCAAGGCTCGGATGGTTGAGTCCATCAGAATTCAGCCGACTCACCGGGGTATATCGCAATTTCGCTGCGTTCGCCGTGCCAGCAATGTTGGCCGTTAACGCTTGGCTTGTCGCTTGGTTCGGCAGTCGCCGCTGGTTCGGATCCAACAACGGCTAGCTCAACGCCGCCGTCGGTGAGTAAGCCGGCGCGCGCAAACCGCACGCGCACCCGCTTTCAATAGCGGTGTCGTCAGAATCAAGGTTTGGGGATTGTGGGATTAGCAGGATTGGGTTGATCAGCCTTTGCACTACGTCATCCTGAAAATCCAACAATCCCGTGAATCCTGATTCTGACGATTTCCCCGCGGGATAACGGACAACATCGGCCCGGCCCAACCAGCCCAGACTGCCCCGGCCGTCGAAGCCGCCCCATCCATCCCAACTCTTCAGCGACCCGGAGCAGCTCTCCTTGGCGGAGCGGCCGCTGGAAACGAAGGATAATACAAGGACCACCGCCAATTGATTCACCAAATCAATCACGTCTGGAAGCTGATCCCGGCCGCATCCGCCGGTCTGGCCATAGTAGCCATCGTCCGACTCAACCCGGCCAATATCGATCTCAAAAGCCCCGACTGGCGCTACACGGTCTCATTTGCCCAGGACCACGCTTTTGAGTACACTGTGCTTGCCACCGCCGTTATGGTGCTGCTCCACTGGTTCAGGGACGACATTCACGCCGGGGCCGCTGCCATCTCCAATGCCACCGCAAACGCGCTGGGCGTCCCGCCACTCTCCTACGCCTACGTGTTGCTCCTGGAGACGCTCAAAATGCTGTTGCAAAAAATCAAGCGCGACCTTTTCAACTCGATACGTTCCGACGGTCGCAAAGAGGGCCGCGAAGAGGGCCGGGAAGCCGGAATCAAGCACCTGCTCCAACAGCAAAACCCCCAAGCCGACGAAGCGGAAATCCAGCGCCGCTACGAAGAAGCCATCACCACCATGAGCGACGACCCACGGACCTGATCGAATATGCCCGCAGGACACCTTCAACCGGGCCGCCGACCTGCCTCCCGAAGAACAGGATCGGTTCGCCAGATTCTTGCTGGCCGAGCTTGAGGCTGACCAAAAATGGGACCAATTATTCGACCGGACGGACTCAGATGAGTTGCTGAGCCGCTTAGCCATCGAAACTTTGGCCGACCACCGAGCCTTAGCCACCACCCCGTTGGACCCGGCCGACCTCTAACCATTCGTAATTCCTGCGTAACCATTCGTCATTCCCGCGAAGGCGGGAATCCAGAAATCTCCAGCACAACATCCTGTCCATCCCGTTCATCCTCTTTATCCCGGTAAAATTCGCCGTTTACTGTTGCCAATTGCAACTCCGGCGCCATCGCTGATTATGACGCGATTGCCCTGATGACAATCCCCCTTTGACCCGCCCCGCCGTCCTCCTTAAAATAGAATATATGTCCGCTCTCGCCGACATTATCGCCCAGGAAACTGGCGACGGCCGGCTCATCGTACGCTTCCTCGTCTCCGCCATGGACGGCGAACTCCCGTACTTCCAACCCTGCCACCGTATCGACGCCGCCCGACTCCTCGTCAAACTCGGCTTCGACCAGGCCCAGCCTGCCATCGCCCGCGCCCGCGCCGCCCACCGCGCACGCCTGCAGGAATCCCGCTCCCAGCCTCAAACTCAGCGGCAATCCGAATCCCAAATCGCCGCCCACCGCGTCCGGGCTGAACTGGCCCAGATCGTCCGTGAAGAAACCGACGATGGCTACATCGCCGTCCGATTCCTGGTCAACGTGATGCAGGGCGAACTCCCCGACTTCAAGCCCTGCCACCGCCTCTCCGCCGCCAAAGAACTCCTCCAACGCGGCTTCGACTACGTTCCCGACGACCCGGAGGCCCACGACGCCGAAGCCCATGACGCCGAACCTGAACCCGAGCCAGACCTTGCCGAGGTCGAAGCCCAACGCCGCCGCGCCGAAGACATGGAATTCGCCCTCCACGGCCCGGTGTACTACCAAACCTATCGCTACCCTTGCGTCTGCGAAGACCGCCTCCACGACTGCAATGGCAACGTCCTCGACGACGAGCAGCGCGAAAAAGCCGCCCGTAAGAGTCCCGGTAAGCAGTTTTTCATCCACTACCCCGATGAGATGGACGACTTCCTCGCCCGCTACGCCGACTACCTCACCCGACGCAACGCCGAAAACCCCCACAACCCATCGACATCAACCGCATCCTATGGACCGACCACCGCTGGCAACATCTCAACCCCGTCCGCGGTCCCTAGCCCAAACCTCCGCCCCTACCCCGTCGCCCAGACGAAATGCCACAGCAGGAAGAACAGGATAACCGCTGTCCAGCCGGTCAGCATGAATATGCGGTACAGTCGGTTGAACCACGGATGATCCCAGAAAGGCAGGCGTCGTTCCCGGGCCATCTGGGTCTCCGGCGCCCCTCCGGCCCAGATCCAACGGCGGAATTTCCTCACCAATTCCATCTTTTCGCTATCCTGCCGTTCACCCGTCATTCCCGCGAAAGCGGGAATCTAGAAACCTAGTCTCAACGGGTCCTCTTTCCGCCTACAAAATCTGCGACAGGAAGTGCTTGACCCGTTCGTGGCGTGGGTTGTTGAAGAACTCGTCCGGCGGCTGGTCCTCGACGATTATCCCCTCGTCAAACATCACGATGCGGTCGGCCACCTCCCGCGCAAAGCCAAGCTCATGGGTCACGGCAAGGATGGTCATTTGGGATGCCGCCAGCTCCCTCATCACCTCCAGCACCTCCTTGATCATCTCCGGGTCCAACGCGGAGGTCGGCTCGTCGAACAGCATAATGTTGGGCTGCATTGCCAGGGCCCGTGCGATGGCGACGCGCTGCTGCTGCCCTCCGGAAAGCTGCGCTGGGTACTTGTCCGCCTGCTCAGGGATCCCCACCCGTTCCAGCAGTTCCATCGCGATGTCGCCGGCCTCGCTGGCCGGCAATTTGCGCACCTTGGTCGGGGCCAGGGTGATGTTGTCCATCACCGTCAGGTGCGGGAACAGGTTGAACTGCTGAAACACCATGCCCACGTCTCGGCGGATGGCATCGATGTTCCGCACGTCGTTAGTTAGCTCAATGCCGTCTACGACGATGTCCCCTCGCTGGTGCTGCTCCAGCCGGTTGATGGTGCGAATGAACGTGGACTTGCCGGAACCCGAGGGACCGATGATCACCACCACCTCGCCTTTCTTCACGGACGTGGTGATTCCGCGCAGGGCGTGAAAGTTGCCAAACCACTTGTGAACGTCGCGGCAGACGATGATCTCTTCGTCGAGTACCGTGTGTCCGTTGGTAGCAGTATGTCCGTTGGTGGTCATGCTGGGGGCTCCGTCAGGGTCGTGGGCGGGCGGTTCTATCGTCCATTGTTACGCAGGCGGCGCCGGCGGGAGCGGCGCGTAGCGCGTTCGTTGCGCAGTTGCTCCATTTCGGTGCTTAGCTCATCCAAGCGTCGCATGATAGTTGCAACATCGGCCAGCACGGCGTCGCGCCTCTGTTCAGCGGCCTCTCGCTCCTGTTCAGCGGCGTCGGAGCGTTTGCCAGCGGCCTCTCGCTCTTTCATGGCAGCCTTGCGCTTCCATTCGGCGGAGTCGGCGCGTTCTACCTCCCGCTCGTTCGCGGCCGCTTTGCGTTTCCGTTGGGCGGCGATGTCGCAGATTATTGTGGTCAATGTGAGTATCAAGGTGGCCTTTGGTGATTGGGGCGGCTCTATTGTTCGTTGTTACGCAGGCGGCGCCGGCGGGAGCGGCGAGAACCCCGTTGCGATTGCAGTCGTTCAATCTGGGTGCGCAATTCGTCGATCTGTCCCTGCATCTGCTGCTGCGTTTCCGACGCGTTGGCGGCGGCCTGATCTCTTTCGCGCACGGCGTTATCGCGCAGTTCGAACGCCTTGTTGCGCAGTTTCACCACCTCGTCGCGCTCCTGTTCCGCCGCAATCCGAGCATCCCGTTCAGCGTCCCGTTCCTTTTCGGCAGCGATGCGTCGGCCCGATTCCTGCCAGTAAAGCATGATGTCCGGCCCTCCTATTATGGCGCTGGCCAAGCCCATTGCGGTCAATATGCGAATCGCCAGTTGCCCCGACGACAGGCCGGCCTCTCCAACACTTATCAAGTAGATTACCGCCCCGACCACCACATCCAGGCAGACGTAAAACAGCAGCCGCAGCGGTGCCCGCTCCAATAACCGTCTGATCATATCTGCCGCCGCCGCCCGGCTGCATTTTATCAGAACGCTGCCAACGGCGCGGCGCGGGCAAGTCTTATCTCTGTCCCACTCCCAGGTGATCCTCAATCCGCCGGCTGATGTACGACATCCCGTAGGTGAATATCCAGAACACGATGGCCAGGAACACGAACATTTCCTTGGCGCTCCCCAGGTACTCCGGCCGGCTGATGAACACCCGCCCCATCTCAACGATATCCACCATCCCGATGATGTACACCAGGCTCGTGTCCTTGAACAGGGCGATGAACTGGCCGACGATGGCCGGAATCACGTTCCGGATGGCCTGCGGCAGAGATATCAGCAGTGTGGTCTGCCAACCGGGCAAACCAAGGGCGCGAGCGGCCTCCGCCTGCCCCGGATGCAGCGCCTGCAGGCCGCCTCGGATGTTCTCCGCCATGTACGCCGAGCTGAACATGGTGATCACCACGGCGGCGCGGAACAGCGAATTCTGCGGGAAGTCCTCGGGAAATGCCAGCGGCACCAGCGTTTGGGACATGAACAGCAGCGTGATCAGAGGCACCCCGCGGAATATCTCGATGAAAGCGACGCAAAGCAGTTTCACCACCGGCAGATTGCTCCGCCGCCCCAGCGCCAGCGCGATCCCGATGGGCAGGCTCAGGCTGATTCCTCCCACCGCCAGGATCAGGTTCAGCGTCAGCCCGCCCCAGTACACCACGGACACCGGCTGCAACCCCGGGATATTGGGGATCCCCCGCAGCAGGGCCAGCGTGATCAGGAAAGCCGCCACGCCCCAGACCACTGCCCACCGGGGCTGGCCCAGCGGCGTGTACCTGGCTACCGCCCACCCGACGGCGGTGGCCGGCAGGTTGGCAAGCAGCAAAATCCGAACGTCCCACCCCATGCGCTCGAAGCTGTACGGCAGGAAGGCGAACAGGGCCGCGACCACGGCGACCAGTATCGCAATGCGTTTGGCAACGCCCCCGCCCAGGATGGCCCAGATCATTCCCAGCAGAGCCGTAACCATGAGCAGAGAGATTTGCGGACGCCAGAAACAGTTCTGGCCCGGGCAGGCCAACTCGGTGTTGTAGCTGCCGATCAGGAACAGCCCCCCCACGGTCTTGACCACCGTCCAGTCCGCCGACCAGAAAATCCAGCGCAGCCCGTACCACAATATGACCAGCAGCAGCGCGCCCGATACCACCGTCAGCGCCGAGTTCAGCCGGCTGCTGAACAGGTTGGCGTGCATCCACCCCACGACTCCGACCTCCGTGCGAGGCGGGGGCAGTACTGGAGCAGTGGTGGTCGGCGTTACATCGGCAGCCATCTGCTAACCCGTGAACCCGATGTGGCGGTTGTACAAGTTGCCAATCAATGACCACGTCAGGCTCATGGCCAGGTACGCCGCCATGAGCATCAGGAAGATGTTGATGGCCGGCGCGGTCTGGGTCATGGTGATCGCCACGTTGGTCAGGTCGGTGTACCCCACCACGCCGCCGAGGCTGCTGTTCTTGGTCAGGTTCAGGCACTGGCTGATCCACGGCGGAATGATGACCCGCAGCGCCTGCGGGAACGTCACCTGCCGGAGCGTGTTCATCGGCGAGAGGCCCAGGGCGCGGGCCGCTTCGGTCTGCCCCCGTCCCACCGACTGGATGCCGGCGCGCACGATTTCGGCGATGAAGGACGATGTGTATATCACCAGGCCCACCAGCAGCACCAGCATCCCCGCCCGGATGGTAATTCCGCCGTCGATGCGGCCAAAGCGTCCCTGGGGCGCCGGCGTTGAGATGGAGAAGGGCGAATCACCGAAAATGCCGCTCAAGACCAGCCAGGCGATCGCGGCAATGCCCACCGTCGCCGCGCACCCCAACACGAACGGATATGAAGGTCTCCCAGTTTCATCCTCGCGCCGGACCAATCTATGGTGCACCAGCACACCAACGACCACCGCAACCACCGCCAACGCCATCCAAACCAAGGCCGGCGTGATTCCGTGCGACACCGGCCCGGGAAAAGATATGCCGGCGTTGTTCACGTAGAACCAGTCCAGGATGACGTAGCCCTCGCGCACCGTTGGTAACGCGAGGATGATGTAGAACCAGAAGAAAAGCTGGATCAGCAGCGGAACGTTGCGGAAAAACTCAATATAGACCGTGGCAAGCTTGGAGACGATCCAGTTGGTTGAGAGGCGACACACCCCTATGAAAATACCGAGCAGTGTGGCAAGTATGACGCCGGCCACCGCCACCACTACGGTATTCGTGGCGGCTACGATCAGAGCGTACAGGAAGGAATCGGAAGACTCGTACGGAAGGACGTGTTCCCCGATGGGCGTCTGGTATTCGCGCGACAGGAAGCTGAAGCCGAAGGGAATTTCCCGGTCCTCAATGGCAAAGGCCATATTGCCGAAGAACCACATGACCAGCGCCACCACCAGGATCGCGGATGCGATCTGGGCGACCCATTGGATGATCTGGACATGCCGCCATACCGGTATGCCCTGGTAGGTGAGTATGCGGGGCAATGTCGTATCGGGATTCAGCATTTCTTCCTGCGTGCGGCGTCATTCTAACCCATCTTGCGCTCTGCAAACACGCAGTAGGGGCGGGTTTCAAACCCGCCCCTGACATCTGATCGGACTGCCGGTTGGCTTTGCTTTTAGCGCAGAGGCGCAGCGTAAATCTGGCCGCCCTTCGGGCAGTCCTGGCAGGGAGCGTTGGCCCACAGGGCGTTGCGGCCGTTCTCCCGCGGCAGGTCGATGCCATCGGGTCCCAGGTTCCGGGCGTAGATCTCACCGTAGTTGCCCACGGCATTGATAACGTCCTGGGACACGGTTTGACTGAGTCCCAGGGGCTCCTGGCCGAATGCGCCTTCCAGGCCCATCAGGCGGTCAACCTTGGTGTCGCCGGTGGCGGCGGTCGGGACGTTGCCCGAGGTCACTCCGTAGGCCTCGGCGTAGATCAGGATGCCCATGACGGTCTTGACAATGTCAAACCACTGGTCGTCACCATGCGGGACCACCGGGCCGAGCGGCTCCTCGGAGATGGTCTCGGGCAGGATCACGTGGTCGGCGCGGTTCTGAAGCCCCGTTCCCAGCGCCGCCAACTGTGAGCGGTCGTTGGTGAACGCGTCGCACTGCCCGCTTTCGTAGGCGGCGACCACGGCCGGCGTATCCTCAAAGGTCAGCACTTCCAGGTGCAGGTCGTTCTGGTTTGAATAGTCCTGGAGGTTCAGCTCGGTGGTGGTGCCCAGCGTCACGCAAACGCTGGCGTCGTGCAGTTCCAGCGCGCTGCTCACGCCCAGGTCCTTGCGGACCATGAAGCCCTGGCCGTCGTAGAACATGGTCTGCGCGTAGTTGCCCCACTGGGCGTCGCGCGAGGTGGTCCACGTGACGGTCCGGACCAGCATGTCAACTTCGCCGGACTGGATGGTCGGGCCGCGTTCGGCCGCCGTGATCAGGCGAATCTCGATCTTGTTGGGGTCGCCCAGCACGGCGGCGGCGAGGGCGCGGCAGAGGTCGATGTCGAAACCGACGTTGTTGCCGTTGTCGTCAACGTAGCCGTAGCCGGGCACGTCGTTGCGGCTGGCGCAGATGACCTTGTCGCGAGCGCGAACCGCGTCGAGGCGGCTGTCGCCCTGGTTGTCCATAGAGGTGGCTTCGGTAGCGGTGGGGGCAGCGGTGGCTTCCATCACCTGTGTGGGAGTGGCGGCAGCGGTGGGTTCGGTGCCGGCGGGGGCCGGCGGAGCGGGCGGTTGCTCTTGCCCGCAGGCCATCGCTGCCACCAGCGCAAGTATTACGATTGCGCCAGCAAGGTATTTGATAGTTCGCTTCATCGGTATTGTTCCTCCTGTGCTATCGGTCGCGTAAACGCCTAGCGTCTTAACGCGGACGATTCTACCATGTTTGTTGCTACACTTTGTTCTGCCTTCGTTAACGTATTTGCGGAATATGTCTCCTGAACATTGCGTCAAATTTGGGGACGGAGATACTGCCCGCCGATCCTGGAGAAGACCGTCAGTCGGATTCAACGCAACTACCGCAATGGCGCGGCGTAGATCTGGCCGCCCCGTGGGCAATCGACGCATGGCGCGTTGGCCCATAGCGCGTTCCGACTGCCCTGCCGTTCCAGGCCCAGCGGGATCAGATGCCGGTCGTAGATTTCACCGTAGTTGCCAACGGCGCGGATCACGTCCTGCGCCACGGTGTCGGGCAATCCCAGGGTTTCCTGCCCAAATGATCCTTCCATGCCCATCAGCCGGTCAACCTTGGTGTCTCCGGTAGCCGCGCTTGGCACGCTGTCGGAGGTCACGCCGTACGCTTCCGCGTATATTAGAATGGCGATCACGGTTTTGACGATGTCGAACCACTGGTCGTCTCCGTGCGGAACCAGTGGGCCCAGGGGCTCTTCCGATATGACGCCCGGCAGGATGATGTGGTCATCAGGGTTGTCGAAACTCGATCGGGTGCTGACCAGCCCGGAGCGGTCCGTGGTCAACGCGTCGCACTGACCGCTCCGGTAGGCCTCATTGGTGCCGATGTCGTCCGCAAAGGTCACGATCTCAAAGTCCATGCTATTTTCAGTATCAAAATCCTGGATGTTCAACTCGCTGGTGGTTCCCTGCAGCACGCAGATCTTCGCGCCTCTCAGTTCCATCATGGTGGAAACACCCAGGCTCCTCGGCGCCATGAATCCCTGTCCGTCGTAAAACATGGTCTGCACGAAGTTCCCCCAGGCCGCATCGCGCGAACTCGTCCAGGTGGTGAGATTTGACATCACGTCGATCTCGCCCGACTGCATGGCTGGTCCACGCTCGGCGGCTTCGACGGTCCGAAACTCCACCGCGTCGGCGTCGCCGAGAACTGCGGCAGCCACGGCTCGGCACAAATCGACGTCGAAGCCAACGGTGTTCCCGCCAGCGTCCAGAAAACCGAAACCGGCCACGTTGTTGTTGCTCGCGCACACCAGCGTTCCCCTCTCGCGCACCATGGCCAGCCGACTCACGCCCTGGTGGTCCATCGCGGCCGCATCGGTCCGCACGGGAGCGGCTGCGGCTTCCATCGCCCCGGATGAAGGTTGAACGGTGGCGGCGGGTTCCGGCGTCGTCTGAATTTGCGGTTCCCCCTGGCCGCAGGCAAATGAGGCCAGGAGTGTGAGCAGGATTACTGCGCAGCCAACGTATTTGATGCATCTGCCGATCATTTGGTAACACTCTTCGCTGGTTATAAGCAGAGATATCTCTGGCCAAATACTGCTCTCGCTGTAGAGGAGTTGTTACCATAGCGTGAACATCACGCGAATCTCCATAGTTTTAGCGCCGTTGCCCCGAATATTTTGCCGATGTCTTCCTGCGGGCACCACGACTCCATCTCACGTATCGTATAGCGCAACGAGTTCCGGTACCCCTCGCGGTTGGTGCAACGCGGCCAGTCCGAACCCCACACCATCCTGTCCGGCCCGAACGCGTCGTACGCCATCTGCACCCACGGCGGCGTGTTGCGGTACGGGAACGGCGGGTCGCTGATCTCGCCCATCCCGTGAATCTTGATGACCGTGTTGGGATAACGGGCCAACTCCAACGCCTGCCGGTAGGTCGATTCCGGCGGCATCTCCGGCGCGCCGATGGCGTGGATGCCCATGCCACACAGGTGCTCCAGGATGAACGTCAGGTTGGGCAGTTCGGCCACCAGCGCGTCAAATTCCGCAGAGGCGAAACCCTCTGCCGGCCCGCCCACGCTCACCGACACGCCCAGGTTGGCGGCGGCCCGCCAGATCGCCAGCGGATCGTTGCCGGGAGAACGGTGAAAATTGCGGATTCGCAGCGTCTCCGCGCCGGCGGCGTGCAGGCTGTCCAGCGTGTCGGGGGCGGCCGGGTCATCAACGTCCACCCGGCACACCACGGAGAAACGCCCAGGGAACCGCTGGATGCACTCCAGCACGTAGGAGTTATCCAGCGTCGCCGTGGACTGCACCAGCACCGTTTTGGCAACGCCGTTCAACTCCATCTGTGCCAGCAGCATTTCCACGGGTTCATAGTGGTCGCGTCCGATATGGACGTGGGTATCTACAATCATCATGGGTAAACCACCTCATCCAAAGGGTAAACCGCAGGGCATTCCCCAAGCCGCAAAATCCAAACATTCCGCTCGTCCTGAGCCTGTCGAAGGACGGTGCCCATAGTTCGACAGGCTCACCATGAACGGGCGCTGGGCCCCTGTGTAAAGACCCTAGTGAAACCGAGCGGAAGGATACATGCCATGCCGATTTTTGTATAATGCCGGCAAACCCGCTGCAACTATGATCGGCCCGCGCCGGCCAACCGGATTACAGGAGGACACGCCGCCATGATTTCGCAGGCAGATAACATCGCGCTGACCCAGGTCGGCCCCGGTACCCCAATGGGCGATTTGATGCGCCGCTATTGGATGCCCGCCCTGCTGTCCTGGGAACTGGCCGAGCCCGACGGCGAGCCGGTTCGGGTGAAACTCCTGGGCGAGCAACTGGTCGCATTCCGCGACACCGACGGCCGCATCGGCCTGCTGGAAGAGCTTTGCCCTCATCGGCTGGTGTCGCTGTGGCTGGGGCGCAACGAGGAGTGCGGCCTGCGCTGCGTGTATCACGGCTGGAAGTTCGACGTGAACGGCCAGTGCACCGACATGATGAACGAGCCGGCCGACAGCGATTTCCCCTCCAAGATGACCACCACCGCCTACCCGACCATCGAGATGGGCGGCGTCATCTGGGCCTACATGGGCCCGAAAGAGCATATGCCGCCGGCTCCCAAGTTCGAGTGGGCCGCCGTGCCGGACACCCACCGCCACGTAACCAAGAACATCCAGGAGTGCAACTGGCTCCAGGCCCTCGAGGGCGGCATCGACTCTGCCCACGCCACCATCCTGCACCGCACGCTGCGCACCGACACCAAGCACGCCGGCCTGCGCATCGACTCTCCCCACGTGCAGGGAAAGCCGCCGGAACTGGAGGTGGACATCACCGACTACGGCTACCGCTACGCCGGCATCCGCTCGCTGGGCGACGAGGGCAACCACGTCCGCGCGTACCACTTCATCATGCCCTTCCACCAGATCCGCGCCAGTCAGCGCGGATATCGCGGCCGGCCAGGGCCCGTGGGATTCCTCGCCTCCGGCCACATGTGGGTCCCCATGGACGACAACAGCGTCATGGTCTGGAACTGGGACCTATCCTACGACGACCCCATCGATACCCAGGAACGGGTGGACATGGACCGCAGCTACGGGCGCGGCCCCGAGCACATGCTCGACAGCTTCCGCACCAGGGTCAACCGCGACAACAACTGGATGATCGACCGCGCCGTGCAGAAGACCGAGACGTTCAGCGGCATCGACGGCGTGAACGCTCAGGATGTGGCCGTGCAGGAAAGCATGGGCCACATCGTCGACCGCACCCGCGAAAACCTCAGTCGCACCGACATGGCCATCATCTACGCCCGCCGCCAACTGCTACAGGCGACCCGCACCGTTGCCGAGGGCGGAACCCCGCCCGGCGCCGGCGACAACTACTACATGCTGCGCCCGGCCCAGGCCATCCTGCCCGTCGGCGTGGACTGGCGCGACGCCCTCTGGGACGATCTCTACCCCGACGGCTCCCAGCAGCGCAACGGGAAGTAGCCGAGGCTGTTCCGGAACGATATAGGGGGCGGGTTTCACACCCGCCCTTCAACTGTCTGTCTTGCCATGTTTATGGCACAATAGACTGGTAACCACCGGCGAATCCGGAACCCACCCGCATCATGGCTACCATCAACGAATTCTCTGACATCCTGTCCGCTATGGAGCAGAACCCGGAGCTCCAGGAGGCGATGCGGAGTCACGTGCTGGGGCAGGAACTCCAGCGACTGCCCGCCGTCGTCCAGCAGCAGGGTGAGTTGCTGGTCCAGGTTCAGGATCGGCTGACGGAGTTGGCATCAACGCTCAGGGATACCACTGAGCAAATCGCAAGCTATGCGCTCGTCAGTAGCCGGGTGATCACCAATACAGTTGAACGCCTGGACCGTGTTGAGTCAGACCTGGCCGAACTCAAGGCTTCGCAAGCCCGGCTGGAAGCGAGCGTACAGGAAATACGAGAGATTCAAGCTCGTATGGAAGGCGACATTGCGGAACTGAAGGGCGACATGGCGGGGGTGAAGGCAGACGTTGCGGAACTGAAGGGCGACATGGCGGAGGTGAAGGCAGACGTTGCGGAACTGAAGGGCGACATGGTGGAGGTGAAGGCAGACGTTGCGGAACTGAAGGGTGGCATGGTGGAGGTGAAGGCAGACGTTGCCGAACTCAAAGACACCCAGGCGCGCATGCAGTCCACCCAGGAGCGCATGCAGACCGACCTTGAGCGTATGCAGACCAGCCAGGATCGCATGCAAGCCTCTCAGGACCAAATGCAAGCCTCTCAGGATCGCATGCAGGCAACCCAGGATCGCATGCAGGGACAGCTCAACAACTTGACGGGCACCGACTATGAACGGAAGGTGGCCAGAAGAGCCCCCCGCGTCGCTCGCCGCCACCTGGATTTGCGGCAAGTCAACGTGGTGTATGGCATCACCGTCGCTGACCGCGTGAGCGTCAACATACATGAACTATTGGATCAGGCCACGGAGAGCGGGGCGATCAGTGACGAGGAATCTGACGAGCTTGAACGCACCGACTTGATCCTGACTGGTTTGACACCCGCCGGCGAATCGGTTTATGCCGTAGCTGAAGTATCAATCACTATCGACGACGATGATGTTGACCGCGCCCGCAGCCGGTCTCGAATACTGCAACGCGCCAGCGATACCGCCTCCAGGGCTGTCGTCATCGGAACTGCCATATCCGACGCCAATCGCCAGCGGGCGGTGCAAGATGGCGTGGCGGTTGTCATCACGGAGGAGTAGAACCCGGCCCATGGGTTGACTCCGGTTCAACCGACTCTGATGGCTCTCAACAGCGCAACGGCAAGTAGCCGCGACGAAGCATCCTGGAACGTATTGGGGGCGAATGATCATTCGCCCCTAACCAGTAATGGCCGTAGCAGAATACTCAACCGTCCAGGCCAAGGTCGCGTCTCACCTCGTCGGATGAAAATACGCGCTCTTGACCAGAGCGGACACGTTCAAGAACTTGGACAGCGAGGTAGGTATTATCAACATAAGTGGTGATTGGTTTACAATCAGTTGCAGCAGGAAAATGGGGAGGCAAGAGGATGGTGCGGGCCCGAGTTTATCGACACGACGTTCGCTGTCCCGATTGCGGCTCCAACTGGATGCGCAAGGACGGGTTCTCCGGGGGGAAGCAACGGTACTGCTGTGGCGACTGCCAGCGTCGCTATCTGCCGGCAGGGGCGTATCGGCGTCCTGCGGCTGGGGTGAAGGAGCGAGCCCTAACCATCCGCCGGAGGCGGACGGAAGGGAGCAGCCTGAGCGCCATCGGGCGGGTGTTGGGATACAGTACCCAGGCGGTCAGCCAGTGGGTGAAAAAGGGGGACAGCGGGCGCTGAGGCGACTGCGGGAGCGCGGTGAACAGCGCACCCAGGGAAGGAGAGGGCGACAGCCCTCCCTGGTGGTGTCGTGTGATGAAATGTGGACCTATCGGGGGGTCAGACGCGGGCAGAAGCGGGAGGACTGCTGGGTCTGGACAGCGGTGGTAGGGGAGTCGGACGGTGGTCGCTGGGTGGACTTTGAAGTGGGCGACCGCAGTGAAGCGCCCTTCTTGCGGTTATACGAAAGGCTGCCTGAGGCAGAGCTGTACCGCAGCGACGCTTACCCAGTGTACTTGGGATGGTTGCCCCCGGATCGGCACGTGGTTGGCAAGGGTGGGTCAGTGAACTGGAATGAAGGGTTGCATTCGGTATGGCGGGGCAAGTTGAACCGGTTGATGCGACGGACCAAAGGATACACCAAGAGTGTGGAGATGCTGGTGTACTCCCTGGCCCTGGTCTGCTGGCAACAGGAAGAAAAACTCAATATCTACCGACGTTGATACTACCGCGAGGTAATAGTCCTCAACGTCGTCTAACCCACGCTCGATAATCTCTTGAAGGATGGAAGACTTGGTGAGGCCGGTTTCCGAAACCAGAAACTCGAGGCGTTCCTCTGTTTCAGCCGAGAGTTGGACGGAAGTTGTCATGTCGTTTTCTGCTCCGCGGTCGGAGACTAGTGTAACACGCAGGCACAAACTAACAGGGGCGAGAGACACGTCCCGCCCCTGCGAATCGCCAGTGAAGCGAATTTGAGAGTTACCCTTCCTTCAGCGCCGGTATCACCCTGGTACCCAGCAACTCCACGGAGCGCATCACGTCCTCGTGAGGCATGTGGCCCTCGTTGCCGTAGATCAGGATGTAGCCGGGCTCAAGGTCCCGACGGATGTGCCGCAGCTTCTCCGTAACGGTTTCGGGGCTGCCCACGATGATGTTGTAGGCATCCTGCAGGTCCTCGTAGGACATCCGCCGACCCATGGTGCCCGTGCCGATCAACGGCCGCGACATCTTGATGCGCAATGCCTCACGGGACTGGTAACCCGGCGGGTCGTTGAACTCCATCGGCCCGCGGTTCCGGTGGTTCTCGGTCCACAGGAACGTCCGGCCAATCTCCTGCGCCCGCTCGTCGGTGTCCGCCACCAGGCAGCGGATCAGGTACCCGAAGTGCTCGGGCCCAGCCTCGTAGCCCTCCTCGGCGGCGGTCTCGTGGTAGATGCCCTTGAGCTGCTTGGTAAGGTCCAGCAGCGAGCCCAGGTTCATGTACGGGTAGCGGTGCTTCGCCGCCCAGATCACCGACTCGGGGCTGCCCGTGCCGGGGAACCAGACCGGCGGATGCGGCTTCTGGATCGGAACCACCCACGGGTTCACCATGCGGTGGGGCCAGTACTCGCCCTCCCAGCGGAAGGGGCCGGGCTCGGTCCAGCACTTGACGATCAGGTCGTGCGCCTCCTCGAAGCGGGGGCGGTTCTCGGTGGGCGGGTAGCCGGCGTGCAGCGTTTCAACAGCCGTGCCCCGCACGAAACCGGAGATGATCCGGCCGCCGCTGATGCAGTCCAGCATGGCGATCTCTTCGGCCATCTTCACCGGATCGTTCACCGCGATCACGTTGCCCAGCATCGCGATCTTGGCGTTCTTCGTTCGCTGCGTGATGACCGCGGCGTCCACGTTCACCGACGGCTTCATGCACCAGTAGGAGCTGTGGTGCTCATTGGACATGATCCCGTCGAAACCAACCTCGTCGGCCAACTGGTACTGGTCGTGGTAATTGGAGTACAGGACGTGCGCCTTCTCCGGATCGAAGTACGTGTTGGGGAAGTGCATCCGACCGGATTCGTAAGGCGCCAGGTCGTCTTCGGTAACGTGGCCGTAGGGTTGCTCTGAGAACCAGAATACTTCGAGTTGATGCGCCATGATATTCGCTCCTTTTTCGTCTTCATCCGCTCATGGTGAGCCTGTCGAACCATGTGCCGCTTGCCATGTCATCCTTCGACAGGCTCAGGATGACCGCGAAAAGGGTCAGAAAATGGGAATCTACAGGCTGTTCAGGAACCCGCTGACGGCGGCCACGAATTCGCCGCGCTTTTCCACGGCAGGGGAGTGTCCGCAGTTGTCGATGATGCGCAGTTGGCTGCCCTGGATCGCCTGCTGGAACAGGTGCCCGCACTCCACCGGAATGATGGCATCCTCGCGGCCCCACACGATGAGCGTGGGCGTCTCCACGCGGGACAGGGTGTGTGGCAGGCTGGGGTTGTGCAGGTAGGGCTTCCAGCACAGTTGCGACGCCGTGATGGCGTTGGAGTGCACCACCAACTGCTCTTCAGGGCTCAGCTCGCGAGTGTAGTTCTCGTAGTTCGGCACCTGGCTGGGGTCGTGGAATCGCTGCTTCAGGCGGGTGTCGGCGGAAACCATGAAGATCTCTGCGATCTCGCCCTGTCGCGGCTTGATTCCGGCCGCGTCCACCAGTATCAGGGCGTTGATGTTGTGGTCGTCCATCGCCGCCATTTCAGCGGACACCCAACCGCCCATCGACGAACCCATCAGAACGATGTCCTGCAGACCCAGCGCGTCGATGAACATGTGATTGAAATGGGCTACGTCGCTGATGGTCTTGATCCACCCGGGCGCTTCGGTGCCGTTGAAGCCAGGCTGGCTGGGAACAAATACGGTGTACTCGGCCGACAGGTCTTCGTGGTACGGCTGCCACCCGTTGGAGCCGCCGGCGCCGTGGAAGAAGACCAGTGGCGGGCCATTGCCGCCCGAATACATTTCGACGGCAGTACCGTTGACATTCACGGTAGTCAGAGAACCGTTCTGAACTGTTGTCATACTCTCGTTCCTGTGCGGGGTTGGGATGGCGATATTCTGTTACAGGGGTAGCGGTATGTCAAGGCAACAGGAGTCAACGGCGGCGGAACTCGACCGCATCCGAACCGGCGCGGGCGCGGGCACGCCTTTCGGTTTTTTGGAACGATGCCTTCGACCACTCAGCAACAGAATCTCCCATACGCAGCCTGCGCGGCCGGAACGCGTCAACCGGAGGGCGTTAAGAGGATTTACCGTCAGCCTCTCGATCGTAGCTTGGATGCGGGAGAACCGGCCGCATGCGCATGTCTGGTCGTGTAAACAATCCCCACTGGAACAACCCCTTCTGTCCGAGCTATGGAGGGTGATGCAATGGCATCGAAACGTCTCATAGCGATAACTTGGTTCCTCATCCTGGCGGTGACCGTGGTGGGCTTCGCGTGGTCCCTATGGCCGTCCAGCAACTCTGGCGAATCAACCGACCAGCGGTACGACCGGTCAATCTACGAGAATCTGGACCCGTCTTTCTCCAGGGAGCACATGAGAGGCCGCCTGATCAGTGCTGCCAGCAAAAATCCCGGGTTCGGCGGCGTTTTCCTTTCCAGGAGAGCAACCGTCCTCAACATCTACATCGCAGACGACAAGAACGACCCCGAACAATGGGAAAAGGATCGAGAAGCCCTTGAAGAACTGCTTGATCCCCAGTCGGGCTTGAAACTGAACGTGATCAAGGGCGATTACACCATCACCCAGCTTTCGGAGTGGTATGACCTGATGCAGTCGGAGGGTATATGGGATCAGGACGGGGTGCATATGATCGACCTGCACGAAGGCATAAACAAGCTCTACATCGGGGTGTCCAGCGAGTGGGACGTCGAAGACGTTTACACGTTTCTTGAGGGAATAGGCATACCTCGCGAAGCCGCGACGGTAGCAGTAGAGGAGCCCATGACCTACTGAAAGCCCACGTTGACGTGTCTGCCCACGACGACAGGATGGCAGGCTTCAATCGGATTCAACAAGTTCAAGAGCTGAACGTCAACGTGTCCCAGGTTCCTCGGCGATACGCTGCGGGTCGCATCACAGCCTTTCGATTCTCCAGGAAATCCCCTCTCTGCCCTTTCCCGCTGCCAATGACACTTCCCCCTTGCCCCCACCTTTCACCCATCCTTACCATTTAACCAATACACCAAATCCAACCCGTCACCCAGATCGCGAGCCGTGCCATGCCCACGTCCAAACACCGTAAACATCGCTCACCGAAACCCGCTCATCTGCCCGCCAAAACCACCAATATCACCCCCAAAACAACCCAAACCGCCACCATTTACCCCCAATCACACATCCCAGCCCTACTCAAATGAACAGAAATGAGCGGAAACGAGCGGGATTTCCCAAAAATCTCCACCATCCCATCCCAATCCCCCATCCTGCCCATCCCCTTCATCCATGACAATTCCCCCCGCCGAGGTAATCCATGACCATCTCCCAAATCCGGCGCCGCATCAACGTCCTCAAGCGCAGGTTCGCCCTCGAACTCACCATCATCAAGCTCCGACGCATCGCTGAAGCCGTCAGCGACGAATGGGACCCCGACCAACCTCCCGAACCCGCCGAAGTCATCGAGCGCTTCGTCAAGGCCGGCTGCCGCCTCCCCACCTTCGGTAACCTTCGCCACTGCCTGGACAATGCCCGACGACAGGAGGACGTCCCTCACCCTGAAGACATCGTCATCAACCTCCTTCCCTGGATTGACGGCGACCGCTACCACAAATTCCTCCGCTGGGACCTACCCGCCCCCGCGCGCTAGCCGTGCCCTCAACCCGGTTTACACCGATAATCAAAAAGCCTGGCGGTTGCTCAGGGCCTTTTCAAAGTCCCGGTTAGCGTCCTTTCACCACAAACCGTCATTCCGGCGAAAGCCGGAATCCAGAACATTCTGAGCACAATCACCGCCTGGATTCCCGCGGAAGCGGGAATGACGGATCAACTTTAGAAAGGCCCTGGCGGTCGCGCGTTTCTTCTTGCCGGACTTCCCCGCATCAATTAGGATATACGTTGGGATTGTGCACCAAACTCCCCTCCCAAGTGCCGGAATATATGGAAGAATCCACCAAGGTATTGGTAACCGGCGGCGCCGGTTTTATCGGGTCGCACCTCGTAAGCGGCCTGCTGGATAGTGGCTACGCGGTGGCCGTGGTTGACGACCTCAGCTCGGGTCAACTGCGCAATCTCGACCACCGGGCGACCTTCTATCACGCCCCGATCAATGATCCACGGATCAACCAGATCATTCAGCGCGAAGGGCCCGAGATAATATTTCACCTGGCCGCCCAGAGCAGCGTGCGACAGTCCACGCTGGATCCGGTGGCCGACGCCGATTCCAACGTGCTGGGCACCATCCGGCTGCTGTCCGCCGCCGCCGCCGAAGGGGTCGACAAGATCGTTTTCTCCTCCACTGGCGGCGCCATCTACGGCAACCCGGACACCGTCCCGTGCGACGAGGACACTCCCGTAAATCCCCTCACCCCGTACGCCTTGTCCAAGTATGTCAGCGAGTTGTACCTCGATCTCTTCTACCAGACCTACGGCCTGCAATACACTATCCTGCGGTACGCCAACGTGTACGGGCCCGGTCAGGACCCCAACGGCGAGGCCGGCGTGATCGCCATCTTCGCCGGTTTGATGCTCCGGGGCCGCAGCCCCAACATCTATGGAAATGGTGAGCAGGAACGGGACTTCGTGTACGTGTCCGACGTGGTCGAAGCCAACCTGGCGGCGGCATATCGAGGCGACGGCGGAACTTACAACATAGGCACGGGCGAGCCTGTTACTATCAACCGCATCCATTCCCTGTTGCAGGCGTGTACGGAGTTTTTCCAGGAGCCGGTTTATCGGCCCCGGCGGGCTGGCGAAGTTTTGAGCATCGCCCTGGAGTCCAGCCGCGCCGCCAGGGAACTGAGCTGGGAACCCAAGGTATCGCTTGAGGAAGGCCTTCGCCATGCCGTCGATTACGTTCGCGCGGCCTCGGTGCGGCGGTCGGCCCGCGCCCGTTACGGCGCAAATCGCTGATGTGTGGAGGCGCGCCAAGCAACTATCTCGCCTGACCACCAGGGTAGGACTACCACCACCCGATAGGAGGGACCATTTCGATGGCAAAGGACTACGACGTTGTGATTCTCGGCGCCGGCGCCGCCGGTATGTCCGCCGGCCTCTATTCCACCCGCGCCATGCTCAGCACTCTCATGATCGAGAGCATCGGTCCCGGCGGCCAACTCCTGATCACCGACGACATTGAGAACTACCCGGGGTTCCGCGCCGGCGTAAAGGGTCAGGAACTGGCCGACGAGATGTACAACCAGGCGGATCGGTTCGGCGCCGAAATGGAGTTCGCCGAGGTCGAGTCGGTGGAAAACCTCTACGATGACCGCAAGCTGGTCCGGACCTCTGAGGGGGATTTCACCGCCAAGGCAATTATCATCGCCACCGGCGGAGCCCACAACAAGCTGGGAGTGCCCGGCGAGGACGAATTCGGCGGTCGCGGCGTCTCCTACTGCGCCGTATGCGACGGAAACTTCTTCCGTGGTCAGGACGTGGTGGTCGTCGGCGGCGGCGACTCCGCCATGGACGAGAGTTTCTACCTCACCGGCATCTGCAACTCGGTTACCATCATCCACCGGCGCGATGAACTCCGCGCCACCAAGGTGCTCCAGGACCGCGCCTTTGCCAATCCCAAATACAAGTGGCTGTGGAGCCACGTCGTCGAGGAGTTCGTCGGCAACGACGTCCTGGAGGCTGCCCGCGTCAAGGACCTCAAAACCGGCGAGATTTACGACTACCCCACCGCCGCCGCGTTCGTTTACGTCGGCTTCCACCCCAACACCGAGGCTTTCAAAGACCAGTTGGACATGGACGAACTGGGCCACATCCGCGCCGACATCCACATGCGCACCAACATCCCCAAGGTGTACGTCTGCGGCGACGCTCGCGCCGAATCCACCCGCCAGTTGGGCGCAGCCGTCGGCGACGGCATCACCGCCGCCCTGGCCGCCTTCCACGACCTCTCATCCTGACGTACATCTGACGCAAATCAACAGAGCAATAGCGAATCACGTCTCCGACGGAAAAACGCTTCACCTGTTCCAGTCCGAATCACGTAGGAATGTTCGATATGAAAGAGCATATCGTTGCGATGGTTACCACTACGAACCAGGAATGGACAGCGCCGGGAATGCTTGTCAAGTGATTGTGTTCGAATTGAACAGGCAGTAACCCTATTCGTGAGGATTGGCCTGTATTCGATCAGACGTCATGCTAATCGCCACACCTCCCGTCCCAACAGCGCCAGGCATCCACCGATGATCACAAACAGAGCGGCGTAGCGGAACACCTCCAGGCTCATCCGTCGCGATAACCAACCGCCCGCCAGCGCCCCCACAACCACCGCCGGCGCGCCGACACCAATGTCGTACACCATCTCCCGTGAGAGCAACCCCGTCACCGCGTACAGCGCGAGACCCAGCGCTCCCGCCAGCAGGAAATACACCGCCAGCGTTGCCCGCATCTGCTCCCGGGACCAGTCTTGCTCGATAGCGTAGATGCCGGCCACAAAACCGCCGATGCTTAGCGTGGTGGTCAGCAGCGTCGTCGTGAATCCGAAACCGACCGCGCCCCCACGTGTCCGGGCCCCGGGCAGCCGCACGTCGAACAGCATCAATAGGGCAATCACCAAGATAAGACCGGCGATCGCCGTCCGCAGCACCGTTGGCGCGGCAGTACTCAACAGGAATACACCCAACGGTACCGGCGGCAGTCCGGCCACCACGAACAGCCGCGACTGTCTCCATCGGTAATGCCGCCAGGTTTGTGCCAGGATCATCACCGTAGCCAGCACGATCATCGAGTTGGCCAGCACCACCACCTGCTGCGGCTCCAGTATCAGCAGCAGTATCGGCGCCATCGCCAGCGCCATCCCGAAACCCACCGCGCTGAAAACGAACGAACCCAGCAGCAGCGCCGCCAGGCCGACGACCAACTCCCAGCCGGCCAGCATCAGGGGTGGTTGAACAGACCCAGTTGCGCCGCCCGCAATAGCGCCCGCTGCACCTGCACCACCGGCGGCCCATCCCGCGCCAGCACCACCTCCACGGCGTCATCGGGACTCAGCACCAGCGACCGTTCGCCGTCCAGGGCGATGGTGCAATAGCGCCGTTGCAATGACACGGGAACGCCCTCGTGCAGCAGGTCCCACCTCGCGATCGTCGCCGGCTCCACCATGCCCGGAGCCACCGGCGCAATCACCGTGGATGAGCCGTCCGGATCCGCGTCTGGCCCCGCGAGACGGTAGTGTAGCCCGCCCACGTCGGCCAGCGACAGGGGATGCAGCCGCCCGCCGATGGACGACAGGCCGATGCCGGCCGGCTCCGCGCGAGTCAAAAACACCTCATACACGGTGCGCAGGTCCCATATTGCTCGGGTCGCCACGTACCGTTCGCGCGAGACCGCGACGTCCACCAGCGCCAGTTCCGTCGGCTCGCCGTTCACGTGGATGTGCAGTGTCTTGCTGACTATCGCGGCGTCGTTCGCGCTGAGCCGTCCCGATGCGATCAGCCCTGCGGCAATCCCGGCCAGCGTGCCCTCCACCATCACCGGGAATATATTGTTGGTGCCCGTGGAGATCGCCACCACCGGTATCTGGTTGGTTCCCACTGCCACCGCCCGGTTGGTGCCGTCGCCGCCCAGCGTGATCAGGCATCCCACGCCCATTTCCGCCATCATCGCTGCTGCCCGGGTCGTGTCCCCCTCGGTGTACAGCGGCGACATTGGCAGCATCTCCAGCGGTATGCTGATGCCCGAATCGTCGGCAGCCCTACGACACAGATTCCCGCTGTCGGGCATCGCCACCACCTTGTCAACCTCGGTGGATTGCAGCCCGATCAGCGCCCTCCGGACGGTGTTCACCTTCTCCCAGTCAGGCACCACGCGGCCCTGCGCTACCAGCCGGCGTATGTCCTTGCTGGCGGCGGGGTTTGCGATGATTCCAACGGTAGCCATGATCAAAGCAAGCAGCGCCCGCACCATGATTCCCCTGGCCGGCGCAACGGACGCCTACTATACACGATCCTGCCAACGATCACCGTTCCGATTTGCCAAAAATTGGTGACGCTCCGGCGTGGCGAAACGGGGGATGTCAGACAGCGGGAGTGGTAGATTGTCAACCCAAAAAAGGGAGACGCCCACGCTAGGATGATACAATGCGAGACGAGGGGAACCGCCTAACGTGGCGATTTTTTGACGGGGCAGTGTCGATCAGCGTCAGCATGCTGGTTACGGTGTTGCTTGCGGGCTGTGCGGGATGCGATGGTTCGCCGTTGTTGGGTCATCTCACGTCGCTGACGGAGTGGGACGACGGGATCATCATAGTCGCGACGCTGCTGCTGTTTCCCACGTCGATGGTGTTCTACGGAGGAATGATAGTGTTTTTCGCGGCGAGAGAGACTGTAAAAGCGTGGGCTGAAAAAAGGGACATAAAAAGGGACATGCAAAGCCGGCAAGCAGAGCGCGAGCGTATCCAACGCGAAATGGCCAAACTGGGCGTGCCCCTCACACCGGAACAGGTCAGGATAATTTCCGGAGAAACGGTTAAAGACGAATCCGAGTAAACCCTGCTTAGCACAATCTCAGGCACCGACCATCAACAGGATCGCATTATGGACTCCGAACTCGCCTTCGCACCCGCCACCGAAATCCGACGCATGATCGCCGATGGAGATATCTCCTCCGTCGAACTCACCGAGTTTTTCTACCAGCGCATTGAGGAACTCAACCCACGCCTCAGCGCCTACCTCGCCCTCTGCCCCGACCAGGCCCTCGCTGACGCCCGTGCCGCCGATGAGGCCGTGCAACGCGGCGACAGCCTCGGCCCGCTCCACGGCATCCCTATCTCTATCAAGGACCTGGAACTCACCAAGGGCGTGACCACCACCATGGGTTCCGCCATATTCCGCGACCGCGTGCCCGACATGGATTCCATCGTCGTCGAGCGCGTCAAGGCCGCCGGCGCAATCATCCTGGGCAAGACCAACACACCTGAGTTCGGCCAGTCCGGCACCACCGAGAACCTGGTCAGCGATCCCTGCCGCAATCCGTGGAACACCGACTACACTCCAGGTGGCAGCAGCGGCGGGGCGGCGTCTGCCTTAGCCGCCGGCCTCTGCACCCTGGCCACCGGCAGTGACGGCGGCGGCAGCATCCGCATTCCGTCCAGTTTCAGCGGCGTCACCGGCATCAAACCGTCCCACGGTCGCGTGCCCCGCTACGGCGGATACGGTGGCCCCGCGGTCAACCACTTCTCCCAGTCGGGTCCCATGAGCCGCACGGTGGCCGATACCGCCATGCTCTTGCAGGTGCTGGCCGGCCCCGACTCCCGCGACCCCAACACCATGACAGACACGCCGCCCGACTACACCACAGCGTTGAAGGGCGGCGTTCAGGGTTGGCGGATCGCCTGGAGCGACGACTTTGGCTATGCCGCCGTTGACCCCGAGGTGGTGCAGGTAACCCGCGCCGCCGCCCAGGTGTTCCAGGAGATGGGCGCCATCGTCGAGGAGGCCGCCCCCGAGATCGAGAGCGACCCGTTCCCGGCCTTCGCCACCGTGTTCGGCACCGCCTCCTACACCTCCAACATCGATCTCTATCCCGAACGCCGCGACGAACTTACCCACTACGTCCGCAACACGTACGACGCTGCGTCCCAATACTCCGCCGCCGACCTGTCCCGCGCCCTGGCCTACGTTGACCGGCACAAGCGTCGCTTCGCGGATTTCTTCAACACCTACGACCTGCTGCTCACGCCAGCCATGGCCGTAACTGCCTTCCCCATCGGCGAGCATCCCACCACCATCGCCGGCCGTTCGGTAGATCCCTGGTGGGGCTACCTGCCCTTCACCTTCCCCATCAACATGAGCGGCCAGACGGCGGCCAGCGTACCCTGTGGATTTTCAGCAGCCGGCCTGCCCATCGGCCTGCACCTGGTGGGCCCCGCCGGAGCCGAGGGCCGCGTGCTCCGCGCCATGGCTGCCTTCGAGGACGCCCAGCCTTGGAGCCAACACCGCCCGCCCGTGTCCTGAACTCTCCGCGATCCAGGGGTTTGCCAACGAGTAGGGGCAGGATTCAAACCTGCCCCCAAATCGTTTCGCAGTGCCGATCACGTCAGCAAACGTCGCCTTCCTGTCGCGTCAGCATCTCTTCCAGCACCTGGGGCAGATCTGAACAGGCGACGTTGCTCATCACCGGCACCGGGGGCTTGCCATTAGTGGCGCGTGCCGCTGCGCCTCCCCGGTAGATGTCCACCGCCTCCACGATTTCGTCGTCGATTCGTACTCGCTTGCCCACCAGACCGATGTCCGCCAGGGCGTGGTTGGCGCACCCGTTGGCACAGCCGGACCAATACAGCGACACCGGGCCGATATTGGGCAGCCGCTGTTCCAGCACGCGGGCCGTTTCCGTGGCGCGCTCCTTGGTCTCGATCAGCGAGAAGTGGCAGTAATCGATGCCGGTGCAGCTCACCGTTCCCCGCGTGATGTTCGACGGCCGATAGGACAAAGTTTGCAGCAATGGTTCGCCAGTCAGCGCTTCCAGCCGTTCGTCGGGTACGTTGGGGATGATCAGGTTCTGCTCCGGCGTGATACGAATTTCACCGTCCCCGTACTCGTCGGCCAGGTCGGCCACGCCCTGCAGTTGCGCCGTGGTGATGCGACCCACCGGTACACACAGGCCCACGTAGTTCAGGCCGGCCTGCTTCTGTGGGAAGATCCCGATGTGGCTCGTGTGGTTATCTGTCGCGGCGTCCCTGCCGGCGGACAACAGCGTACGTCCCGCCCGCGCTTCGATTTCGGCGCGGAACCTTTCGGCTCCCCACTCGGCAATCAGGAAAGCCAGGCGCACCTTGTTGCGGGCTTCGCGTGAACCGTGGTCGCGGAAGATCAGCACGATGTGGTTGCAGATTTCGGCGGCTTCTTCGGGCCTTACGAACAGATCCAGCGGCGTGTTTGGCGTGTAGCCTCCGGACCCCATCTTGCCGCCCACCGCCACGTTGAACCCGACGATTTCCTGACCCTCAACCGTCTTGACGGCCGGAGTCATGGCGATGTCCTGGGTGGCAACGTGGGTGCAGTTTTCCAGGCATCCCGTGATGGTGACGTTGAACTTGCGCGGCAGGTTGGTGTACTCCCGGTTGCCCACGAACATGTCGGTGAACTCGCGGGCGATGGGTGATGCGTCCAGCAACTCGTGGGGAGTCAGGCCGGCTGCCGGGCAGCCCACGACGGTTCGGATGTTGTCCATGCCCGTTTGCAGCGAGATCAGGCCAACGTCGTCCAAGCGCCGCCAGATATCCGGCACCTGCTCGATGCTGAACTCGCGCAACTGAATCTGCTGGCGCGTGGTGAGGTCGGCGAACCTCTTGCCGTAGTCGTCGCTGATGCCGGCGATGGCGCGGAACTGGGCCGAGTTGCTGATGCCGTTGGAAATCCGGATGCGCATCATGAACCGGCCTGGAGTCTGCCGTCGGAAGAAGATGCCGGCCCACTTGAGGCGGTCCCGGTCATCCGCGGGGATGGATTCCCAACCCTCCTTGCTGAAGTTGGGAATGTCGTTCAAGATGTCCAGTCCGTCTTTCTCGGCTTTGAGCGCTTCGACTTTGTTCATGAGGGGTTGCTCCCTGCGGCCGGCGGGCCACGTATTCGCGAATTCGCCCCATCAATGTAAAAGGTCGGTGTTGCGCCCCTATTGCCGCGAAATTAATGGACGGTAAAGGTTCCGTAAAATTAATGTGACAACCAAACCCCCTCCAACAATCGCAGGAGGAGGCCGGGGTGGGAAACGCTGCGAGGGCTATGGCCTGGGGTCAATCTCGTTGCTCAGCGAAACCGCTCCGGTTCGTCCGTCGTAAATCAGCTGGAAGTGGCGCAGGAAATCCCTGCCGATGATAGCCAAGTAAGGCTGGCCGCCAGCGCTGAGATGAGCCCCAAAGAATGCACCGGACAAGGTGGTGTCGAGTTCAGCCAAGTGGATTTGGGCGCGATATCTGGTCATCATCGCGATTCCGTGAACACCGGAAACACTCTCCTGTTCGAAGATGGGTAAATTCAATTCCATCGCGAGGGCATCGTCGATGCAGGTAGCGGTCGCTCCGGTATCCAACAGGGCCGTGACACGTGCCGCTGGCAAAGCGCCCTGTGAGTTATTGCCCGACTCATAGTCGGGGTCGTACCCGATTTGGACCAAGGTTGTAGGGCCAACGCGCACCAATTGGTCGGGGCGGTTCTCAAAACCGCAATCAATCGTCGGCACGTTCCGGTACGGCCCCCCAGGTCGGATGCCAGAACCCTTGTGGCAGAGGAGATTCGGGCGATACGGCCCCCCAAGTCGGATGCCAGAACCCCCGCAGCGGCGGCTCACCCACCTGCTTTATCAGGTACGGGCCGCGACCGAACCGCGTCATGGCATCGTTAACCGCATCCTCGGACGTTTCGTAAGAACCGGCCAGCGCCTCGTCGTAGAACACGACCCACTTGCCGAAGTAGTCCAGTTCCAGATCGTCCTGCATCGCCTCGTAGGCGGCGATGTTTTCCTTGAGCGTGCTCATTGGTATGACTCCCGCGGTAACCACTCGGCCAAAGGGCATCTTTGAAACATGCTAACGGCCCCCCTGCGCACTGACAAGGGGGCCGCGGTTCAAGCGGATTGACCCGGTCGCTTACTTCAGGTGTTCGTTGAAGAACGCCACGGTGCGGGCCTGCGCGTCGGACGCGGCAGCCTCGTTGTAGCTGTCGCGGTCGTCGCAGTTGAAGCCGTGGCCGGCGTCGGGATACGACTTGAAGTCGTGCGCCTTTCCGGCTGCGGTCAGCGCCGCCGAAATCTGCGCCACGTCATCCGGTGTCGGGTTCCCGTCCGTATCGCCGAAGTTGCCCATCAGCGGAATGTTGATGCTGGCAGTCCCGTCGATCGGGGTCACGCCGTCGCCGTAAGCGGCCAGGATCGCGCCGCCGTAGTAAACGACGCCGGCGCTCAGGCCATCGCAGGAGCTGGCGGCGAGATAGACCACGCGGCCGCCCATGCAGTACCCGACGATTCCGATCTTCTGTCCGCGGGTGCGGGGATACGTGCGCTGCAGGTAGTCTATGGTGGCGTTGATGTCGGCGATGATGCCCCCGCCGGTCAATTCGGGCATGTAGGTGTTGATGGCGGCGTCAAAGTCATCGGGGGTGTAACCCAGGCTGGGGTTGGGGTTGCGCTCGTTCCTGTGGAACAGGGCCGGCGCCACGGCTACGTAGCCTTCCGCGGCAAACTGGTCCGCGACGCGCTGGATGTGCCGGTTGACGCCAAAAGCTTCCTGGACGACGATGACGGCGGGCAGGTTGGTGCCCACGCTTGGCGGCGGAAAGCTGACGTAAGCGGCCATGTCACCGCCTTCGGCAATGTTGGCCCCCGATTCGCGCTCGCCCGTGGGGTCTGGCATGCGGATATTTTCCCAGAACGACGGCATAGTATCTCCTCCTCCATTGGTTACGCAAAGGACGCTGGTGCGGCGTGAAGTCGGCGTTTAGTCGCCTTCCACCGTCCGTGCCTTTCGTGCGCCGGAATTGTAACAAAGGTTGACAGGCCAAACAAGCGGCGGGGTCAACGCGCCATTTGACGCTGCTGCCACCTGCTTCCTGAGAACTCAACAACGCGCCCTAAATTTACCCCCTAACGGTCATCCTGCGGCGTCATTCCAGCAGGAAATCGGACACCGCCAGCGCAACGTCCGGAAACGCCAGTGGGCCGATGCGCCCCTCCGCCGTCACCACTCGCCGGCTGCGGTACGTCCCGTCCACCGGATCCGAGTGGCCCTCCACCTGACGCATCCGCAGGTTCACGATCCACACCTCGGGGATACCGGCGGCGGCATACCGCGTCAACTTCACCTCCCGGTCAAACTCCAGCGACGTGTCGGCCACCTCGATCAGCAGCAGCACATCCGCCGGCGTGGGCGCCCGACGATGATAGTCCTCACGCAATAGGAGAACGGCGACGTCAGGTTGCAACAAATTGTCGTCGTTGATCCTCACCGGCCCTTGGACACGTACTCGTGCCCTGCCGTGGAGTGTGTAGGTTAGGTCTCCTCCCAGTCGATCGGTTCCATCAGCATGGGGGTCCCCGATTGGCGGCATTACGATAATCTCCCCATCCAGCAGTTCGATGCGCTCACCGTTGTCAAATATGCCGGCCGCGTCCATGACGTGGAGCTCGTCCACGGTGAACAGCCGGCGGGAACGGCCACATTCATGTTCGGTCGGCGAAATTACTGGTGGCGCGACAGTTGTGGTCATGGCGCATCCTCCCGGCCTAGATGCTGCCGTCCAGGCGGTTGATGACCAGGCCGGTGGGCAGCTTGGGGTAGAAGAATGTTGACTTGGGCGGCAGCCGGTTGCCCGCGCTCACGATCTGCCGGAACGGTTCCAGCGGGAACGGCTTGAGCAGGATGGCCATCTGCTGCTCACCCAGGTTCACCCGCTGCACGATGCCGTCGTGGTCGGGGCTGTAGTCGATGCACTCGCCCAGCGCGTCCCCCAGCGCCGGCGCCAGCACCCGCTCCTGCAGCACCCACGCCTCGGACACGGCCAACTGACCCCAACTCTGCCAACCCACGCCGGCGCGCATGGTATGCAGGGTCGGCGGCCCGTCGCTCCAGAACACCGCGAAGCAGTGGGCGTCCTCGCCCATCCGCGCCACCTCGGCCACCGCGCCGGCCGGCGTGATGTCGGGGTCCAGCGGTCGCGAGTCGAACAGCCCGTCCATCAGCGCCCGCACGTCCGACATCTGCTCGTCGTCCATCCCGCCGGCCACCCGGTGATAGGGCAGCAGGAGCAGCCCCGGGTCGTCGAACTCTACCAGCGTCATCATCACGTAGTTGCTCGCCGCGTCGCCAGCCGTGCCGGCCTGGCTCCGGCTGTAGCGGAGCGCCGCCTCGTAGCGGTGGTGCCCGTCGGCCAGGAACACCGGCCGGCCGGCGAAGGTGTCGGTGATGGCTGCCTGCGTCTCAGCGTCGGCGATGCGCCACAGTTCCGCGTTGCCGCCGGCCGGAGTTGTTCCCGTGGCGTCCGGCGCGTTTTCCAGCACGCCGTCAAAGATGCGTTGCAGGTCGCCGTCAGAGTCGCGGTACAGCGACATGATCGGGCTGAACTGGGCCTGGCACGCGTCCAGCAGCGCCACCCGGTCGAGCACCGCCGGCTCCCGCGTGAACTCGTGGGGCAGCACCGCCCCCGCGTCGTAGTCCTCCACCAGCACGTCCGCGAACAGCCCCACGTGCTGCCGACGCCGCCCGCCGAAGTCATAGGCGTGGCGCATCAGGTAGAAACACGGCCCGTCGTCCTGGTGCAGCGCGCCGTCCGACAGCCACTGCCGGAATAGTTGGGCCGCCTGCTGGTAGCCTGCCTGCGGGTCCACCGGGTCGGGCTGCTCGCCGCCCTCCAGGTGCACGGCGTTGTACGGGCTGCGCCCCTGCAACTCGGTTTTCAGCTCCGGCCCGATCATGTCGTAGGGCGGGCAGATCACGTCGGAAAGGTTGCCCACCACGCTGGGATCAAATCGGCAGCCGCGAAAGGGTTTCAGTATTGCCATGGGTGCGATGACTCCGCAAATCGAATGGCCGCATTATACGATACGGCACACCGACCACCGGACCACGGAGGCAGGCAAGGGTCATTCCAAAGTCGCCCAACGTCCGTTCATGGTGAGCCTGTCGAACCATGAGGACCGTCCTTCGACAGGCTCAGGACGAGCGGATTGGTTGGATTCCGCCACTTTGGAATGGCCCTGGAAGGCAGGACCGTTCGATTGCCGGGCTGAATCGGCTAAACCGTCGTTCCGGCGCAGGGCGGTATCCGGAAGATGCCGGCGTACCCAACGTTGGCGGCAGCAGGACGTTCGTGGATTCCGGATCAAGTCTGGAATGACGGTGGGGGTGTGGGAATGACGGTGGGGGTGTGGGGATGACGGCGGGGGACAGGGATGACGGCGGGGGGATGGCTAACGCGCGGGGGCGGGAAGGTCCCAGCGGAGGAATTTGTGGTAGCGGTCGCCGTCAATCCAGGGAAGCAGGTTGATTACGATGTCTTCAGGGTGAGGGATGTCCCCCTGGCGTTGGGTTTGGTTGAGGTAGCGGCTGAGGTTGGCGAAGGTGGGGAGGCGGCAGCCGGCTTTGACGAAGCGCTCGATGACTTCAGCCGGTTCGGGGGGTTGGGAAGGATCCCAGTGGTCAGCGACGGCTTCGGCGATGCGTCGGAGCTTGATGATGGTGAGTTCCAGGGCGAACCTGCGCTTGAGGGCGTTGATGCGACGGCGGATTTGGGAGAGGGTCATGGGGTTACCTCTGACGGGAGGGTATTTACATGGATAAAGGGGATAAAGGGGATGAATGGGATTGGGTATTGTGATGAGATGGTGGCGATTTTGGCGAAATCCCGCTCATTTCCGCTCATTTCCGTTTATTTGAGTAGGGCGTTGGGTTGGGTTTTGGGGGCAAATGGGGGCGGCGAGAGCGGTTTTGGCGGCGGATTTGATGGTTTTGGCGGGCTGATGGGAGGATTTGGGGGCGCGACGTTTGGAGTTGGGTATTGGACTGGTGTGGGGTGCAGGGTCATTCGGTTATCTGATCATCCGAGCAGCAAATACCATCCGGGATATTGGTAAGCGAACCGTCCGCTCGTGGTTCGACAGGCTCACCATGAGCGGACTACATCGGTGCGTGTGGATAATCGAATGGACTGGCATGGGGTTGGGCGACGGGTTGGATTCGGGCGGTTGGATAGTTAATGGTACGGATGGATGGAGAGTAGGGGCAAGGGGGGAGTGTCATCGGGTCAGGGTGGTTCGATGTTGTCGGCGTGGGTGGGGGCGAGGCATGCCTCGCCCCTACAGGCGCCGGATCTGGCCGCGCACGGGCGAATAATTATTCGCCCCTACCTCATCCTGAGCGTGTCGAAGGATGCACCGCCTAAATTATCCCCTCTCCCTTGATGGGCAGAACGTCTGTCTTCGGCGTGAAGTTGGAAGCATCAGAGTCGTCGACGTATTCTCGCACTCAACCCGTCATTCCGCACCCCGTGTCAGGTAGGGGACAGGCTTTGATCCGGCATTCAGGAAATCTTTACCCTGCTCACGGTTGCGGATGACCAGGGTTTTTGGATACCGGCTTTCGCCGGTATGACGGTTTGGGTTTGGGATGGTCACCTCAAACCTGAACGGTTACGTTGGATTCGGACGGTTGGATAGTTGAATGGTAAGGATGGGTGGAGATGAGGGGCAAGGGGGAAGTGTCATTGGATCGGGCCTTTTCAAAGTCTCCATGCGTCCCGCTCATGGTGAGCCTGTCGAACCACGAGCGCGTCCTTCAACTCGCCACAGGCGGACCTACGGCAGCTCAGGACGAGCGGATGCAAGAAGATCACGTAACTTTGGAATGGCCCTGGTCATCGGATCAGGGTGGTTCGATGGATCGGGGTCGTTCGATGTTGTCGGCGTGGGTGGGGGCGAGGCATGCCTCGCCCCTACAGGCGCCGTATCTGGTCGCGCAGGGGCGAGTCCGCCTCAGGCGGATTCGCCTCTACCGTTTTGTGTGTTCACCTACACGAGCGCGCTTTGTTGGCCCTGGCTGCGGCGACGGCGGGGCGCCTGCCGGAACGTGGCCGGCACGCCGCCTCTCGGGTAGGCCACGCTGGCACCGGCCAGCAGTTGGTCGATGGTGAGGATCTGGAGGCGCGGGTACTGCTGGTCGGGGAAGTGCTCGGGCGTGTAGATGCCGGCGGACAACGCTTCCTGACGCATGGGCTCCGTTGGTGGTTGCAGCGTGATGAACACCCCCAGCGTCGCGTGCTCCCGCTCCATGTCGCCCTTCAGGGTGGCGATCATCCCCCGGTTGACGTGGCCGCTCTTCACCTGCGCGATGATGCGCTTGGGCCGGCCGCTGTTGTCGTCGAAGAAGTTGATGTAGCCGTCCACGCCGGCGTCCGCGCCCCGTCGCCGGTCGTTGGCCGGCCGGGCGTCCACCAGGCCCAGCGCCCACCACTCGAACTGGTAGCGGTCGTGCTCGGCCAGGGCGCCCGCGCTGCCGGTATCCGTGGGTTGCCCGACGATCTCATAGGGCCGCAGCTCGTCGCCGAAGCTGTCCCGCAGGCGGTGGCGCACCAGCGTGATGGCAAGGTGGGTGATGTCGATGCCGATCCAGCGGCGGTTGAGCCGCTCGGCGGCCACGGTGGCGGTGCCGCACCCGCAGAAGGGGTCCAGCACCACGTCGCCCTCGTTGCTGCTGGCGTTGATGATCCGCTCCAGCAGCGCCTCCGGCTTCTGCGTCGGGTAGCCGAGCCGCTCACGGGCCCTCGGACTTATGGGGCGAATGTCATCCCACCAGTCTTGCAACGGCACCCCAGGCATTTCGTCGAGATACCGTTTGTATTGGGGCGTGCCTGATTTGGAATAAACCAATCGGCCTTCGCGTGCGAATTGCCTCATGTTTTCTTGCGAAAAGGCCCAGTAGCGGCCTTGATAGGGTGGCACTCCTTTGTATTCCCAATCTGCCCGTGGGGTTTGCCATTCGTTTGTTACATCAGCTTCCCATTCTCCTTCTTTGGGGCGTTTGATCCTCCACTCGTATGTAGTGTCTCCTCCCGGTTTAGCGGCAGTGAGATCACCAACCCGATACCTGCGCCCGTTACCGGATTCTACGTGGCGATAAAAGTTGTCCACGTATTCTTGATCGTATTGCGTGTATATGACGTTCCAAGTCCATTCTGCGCTCTTTGTGTAATACAGCAAGATATCGTGGATACGCCCATGTTGTTTACGGCCTTGTTTGGCATCGCTATGGGCACTGGTCCTTTTCCAAACTATCTCACTACGAAAATTCGTTGCCCCAAACACCGCATCCAGCAGCAGTTTCAGATAGTGGCTCGCCGTCGGGTCGCAGTGGAGGTAGATGCTGCCCGTGGGTTTGAGGACGCGGTGCAGTTCGGTCATGCGCTGGGCCATCATGGTGAGGTAGGCCATCATGTCGTTCTGGCCCAGGAACTGGCGCAGGGCGGACAGCAGACTGCCGACCTTCTCCGGCCCCTGGGTCACCACGTCCTGGTAGGCCGTCTCCGACTCCCAACCCCAGTGCCAGGTGTCCTCGAAGGCGGTGATCTGCGCCGCCGATTCCTCGCCCGACCGCTCGCGGAACAGCACGTTGTAGGTGGCGTTGGAGTTGAAGGGCGGGTCCAGGTAGATCAGGTCAACCGACTCGTCGGCGACGTGCTGGCGCAGGATGTCGAGGTTGTCGCCGAAGTAGAGGCGGTTGGGTGTGGTGTCGGTGGTGGTCATATCGTTATTCCCAATAATCAGCGTCGATATTTGCCCATGTTACACCAACGTTGTTGGTCCACGCGTTGGCGCTTTGTCATTGCGGTTCAGGCTATTCCCGGAGGCGTGGGATTTGGACTGCTTGGGCACGTACTTGAACGTATTCTGCATATTAAGTGTGGTACTCTTGTCATGGTGCGATGGGATGCCTCCCGGTTGCCCTCCGCGGAATTATGGACAGTTGGATTCAAAGAATCTCAGCGCTCGCTCCGGTGGTTCTGCCCATCGCCGGGGCCATCATCGCTATAATGGTTTTTGTCGTGCGCCTGGATAACGACACCCGGCACCTCCAGGAAGACGTTTCCAGCCTGAGAATAAGCGTGGCTGAGTTGCAAGAGGATGTGGCTAAGTTGCAAGAGGATATGGCTGAGGTCAAAGCCAATCAGCAGCGCATCCTCGACGCTTTGGAGAACATCGAAGTTGCGCTGGGCAATCACGTCCATGAACCTGATGGCACCGTACGGGTTACACTAACATCACGTTGAAAATAGGCTTTGCTGGAAGGGCCAATGTGGACAGAGTCTCAGCACGGTGATAGCCTTTTCTTCCTGATCAACGCGGCATTTTGACCAGCCAACTGCGTGAACATTGTGCGTTCATTTGGACGGAGGAAAGCCACAATGGCAACGAAGCGCCACATTGTCCGCACCCATCATGCCCGACCCAGTTTCCTGGAAGGCATGGCGCGGGTCATGGACATAGGCGGCGCGCTGAATCAATACGATGCGGATGACCTGATGAGGATTCACCAAGCTTTGCGCGCGCGCCGCTTGGCCGGGTCCTCCGGCATGGAGGCGGAAGCTGAAGCCATCAAGAAAGTTTGGGTTGATGTCGGTGCGTGCATTGGCGATGCCATGGGCCGGCCCACCAACGCGTCATTCCGGCCCCCGTATCAGGTACGGGGCAGGCTTTGAGCCGGAATCCGGGAAATACCGGCCTCGATCACGGTCGCATTTGAAACGGTTTTCTGGATACCGGCTTTCGCCGGTATGACGGTTTGGGATCGTCGCCTGGAAACTGAAGGATTGCTCGTCCCCATCCCGTTGAACCTATCAGGGCCTTTCCAAAGTCGCCACACGTCCCGCTCATGGTGAGCCTGTAGAACCATGAGCGCGTCCTTCGACAGGCTCAGGACGAGCGGATAGACTTCAATCGCACAACTTTGGGAAGGCCTTGTCATTCTGCCCGTCCCTACAACAACGCTCCGCGCTTCCGCGTGTATAATCGGCGGATGCTTGCCGCCGCCCGCTCCCGCCTCCACTATGGTTGGGTCGTATTCGTCCTGTCCCTGGGCAACCTGACCATCGAGGGCGGCACCAAGAACAGCGAATCCGTTTATTTCCACGCCCTGAAGGATTCGTTCGGCCGCAGCGCGACCTACACCTCCGCCGTGTTTTCCACGGCCGGCCTTATTGGCGCCTTGTCCGCGCCGTTCCTGGGCATCCTCCTGGACCGGTGGGGCGCGCGGGTGCTGCTCCCCCTGGCCGGCCTGTGCATCCTGTTCGGCTGGGTGGCCTCCAGCTATGCCACCGACCTCTGGCAGATGTTCATCTTCTACGGGATTTTCTCCGGCATCGGCCACACCGGCATCTCTTCCTTCTCCATGACGGCGACGCTGGCCCCGTGGTTCCCGCAGACCCGGGGGCGGATGCTGGGGCTGGCCGACAGCGGCAATCCCATCGGACAGGCCATCTTCGCCCCACTGGCCGGATACCTGGTGACCACCGTCGGTTGGCGTTGGGCCTACCGCATATTCGGCGTCATCTTCGCCGTGATGATCGCCGTGCCCAACGGCCTGCTCCAGCGCCGCGCCCCCGAATCACTGTCCCACGAGGTTTCTGCAACCGCTCCGCAGCCTGTTGCCGACGGGGTGCAACCCGACGAGCCGGACTCCAACCCGGTCGGCCAGCGTACGCCGGCGTTAGCCAGTGCCGTGCGCGACCCAGCCATGTGGCTGCTGGTGCTGACCCGCATCACCGGCTCCGTGGGCGTGCAGTTGATACGGGTGCACCTGGTGGCCTTCTTCGTGCTGGCCGGCTACACCGCGCAGCAGGCTGCCAACACCATGGGCGCGGTGGGTCTGGTCAGTCTCTTCGCCCGCCCGCTGGTGGGTCTGGCCACCGACCGTTGGGGCCGTGAGTCGGTGTACACGGTCGGCATGAGCATCGCGGCCGCGTCCGTCCTGTTCGTACTCTATTTCGGCGACGGCATCAGCTTCTGGCCCCTTGCGATCTACGTGTTTTTTGCCGGCGTCACCGATGGCATCAGCGGCCTCATCGTGGGCGCCAAGGCCGCCGACCTCTTTCCCGCCGATTCCCTGGGCACGGTGATGGGGTTCGTCGAGATGGGACGGGGCTCCGCGATATTCCTCGGCCCCATCATCGGCGGCATCATGTTCGACCTGCAGGGCGACTACATCCAGGCGTTCATCGTCTCCGCCGGCATGACCTTCGGGTCCATCATCGCGATGTGGGCCGCAGACTTCATCGGCCGCCGCCGCCAAACCGTCCCCGCCTGAGACGTTCCCTCAGTCCGCCTGCGCCAGCCACTCCCCGAACGACATCCCGCCCGTGTGGTGCTCCGGCAACAACTGCCAGAACGTTTCCAGCAGTATCGCAGCCCGGGCCATGCCCATTTCCACTGTGATCCGATCCAGGTTCACTTCATAGGATTCGGGGTGCATCGACCGCACTAACTCTATGGACTCGCGGATCGTGATGTGGTCATCCGACTCGTCGGCAATCTGCCTGATCGCCGCCAGCAGTTCTCGATGCAGGAAATGCCGCCAACCCCGTTCGCTGGCCACCGCTTTGGTCATCTGCGCCACGGCACCCCACGCCTTCTCTCCCGCCTGGCACAGGTCGCCTTCCTCCAGGTAGGCCGGACACTTCAGCCAGTATTCCCGGCATTTTGCCAGGTGCTTTCCGATGCGTTCGTTCCGCAACGCGGGCGCTTCCGTGTAGGTGGCGGGCGGCATGGGTCTATTGTACTCCCATGGGTGACTCTGTATGCGCCAATCGTGTCATTTGTCGTTATATATGTCAACGCAGTGACACTACGCCCTTCACCAAAAGCGAACACATATACTATTATGATCCTGCTGCTCCAAAACTGATAGGAGGGCGAAAAATCCCAACTACGGTTACAGGAGCCACTCTTGACCAGATATGTCTTTCGAGGCTGCCGGCGTTGCGGCGGCGACCTCTACGTGAATTTTGAGAACCGCCGCGATTCCGACTGGATCTGCCTCCAGTGCGGGCACCACCCCAAGCGTCGCAAGGCACCGATCAACACCGCCTCTCCAACGATACCAACAGGCGTATCCCGTGATATTCGTCATCACACATTATGCCTTGTGCCCATATTCCCAAAAGGCGTAGAATAAGCGTCGCTACGTAACCGTCCGCCTCCGGTCCACCTCTGGTGGATCCGCCCGGCGCGGACGCTATTTTTGCGCTTTTGTCATGACCACCCAGGCGCCGCCGTCCGGCGGTTCGCGTTTCGGATTCCGCCGGCCCAACATCTACTACGGCTGGTACATCGTCTTCGCGACCGGTTTCGTGATGACGATCGCTACCGTCCCGCTGTTCCACGCCATGACCCTCTGGGCCGTCGCGCTGGAGAACCAGTTCAGTTGGCCCCGCGGGCAACTGTCGCTAGCCCTGACCCTCACCCGCATCGAGGGCGGCCTCATGGGCCCGTTGGAGGGCTACCTCACCGACAAGCTCGGGGGCCGCAAGATGGTCCTCATCGGGTTCATCATCCTGGGCCTCGGGTTCCTGATCTTTTGGCAGATCGACGCCGGCTTCTGGCCCGTCGCGCCCCTCTACATGTTCTACGTGGCCTACATGGTGATGGCCGCCGGCCAAGGCATGGGCAGCTGGGTGCCCATGATGACCACCATCAACAACTGGTTCTCCCGCCGCATGGCCTCCGCAATGGGCTGGGCCAACTTCATGAGCCGCGGCGGCGCGCTCATCGTCATCCCCCTCATCGACCTGGGCATCAATGGCAGCGTGGGCGTCCCCTTCACCGGTATCACCCTGAACGTCGGCCGCGCCATCGGGTGGGAAAACGTCGCCCTCATTATCGCCATTCTCATCCTAGCGGTGGCGTTCCCCCTGTCCTACCTCATCCGCAACCGGCCCGAGGACATGGGACTCCAGGCCGAGGGCACGAACACGCCGCAGACCCGGCGCGGCGCAGCGGCCCAAACCCAGCCCCAGGGACTCACCGCACAGCAGGCGGTACGCACGCCGGCATTCTGGCTCATCGCCGTCGGCCACGGCATGACCAGCATGATCATCCTGGCCATCTTCACCCACCTCGGCCTGCTCCTCAAGGACGAGGGACTCCAGGAATACGCCGGCACGGTGGTGATCCTCTACACCATCATGTCCATGTTTGCCCAGCCCCTGGGCGGCTACGTCGGCGACCGGTTCCCCAAGCGCATCGGCCTGTTCGTGTTCACCATCATCCAGGCCAGCGCGGTGGTGCTGCTCACCTTCAGCAGCGAGTTATGGATGTTCTACGCCTTCGCCGTGATATTCGGAGTAGGGTTCGGCGGCCGCAACCCGCTGACCACGTCCATCAGGGGCGAGTATTTCGGCCGCGGCAACTTCGGCAAGATCCTGGGCATCAGCACCATTCCCATGAACGGCCTGCTGCTGATTTCCAGCCCCTTCGCCGGTTACATGTACGACTGGACCGGCACGTACACCGTCGCCTTCCTGGTGCTGGCCGGATTCAACTACGCCGGCGGCGTCTGCTTCCTGTTCGCCAAGCGTCCGCAAATTCCGACCACCCCCGAAGCCACACCCACGGTCTCCGCGCCCGCTCCGGCCCCTGCTGCCGGCGACGACTCGTAGCGGATTTACCTGCCGGGAGGAACGGGCCTTTACCGGATGCCCAATTCGGTTATCTGGTCGCGCCCCGGGTCGTTCACAGCCTGGTTCACATAGTCCAGGCGTTGTCGTAAATCCGGCCAGGAGTTGGTGGTAAGGATCAGGACGCTGATATTCGTTCGGGCAAAGTATTCGTTCGGGCAAAGTTCTGTTGAAAGGGCATTTGTTGGTCGGCAGTGATCAGTAACTCATAGCCGTCCGCCTCGGCTCGATCCAGGAGTTCACCGTTGTGCAATTCCTGCCACCCTCTTTCCGCAGCGGTGTCCGCGTCGTGCCCTGGCAAATTATTCTTGAGAGGCCGCGGCACGCTGTGGTCCAGCAGTATCCTCATGGTCGGGCCCGCTCTCCAATGATGCGATCTGATGACTCAGGACAGCTTCCACCTGGTGGCGCGTCACCCCAGGGAACCATTCCATGAACTCGTCGATGGTGGCTCCACCTTTTAAGTTGTTGAAAAGCGCAGACACCGGCACCCTGGTGCCTTTGAATATCCATGCGCCACTGACTTTGCCCGGGCGGCTCTCGATGGCCGTGCATGTGCTCCAGTCGTTCATGGTCATCACCCGTGTCAGTCCGTTTCATTGAGGCTTATTGTACATTCCCATGGCAACACCATAATCAGATGTTGCACTTCGTTTGCGAATCTACTGAATCCACACGGCGGGCATTCGGCGACGCGCCGATTGCCTCGGCCGATTGAAGCAGCCCGGGCGGAAGAAGGATTGAATAGCGGGCGTTGCTGGCAGGGCAATCGCATTTGGAATTTAGAGGCCCGACACTCCGGCGCAAGCCGGAGTCCAGAGGCCGCCGAATGAAGAAAGCGACCGCGAAACTGCCGATTTCAGGCACTGGATACCGGCTTTCGCCGGTATGACGGTGGCCGGGAGAGTCTTATCCAAGGGCCGACAATTGAAATGCGATTGCCCTGGCGCTGCTGGTTATTGTGCGGCCAGCGCCTCGGCATCGTCGATGTAATCGGCGGTTTCCCTGATGCGCCGCTCAGTGTGCCGATTGCACGCTCCGGTGTAAAAGCAGGAGCCATGCAGTTGACTGAGGCGGCTGTAGTATCGGCCCTGTAGCGGAGCCACCGCCGGGTCTGCCGCTACCAGGTCATCGAGGCCGTCGCTGGTGAGGCCGGTGGGCCCAGGTTGTTCTCCGGTGCGGGCCAGTATCACGGCATCGGTAGCGCGTTTTGTGGCGCACCAGGCTTTCTCCGCCGCATCGCGAATGTCGTGTTGTTCTAGACGTTCGACTGCCTGGGCCTGGATTTGGCGGGCGTCGGCAAACAGTTCGTCAATTTGATCCTGGACTGATGTGGTGGTCAATGAAATAATCCTCCAACTCTCTGATCATATCGTACCACTATAAATGAAGAGTTGGGGAATAATATGTACAACGCGGCCTGAACAGTCCGGTCATCCCGAGTCTTTCGAAGCATCAACTACATGGAACGTCGCCCTGATCGAATTACCCCCACCCTTACGCTCTCCGCCACGTCCGCGCCGTTGCCATCAAAACCGCCGCCACCACCGCCACGCCCGCCATCAGCAGGAAAACCTCCCGGTAGGTGTCGGTGCGGTCATACGCGATCCCCGCGACCAGCGGCCCGAAGGCGAATCCCAACACTTGTGACGCGCGGCCCACGCCGTGTATCGCCCCCAGCGACCCGCGTCCGTAGCTGGCCGCCCACATCAACGGCGCCAGCGTGTTGATCCCGGTGCCGATCAGCCCCATCAGGATCACCACCGCATAGGTCTCGACCAGCGTGTCAGTCTGCACCAGCAGCGTCAGCGCCGCCGTGCCCAGTAGGTACAACCCTACCATCAGCCAGCGCGGCGATACTCGATCCGCGGCTATGCCCGACCCCATCGCGCCCACGGCGCCCGACGTGGCCATCACGCTGATGGCTCCCACCGCCGCCGTCGCGCTGAGTCCTCGCTCCGTCAGGTACGGCACCAGGTGCAGCCCCGGCCCGGCCATCGCGTTGCTGCCCAGAAACAGCGACACCAGCGCGACCCAGAACACCCGCGTCTTCGCCGCCTGGCCCAGCGTCAGCGACCGCTCCTCCACTGTGATTTCCGCAGCCGGAGTCTCTTTGTCGGCTGCGGTCCGCTCGTGGTTCGACAGGCTCACCATGAGCGGACTGGCATCGGGAGCCGTTGCTGTGCCGGTCGTCGGGCTGTCGCCGTCCACGCTCAACCCCATGTCCTCCGGCTGCCGTCGCACCCACAGCGCGCACGGGATAACGCCCAGCACGAACATCAGCCCTGCCAGCATCAGCCACGCCGAGCGCCATCCCCACTGGCCGATCACCAACTGCGTCATGGGCGCCAGCACAATCACGCCCACTGTCTCCAGCAGGAACACCAACCCCGTGGCTCGTCCGCGGTACCGCTGGAACCACTTCCCGGCGGCCACCGTCGCGCCGATCTTGACTCCGCCCTGGTCTGCGATGCGCGAAATCGTGAACGCGACGTAGAAACCCGTCAGGGTCTGCATCAACGACAGGTACACGCAGCCCAGCCCGATCACGGCACCGCCGATCACCAGCGTCAGCCGCGATCCGAACCGGTCCACCAGCCGCCCGATGAACGGCGCCAACGCCGCTCCCAGGATCGCTCCCAGCGTCGTTGCGCCGGCGATCTCTGTGCGGCCCCATCCGAATTCCTGGGACATGGGCACGACAAATATCGTCAGTATCGATATGGCGGATGCGGCGTTGGCGAACCCGATGCTCCCCGACGCTCCGGCAACGACCCATCCGTAGTACAGCGATCCTGGTCGGAGTTTCATGCACACGCATGCCGACGCTTCCAGCTTCGCCCGGCCTGCCGCGGCAATGCAGGCCGGACGGATTGACGTATGACAACGGCGCACCCTCCCCGGCTTGCCGTCGCTAAAATATTCAGGGGCAGGCTATGGAGCCCACCCCTGCCGTGTTTGCCGTATTCAGACCCTTACGGCACGGAACAGCGGTTATCAGCGGTCAGTCTCGGTGATCTCGATGTTCTGGATCGCAAGGCGTTCGGTGGGTTGGCTGTTTTCACCGCCCCGGCTCTGGCGCACCGGCGACGTCGCCAATGCCTCCAGCACGTCGTCGCCCTCCGTCAGCATGCCGAAAATGGTGTAGTTCGGCGGCAGTCCCACATCGGCCCCGTGTACGATGAACCACTGGCTGCCGTTGGTGTTCGGGCCGGCGTTAGCCATCGCCAGCGTGCCCCGCGTGTAAGAACGCGTCACCTCCTCGTCGCGGAACCGATAGCCCGGCCCGCCCGTGCCGTCGCCCTGCGGGCAACCGCCCTGGATCATGAATCCGTTGATCACCCGGTGGAACTGGTTGTCTTCGTAGAAGCCATCCTTGGCCAGGAAGACGAAGTTGTTGACCGTTCGTGGCGCGACCTCGGGCATCAGTTGGATCGTCATGTCGCCTTTGTCGGTCTTGATAATCGCCCGGTATTCCTTGGTCGCTTCGATCACGAGGCCGGGCGGGTTTTCGTACTGCTTGGGAGGCATTTAGATGTTCTCCTCATGTTGATTCTGCGGATAAAACTGCGGGGATTATACCCCAAGGCGTCCAGAGGGGCCGGTATCGTGTTTTATAATAGTAGTAGAGGCGATGGCCTCTACGTGCGGAAACCCAGTCCCACGTCGCTTCGCTCCATCCACCGATACTCTCACAAGCAGGAGGCGATGCTATGGACGTTCTCAATAAGATGGTGAAACACGGTCACGAACAAGTCACAATGTACAGCGACCCCGAGAGTGGCCTGCGCGGTATCATCGCGATTCACGATACTACGCTGGGCCCGTCGTGCGGCGGCACCCGCATGTGGCCCTATGCCTCCGAGGCCGACGCGCTGGCCGACGCCCTCCGACTCTCCCAGGCCATGACCTACAAGTCCGCGGCCGCCGGCCTGAACCTGGGCGGCGGCAAGGGTGTCATCATCGGCGACCCCCGCACCGACAAGACTGAGGGGCTGCTGCGAGCCTGGGGTCGGTTCGTCGATACCCTGGGCGGGCGCTATCTCACCACCACCGACGTCGGCACCACCGGCCGCGACCTAGAATACGTCCACCAGGAAACCGACCATGTCGTCGGCCTGGACGTGACACTGGGCGGCAGCGGCGACACCTCCATCATGACCGGCCTGGGCATCTACATGGGCATGCGCGCCTGCGCCGCCCACGCCTGGGGCGACGATTCGCTGCGCGGGCGCACCATCGCCATGCAAGGATTCGGTAAGGTGGCCTCCCATACCGCCGAGCACCTGCTGGAGGACGACGCCCGCATCTTCGCCACCGACATCAGCGAGGTCGCGCTGGACAAGGCCCGCCACATGGGCGTCAAAGTGGTCGATCCCGACGAAATCTACGACGTGGAGTGCGACATCTTCGCGCCCTGCGCCCTGGGCGGCGTCATCAACGCCGAGACCATCGACCGCCTGAACTGCCGCATCGTGGCCGGCGGCGCCAACAACCAGCTTGCGACCCCCGAGGACGGCGAGGAACTCCACCGCCGGGGCATCATCTACGCGCCGGACTTCCTGATCAACGCCGGCGGCATCATCAACGCCGCGGCTGAGATCGGACAGCCCTACAACCCGGACCGCTCCCGGCAGCAGACCGAGCGAATCTACGAGCAGATGGCGGCGGTTCTCGCCACGTCGAGCAAAAAGGAAATCTCCACGGCCCGCGCCGCCGACCTCCTCGCCGAAAAACGCCTAGCGTCCGTGCGCGGGGTGCGGCACGTGTGGCGGGGGTAGGCCATTGTTACGCTTGCAGTTGGTACCGAACTGGTAGGGGCGGGTATGAAACCCGCCCTTATGCGATTATATCCGCGTGAGTTACGGGTTCAATCACGCGAACCGCATTTGTCGAGTAGTGCATCAGCCCGTTTTCGTCCACTGAAATGAGGGGTGCCAGTGAAAGAGTACAGTTGTGCTCTGCCAACCATCCAGCGAGCAACCCCAAATATTGAAGATTCGGTTCGTGTGTGCAGAAAGCAGCCAACTCCCGACCTTGAGGTGTTAAAACCGCGTGCGACAGCGCAAATGAGTCGAGCTTTGTGTTTGCGGTACCTTCGATTTTCAACACGTGGCCGTGATGCTGTATTGCCCACGCTCCATCGTCACCCAAATTAATGTTTCTGTTTACCACCATGCTGGGAAAGGCCAGATCCATATTGTTGAGAGCTATGATCTCCGCGTCTTTTTTGTTGCCGGAAGCGGTCGCGCAGTAATCGATCAGAATGAAATCGCTCACCACGTACTCCATCATGTTATGGAAGATCTCAGCATCGCGCTGGGTCATATCTCGAAGAGCCGATAAGGTGCGCAGCGAAGTCCGGCCCGGGTTTTCTACCTCGCCAGCAAGGATTCGCGCCCAGATCGACTTTAAACCCTCGGAACTAACGTCTTGAGCGTAATCGAAAAATCGCGCGGTCCAGTCGGGGTCAGGCTCGTGGTCGGTGACTTCCTTGTCGCCGAGTACGTCAGCGGCGACCGCCACTATGTCCTTGGCGTTTGCTAATCGCTTCTTTCCCTGAAACTCAATGTGTTGGACAACATCGTCGCGTGTGATATCCGCCGTACCACTAACCTGTGCGTCCGTCGTCGTCAGGAAACGCCGAGCTTCTGCTTGGGCGCCAGCAATGATGGACAGGCTGTCAGCTTCTGATTTAGCTTGGATACTGCGCACATCGGCGTCGGTCTTAGCGGAAATACGCTTCGCTTTCCCTTCCCAAAGTGCTTGCCAAGGAAGAAATATTGGGCCCGCGACAGCGCCGATACCAGAAGCGGTGTAATCTAGTAACTTTTCGATAGCGGGGACTTTGATGTTTATATCAACCATAGAAGTCTCTGAGTTTGGCGTCACCGTCTGCCGAGTGTAAGCAACGTACATACTCGTAAGATGGTTACAGTCTGTAATCCGATATAGCCATTGTCAATAGAGACCTCATGTAATAATTCACCGTGTTCCGTTGTACACCACCGTATCGGGTCTGTAAACCGCCCATGAGAACCATAGCTGCCCGATGCGCCCGGGAACCGGTGTCAGTTGCGTTCCCTCCAGCGGCCCGCTGGTGGCGTTCCCAAAGATGTTCCACGCGCTGCCGGTTTGCTCGTCGGTGATGGTACCTTCAGCATCTGCGGTGAACGTCAGCATATCGCCATCCGGCGCTACCGGCGAGAAGATGCCGGCGGTGCCCACGTCGCGTCCCGATTTGATCGAACCTCGGTCCAGGGCCGACGCCGTGCCGGGCGTCCAGAAAACCACGATGTCCTCGCCGGCCACCGAAGCCGATACCACGCGTTCCTCCGCCAGCGTGGTGAACGACACCGCCCACGCGTCGCTGCCCCTCTCCAGCGCGACCACCCTTTCCACGGCCGGCAGGCGGGGATCCTCCGGACCGTCGAAAAGGAAGGGAGAGTTGCCAGGACGATCATAACCCGCGTAGGGGTTGGCGCCGTATGACCTGCCTGAATCCGGCCGTGAGAGCACCTGCCCGTCCGGGTACATGGCTTTGAAATCACCCCAAGACGCGATGGACAGGTACAGTTGTTCCAGCTTTTGGCCGGCGTAGTGGCCGATTACTCCCTCGCCGCCGAACTCCTGCCACCAGGATTCGGTCTGCCGGTCGTACATCAGCAGGTTGCTGTCCCGCAGCGCGCCCGTCGTCCCGAAGTCCAGTGTCTCGCCGTCAACCGTCCGCCTGAACACGAAGGCGGTATTGCACAGTGGTCAATACGTGATGACGACGGGCTCACCTCCCACGGTGTCGTTGACCAACTCGTGCCACACCATGATCTGCACCGGATACGCCCGGGCGTCGCCGTTCAGGTCCACCACCTGCACCGCCTCAAGGTCGTCCAGCCATGCGTCAGCATCAGCGACGGATTCAAACTGCGGGTCATCGATGGCCGGTATGCCGTCCTTGGGCGGGCCGCCGGTCATGATCTCGTCGAACGAAATGGTGGTGCGGGAGAAGTCGGTCGCCCACGTTGCGCTCAGTAGGCTTTCGTATTTGCTGCGGGTCCGTTCCGCTTCTTCGGCCTCGACCATCATCACATTCCCCTCGCTTGCCACAGGCAGCGACGTGGCGGCCGGCAGCGTGGTAGCCGCCGATTCCACTCGTGCCGTGGGCATTGGCGTCACGGTGTCAGCCAACTCCGCAGTGGGCAGCGCGGCGGCGGGAGCGAGGGTCGGCGCGATGGCGTCGGTGGGTGCGAGTGTGGTTTCCCACGGCTCGCCGCTCGGGGTCCCCTGCGTTGGCGTACAGGCCAGTATCACGCACACCAGCGCGGCCAGCACCGTGAGCAACAGTGTGCGCCCAAAGCGTTGGTTATGCAGCGTGTGTTGTAATGGTGTGAAAAACATGTGATACTAATACCATAGTTAGCGGAATATATTTTTCAAAAGGAACGCTTTATGACGACTCCCGGCCCAACCCTGGAAGAGCGCGTGACCATATTGGAAACTCGCTTGGACACCATCCTGCCCACCTTGGCCACCAAGGAAGACATTGCCAGGCTCGAAGGCAGGATTGATGCCATGGGCTATCGCCTGTTGATCGGGTTCTCGGGTGTCATGGCCGCGCTGTTGGCCATTGCGGTGGCGGCGACCAGATTTCTTTAAAATACGAGCGGGAGGCATCGGCGGTTTTGCCCTGCCTCCCGGTATTTGCCTGGGACGTTATTGGTGGCTACCGGCCACGCAGGCGCGGGTCGAACACGTCGCGCAGGGCGTCGCCCAGCAGGTTGAACCCCATCACCACCATGAAGATGGCGAGACCGGGGCATATCGCCAGCCAGGGGCCACTCTTGACGTGCGCCGAAGCCGCGCGCACCAGCATCCCGCCCCAGCTTGGCTGGTCGGGCGGAGTGCCCACGCCCAGGAACGACAGCGACGACTCAATGATGATGGCGAAACCGAGGTAGTACGTCGCCAGCACGAGGTACGTGGCAAAACAGTTGGGCACGATGTGGCGCAGGATTATGCGCCAGGGTGGGGCGCCGATTGCCGTCGCCGCCGTCACGTAGTCCAGCTCCCGCAGCGACAACACCTGTGACCGCACCGTTCTGATCACGGGTGCAATCATGCCGATTACGATGGCCAGGATCACGGTGTTCAGGGACGGCGTAACCACGGCCATGATCGCCAGGGCGATCAGCAGGCCCGGCAGCGACATCAGGGCGTCCACGACGCGCTGCGAGACGGTGTCCACTATGCCGCCGATGTAGGTGAGCGCCACGCCGATGATGAAACTGCCGGTGATGCCCACCACCACGCTGCCCAAACCGACGTATAGCGAAATGCGCGCGCCGTAAATCAGGCGACTCAATACGTCCCGACCAATGTAGTCCGCGCCCAGCAGGTAGTTGGCGTTGGGCGCCTCCCAGGGCAGGGCGGGTGTGGAGCGAGGATCGTAGGGCGATAGCACCGGCGCGAGGAGGGCCACAACCACCAGCAGCAGGACGATAACCCCGCCGACCGCGCCCAGGGGTTTCGTCCGCACGAACCGGAAGAAACCGGTCAATGCCCGCGAGGTTAACCCCGGTGCGGGAAGCTCCTCCCGGGTTAAAGTCGCCTGTTCCGTGGTCTGATCAATCATGGCAACACCTGCCGATGAGAACCTGTTGCAATTATCGTTGGCGTACGTGCGTTTACGAGTACCGGATCCGTGGGTCCAGGATGCCGTAGAGCATATCTATGATCAGGTTGAGCAGCAGCACCACGGCGGCCGTCATCAGGATCACGCCCTGGATCACCGGGAAGTCCCGGTGGTTGATGGCGTCAATGAGGAACTTGCCCACGCCGGGAACGACGAAAATCTGCTCGACGATAATCACGCCGCCCAGCAGTCGTCCGAACTGGTAGCCGGACACGGTGATCACCGGCAGCATCGCGTTTTTCAGCGCGTGGCGACCCACCACGACCCACTCGCGCAGGCCCTTGGATCGAGCCGTGCGCATGTAGTCCTCGCGCATCACCTCCAGCATCGCCGATCTGGTGACGCGGGCGGTGAAGGCCATGTCATGGAACCCGATCACCGCTGCCGGCAGCACCATCAACTTAAGGTTCTGTATCGGGTCCTCCCATAAATGGGCGTACTCTAGTGGCGGCAGCCATCCTGTCCCATACACGAGAGCGTAGATGACCAGCACCCCGATCCAGAACGTCGGCATGGCGATGCCCAACAACGCAATGACCCGGCTGGCGTAGTCAATTCCGGAGTCCTGTTTCATCGCCGACAGAATTCCCAACGGGACAGCAGCGACGAACGCCATTACGATGGCCAGCACCGCAAGTTCAAAGGTTCTGGCGAACCGCTCGATGAGTTCGAAGCCGAAGGGAGTACCGTAGTAAAGAGAATCACCCAGGTCTCCCCTAACGACTCCCCACAGCCAGTCGGCGTACTGGATGTAGATCGGTCGGTCGAGGCCCAGGTCCTCCCGCAGACGCTCGAAGTCCTCGTTGGTCACCCGCCCGCCGGCGTCCTCTCCAGTAAGCAGGAATACGGCGGCGTCCCCCGGGACGATGGAGAACAAGGCGAACACCAGGATGGTGGCCAGCAACATCGTCGGGATGAAGAGGAGCAATCTTCTAATCAGGTACTGAGACATTCCTCAACTCCTGCCGGCGGAATTGGGTGTGTAGGGTGGTAATTATACACATTGGGCCGGCCCTTTTTGTAAAGGGCCGGCCGGAGTCGTGCTGTTGGCTCGTCCGAACCGCTGCGTCGCCTATGGCTGGTAGCCCCGGTCCGCGTTGGCGGCGTGGGCGCAAGCGGACGATTCGCCGCCGGCCCACCACACGTGGTCCCACTTCTTGATGAGCTGAACCGTGGGTGGGTAGTGGTAGTTGCGGATACGGCAGTCAAACGCGCCGCCGCTGGAGTACCAGAAGTAGGGCAGCCAGTGGCTCTCTCCTTGGTGGAGGATGCCGGCCAGCTCTTCCAGGTGCGCCTGGCGCGCGGCGGGGTCAACCTCGCGGTTCTGCAGGTTGATCAGCTCGTCAACCCGATCATTCTGCCAGTTGTGCGGATTGCGCAGCACGTCCTGCAGGTAGAACTGGTTGATGATGTCGCCCGGGTCGCGCAGGATGATGCCGGTACCGACAGCGTCCATGTTGGCAACGCCGTCTCGCATCCCGACGTACATCGTGGCGAGGTCGGTGGGCTCGATGACGATGTTGATGTTCAGGTCTTCGCGCATTTGCGGCGCCACAACCTCTGCGCTGGACAGCGAGGGGTTGCTGTTCACCACGTTGACCGTGATCTCGAAGCCGTCTGGATAGCCGGCTTCCGTCAGGAGCTGACGGGCCTCGGTCAGAGCGGCGTCACGATCTCCGTAGGCCGAGTTGTTGGCGCGCAGGTCCTCAAGGTCTTCCACAACGCCGGGCGCGAAGAACGTGCCTGGCTCACCGAATCCTAGAATCGACTTCTCAACGCCCAGGTCCCGGTCCAGGCCCAGGTAGAAGGCGCGGCGGACGCGGGCGTCGTCAAACGGAGCCTTGTCGTGGTTCAGGAAGAAGGCCTGGATACCCGAGGCTCGGAGTATTACGGCTCTCACACGGCCGCCGGTGTCTTCTTCCAGGCGGGCCATGTCCTCGGGACGGTTGCTGCCGGTCACGGGTTGGTAGGTGCCGAAGACCTGTCCGGCCTGCAGCGCCGAGAGACGGCGGGCGGTGTCGCGGATCAGGAATATCCGGAGGCCGTCAAAGAACGGACGACCTTCCTTGAAGTAATTGGGGTTCCGGTCGTAGGAGTACCCCACGTCCTTCTCCCACTCACGCAGCATCCACGGGCCGGAGCCGATCAGACTGTTCGGCGTGCCCGCGTTGATGGCAGAGACGGCCTCGGCCTGGGTCTTGCCCTGGTTGGCCTGCTCCTGGGTCAGGTTCTCGCCCACGTGTTTGGGGTACACCTTCATGTAGTCGGAGGCCAGGTTGGGCAGGAAACCGGCGGCCGGGAAGCGCAGGGGGATCTTGACCGTCTTGTCGTCAATGGCCTCGGCAGTGCCGTGAACCACGAAGTTGTTCAGGAAGCCGGTGCGTGCGCGCAGCACGCCTTCCTCGACCTGTCCCAGCGTGATACGGTCAATGGAGAACACGACGTCCTCTGCGGTCACCGGTACTCCGTCCGAGAAGGTGGCTTCCGGGTGCAGGTTGAAGATGTACCCGAACTCGTCGCCATCTTCGTAGGACTCCCAGCTAACCGCCAGGTCGCCGATGATTTCACCGGGGTTGACCGGGTTGTACTCGAGGATCTGGTTGAACCGGGGACCAGAGGGGATCAGCACGGTGTTCATGGAACCGCCGTAGTGAACGTCCCAGAACCCTGGGTTGCTGGTCGCCACCAGTGGGAAGTCTCCCCTGTAGTGCTGGGCCTCGCCTTCCTGCCACCAGTCCGGCCGCTGGTCAACGGCCACCATTGCTGTGGGCACCGGCACTGCGGTAGGAGCCACGTCCAGCGGAGCGGTGGGCGTCGGTTCCTGTTCGCCGGCGAAGGGGTTGAGGGTGGGGGTGGCTGCTTGCGCCGCCGGTGCGCTCGCGCCGCCGGACGTATCGCCGGTGGTGGTCGGGGTGGTCGTAGTCGCGCCACCGCAGGCGACCAACACACCGGTCACGGCCAGCGCCCCTAACGCAAGCAAGGTTCTTGGATGCCAGATTCGTCGCAAATCCATTGAGTGAGTCCTCCGTGAATATCGCACTTGCCTGAATCGGCTTGGCGCCGAAACAAAAAATTACGCTCGACAGTCCGGGACTGCCAGCGGGGGACGATGCTACTCACGCGCGGAAAGATTGTCAATTCCGAATTGATGATACTGTAGCAGTATTATTATCAAACATAGCCCTTATTGATGATGCGCTAACGTGGATCTTTCAGGCCCGGATGGAGCGCCGCCGGCGAAGGCAAAAAGAAGGGCGACCCGAGGGCCGCCCTTGCAGTATTGCCGTCGGTACGATGCAGTCTAGGGTCGGTAGCCGCGTTCGGAGTTGGCGTTGTGGTCGCAGTCGGACGACTCGCCGCCGGCCCACCACACATGGTCCCACTTCTTGATCAACTGGACGGTTGGCGGGTTGTAGTAATTCTGGATGCGACAGTCGAACGCTCCGCCGTTGGAATTCCAGAACACCGGCAGCCAGTGGCTCTCCCCGCGATGCAGGATGCCGGCCAGTTCGTCAAGATGCCCTTGGCGTTCGGTTGGATCAATGGCGCGGTTTTGCAGGTCGATCAACTCGTCAACGCGGTCGTTCTGCCAGTTGTGCGGGTTCCGAAGCACGTCCTGCAGGTAGAACTGGTTGATGATGTCCCCCGGGTCGCGCAGGATTATGCCGGTGCCAACGCCGTCAACGTTGGCGACACCGTCGCGCATCCCCACGTACATGGTTGCCAGGTCGGTGGGCTGAAGGACAGCCTCCAGACCCAGGTCTTCGCGCAACTGAGCCGCCAGAACCTCTGCCATCGACAGCGCCGGGTTGCTGTTGACCACGTTGACCGTAAACTCAAACCCGTCGGGATAACCGGCTTCGGCCAGCAACCCCCGCGCTTCCTCCAGCGCGGGACCGCGGTCGAGCATGAAGGCAGGACTGTTGGCCCTCAGTTCACCCAGGTCCTCGACCACGCCGGGCGCGAAGAAAGTGCCGGGAGACCCGAATCCCAGGATCGACTTTTCCACGGCATTGTCGCGGTTGACGGCCAGGAACACGGCGCGGCGGACCCGAGGGTCGTCGAAGGGAGGCTTTTCGTGGTTGAGGAACCATGCCTCCACGCCCGAGTCCTCCAGGATAACGGCACGCACGCGACCGTCGGTGTCCTCCTCCAATCGCGCCATGTCCTCAGGACGATTGGACCCCGTCACGGGTTGGTACGTGCCATACACCTGTCCGGCTTGTAGAGCGGAAATGCGGCGCGCCGTATCCCTGATGAGGAATATCTTCAAGCCGTCAAAGAACGGCCGGCCCGTCTTGAAATAGTCGGGGTTGCGGTCAAAGGTGTAGCCAACGTCCTTTTCCCATTCCCGCAGCATCCAGGGGCCGGAGCCGATGAGCGCCTCGGGAGAACCGGCATTGATGGCAGCCAGGGCGTTCTCTTGCGTCAGGCCCGTGTTGGCCTGCTCCTGGGTCATGTTTTCGGCGACGTGCTTGGGGTACACCTTCATGTAGTCGGACGCCAGGTTGGGCAGGAAGCCGGAGGCGGGAAACCTGAGGGGGATTTTCGCCGTGTGGTCGTTGATCACCTCGCCAGTGCCGTGCTTGACAAAGTTGTTCAGGAACCCGGTGCGAGCGCGCAGCACACCTTCTTCCACCTGCCCCAGCGTGATGCGGTTGATCGAGAACACTATGTCCTCTGCGGTGACCGGGTGCCCGTCCGTGAAATGCGCGTCCGGGTTGAGGTGGAAGACGTAGCCGAATTCGTTCCCCTCCTCGTAAGACTCCCAACTGACGGCGAGGTCGCCGATGATCTCGTTGGGGTTGACGGGGTTGTATTCAATGATCTGGTTGAAGCGCGGGCCCGACGGGATGAGCACTGTGTTCAGAGAGCCGCCGTAGTGGACGTCCCAGAAGCCCGGGTTGTGGGTGGCAACCAGCGGGAAGTCTCCCCGGTAGTGGTTGTCTTCGCCCTCCTGCCACCAGTCGGGCCGCTCGTCAACCGCCATCATGGCCGTTGGCACCGGAACCGCAGTAGGAGCAACGTTCAGTGGAGCGGTGGGAGTCGGCGCCTCCGCGCCTGCGAACGGGTTGAGCGTGGGAGTTGCCGCCGCCTGCGGAGCGGCCGCGCCGGTAGAGCCGCCGCCAGTGGGTTCCGGCGTCGTGGTTGCCCCGCCGCAACCAACGATCACGGCCGTCAACGCCAACGCCCACAGCGCCAGCAGGGTTCGTGGATGCCACAATCTTCGGAAATCCATTGATTGAAACCTCCCTGGGAATCGCTCCTTACTTGAAACGATGCGCGCCAATTCGACCATCGGCATGTGGTGCCGCCAAACGGCTATCGTCGCCCGATGCTACTTACGGATAAAGTGATTGTCAAATATATTTTAGCGATATTCGTCTGATGACAAAATAACCGTTACGGATATTGAATATCGTAATGCGGCGCTTGGGGAATACCGGCAGCAATGGCCGCGACAACCGCCGGTTTTCAAATCATTGCCCGACTGCTGTTGTGCGTCTGGGCCCGTGCGCGTCGCGACTGACGGATTTCTCGAAACCGTCTATAATCCAGGCGCGTCAAGCTGGCCCGATCCCGTTGATACACAAACAACGTCGCCCCCGAGAGGAGACGGCACCTCATGGCAGTACGAGTCCTCGACGTTCACGCGCACATCACCCCTGCCAGCGCCCTCCGGGCCATGCAGAGCGGCGATAACTGGTTCGGCGTCAGCGCCCCCACGCTCTACAATCAGCACCGCTACAACCCTCGTACTTTCTGGACGCCCGAACAGCGCATCGCCGATATGCAATCCCTCGGCGTGGACGTGCACGTCCTGTCCACCAACGCCAACATGTACTTCTACGATCTGGACCCGGACCAGACCTTGGCCATGCACCGCGAGTGCAACGACTACGTGGCCCAGCTCACCGAGGAATACCCCGACCGCTTTGCCGGCCTGGCCCACCTGCCCATGCAGGACGTCGGCGCCGCCATCGAGGAACTGACGCGCTCCGTGGAGCAGCTTGGACTCAAGGGCGCCATGATCGGCGATCACGTCAACGGGCGTACTTTCGATGATCCCTACTTCAACGCGCTGTGGGCCACCGCGGAACGCCTCGGCGCAATGTTCCTCATCCACCAGGGCGGCAGCACGATAGTATCCCCCAGGCTTGACCGCTACCACCTGCCCAACACCATCGGCAATCTTGCCGACCGCGCCGTGACCTTCGCGTCCTTCGTGTTTGGCGGCGTGATGGACCGCTACCCCGATCTCAGGGTCTGCCTCAGCCACGGCGGCGGCTACGCTTGCTATGGCATCGGACGCATGGATCGCGGCTGGCAGGTGCGCCCCGAGGCCCGCGTCAACATCGACCAGCCGCCCAGCGCCTACCTGAGCCGTTTCTACTACGACTGCCTGACGCACAGCGAGGAGGGTTTGCGTATGCTCATCGACATGGTGGGCATCGAGCAGGTGGTTTTTGGGACCGACTGGCCCTTCGACATGTGCGCCGATTGGCCCGTCGCCTGGCTGCTGGGCCTGGAGAGCCTTTCCCGCGAGGAGAAGGACTCCATCCTCTTCGGGAACCTCGAACGCCTCCTCAACATCTGATCCGCCTCGTACAGTTCCCTTTCCCCCTATGGGAGAGGTTCAGGGTGAGGGTGAACTGTACCCGTTACAATCAGGCAGCGATTACCCACTCACAACCGGAGGAAAACTGAACATGGGACTCATGGCTGACAACATCCGCCTCAAGGCAATCAACCACATCACCTACAACGTCCGCGACAAGGACATCGCCCTCAAGTGGTACGAGGAAGTCCTGGGCGTCAAGCAGATTCCGAAGATGGTGGACAACGACAACCTCTACTGGCTCCAGCTACCCAGCGGCGCAATGGTCCACATCATCGAGAATCCCGACGCCCCATCCGCGCCATCGCATCACACCGCGTTCGAGGTGGACGACATATCGGCGGCCCGCGACGAACTGCAGAACATCGGCGTCGAGTGCACCGACATCCAGACCCGCCACGACGGCCAGCAGGCCTTCTACTTCCACGACCCCGACCACAACCGCCTGGAAATCTGCACCAAGTCCGGCTTCGGCGTCCTCGTCTAGACTTGGGGTCATCGCAGACGTGCGCAGGGGCGGGTTTCAAAACCCGCCCCTTAAATTGTTTGGTTCCCACATAGCCGGGGTTCCCATGGCCGACGTGCTGCAAGCGCGCTACAGGATCTCTGATAGTCGATACTGCTCAGCGTGTGCGCTCAGAAAGGTCAAACCTGGTTCTGCATTATCCATTAGTTCCGGCAACATCCTGTCCAACGCAGGGGTTTCCAGAATGAAATCTCGGAGATTATTCAGTGCGCGATGATAATCGCCTCGCTGCATTACGTTCAGAACAATGGTATTCAATACGGCGATGTAGTCGGATCGTTCGAGGATTTCAAACAACCGGATAGCGCGCCGCCTTAGGATGGCCACGACATCCTTGTGGATCTCCACCAACAGGGCTCGTTCGGCTTGCCAATCCCGTTCCTGGTTCATACGGGCCGGTTAATACGGGATGGCCTATTTCGCGGCAACAGTTCCCATTCGCTTCGCTCGGCTCTCGTGGAATTTAGCGATCAGACGATCAATTTCCTCGGCCTTCTCCTGGCCGAACGCCTCCAAACGCCGAATTTCGTCTGCGTGCTTGATCAGTAGAGCGTCAATTTTGGGGTCTCCGGTTAAACTAGCCATAAGGAGCCTCCTTGGGACGCTCATTGTACCATGCTTGCTCGGCAAATGGAATTATTATAGCATTTCATAAATCCTTAAATGGTAAATAAATAAGATAAGGATCCAAAGCATTAAGCGCCCTGATCGTCTGACGATCACGGCCTCCCCATGGAATAGCGGTTCAGTATCCCCAGGTACGCCCGCTGACCCTCCACCGCTATCGCCGTCCTATCCGCCAGGTATTCGGCCCAAACCGATTGCGTGAGCGCGGTGGCCTTGCTCGATGGCTTATATGGGTTGGCCGGATCCAGCCCCGCGAACGCCTGTATCCGTGCGCCGATGGATTGCCTGCTTCGTTCCAATGCCGCGGCCAGCGCCGCCACCTCGCGGCTGTCCTTCGCCACCTTGCCCCGGTACAGGTGCAGGACCGCCAGGTCTTCTATACGTTCCCATTTGCGTGCGGGAGGCATGAAATACCTACCTATGAGTAGGGGCGAATGATTATTCGCCCCTACAGATCCCCGATTGGCGGTTTTTACCGCCCTTCCTTGATGAACTCGGCGACGCGTTCGCCGATGGTCATCGAGGTGACGTTGGTGTTGGCCCGGATGCAGTCGGGCATCACGCTGGCGTCGGCCACGCGCAGGTTGGTAACGCCCTTCACGTGTCCGAACTGGTCCACCACCGCCATGGGGTCGCTGTCCGGCCCCATCTTGCAGGTGCCCGAAATGTGCTGGGACGTGGTCACTTCGCGAGCCACCCAGGCGTCCAGCGCTTCGTCGCTCTCCAAGGCATCCGCCGGCGGCTCGATGCACTCCTGGATCAGGTTCTGGAAATCGGGGTGATCCGCCAACTGCATGCACAGGCGCACCGAATCCCGCAGCCGCACCCGGTCCGACTCCTCCTTGAGGTAGTTGTAGTCCAGGAAAGGCTGCTGGTAAGGGTCGGTGGACTGCAAGCGCATGTGCCCCGCGCCGGCAGCCAGCTGTATGCCGGTGCTCATGCGAATGCCCAGCGGAACCATGCGGTCTCCGCCCCGGTTGATGCGCTCGGTGGCGAAGGACTGCATGCTGATCTTCATATCGTTGCGGAGGTCTGAACCGTCGGCGGTGTAGCGCAGGCATAGCTGGGAGCGCGGCGCCAGGCCGTCCAGCTCAACCTCCGGCTTGGTGCGCCAGGTGCACCACACGGTGGGATGGTCGCGCAGGTTCTGGCCCACGCCCGGAGCATCCTGGATCACCGGAATCCCCATTTCACGCAGGTGGTCGGCCGGCCCGATCCCTGACAGCATCAGGATGTGCGGCGATCCGATGGCGCCGCTGCTCAGGATGATCTCCTCGCCCTCGGCGGTGAAGACCTCGCCGCCCGACTCCAACTGCACGCCCGTGGCCTGGTTCCCGTCGAAAATAATCCGATGCACGTGGCAGTTGGCCTTGATGGTCAGGTTCAATCGGTGTCTCGACTCCGACAGGTAGCCGAGGTTCGTGCTCATACGGATGCCGTTGGGGTTGTTGAATGGGGTCGGGCCAACGCCGTAGGAATCGGGATGGTTGTGGTCCCAGGTTTCGGGGAAGCCGGCGGCCACGCACGCGGCGCTGAAGGCGTTCTGCGCCGGCAGCCACGACTCGCGAGCGAAACGGTGCATTACGATGGGGCCGTCGCCGCCGTGGAAGTCGTCGTTGCCGTAGTCGGTATCGGTCTCGATGCGGCGGAAGATGGGCAGCAGCTTGGTGTATCCCCACTCGTCGTTGCCCTCGGCCGCCCAGCCGTCGTAGTCCTCTGGCACGCCCCGCAGGAACACCTGTCCGTTGATGGCGCTGGACCCGCCGGTGACCTTGCCGCGCGGCACCATGATTTCAGGGGAGGTGTCCGTGCCCTTCCCGACGAACTGCCAGTTATGGTCGCTGACCATGATGTCAATTTCGGTGTTATAGCCGAACTTGACCTCTTCCGGCAGGTGTTCGAACTCCGGATAGTCCGGCCCCGCCTCGATCAGCAGCACGTGCTTGCTGTGGTCCTCGGTCAACCGGCTGGCGATAATCGATCCCGCCGACCCGGCTCCAATCACGATATAGTCGTATTTCATACCTGACTTGCTCCTTTCACCACCGAGATAGCCGTATCTCCGAACCATCGTGGCGACAGCGAATTGAGTTCCGCCGCCATCATATACACGCAGTTAGGGCGGCGCAAGCGGACAGGGCAGACAAAATCACGATGCTATATCATTCCGGGGACGCTACGGCATCGAGAGTTTTGTCCCATGATCAGGGTATGGTAATGAAGTCGCCGGACAAAGGATTATGGGCCGCCCTCGCATCCCTAGCTTTGAGTTTGCCGCTGCGCTACAGGCTATTTTTGGCTATTGGCTGCCTTTTCGTTGCCATCTTCCTGGCGGCAGGCTTGGTGTTCAAGTTGACTGGCGGCGCGGGTTTAGCGGCGGCGGCTCTCGCGATGAGCGTGGCCGGATTGGGGGTGATCATACTGGCTGGTGTATGCGTAATCCTGCGCGGGGTTATCTTTTCGTCTTCCGAATAGTTACTAACGCAATGAACGCGATTGCCCACGCTGCCCAAGCAAGCGCCGATATGCTCACTATACCGCCGCCTACCCAGACCGTTGTTGATGAGCCAAGGGCAAACGCGCCGACGCAAGCAACTACGATTCCAATAGCGGCTATGGCCGCGATTGCTATAAGGGCGATGTTCACCTTATCTCGCCACCATTTAGCAGGAGCAGACTCCCGGCTACTCGCCGCATCTGGTGTGGTCTCTGCGATACGCCTGTCCATGACGCATATCCTCACATGCCGCGATTACCAAACTTTACCTTCTCGGTGTTCAAATGCAATCATATCGAAACGTGGTACCGTCGGCAATTTAGCCACCTTAATTTGCTCAGTGCATCACCAGCCCGCCGTCCACGTTGATCGTCTGACCCGTGATGTTCCGCGCGCCGGGGCTGGCCAGGAACGCCGCCATCGCCGCTATGTCCTCCGGCTCGTTGGCCCGCCCGATGGGTATGTTGGACGCCCGCTGCGCCTGCAACTCGTCAACCGAGATGCCGGCATCCGCGGCCCGCTGCTCCATCGTGCTCGTGGACATCGCGGTGATGGTTGAGCCCGGGCAGATGGCGTTCACGTTGATGTCGTAACGCGCCAGCTGGTGCGCCGCGATCAGCGTCATAGAAATCACCGCGCCCTTGCTGGCTGCGTAGGCCGCGTTGGACGTGCCCCGGTAGCCCTTGCCGGCGATGGACGCGATGTTGACGATGCGCCCGCCGCTGCCCTGGTCGATCATCTGCCGCGCGGTCCGCTGCATCACGAAGAATGCGCCCCGCGCGTTCACCCGGTGAATGCGGTCCCAGTCAGCCTCGGTGATGTCCATGATGTCCAGGTAGCGCGTGACGCCGGCGTTGTTCACCAGGATATCGACACGCCCCAGCGAGCTCACCGCTTCGGCGATCACCCGGTCGATGTCGTCGCCGTCGCCGATGTCCGCTGTGATCGCCACGCTCTGGCGACCAGTGGCCCGCACATCCGTAGCCGTTTCCTCCACGTTGTCGGCCATGATGTCCGTGACCGCGACGTTCGCCCCATCATTCGCCAGCGCCAGCGCAGTGGCCCGACCCATGCCGCGGCCCGCGCCGGTTACCAACGCTACCTTTCCGTCCAGAGACATGGACATTACCTCCTGGTGTTGACGCCGCGTAAAGTCCCGGCGCGTTTGAACAGATCGTTATTTCTTGTGTGGAAAAGCCGCAACCAAAGGCGCCAAATGCTTGGATGCATTCCGCAAGTCAACTGCAAAAGGCTCCAGATCGTGGGGCGCGAATTCATCGGGCCGCCAGTATGCCACCAAGTCGCTGTTTTCGGCGATCAACGTAGCGGTTTCGCGCCCAGTTCCGAAAGTGAGGGTGTCTGTTGGTTCGTAGTAGTCAGACCGACGCAACGGGAAGTAGGTACTGAAGCCCGATATTTCCACGCCGACCGCTTCCCGGCTCTCCTCGTCGCGCATCTCCATCGTGGCAAAAGGCGCCTCTTCCAAAAGGCTGCTGCCGTCGCTTGGACTGCCATCGCGCAACCACAAAATATCGTTGTCGGGGTCATAGGACATTTTCAGGTTCCGCGTCAGGCCCCGCATCATATTGACAATCACGCCGATCCTCACCAATTTTGTCGCCCCATGTACACGTCAAGCACATCGGCAGCGTATCCCGGGTCATCGTGCAAAATATCGACATGAATAGGGTCGAAATTTTTCAACGGATCCCCATCCTGTAACTGGTGGATGTGCCACCGGGTTCCGTTGGTCAGCCCAGCCAACCCTTCTTCCATACGCGAGTCAGCATCTACATAACCCTGCAACTGACGGAGGTCGTCGTCTGTTAGGATTCCACCATCATATGAGTCCCGCACCTCGCGAGGTTTGACTTCGATAATGATGCAAGGGACAACCCAGCCACTGGCGACGTCGTTGGCTATGATTTTCATACTGCGTTCTTTATGCCGTGGATTGGCGTTCCGTTAACGGCTCCAGAATGTCGAGCAGTGTGGCGACCTCATCTAGCGATCCGGCAATGTCATCAGCGTGCAAAAACCTCTTGCGCTGGTAGAAATTACCATGTAGTTCGTTGGCCGTCCGACGCAGCGCGGTTAGCCGATTGTCGCCAGTTAGCTGGCGGGCCTGGTATAGGACCTCTGTAAAGTGCTCATGCCGATCATACTGCCAGCCTTTGGCGGTGGCCGTTGCTTTTGCCATCCATGCCGCTGCGCCCCAGCCTTTTTCGGAGGCTTGATGCAGGTCATCCTCAGCTAGGTATTGGTGGCTGCGCTCCAAAAAATAACGTGATTGAAGCCGGTAATCTTCGATAGTCTCGCCGAGTTCGTCAAACGGTTGCATCGGCGTCATTTGCGCCATGGTTGATGCTCCTAGCGAATGGTAGCGCCAGTATAGCAGTCAGCCTTGGCTTAGACTGAACTCCGGCGGGCCGTGGAGCATCGGCGCAGGCAGGGGAAATGCCCCAGTCACAGCGCCCGCAGCAAGTCCTGGTAGTTTTCGCGGCCGGTGCGGCGCAGCCTGTGGTCGTCGGTGACCTCAAGGTCGCCGGAGTCTTCCAGCAGCTCGATGTGCGCCACCACCTCGGTGAGCGCGGCGAAGAAGTTGCCGCCCTCCAGCTTGCGCCGCTCGAACGTCTGCCGCGTCACGTCCTCCAACGGCTGCGGCTCCGGCCCCGCCGTAACCAGTATGCGACCCAACCGCCGCGCGTGGAACCGGATCAGATCGCCGGCTCGCTGCGTGGTCTGAAAGTTGAACTTGTGGTTGTTGTACAGCCGGTGCGCCGGCAGCACCGCCACCTCCGTACCCAGGTCTGCCACCCGCTGCAGCGACTTCAGGTACGTTAGCAACCCGAAGGAATCGTCCGGGTCCTGGTAGTGGACCGGCAGACTGCTCAGCACGGCACGGTTGAATGCCGTTTTCATCGTCGGGTGCGGGCTGATCTCCGGCAGCACGTGGTCGCCCGTGAACACCATCCCGCTGCCCGGTCCGTTGTCGATCACGGCGCAGATCTCGTCGGGCGAATGGCCCGGCGCGTGCATGTACTGGAGCGCGCCCTGCTGCTCTCCGTGGGCGATGTGATGACCCACCTGGTGCGTCTTTCGCGACGCCATGTATCGCTCGCGTTCCTCCGAGTTTGAATGGCTGAACCCGTTGGCTTTCGCCGTCTCCCACATCGCCTGATGGATCGGCGACGATGCCATGAATTGCAGATCCCGAGGGTCAAAGGGCAGGAGCGGCTGGTAGATGTCGTGCGCCCATAGCTCGGCGTCGGAGGCTTCTAGGACGCGCGCCACGCCGCCGTCGTGGTCGGCATGCCCGTGGGTGATGATCACCCGCTCGATGTCCCCTACCTCAAGGCCGCCCAGCGCCATGCCCGACTTCAGCAGATCGAACGACGCCTCTGCTCCCGGGTCGATGAGCGTCAGGCCCTCGTTCTCGAAAATGTATGCCCAGGTTGGCCCCGTATGTGAATGCCCTTCCTGCGGCACCGCCACGGTGTGAATCGTTCGGCCGTGGGGGTCCGTCAGGCGCAGCGTCATGCCGTTGCCGGCCGAATCGCCGTTGCGGAGGACATCCACCTCCGTGAAGTAGTCGGGCATCTGGACATTCCTCCTCTGGAGTCCCACGCTCGTGTTGGGGGATCACAGGGCAGCATTATACTCCCCCGCCGCAAGCCCACGGGATCCGCCGGAATTGGCTCAACTGACTGCTATAATGCGTGGGACTTCAAACTACTCCTGTCTGTCTTTATTTTAGTGTTTCCAACACCACATCCATCACAACTGCACTTTTTGTTTAGGACTGGCCCCGCCGGATCGGATGCGTCGAGGTTACGTTATGACTGTCACCAGAACCGGGATGTTGCCGTACGTCAAGCGGGGCGAAATCGACTACGCCGCGCTGGACTACAACCCGGACGAACCGGAGCCCATGCCTGACGCTATGGAGCAGGAAACCGTTGTCAACGAGATTCTAAACATCCTGGCCAGTCGTTTCGCCGACTTCTGGCAACGACCCGACGTTTTCATCAGCAGCAACACGATCCTGTGCTATGACCCGTCCAACCTGAACGTCCGCCGCCAGCCCGACATCTACCTGGCCTTTGGGGTCGACCAGGCTGCCATCCGTCGCCGCAAGCTCTACCTGCCCTGGGAGGCCGGCAAGCCCCCTGACCTGGCGCTGGAGGTGGGCTCCGAGAGCACCGGTTCGGAGGATACGGTCACCAAGACCCGGGTGTATGCCGACATCGGCATTTCCGAATACTGGCGCTTCGACCCCAGCGGTGGCGAGCACCACGGAGAGCCCCTGTGGGGCGGCGTGCTGCGCGACGGAGTGTACCTCCCGGTCGATCTGACCACCGAGCCCGACGGCATCCTCAAGGGTTACAGCGACCTGATGGGGTTGTATCTCGCCTGGGACGAGGGCTGGCCGCGCTTCTACGACTCGGTTGTTGGCGAGTACCTGGAGAACTGGCGGCAGGAACGAGCGGCCCACGAGGCCGCACAGGCCGCGATGCAGCAACGGATTGATGAACTGGAAGCACAGTTGCGCGACCGGCGCACGGAGAACTGACCCCGCTTGCTATAATGCGGCCCAACAGCACCAATCCGGCACGACGACAGGAGGTTCCCCATGCGGTTGGAAGGCAAGGTTGCGCTCATCAGCGGAGCGGCCAGCGGTGTCGAGGGAGAGTTGATGGGATTCGGCGGCGCGGCTGCCAGGATGTTCTGTCAGGAAGGCGCAAAGGTCGTCCTGGGCGACATCAACACCGAGAACGGTGAGCGCACCGCCGAGCAGATCCGGGCCGCCGGCGGCGACGCCATATTCGTTAAGCTGGACGTAACCAACGAGCAGGACTGGATAGACGCCGCCACCGCCACCGTATCGTCCTTTGGGACCCTCAACGTCCTGGTCAACAACGCCGGCACCGGCGCCCGTTACACCGTCGAGGAAACCACCGAAGACGCCTGGGACGGCCAGATCGACGTCCACGCCAAGGGCACGTTCCTGGGCATCAAGCACGGCGTGCCCGAGATGCTGAAAGCCGGCGGCGGCTCCATCGTCAACATCTCGTCGATTTATGGCATCGTGGGCAGCCCGACCTCAACCGCGTACCACGCCGCCAAGGGCGCTATTCGCCTGCTCACCAAGTCGGCAGCCATGCAATACGCCGGCGATAATATCCGCGTCAACTCCATCCACCCCGGCTACTGCCACACGCCGTTGACCACCCGCAGCTATGACAACGAGCGGCATTTCGCCTGGATCAACGAGCGTATCCCCATCGGGCGGGTTGGCAACGCCGACGACATCGCCTACGGCATCGTGTTCCTGGCATCGGAAGAATCATCCTTTATGACCGGCTCCGAACTGGTCATCGACGGCGGCACCACGGCGCAGTAACCCCCTCTGTCATTCCGGCGAAAGCCGGAATCCATGATCGTCGGACTTTTGAGGCACGGAGCATATCCATCATGGCGGTATCCAAGGATCGGGTGCTGTTCAAAGAGCACGGCGCGCTGGTCACCTACGAGCGGTTCGTGGAACCCCAGGGCCAGGAATACCGCATCGAAGACATCCTGTCCGTCGAGATGGAGATAGTCGAGGAGGAGTCCGACCGACCGCCCATCCGCTGGTGGCGCACCGTCGGGGGCGGATCGATCATCGGGTTCTTCGTGGCCATGGTGGGTGGATTCGCCGGAGCCTGGCTCACTATGGGCATTTTCGTGGTGCTGGTGGCCGTCGCCGTGACCTGGTGGAGCAACCGCATCCGTTCCAACAAGTTCAAGGTGTATCACGTCATCGTGACCCTGCCCACCAAGCGGGAGGACCGCCAGGAACACCGCATCATTTCTTCCACCAGCCGCTTCTTCAGCGAACGCCTCAAGGTGGCCCTGGAACGCGCCATGATAGAACGCCCCTCGCGCTACGAAGGGCGTTTATGATGTTGCTAATATGACATCTTGATGCTACAATAAAACGCAGCAAGACCCGCCGGGCTTCTCTCCTTCATTGAGTAAGGATGCAGCTTACTTCGGCGGGTATTTTGTTGTGCGATGGATCATGGCGACCGGGGCGTCAGTTTTCTCTTTTGAGCCGGCAGCGGACCGTTTGATCGCCCGAGGCTTACGGGCCGATAAAACCGAGTTGATTCGTCGCTTGGAGATGGTCGGCGAATTCAGATTGACCGACTACGCTCAATTTTTCCGTGCGGAAAATCTTTACCGCGGAGATGCCACTTTGGAAGCGCTCTGGGGCATCGTTGAATTTGACAACAGATTACGTTCCTTGTGCTTTGAAGCGATCGGATGCATTGAAGTACAAGTCAGGTCTGATTTAGCTTATCGTTTCGCTCATGAGTATGGCCCCTACGAATATCTTGATGCGACAAACTTCCCGAACTTTTCACGCCAAGGTCCGACATTTACCTGGTGGCTGGGCAAAATCAAAGAGGCTCAGGAAAACGTGGCGCGAGACCATACAGGATCGGCTCCGGTTTCTAACGTAACGATTCCAGGTTCCGAGCCTGAGCTACCGATCTGGATGGTCGCAGAAAGTATCGATTTTGGGACCACCCTGTCATTCTTCCAGGGCGTCGCCGACAACATTCAGAAAGACGTTGCAAGCTCGCTGGGCCAACCGGACGCCATTGCAAATTCTTGGTTGATCGGTCTGCGAGTGCTGCGCAACAGATGTGCCCACCATGACCGCATATGGAACTGGCGATTCAATAGAACAAGAGTGAAAATACCTCAGCGCAGGAAATTCCCAGAGTGGCATTCACCGAAACTATCGAACAATCAATTGGGTATATTGCTCACCATATGCCGTTACTGGTTGAACCACATCTACCCGGGAAACGATTGGACGAAAAGGGTTCTGGACCTGTTCGACTCTCACCTGACGGTGCAAACCTCGGCGATGGGACTCCCGACAGAATGGCGCAAACATCCCCTTTGGAACGACTAGGCCGACCGACTTACCCGTCGCTTACGTCTATAACTACCTTGCCCACCGTGGCCGCTCGCACCGCCTCGTGCGCGCCGGCCGTGTCCTCCAGCGGGAAATGCGGCCCGTCCATTCCCTCCAGGTCCCCTGACGCCAGCCACCGGTTGGTGTCATCCACCCCAGTGGTCTTGGCCTCCTCCGGCATGTCGTAAACCAGCACGTGGCGCACGTTTACGTTGCTCACGGGAAACTGGAACGGCGGCGCCGGGCCGTCGCCTGCCGCGTAGATTGTGATCGTTCCGCTCCGCTTGATGATCCGTTGGCTCACGGCAAAGTTGCCTGAGTAGTCCACCTCTACGATCAGGTCCACACCTTCGCCGTTGGTGATCTCCAGGATGCGCGCCGCCGTGTCCTCGGTGCGGTAGTTCACGGTGTGGTGCGCTCCCGCCTGCCGTGCGATCTCGGCCTTGGCGTCCCCGCTCACCGTGCTGATGATGTTGGCCGCGCCGCCGACCCGGGCCATCTGCAACGCCATGTTGCCCACGGCCCCCGCGCCGCCGGGAACCAGCACCGTCTTGCCCGTCACCGGGCCGTCCGCGAACACGCAGCGGTGCGCCGTCAGCGCCGGCACCCCAAGCCCTGCGGCCAGCGCAAAATCCACGTTGTCGGGCATCCGCACCGCCCGGTTGGACGGCTGCACCGTGTAGTCGGCGGCGGTGCCGAACGGCCGGCCGAACTGGGACTGGTAGAGCCACACTCGCTCGCCGATCCTTGATTCAGGCACGCGTTCGCCCACGCGGTCAATCACGCCGGCGCCGTCCTGGTTTGGTATGACGCGCGGAAATGCGGTTCCCGGGCCGGCATTCTGACGCCGTTTCCAGTCCGACGGGTTCACGCCGGAGGTTGCGACGCGGACGCGCACCTCGCCCGGCCCCGGCTCGGGATCGGGCATCTCGCCGACCTGCAGCACTGAAGCGTCCCCGTTCTCCTCATACCAGACTGCGCGCATGGGTTCCTCCCGTTATTGTCGCCGCCACCATGCCTGCCGATGGCGTGCATGTCATTGTACGTGTTGGGGCAGATTAATAGTCGTCGTCCCGTCGCCTGAATCTGCGGGCGCCGGCCAGCGCGATCAACCCCGCCGGTACACCCAGTAGAGCCAGGGATGCCATCTCGGATGGGACATTGCCAGACTCTGCCGGCGCTGCCCCACAACCCCCTCCGGCCGGCGCGGACGGAGTCGGGGGCGGCGCGGGCGTGTAGGTTGGTTGCGGCGCCGTGGTCGCCGTTGGCGTCGGTTGACGGGTCGATTCTTGACCCGCTGCGGTGGGCGCCGGCTCCGTGGACGCCGGGGCTTCGGCCGCCGGTTGCGCCCCGCGCGTGGGTATCACCTGCAACGGAGGCGGAGGCGGCGTGGACAGGTCCCGAGGAGCCAGGCCCACGCTTTCCCGCCATTCGTTGTCCAGTTCCGGCACCGTCACGCCGTATGAGGCGACCAGCGCCTTTTCAAAGTTGTAGGTGGTGCGGAGCGTTGCGAACAATTCCTGCATCAGGCTCGGATCGTAGGCCGCCAGCATGTACTTGACCACGGCGTGGCCCTGCCCGTAGGCGCGCAGGGTCTCCTGCGGCGTGCCGGCGAAGGTTCGCAGGCCGGCCAGCGGAGGCACACGGTCGTTGAAAATGGCGTTTCGCATGTACCGCTCAAATTCGTTGCCCGGTTGCCGTTCCGAATACACTGCCAACCCTTCGTTCAACCACATATCGACCTGCGAGTACGCGCTGCCGGCGGCGTCGGCCACCAGCAGGTGCGTGAATTCGTGGGCCGCGGTGGTCAGGGTGTTGTCTCCGACGTATGGGTCGTCTGAGCCATCCACCAGCAGCGTCCTTTCGTTGGTATAGGCCCGGCCCAGCGTCCTCAGTTGCTGCGCTGCGACCTGCGAAGACGGATTCAGCGCCTCCCGCATGTGAGAGTAGTTCGAATACACCACGATGCTCATGGGCTCGGTGAGTTCCACGCCAAGGATGGGGCCCATGTATGCGTAGGTTTTCGTTGCTACCTGCAGCACCAGGTCGGCCCGAACCTCCGACAGCCGGTCATAATCGTAGTAGTAGACGTCGATCAAGCCCGATGACTTTACGTCCCATTCGAGCCCTTCATTTAGATACACGATGGTTTCCGGTTCGGTCTGGAAATCCGCGCCGTCGGCGGTGCGGATGTCGAAATGGTATTCCAGTCGGGTGCCGGTCGGGATGTACTCGTTGGAGGTTTTGCTCTGAAACAGGGCCTCTCCCGATACCGAGTTCCCCGGTTCGAACTCCACCGCGCGGTACACCGTTCGGCTGGACTGCCCCAACTTCCGCACGTACACCCGAATTTCGTCGATAGGACTCGCAGCCTCGGCGACTATAAAAAACCTCAGTCCGTCCGGAAACTGGTTTTCAACCCCATGCTCGTTGATGGTAACGGTGTCCTGGGCGGCAACCTGGCCGGCGGGAATCGCCGCCACAATGCACCCCAGGACCGCGATCAGCGCCACCGCAACTACTGCCATTTTCTTCACGACGCAAGTTCCTTGCTCTGTACTGTTGTTTTGGATACGTCCGGCGCTGGCGAAGGGATTTTCTCATCAGGTACAAAGCTGATCTTTAGTTTGGTACCCGTAGCTTGTGCCACCCGGCGCAGGGTCTTGACCGAGGGGTTGCTGTTCCAGCCCTCCAGCCGCATGATTGCCGTCACGTGAATGCCCATACGCTCAGCCAACTCGTCCTGGTCAATGCCGGCATAGGCGCGGGCATCCAGCAAAGCGTTGATGAGTTCGTACTGCGGTTCTGTCGCGTCGTATGCAGCCCGGTACTCGGCGTTCTCACGATACCTTTTTTCATGTAACTTGCTTACTTTCGTCACTGCGATATCTCCCTGGCTCGCTGCAATGCCAATCTGATTTCCCGACGCGGTGTCTCCTCGGTTTTCTTGATAAATACCCGCACTACAACCACCCGACGGCGTTGCGCTGATACGTAGATAGCGCGTGATATGCCGTCCCGTCCGCGAAGGCGCATTTCCCAGAGCGGACCCTCCAAATGCCGCACGTGCGGCATACGCATCGCCGGCAAACCTCGGGCTGCAATCATACCGCTGATACGAATGAAATAGGCGTACATATCGTCGGGTAGTGCGTCAATTTCGGCGTCCACCGTCTCATTCAGGGTTTCCACCGTCCAGGCGGTATTTCGGTCGCCGACCACATCAGCTCCGTTCTTGACCGTCAACGCGGCCCGGCCTACAATCTTACCGTCGCAACGCTCCCTCGGATAGTGCAGCGCGATGCGAGTCGTTGCCGATTATCCCAACCAACAGTGGTGGCGAAACCATGCCCATCAAAGTCGGCCGCGTGCCGTACCTGGAATCCGAGCCTTTCTACTTTGACATGGAGCGACGGGGCATCGAGTTGCGCCTCACCACTCCCCGCCAGCTCGGCGACGCTCTCGCCAACGGAGAACTGGACGCAGGTCCGGCCCACCTCACCGACGTGTTTCGCCTCGAAGATCGTTTCGAGCCAATCAGCGGATTCTGCTTTTCCACCCAGGCCAGGGCGGTCAGCGTTTCGCTGTATTCGCAGCACCCTATGGAAGAGTTGGGCGGCGTAACCATCGGGATATCCGACGAGGACGTCACTGCCGCCAGGCTGCTGGAAGTGCTCTTGCGTCGCAAGTACAACCTGGAGCCCGGTGAGTTCGCGGTCCGGCCGGGCGATGTCATCAGACCTGACGAGACCTTCGACGCTTTCCTGCTGATTGGCAACCGCGCCCTGCGTCGCCGCCGGGGCACCCGCGGATTCGCTCATCGTATCGACCTGGGCACCGAGTGGAGCCAATGGACCAACCTGCCCTTCGTATTCAGCCAGTGGGTCGTGCGAAAGGATATGGACGCTCGCGAGAAGGCCACCCTGGAAGATTCGCTGTACGTCGGTCTAGAGGAGGGCGTGGACGGCCTTTACCACCTCAACGAGCCTCGGGACGAACTGCTCATGCTCCCCCGCGACGTGGTGGAATACGTCCAGGGAATCCGGTACTACGTGGGCAGGTCGGAGCAGCAGGCCATCGTCCGCTTCCGGGAGTACCTGGAAGAACTGGACGGCTAGCCGACGTAAACCATCCAACACCGGCCATCGCAGGCGGTATTGACCAATGGCGAAGGTAGTCGACCTCCGTAACGCGGTTACCGGCTGTACCTGCTTCATCTGCGACTATTCGCCGCCACGCTCCGGTCGCCCTCAAGACATTACGTCTCCGCCCGACAACGTCCAGTTCGTATCGGCGGCATACAATCCGGGCCGCGCCGTGCGCGTCAACTCGGTAGCCACCGCCGCAGTGCTGCGCGACCGCCACCACGCCGACCCGATTTTTACCCTCGCCACGCGGGACATGAACCGCCTGGCGCTGGAATCGCTGCTCCTGGGTGCCCAAGCTCTCGGTTTAGAGAACGTAATCGTGGTCGCCGGCGATCCCCTCGGCCAACAGGACTTGGCTTCGCCGGTCAACGACTTGCGGGCCACCGAACTCATCGCCGCCGTCTCCAACCTGAACCAGGGCATCGACTATCGCGGACGCTCGTTGCGGGCCCCCACCGATTTCTGCATCGGCGCCACCGTGGACCTCGGTCGCGGCATCGACCCTGAGGCGCAACTGGCTGTTCGCAAGGTGCAGGCCGGAGCGCACTTCCTCATCACCCAGCCGGTGTTCGATCCCGCTGACGTGGCACGATTCGCCGATGCTTACGCCCACGTCGCAGGCAGCCCATTGACCACCCCTGTTTTCTACGGCGTCGGTCTCATGGAGCCGGACGGCGTTTCCTTCGCCAGCGTGCCCCAATGGGTCGCCGACGACCTGGCCAACGGCCGCTCCGGCGTCGATATCGCCCTTGAGGTGTGGGAGGGTTTGCGCGCGGCCGGCGTCGAGGACTGCTACGTCGTCCCGCCCATCCGGCGCAGCGGTGCCAGGAACTACGCGGCCGCCCACGAGTTCGTCCAGCGAGCGACGGCTGAATAACCTCTGACCGCTCTTGCCCCGATTGGGCGTGTCGCGGCAGGCCATTTCCAAAGTTGTGCGATTGACTTTCATCCGCTCGTCCTGAGCTGCCGTAGGTCCGCCTGTGGCGGGTCGAAGGACGCGCTCGTGGTTCGACAGGCTCCCGCCAGAGGCGGATTCTCCAGAGGCGAACCTTGGGGCGTGCCGCACCATGAGCGGGACGTGTGCCGATTTTGGAAAAGCCCTGGTGTCGCGGCGCCACCACTCCTGTGTGCCGTGCGGTGGTGCTAGTATGGCCGGCATAGGTGTCTTGCTCCCTACCGCCAGTGTGGGAGGGCAGCGCGGACGTAGCGAACCACCAAGCAGTACCAGGAGGGAGCAACATGGCAACGCAGATCGACACTCCCGTGGAAGAAAGAATCGTAAGCGTGATGCGGCATCTGGGCATCCAACGAGCCCACTTCGCCTCTCGAAACCTGAACGACTGGTACGGAATGGCGTCCGGATTCTCAGATGCCGTAGCCTCGTTGACCCTGGTGTGTCCCCTGGGGTTCGACTCGTCGGCGCTGTCATCCTTGGGCGAGCGGCTGTTGGTGTTCAATGCCGACCGGGGTGGAGCAACTGAGACCATAAACCGCAACATGGCCGGCTTGCCGTCTGCCTCGAAGGTCACCCTCTCCGATTACCAGTACCCGAACAACTACGCCGACATCGCAGCCGAGCGCGGCGATGGTGTAGCCGGATCGATGCTGGACTTCCTGGGCCGGGTCGATGCGCAGGATGGCCCTGCGGCGATTTCCCCTCCGGCGCAGGAAGGCGAGATCGACGGCGTCTTTTTCAAGGTCGCCGGCTCCGGCCCGCCGCTGGTCCTGCTGCCCCTGGGCGCGGGCCCATCCCAGTGGGACCCCATCGGCGCGGCTTTGAGCGAACGGCACTGCGTGGTGACCCTGACCGGCCCGGCGTTGGGCATGGTCGCCAGCCTGGAATCCCGGGGCCGCACGCCAGGTTACCTGTCCGCCGTGGGCAGTCTGATCGCCGCTGCGGCAATCCAGCCCGGCGAGAGCGTTCTGGAGGTCGGCTGCGGTACCGGCGTATTATGCCGGTGGATGGCGCGGCAGATGGACAACGCCAACCCCGTCGCCGGCGTGGATGTCAACGCCTTCTTCCTGCGCGAGGCGGCGGAAATCGCACGGCGCGACGGCATGGAGGACGTGGTCAGCTTCAGAGAGGGCAGCGCCGAGTCCCTGCCGTTCGACGACAGCAGCATGGACGTCGTTTTCTCCAGCACCGTGATCCAGCGCGTCAACGCGGACCGAATGCTGCCCGAAATGGTGCGAGTCGCCAAGCCGGGCGGGCGGATCGCCGTGTTGGGCCATGCCCACGACATGAATCGGTGGGTCAACCTGCCGTTGCCTCCGGCTCTCAAGACCAGGATTGAATCGCCTCCGTGGGTGGACGACCCCGGCCATCCCGACGGCTGCGACGATTCTTCCCTCTACACCCGTTTTGCCGGCCTAGGGTTGGAGAACACCAGGATGTTCCCGTTCATCAGCACCTTTTCGGAACCGATCCGCCTGCGGTTCCTGCAAGGCGGCATCCTGCCCACTTTGAACGCTGATGAAGCGGCCCAGTGGCGCGCCGCCGTTGAGCAGGCGGAAACCGACGGCACCTTCTTCATCTCAACGCCGTTCCACTGCGCCGTCGGCACCAAGCCGTAGCAGAGTCGCAAGAATTTCCGAGTCGGACGGCAATGCATTGGCCGCCTGCAACCGAGAGGGGAAGTCCATTATCGACATGGGGTGAGGTAGTCCGCTCATGGTTCGAACCGCCAGAGGCGGTCCTGTGGCGGGCTCACCACGAGCGGACGGAGACTTTATAATCGCTCCGGATAAAAGCTGGTACCGTGGGCGATGCGACAATCGAGTGACGCCGCGACCGAGAGCCTATCCTATTGTTGTGGGATAGGCTCTCGGTTCAATCCGCGCCGTGTGCCCATCATGGAGATGGGGCAGATGATCGTCCGCCCCTTCTCCGTTCGCGGGGGTCTACCCCCGTCCGTTCCGCAGCAGGAGCCCGGGCATTGCGCCGGTGGGCTCGCCGTCCTCGAAGGTGATTTCGCCGTTCACCAGCGTCCAGCGGTAGCCCTTCGCCTTCTGGATGCGACGCCACTCGCCGCCGGGCAGGTCCTCGGCCACCTCGGAGGGCAGCACTTCCAGCCTATCCAGGTCGTATATGACCATGTCCGCCGGTGAGCCCTCACGCAGCGCGCCCCGGTCCTGGAACCCGCCGAAGTGGGCCGGCAGGTACGATAGCTTGAAGTGGGCATCCTCCAGCGTGATTACCTTCTCGTCCCGCACCAGCCAGGCCAGCATGTCCGTCGGGTAGATGCCGGCGGTCAGGAACTTGACGTGCGCGCCACCGTCGGAAACGCCCGCGACAACGTGGTTGGAGTCCAGCACCTCCGCCGTGAACTGCGCCACGTCGCGCCCCTGCGTGTCGGCGTAGAACTCAGTCGCCAGGTCGTCCTCCACGCACATGTCCAGCAACGCGTCGATAACGTGCTTGCCCTGCTCGTCGGCGATTTGCTGAACGGTCAGGCCGGCCTGTGGGCTGGAGGCCTCCGTCTCGTCCGGCGCCAGAGCGATCATTCGCCCATCGACCACGTTGACCACGAAGGACTTCAGACGCAGCTCGCCGTTGGTGATGCAGCGTCCGCCGTCGTGCTCGTACTCGTAGCCGTGCGTATCGCAGACGAACTTGTCCCCGTCATCGTCCACGCAACCGCCCTGGTGGGGGCAAACCACCGACAGCAGCTTGTAGCCGTCGCGGGTGTTGACCAAGAAGTAGTCTGCGCCGTTGACGTTGACCTTGGCCGGCATCCGGGTGAAGTCGGTCTCGGCCCCGATGTCAATCTTCACCTTGCGGGTCATCACCTGGAGGCTGCCCACGGAGCCGGGAGTGACCTGGGTGGGACGGCGGCCCGAGTCCCATTCTTCCTTCAGCTTCCGGCGCATCTCCGGGTCCGACATCTTGGACTTCCTGGTGGCCTTGTCGCCCAGGGTGACCTCGCGCCACATGGGGGTGTCATCGAACAGGTTCCAGTCCTCGAAGGTGAGTTCGAACCCTCCGCGGCGAGTATTGCCCTGTCCGTAAACCCGCAGGCCGCGCTCGGCGCAGCTTTCCAGCCAGCGGATGCGCTCTCGATGCTGTTCGGGGTGGACGGAGTTAGGGGATACCGTCTGGTACAACACGGGTCGGCCCGACACCTCGGCTACCTTTTCGAAGAACACGCGAGCCCCTTCGCCCAGGGGACGGCCTTCCTCGCCGGTCTCCTGGTAGGCCAACTCGATGAATCCCTCGTCCCGGTCGGCCAAAACCTTCGCAAAGGTCAACACCTCGTGCTCTGAGAGCAGGTCGGTGATCATCGGCGTGCCGTCGTAGTCACGCTGCACCGAGTTCACACCCAGCACCTGGGCCGACCAGCCACAAGCGCCGGCGTCCATGGCTTCATGGATCAGCCGCACCATTTCCTGTAGCTCGTCCTCAGTAGGGCGGCGATTCTTGGCCTCGTCCCAACCCATTACCCAGGCGTACAGGGGCGTCAGCGGCACGTAGGTCAGGCAGTTCACCCCCTTGGGAGTGTTGCTGAGGCTTTCCATGAAGTCGGGGAAGGTCACCCAGTTCCACGGCATCCCCTCCTTCATGGCGTCGTAGGGGATGGCCTCGTTGCGGGTCATGCTGAGCATCGCCCGGTCCTGGTCCTCCACCCGCGACGGCGCAAAGCCGAACCCGCAGTTGCCCAACGCTACGGACGTAACGCCGTGCCAGCC
>DAOUJD010000032.1:0-82180 GCA_034423115.1 Dehalococcoidia bacterium | reverse complement strand
GAACCGCAATCAGGACACCGCACGTCATGACGATAAACTCTACCTCGGGCCATCAGACCACCTCAACCAAGTCAGCCTGAGGCCATCATAAATCCATTATCTGCTTATGTTAAGAAAGCCCGCGGCCGGCGTCATTCAGTTGGCGACCAATGCGGTGCGGGGATCCTCGATGGTATCCGCCAACGAGCCTCCGGGTGGCACCATGGGGAACACGTTGGTTTCCTGCTCGACCACGAACTCGATGAGGAACGGACCGTCGTACTCCTTCGCTTGCCGCAGGGCGTCAGCGACATCCTCCTGGTGTTCCACTCGGAGGGCCGGAATGTCGTAGGCGTTCGCCAGCTTGACGTAGTCGGGGCCGGGCATGGGAACTTCCTTGATGTGGCCGTCAAAGAACATCTCCTGCCACTGGCGCACCATGCCCAGATAGCCGTTGTTGAAGAGGGCGATCTTGATCGGGAGTTTCTCCTGAACGGCGGTAACCAGTTCCTGCAGGGTCATCTGGAATCCGCCATCGCCGGCCACGGACCACACGGTAGCGCCGGGACGTCCGAGTTGCGCGCCCAACGCGGCGGGCACCTCGAATCCCATCACGCCGAGGCCGCCGGAGGTTACGAACGAGTTGGGCTGGTTGAGGAACAGGTACTGGGCCGCCCACATCTGGTGCTGGCCGACGCCGGTCACCACAATCGCATCGTCGTCCTCCTGTATAGCCTCGTTCATCTGAGCAAGAACCTGCTGGGCAAGCAGCGACTCGGACTGCGGGATGGCGAGGGAAGGGTGTTCCGACTTGAGGTACCCGATGGAGGCCATCCATTCGGGTCTTTCCGCCCATTCGACCAACGGTACCAGGGCTTGCAGGATGGGTCTGGCGTCGCCGACCAAGGGGACCTCGGCGGGGACAATCCTTCCGACCTGACTTTCTTCAATGTCCAGATGGATGATTCGGGCATGAGGGGCGAACCCGGACACCCGGCCGGTCACGCGGTCGTCGAATCGCATACCCAGGCCGATGATGACGTCCGCCTGATCGACTACCATGTTGCACCAGTACATGCCGTGCATACCCAGCATGCCGAGACTCTGGGAATGGTTGCGGGGGAAACCGCTCAAGCCAAGCAGGGTATTGATCACGGGTATACCGGTGGCTTCGGCCAATTGGCGGAGTTCCTCGTATGCGCCGGAATGGACAATTCCGTGGCCGGCGATGATGACCGGGCGTTCGGCTTCATTGATGAGCGTAGCAGCCTTGTGGACGTTATCCAACAATTCCGGGGACAGCGCGGCAGAATCCGGTGCCACGTACGATTGAGGGTATTCGAATTCCACCTCTTCCAGTTGGACGTCGCGGGGGACATCGATAAGCACGGGTCCCGGCCGGCCTTCCTGCGCGACCCTAAAAGCATCCTGCACGGTGCGGGCCAAATCGGCCGCGGACATGACGAGGTAGGTGCGCTTGGTGCAGACCGACGCGATGCTGCAGATGTCGCACTCCTGGAAAGCCTCGGTACCCATTGCCGCCCGAGCGACCTGCCCGGTAATCGCGACCATGGGAATGCTGTCCGCCTTGGCGCCCATGATGCCGGTGATGAGGTTGGTGGCGCCGGGACCGGATGTGGCGACGCATACGCCGGGCTTGCCGGTGACGCGGGCGTAACCGTCGGCGGCGTGGGCCGCAGATTGCTCGTGCCTAACCAGGACGTGGCGCAGTTGGGGATAGGCCCACAGCGCGTCATAGAACGGGAGGATGGCCCCTCCGGGGTGTCCGAACAGCACGTCCACTCCCTCTCGGAGCAAACTTTCACAAATGATTTCTGAGCCTTTGAGCTTCACGGCGGATCTCCGTAACCCTGAGTCGTTCTGCCTGCCAGCCCTTCGCGATGGTACATTAGGTAACAAAAAACCCGTCCCCTATAGGGACGGGCATAACCCGCGGTACCACCCTATTTGCCGTCGACGCCATGTTCGGCGAAAAACAGCCGCTCCAGCAGGACACCATCATGTCCCGTCGCTTCTAACGGGCAACGAACCCGGCCTGAACTTAATGGCCGCCGATTTCGGTGGGCGGTTTTCAGCCGGCAACTCCGGAGTGATTTTGGGCGGGATCAGCGCGTCCGTTTCCACCGTACCGGACTCTCTCAAGCGCCTTCGGCCCGCTTACTCGTCTCCATCACAGCCTTTCAGGAAAAACTTTATCACGGTGCAAACGAGAGCGTCAATTGGGCGGGTTCGCGGAGTTGCCGGCTTTATGTCGATCCGGTGAGGCTACTGACGGTCGGAATTGGAGCCTGTCGTCAATCCGGTACTTCGGGCAAATCCGGAAAAACGAAGAGGTAGTTCCTGGTTTCCAAAACAGGCGGTTCCGTGCGGTTCCCGACGTTTATGTCACCCTTGAATACCAGGGCGCGCCAACCCATGCGGGGTTGTGCGTCGGGGTTTAGGACGGCGAAGAGGATCGCCCAGTCCTGATTGTTGATGTTGATGTCGAGCTTGGCTGCGTTCGGGAAACCTGCCTGCCGCCATTCTTCGAAGGCGATGGTTACCAGGGCGTGAGGATAGTCCGGCAGCATAGCGTGCGGTCCGCGTGGTGCTTTCTGCTTCGGTGTCCGTTGCGATTAGAGGTTGGCGACGTATGCGGATGTGTCGACGACGCTGGAGGTTGCCGCACCTGGCAAGTACGGCCCTACATCGGGCGGATTGGCGAAGGCACACCGTAGCCGACTTCGGTGTATTGAGGATCCGCCGGCATGACGATTTCCGACAGACGCTTTGATACGGGTCGGGCAACGGCGTAGCCTCAATATGCTACGAATCCGGCTGGAATTGCAAGTTGACCTATCTACCGACTCAACATGAACGACTCGGAGGGCGATTCCCAATCCCTCAGTAAGTAGCGCCAAACGCAAGGGCGGGAATATGGAACGCCAACGTGAGCAAACGAAACCGTTTCTCCGGGACCCGGCGATCCGGTTATAATTGTTAGACCGCACAGGAGGCACGGACGATGACGACAACTCCGGAAACGCAGCAGGACGCCACAACGGCCGAACGGCTTTGGACCTACGACGCGGTGCGCGTGAGACAGGCCGGCCACGAAACGCAGGTCAGACTCACGGCCGAGGATATCGCCGAGTATGCGGCGTGCGCGCAGAATCCCGACCCGCGCTACCTAATGCCCGAACCGGATTCGGATGCGCCGAGGATGATGGCGATGCCGACCATGGCGTTGACTTACGCTCCGCTGCTGCGAGACGAGATCGCCGAGGCCAACGGGTTTGTGGCCCAGGAGCGTTCCGTGACCGCACGCAGACAGACGCCCTTCGCCAAGTGTGAAATCCGTTGGTACCGCCCGGTGTACTCCGGCGAGACGCTTACCGGCATCCGACGCGTCCACGAAAAGTACGAACGGCGAGGCAGCAAGTTCGTCACCTTCCGCGTGTCCGCGTTTGACGAAGCGGGAGCGGTGGTGGCGAGTTACGACTACACGTGCATATTCGAATACGCGGCGGGCCAACGAGCGGTCCCCGAACCGGCGGAAAATATTGTCGTCCCGCCCGACACGGACGCCGTGCCCGACCAGTCACGGTTCCTCACGTGGGAGCAGGCCCGCGTCGGCACGTCGCTGCCGCGCACCCTGGCGGTAACCGAAACCACCGAGAACATCCTGCGGAAAAACGCCCATCGCCTGGCCGGTCGGCCCAGCGAAAGCAACATCCACACCGACGAGGAGTTTGCGCGGCAGAATATCTTCGGCGGAGCAGTGAACGCGGGGCCAGCGACGATGTCGTACGTGGACCGATTCCTGGGGCTTAACTTCCCGCCAGAGGGACTTTACAACGGCGGCAGCCTGGTGATGCGGGCGATCACCCCATTCCGCGCCGGCGATGTGGTGACCTTCTCCGGAGAGATCACCGGAGCCGGCGGGAACCTGTACGGGCAGCGGAAAGCGCAGGTGCGGATACGCGGCGTCAACCAGCGGGACGAACTGGTCTCGTTGTCAGACGCGACAATTACATTAGCATAGGGCGGGCTACTGACGATGATGGAAACACCGGAGCAGATCGAAGCACGGGTCCGAACGGCGTTGGACGAATTGGGCATCGACGGCTGGGAATGGATTGAGATCGAACCACAATACGGCGACACGGCGGATTTTTGCGAGCACTACGGATACGACCTGCCCCATTCGGCCAACACGATAATCGTGGCGAGCAAACGGGGGCCGGCCTCGCAATGCGCCGGTATCGTGCGGGCGTGCGACCGGCTCGACGTGAACAAGCGGGTACGCGGGCTGATGGGAGTTTCAAGAGCGTCTTTCGCGTCCGCTGACGAAACGATGGAAATAACGGGAATGATGATTGGCGGAGTCACCGCACTGGCATTGCCGGACGGGTTGCCGATCTATGCGGACGCGCGCCTACTGGAGATGGACTACATCATACTGGGGGCCGGAAGCCGGTCAGGCAAGGTCAAGATGGAGCCACGTGAGCTGGAGAAGCTGCCCGGCCTGGAGTTCATCGAGGGGCTATCGATTTCGGCCGAATGAACTCGTCCGGTTTGTGAATACAAATGTTATGGTGTAGATTACCTTGGCCGGTGGTGGGAACGGCTGTCAGCGTATCGTGCGTCGCCGAACGTCCCATTACGGAACGCATCCTCTCTGGGAGTACCTGACGAATGCCTGACACCCCGCTTTTCCCTGTAACCGTGGTCGGAAGCTGGCCCCGATCCACCGAGTTGATTCGCGCCCTGCGGAGCAAAGAGGCCGGCGAGATAACCTACGAAGAATTCAGCGCGTTGGCGGACGGCGAAGTGCTGTCCTGCATCCGAGCGCAGGAAGAGGCCGGCGTAGACATCATCAGCGACGGTGAGCAACGTCGGGACAACTTCTACTCATTCGCCGTGGACAAGCTGAACGGAATGCAGCTGATGAAGGTGTCGGAGTTGCTGGACTATTCGTCAGACCGCGCCCGCATGGAGGAAGTGCTGCGGGCGCTGGACGTTCCATCCTTCGCCATCAAGAGCCCCATCGTAATCGATACCATCAGCAAGAGGCACGGGCTGGCGCTGGACGAGTTGGCCTTTATGAAGGAACACACCGACCGGGCCATCATGGTCCCTATTCCCGGCCCATATATGCTCACCCGCTCCGGCTGGTTCGAGGGCTTGTCCGACAAAGCTTATCCCTCCCCAGACGACCTGGCTCGGGACGTGGTGGAAATTCTGCGCGAGGAGATTATCGCCCTGCGCGACCACGGCTGCGATTTCGTGCAGCTGGACGAGCCGACACTGTCCCAGGTGGTGTTCGGCGAGGAAACCACCGAGACGTTCATGTGCGCCGCGCTTCCCAACCGCCGCGACCCCACCGACGAACTGGAAATGGCGGTGCGGCTGATGAACGAGACGCTGGACGGCATCGACGGCATCAAGACCGGCGTACACGTCTGCCGGGGCAACTGGAGCAAGAAGGAAGAAGTGCTATTGCAGGGCAATTATGGCCCCATGCTGCCCTACCTGACGCAGATGAACATCGACCGGTTGGTGCTGGAGTGCGCCACACCTCGGGCCGGCGAGATGGCAGTGTTCCAGGAATACGCCAACGAGAAGGAAATCGGCCTGGGCGTGGTCAACCCCCGCACCGACGACATCGAGCCGCCCGAGCAAATCGTGGCGCGCGTCAAAGAACTGTTGCAGTATTTCGATCCTGACAAGATCTACCTCAACCCTGACTGCGGCTTCGGCACGTTTGCCGAGCGCAACGTCAACACACATGAGATGGCCGCCAAAAAGTTGCAGGTAATCGCAGAAGCCGCCGAGATCCTGCGCGCGGAGCATGCCTAGCGACCATCCGGCCGGGTTGCCTCCTACGCTTACGGTCGCGGGAATTGAGAGGGAGATAACCAGCCACCTTCAAGAGCAGGCGGAGAGGGTACACAACGAAGTTACCTTGGAACGGCTAACCGGCGTATTGAACAATTGGGTCGTCCGTGGCATCAGACAGGACCGCGACGGGAGGCGAAGCATCGCCTTTCTCGGTTGGATCGAACATAGCGGTAGCAGGCGCCTGATGCGAGTGGCCGTCTCAATCGACGACCGGAGGATAATATCAGCCTTCTTGGACGGGAAGGCTGCAGAGAAGTTGAACAGCAACGATATGGACTACTTCCAGCGCCATTACGAAAGACTGGAGGTGCGAGATGAATCTCAGAGCGCACTATGATCCCGACATTGACGCGATAAGTTGGTACTACGACCAGCCATCATCCGGTGGCTATGAGGTCGCACAGAATTGGTCGATCATATTGCACGTGCCTGACGATGAAAGCCATCGCGCGGTCGAACTGGAAGTTATCGGCATCAGCCCATGGCTGCCGCTGGGCAAGCGGGGCTACTGCGAGGAAACCGACACGCTGACCTTCGGCGAAAGTGTCGCAGAAGCAACCATAATTGCCGAAAACGGGGATCTGATCGCATATTGGGCGCCCGATGAATACGATCCTGGCGATCTGGTGCCCATCGCGGTCGGTCTGCGTAACGCTTCCCACCATCTCGCTCCGGTGATTGAGGCGATGCCACCAATGGCCGCGGCGAACTCGGGCTAACAACGAGCACAGTCAACAAAAAACTCTCCTCCAAACCGGTCTGAAAACAGGAGCACAAAATGACGCAACAAGAAAACCTCAACGGACTGCCCCGTGAAAAACTGACCGAAGTGCTGGATTCGTTCCGGGATCCGGAAGTGTTCAACGCGGTAACGGGGCCGTGGAAGTCGCGCGTAGTCTGGCAGGACGGGATGCGTGCCCGAGCGTACATGCGGAACCACCAGGTTGACATGGACGAGCCGGGCGACCTAACCGCGACGGACGTGGCCGCCAGCGCGCACGAGCAGTTGCTCTCCGCCGTGGGCAGCTGCATGACCGTCGGGTTCGTGGTTAACGCCACCAAGCAGGGCGTGCGCATCCACGACCTCGAAATCGCCGTCGAAGGGTATTTCGACAACATCCGCAAGTGGGCGGGCGTAGAGGACGAGGGCAATCCCGGTTACGGACAGATCTCGGCGAAGTGTTTCGTGCGGGCCGACGCTGACGAGGACACGCTGCGGGAGATCTGGCGGCTGGCGGTGGAGGGTTCGCCCGTTACCCAGTCGGTGGCAAATCGCACCTCGGTTGATACCGACTTTGAGATGGTGGGTTGATGGCGACATTCGTTACCGCCGATTGGGTCTCTGAGCGCATCGGCCGACCGGATTACCTGATCATTGATCCCCGGTCGGCGATGCGCTACTTGATGGGCCACCTACCGGGGGCGGTCAGCGTACCGTTCAAGAAACTGCAAGCGCCCGATGGCAAGCTGGCTGATCCCGACCAACTGGCGTCTGCTTTTGGGGACGCCGGCCTCAGCGATGAAGCGACGCCCGTGCTGTACGACCACCAGGACGGACGGAACGCGGCCATGGCCGCCTGGGTGCTGGAGTACCTGGGACGCGACGACGTGCACATCATGGACCTGCGGTACGAGGCCTGGAAAGATGCGGGACGGGAGGTGCTGTACCGGCCGGTTCCCACGGAATCCAGTGAGTTCACAGTGAGGCTCGATCCATCCGTGCGGGCTACGCTGGAGGACGTTGTCGATCCAGGGAACGCCGTTCTACTGGACACGCGAAGTGTCGAGGAGTTCGACGGACAGGTTGAAATGGACCATCGGCCCGGCCATATCCCGGGAGCAGTCAACCTGCCCCACTCTGAGGCAGCAGGTACAGACGGCAATCTGCTCATTGAAGAGTTCGAACTGCGCGCACGACTGGGCATTGCAGGCGTCGCCAACAATGACTCGGTGATTGCGTATTGCCGGAGCGGAGTGCGCGCATCGGTAGCGTGGCTGGCGTTGCGGCAGTTTGGTTACGATGTTCGGCTGTACGACGGCTCCTACGCCGAGTGGATGGACAGCGACCAGCCCGTTGAGATCTAAAGTCCCGGTGGGCGGTCGCCAATAAACCGGAGCGGCGACGAGGGAGCAGCCGGTCGGCACGGTTCAGGCAAACCCGCTATAATGCGCCCAACTGCCGCATCGCCCCGCCGCGTCTGATCAGGCCGTTGGCCGGGCCGGAGGTCTTATGCCCATCGTCCAACGCCCATACGTGCCGCCGGAAGACAAACCACCGCAGGAAGAGAGCTACATCAACCCGGGCGACGTCGCATCACTGAACGTCAACACGGCGACGGCCCCCGCGCCGGCCCCGGCGGAAGCAGGCGGGTCGCTTGACGCCATCACCTTCTACAGCGACTCGTTCCACATTTTCAGCAGCCTTTACTCAGCGGTGCTTTTCTTTGGCGAGCAACTGGAAGAACGGGAACCCATCCTGCGCGCCCGCATCAAGGTCAGCCCGCAGATGATGAAGGCCATCGCAGTGTTGTCTGCCAAGCACGTGCGGGAATACGAGGAAGCGGTCGGCCCCATCACGCTGCCGGACCAGGTGTTTGCCGCGTGGGAATTGAATCCGGACGGATCCAGCAACGTTAGCGAACTGAGCCACTGATCGGCCGGGATTAGTGATATGACCACACCGCAGGACGCCGGCGCTCCCGGAAACGACCGCGTGCTGGCGGAGGACGGGTCGCTGCCGGTGAACGTTGTCCCCAACGCCAACTGGGCCCAACCGGAGGGATGGGACTGGCACGCGACATCGACCAGTCAGCCCAACGCCGCGACGTTCCACATCAGCCACAGCGACGTAACCCGCGTATTCACGGACGTATTGACGCCCGCAGACAGCCCCCGCGACGCCTACTTCGTTTTGAAGAAAGACATCCCTCTGGTGATCATCGACAGCCTGGATCAGTACTGGGCCGCCGAATCCAGGGCGGCGCTGCCGCTGAACGGGCTGCGGGTTCCGATCGCGGCGGACACGGTGGCAGAGGCAAAAAGCATGTTGGCGGCGGACCTGGCGGCGCAGTTGCGGCTTCTGGTAATGCTATCCACCGGGGGGACGACGTTGGCGCCGCAGTTGCGGGAGAACTTCCTGATGTTGAATGAGGTGCTGGAAGTTCGGTCTTAATTGTCAGCGGGCGCGGGCGTCGTTTCCAACTCCGGAGGAAGGGTGAAGACCGCCTGTCCGTCCTCTCGGTGCGAGTGATTGGCGAGAGCGATCATTAACTGCTGATGGCTGCGGCGAAACTCCTCCCGAAGTCGCGCCATATCCGACTTGAGCTCCTGACGCAGTTCGTTGTGTTCCTCACGTGTGGGAAGACGGCCCAATCGTAACGCCAGATACACGATGGCGCCAAGAAACGCAGTAAGCGTACCCCCATTGATCGCAAATAATGCAACCAAAACCGACAGTGGAATCTCGATAGTCAACTCTCCAACTGCCCTCCTTGGGCAGATTATAGCAGTAACGATACGGAAGGGGCGGGTTGCAAACCCGCCCCTGCTCTTCGCGCCTGGTTGAACCGCTGCAATCGCTACGAACCGTTGGCCTCCTGTATTGCTTCCAGAACGCTGGTGGGCGACAGCGGAAGCTTGTTCACGCGGACGCCAGTGGCATGGTAAACGGCGTTGTGCAGCGCGGCCAGAGGCGGGATGATGGGCGCCTCGCCAACACCGCGCAGTCCGTAGGGATGGCGCGGGTTGGGGACTTCAATGACCACCGTGTCGATCATGGGCATGTCGAGAGCCGTGGGCATTCGGTAGTCCAGGAAGGTCGAGTTGAGCATTTGCCCATCGGGGCCGTAGGTGTAATCCTCGGACAGCGCCCAACCTATACCCTGCATCGTCCCTCCCTGCATCTGGCCCTCCACATAGCTGGGATGGACCGATGTACCGGAGTCGATGAAGGCGGTGCAGCGCAGGATGTCCACCTTGCCGGTTTCGGGGTCGACCTCAACGTCGATGATGTTGCCGGCGAATATGGGACCCACGCCGGTGGAGGTGGCAGAGGCCGACGCGGTGAGCGGGCCGCCGGTGCGCATCATGCGGCTGGCGGCGTCGGCAATGGTCATGCGCTCTTCGTTAGCCGTGCAGGTGAACACGCCGTCCGCGAATTCGACCTGGTCAGCTTCAACCTCCCAGACCATGGCGCAACGCTGGGCCATCTGGTCGCGGAGGTCTTCCGCGGCGGCGATGGCGGCGAGGCCGGTGTCGAAGGCGATGCGGCTGCCACCTGTGGAAGCAGTCCAGCCGACGGTATCGGTGTCCACCACGGTGGGCGCTATGTCGTCAATATCGATGCCGAGGGTCTCGGCGACCTGCATGGCGACGGCCGTGCGAGTGCCGCCGATGTCCACCGAACCGGTAATGAGGTTGAGGGTGCCGTTGGAGTTGACGTTGATGGTGGCCGATGACGCCTGGCCGGCCTGCCAGCGGAATCCCACGGCGATGCCGCGACCGCGGTTGGGACCTTCCAACGGCGTGCGGTTGTGCTCGCTGTTGATCATGGCCTCTTCCAACTCGCGGCACCCGAAGACGCGATGGGGGACGCCGTTGGGCATGCGGTCGCCCTCTTGGACGGCGTTCTGTATGCGCAGTTCCATGGGGTCGCGACCGAGGATCTCGGCCAGCTCGTCGACCACTGCCTCGACGGCGAAAGCGACCTGGGGCTGTCCTGGGGCGCGGTAGGCCTGCACCTTCTGCTTGTTGCAGACCACGTCGTACCCGTCCACCAGCATGTGATCCATCTTGTACGGACCGAACCCGGTGAGGGCGCCGCCACCCACAGGGGAGCCGGGATACGCGCCGGCTTCGTACACCATGTAGAGTTGGCCGGCGACCATCGTGCCATCGTTCTTGACGCCCATCTTGCAGCGCATGAAGGTGGCGGAGGCGGGGCCGCTGCCGATAAAGACATCGGTGCGATCCATGGCGACCTTGACCGGTTTGCCCGTCTTTTTGGACAGGACCGCGGCCACCGGATCGGTGTAGGTGATGCCCTTGGCGCCGAACCCACCGCCGATTTCCATGGGCACAATCTTCACCTGACCCTCGGGCACGCCGATGATGGCGGCGGTCTGAGCGCGAACGTTGAAGATGCCCTGCGTGCTGGTCCAGACGGTTACGCGACCGTCGGCGGACCACATGGCGGTGGACACGTGAGGCTCAATGTAACCCTGGTGCACCGTCTGAGTTTCAAATTCCCTCTCGATGACGATGTCGGCTTCGGCGAAGCCCTCGTCGACGTCGCCGACCTTGTGCTGGATGTGTCCGGCCACGTTGCTCTTGACGCCGGTATCGTCGCCGCGGGCGAACCGCTCCATGCGGAAATAGGTGGTCATGTCGTCGTGGAGCAGCGGAGCATCGTCGGCCATGGCCTCGCGCCAGGTGAGAACGGTGGGCAGCACCTCGTAGTCCACCTCCACCAAATTCATGGCTTCCATGGCGATGTGGGGGCTGGTAGCACAGATGGCGGCAACTGCGTGTCCGACGTAGAGGACTTTGTCCTTGGCCAACAGGTTCTCGGCGATCATGCGGGCATTGCCCTGCACCTCGGCGAAGTCGATCATCCGGTTCTCGATGATCGGGAAGTCCGCAGCGGTGGCGACGGCAACAACACCGGGAAACGCTTCGGCCTTGCTGGTATCAATGCTGCGGATGCGCGCATGGCTGTGCGGGCTGCGCAGTATCCGGGCGTGCAGCATCCCGGGCAGGTTGATGTCTGCGCCGTAGCGAGCGGCGCCAGTGACCTTGTCCACGCCATCGTGGCGGACGGGACGGGTGCCGATTACGCGGTATTGCTGTTCGGGCTGGGCGGTGGTGGTCATGGGGTTCCTCCTGGGATATGGGCGGCGGACGAAAGAAGTCGGCACTACTTGATGAATTCGGGCAGGAAGTACTCGCGGGTTGGGTCCGGCGGCATACCGGGCATGTCGGCAGGAACGACGCCGGCGCTTTCGATGGCGGAACGGACGATGCCCTTGTTGAAGGGGCTGATGTCGTCGTCGGACATGAAATCGCGCACCGGCATCCAGAGGCATTCCTCGATTTCCTGCTCACTCATCTTGATGTCGTGAGTGAGGGCGCGGAGCCGGCAAACGAAATATATGTCGGACTTTCCGTAGCGGTAGCCGTGCCAGTGGCGGAAACAGGCCAGCGCCTCGAACTGGGCCTGGACGCCGGTTTCCTCCAAGACCTCACGGACTATGGAATCTACGATGTGCTCGCCCGGTTCGAGGGCTCCACCGGGGAGCTTGTAGAAGGGCGGTCGATTGTCGATGCGGTAACGCTCGCACACCACCAACAGCTCTTCCTTGTCGTTCAGGACGACGCCACCGGCGCCAACGTAATGAGTGGCGTAGGGCGGGATGAAGGAATCGGGGATCAGCATCAGCGTCGCCGTGATGCTGTCGGAGTCGGCGTGGTGGTAGGTAAAACCGCGCTTGGTCGCGATGGGCACATGGGTTGCCAAGCCAATGGGGATGTCCACCCAAGCGACCTCGTAGCCGGCGTCGCGCCATTCGGCGATGGAAGCGTCCAAAGATGCGGCGAATTCGTCGGGATCGACGGGCAGATGGGCAGAATTGACCACGACGCCACGGAACGGATTGGGCGTCGCAACGAGGGGAGAGACCATACAGCGGCTCCGTATCGATTCGGGTGGTATGGAATGGCGGCAGTATAGCACAAGGCATTTGGAACTACGTTGGCGCGCGGCCTCTCCCCGATGGAGTACGGATGGAGTACGAATGAAGCCAACTCAGCCGCGGCGCTGATATTGATTATTGACACGCCCGATTTGAAGCCATAGAATCAGCGCCGATGAAAAAACGGAATTCAGAAATAATCACCGCTTTCAAACGTAGTTTACGTATATTATTACGGATATAACATCGGTATCAGTAATAATTACGGCGATATTATACTTTTTACCTATGCAAAGGGTTCGCGACTATTGGCGCGAGTGATGAACGGAAGCAATCGCGATCCGACGGGTCCAGACGCAGTTGAGGAGGAGCGACCATGCTGATCCCACGATTTTGGTATCCGGCACTGCTAGTGCCCGCCCTGTTATCTCTGTTGCTCGCGGCGGCGGTGGCCTGTGCCGGTGCGGAAGTCCCGCAGGAAACCGAAACGACCGGCGCGACCACCGGTGACACCGCTGCGGCCAGCCAGACCCAACCTCAAACCCAACCGCAGCAACAGGCGCAACCGCAGTCTCAGCCTCAGAGTCAAACCCAGGCGCAGCCTCAGACCCAAGCGCAGCCGACTGCCCAGCCCCAGGCTCAGACGGCGCCACAACCGGCTGCTACGGAAGTGCCGCAGCCGGCCCAGCCGGTGCCGTTCGCGACGCGGGTACCGGCGGCGCTGCCGTCAGAGGTTGTGGCGAACCCCATAACCAAGGACGTGTACCCGGATGCCCAGTGGGGCGGCATATTGCGGCGCGGCGGATATTACGACCCGGCGCACTATGACCTTCTGCAGGTGTCCAGCGTCACCAATTCGTTCAAACAGATGATGCTGCTGAACAACGTCCTGCGGTACAACCCCCTGGACGCGGGCAAGACCATCATCCCCGACCTGGCGACCAGTTGGGAGGTCTCCGAAGACGGATACACCTGGACCTTCCCGCTGCGGGAGGGAGTGATGTTCCACGACGGAACGGTGATGAACGCGGACGACGTGGCCGCATCGTGGTCCAGGGTCATTGATCCACCGACCGGGGTGGTCAGCGCGCGCAAGGGCCTGTACACGCCGTTTGGTCCGTCCATTGAAGTCATCGACCCGCTGACGGTGCAATTCTCCTTCGAGAAGGCGCCGCCACTGAACTATGGGTTGAACGCCTTCGCGCTGGAATGGCACGGAGTTTTCCCCAAGCCGTTCCTTGAAGAGCACAACTACGACCTGAAGCAGGCGGGCCAGTTCGCGCCCAGCACCGGCGCTTTCCGATATCTGGAGCACCAGGAGGGCGAGGTCTGGAAGAACGAACGGTACGAAAACTACTGGAACGAGGGCCTGCCGTACCTGGACGAGGTTTGGACGTATCCGTTGGAGAACAGCACGAACCGTTCGGCGGCGCTGCTGGCGGGCAACGTGGACTACGCCCAGACCATCGACCCGGAGGCCTACAACCGGATGCTGGATGACGACCGGTTCGTGGCCGAGCCGTTCTCGTCCTATTCTTACGGCGGGATCTGGTTCAACATGGACAAGGAGCCGTGGAACGACGTCCGGGTGCGCAAGGCGATGTGGTTGGCGTTCGACCGGCTTGCCGCTCATGAGATCGTGAGCGAGTGGCTGTTCGGCTACCCGGGCGGCGGCGGATGGACTCTGCCTGACCAGGCGTACCAGTTGCCGCAGGCGGAAATCGAAGCGCGGCTCGTTTATGACCGGGAAGCGGCAGAAGTCGAAGCCCGACGGCTCATGGCGGAAGCGGGTTACGCCGATGGCATCAAGAACGTTGACCTGATGCAGCGGCAGCCCAACAGCCCGTGGTACTCAGCGATGGCCCAGATGGCGGAGTTGGAGTTCCAGCGCATCCTGGGCATCGAGTCGACGATACGCGCCGTGCCATCCGCCGTGTGGTTCGAGGAGCTGGCCAACCGCAACTTCGACATCACGGTGGGAGCCATCGCGTCGCCGTTCATCGATCCGTCCGCGTACATGAACAGCTTCTATCGCTGCGGCGGCGGCGAGAACCACTCGAACTACTGCAACGAGGAATTCGATGCGGTTATGTCCATGGTGGACACGGAGGGCGATTTCGACAAACGGTACGAACTGGTTCAGAAGGCCGCCGGCATCCTGGACGAGGACCCACCTGTGGTTACGTGGTGGTACAACCGCACGCTGGCCGCCTGGCGTTCCTGCGTCCACGGGCTGGAAGGGAAGCATGGGGCCCTGGTGCACAACCTCGACCGCATGGACACGGTGTGGATGGACGCGGAGTGCCAGCAGTAGGCAGGGAGACTCGCCGAAACAAGAGGGGCGGGTTACGGCCCGCCCCTTTTCCAACCACCAATGAGGCAATTTGCAGCGACGATCCGGTCCGGCTCCGCGCCAGAAGAAAGCCGGCAACGCGCGAAAAAATTGACGAGCACCTGATGAGGGAGGAATGACCATGGAAAGGTATGTCACGTCTCTCAGCACGGCGTTCGGCGTCGTGATCGCTATCATTCTCCTGTTGATCCTGGCGTGCGGAGGCACCGCCGCGCCCGTTGAGGACGCGGCTCCCGCCGACACGGGCGGAGGGAGCGCGGCCACCACCGGAGGAACGAGCGGCACAACCGGCTCAGGATCGGGTTCCGGGTCGGGCGGCGGCGGAGCCTCGCAACCCCAGGCCACCGCCGCGCTGGCGACTCCTACGCCGCGTCCTACGGTTGCGCCGGACGCCACGCCGACACCATTGCCTGCGGCGCTCCCATCGGAGGTGATCGCGAATCCCGTAACCAAGGACGCCTACCCGGATGCGCAACGGGGCGGCATCCTCCGGCGGGGAGGATACGTTGACCCGGCACACTACGACCTGATGCAGGTTTCCAGCGTGTCCAACTCCTTCAAGCAGATGATGCTGTTGAACAACCTGTTGCGTTATAACCCGCTGGACGCGGGGAAGACGATCATCCCGGACATAGCCACCAACTGGGACGTGTCCGAGGATGGCAAGACCTGGACGTTTCCCCTTCGGGAAAACGTGATGTTCCACGACGGGACGATCATGAACGCCGACGATGTGGCGGCGTCCTGGGGACGAGTGATCGATCCGCCGGCCGGCGTGGTGAGCGCGCGTAAGGGTCTGTACACGCCCTTCGGTCCCACCATCCAGGTGATCGATCCGCAGACGGTGGCGTTCAATTTTGAAGTCGCGCCGCCTCTGAACTACGGGTTGAACCTGTTCGCGCTGGAGTGGCACGGTGTTTTCCCTAAAGCGTTCCTGGAAGCGAACAACTACGACCTGAAGGTGAACGGGTTGACCGCGCCGGGGACGGGAGCGTTCCGGTTCCAGGAGCACCAAGAGGGCGAGGTGTGGAAGAACGAGCGGTTCCCCGACTACTGGAACGAAGGGCTGCCGTACCTGGACGAAGTGTGGACATACCCGCTGGGATCCAGCGTGAACCGTTCGGCGGCGCTGCTGGCGGGAAATGTGGAGTACGCGCAAACGGTTGATCCGGCGGCCTTTGAGATTCTGCAGAACGACGACCGATACGAAGCCCAGCCGTTCTCGTCGTATTCCTACTTCGCGGTCTGGTTCAACACGGACCGCGAGCCGTGGAATGACCCGCGAGTGCGGAAGGCGATGTGGTTGTCCATCGACCGGGACGCGCTGCACGAGGTGGTGAGCGAGTGGCTTTTCGGATACAGAGGCGGCACCGGCTGGACGTTCCCCGACCAGGCATATCAGCTACCGCAAGCCGAGATAGACCAACGGCTGGTGTTCAACCGGCAAGCAGCGGAGGCGGAGGCGCAGCGACTGTTCGCGGAAGCGGGCTACAGCGACGGAATCGACAACGTTGACCTGATGCAGCGCGATCCAGCCAACCCGCACTTCACGGCGGCGGCCCAGTTGGTGCAATTGGAGTTCCAGCGCATCCTGGGCATTGAGTCGGAAATCCGGCCGGTGGCGTCGGCCGTATGGTTCGAGGAGCTTTCCAACCGGAACTTTGACATCACAGTGGGTGCGATTGCATCGCCGTTCATTGACCCGTCGGCATACCTGAACAGCTTCTACCGGTGCGGCGGCGGCGAAAACCACTCGAACTACTGCAACGCGGAGTTCGACGCTCTGATGGCCCAGGTGGACGCGGAGGGCGACCTGGACAAGCGGTATGACCTGGTGCAGCAGGCGGCGGCGGTTCTGGATGAGGACCCGCCGACGATCGAGTATTGGTACAACCGCACCCTTTCGGCCTGGCGCACGTGCGTGCATGGGCTCGAAGGCAAGCACGGGGCGCTGGTGCACAACCTGGACCGGATGGACACCGTATGGATGGACGACGAATGCCGGCAGTAGTCCGGAGCGAGATGGACCGGACGGGGGCGCGTTCTCAGCCTGCCTCTGCCCCCCGTTTTGCGCCCGACATGCTGAAAATCAACGTTTCGATCCGACCCCACTGACCGTGAATACCTGATATTGACAAGGGCAATGGCACTCCCTAAAATCCCGACAGTCGCCGAGGCATCGATTTCGCAGCATCTCGAGCGGAGATTGATTCATCACGTTGGCAGATATTGCTTGCGGAGTCATATTCGCTTCGATCGTTGCGAACACAGCGGATTACGTATTTCGCCGTTGTGCATTGATGCCCGTGAGAGCGGCAAATCTCACAGACTGACGGATTACGAGTCTCCTAAGGAGGGACCATTGAGAGTGCATCGCTTCCTAATATCTCCTACTGCGGCGCTTAGTATCGCACTTGCGATCACCTTCCTTGCGGCGGTGGCCTGCGGCGGCACGGCTCCGGCTCCGGCCGAGCAGACCACGCCAAGTGATTCAGGAACCAGCGGCTCCGGTTCGGCCGCCACCACCGGCGACACGAGTGGAACGAGCGGAAGTACGGGGACCACAAGCGCGGGCTCAGGCAGCGGCGGCGGAGCGGCACAACCGCAAGCCACCCGAGTCCCGCCGACTCCGCGCCCCACCGTTGCTCCCGACGCGACGCCCACGCCTTTGCCGGCGGCGCTGCCCACCGAGGTCATCGCCAACCCGGTGACCAAGGACGCCTATCCCGACGCTCAGTGGGGTGGCATCCTACGGCGCGGCGGATATTTCGACCCGGCGCACTACGATCTGATGCAGGTCTCCAGCGTGTCCAACTCGTTCAAGCAGATGATGGTGTTGAACAACCTGCTGCGGTACAACCCGCTGGACGGCGGCAAGACCATCATTCCGGATATCGCAACCAACTGGGAAGTTTCGGAGGATGGAAAGACGTGGACGTTCCCGCTGCGGGAAGGCGTCCCATTCCACACCGGCGGGACCATGGACGCCGACGACGTGGCCGCCTCGTGGTCGCGGGTGATTGACCCACCGGCGGGAGTCGTCAGCGCACGCAAGGGTCTGTACACGCCCTTCGGCCCGTCCATTGAGGTAATTGACCCGCTGACCGTGCAATTCTCCTTCGAGAAGGCGCCGCCGTTGAACTACGGGCTGAACCTGTTCGCCCTGGAGTGGCACGGAGTCTTCAAAAAGGACTTCCTGGAAGAGAACAACTACGACCTCAAGCTCAAAGGAGCCGATGCACCGAGCACGGGCGCGTTCCGCTTCCTGGAGCACCAGGAGGGTGAAGTCTGGAAGAACGAACGGTTCCCCGATTACTGGAACGAAGGACTCCCGTACCTCGATGAGGTCTGGACCTACCCGTTGGGCAACAGCACAACCAGGTCCGCCGCCCTGCTGGCCGGCAACGTTGAGTACTCCCAGACCATCGACCCGGCGGCGTTCGAGATCCTGTCAAACGACGATCGCTACGAAGCGCAGCCGTTCTCGTCCTACTCCTACCTGGCGGTGTGGATCAACACCGACCGGGAACCGTGGAACGACCCGCGGGTACGCAAGGCCTTGTGGCTGGCCCTGGACCGCGACGCCATCCATGAGGTCGTCAGCGAGTGGCTGTACGGCTACCGGGGAGGTACCGGCTGGACCTTCCAGGACCAGGCGTTCCAGTTGCCCCAGGCCGAGATTGACACCCGGATGGTGTTCGACCGGCCGGCGGCGGAAGCCGAAGCCAAGCGCCTGATGGCTGAGGCAGGCTACGCCGATGGCATCAAGAACGTTGACCTGATGCAGCGCGACCCCAACAGCGCGCACTGGACGGCGGCGGCCCAGGTGGCGCAGTTGGAGTTCCAGCGCATCCTGGGCATCGAGTCGGAGATCCGACCGGTGGCCTCTGCCGTATGGTTCGAAGAGCTGGCCAACCGGAACTTCGACCTGACCATCGGCGGGATCGCCTCGCCGTTCATCGATCCGTCCGCGTACATGAACAGCTTCTATCGCTGCGGCGGCGGTGAGAACCACTCCAACTACTGCAATCCGGAGTTCGACGCCATCATGGAAAAGGTGGACTCCGAACCTGACTTCGACAAGCGGTACGCACTGGTACAGGAAGCGGCCAAGATTTTGGACGCCGACCCGCCGACGGTGGAGTACTGGTACAACCGGACGCTCGGGGCGTGGCGCACCTGCGTGCACGGCATCGAGGGCAAGCACGGAGCGCTCGTGCACAACCTAGACCGGATGGACACGGTCTGGATGGACGACGAGTGCCGGCAGTAGCCAAAATCAAACGGGGCGGGCCTGAAACCCGCCCCGACGAGTCCGCTCAGACGGACAAATAAACAGAGGACAATCAACCCGGGGAGGGCGTGATGCAAAAGTACATCCTGCGCCGCGTACTGCTGGCGATTCCGGCTCTAATCGGGTTGACCATCATTATTTTCCTCGTGATGCGCATACTGCCGGGCGACGTGCTCACCGTCATGTTCGGCGAGGAAGGCACCCTGCAGTTGAGCGAGGAAGACCGACAGCGCATCATCGCCAGCCTGGGGCTGGACAAACCGATTTACCTGCAATATGTGGACTGGCTGAAGGACATCGTTACCCTGAAATTGGGCCAGTCCTTCTGGCGTTCCCACACCGTGATGGACCTGATCATCAATCGGGGCCCCATCACGCTGGAAATCGCAATCCTGTCCGTGATCCTGTCATGGGTGATCGGGCTGCCGGTGGGGATACTGGCGGCCATGAAACGCAACAGCGCGTTGGACTACGCGGGCAGGTTCTTCTCCATCCTGTTCCTGGCGATACCCAACTTTTGGTTAGGCACGGTGATCGTCCTCACCCTTGTACTGACATTAGAATGGAAAGCGCCGCTGGGGGTCATCAATTTCTGGGAAGACCCCTGGCAAAACCTCCAGATCGTGTGGGGGCCGGCGCTGGTGCTGGGCGTAGGGCAAGCGGCGTACGTTTGCAGGATGTCCAGATCCGCGTTGTTGGAAACCATCCACGAAGACTACATCAGAACAGCGCGCGCCAAGGGGTTAGCCGAGCGGCTGGTGATCATGCGCCACGCGCTGCGCAACGCCATCATGCCGGTGATCACCCTGTCGGGCGTGCTGCTGGGGTTCCTCATAGGTGGTTCGGTGGCAGTGGAGCAGGCGTTTGGAGTGCCGGGACTGGGGCGCACCCTGGTGGCGGCGTTCTTCGAGCGGGACTACGTGGTGATCCAGAACCTGGTGCTGCTGTATGGTCTCGTATTCGTGCTGACCAACCTGCTGGTGGATATATCGTACGCCTGGATCGACCCACGAATTCGCTACAGCTAGTTAGGACCGAGATTTTCACCCTCAACAAACCCTCTGCCATCCAGGGAGAGGGGCCAATAACAACAGGAGCGATATCGTGGCACAGGTAAATCCAACGACAACCACGGGCGCAGAGGGCGAAGTCCTGGTTCAGGAAGAGGGGCGTCGTGAATCCGGGTGGTGGTGGGTCATCATACATTTCTGCCAGCGCAACCCGATGGGTGGGGTCAGCGGGGTGATGATCATTGCGATCGTCGCCATCGCAATATTCGCGCCATACGTCGCCACTCACCATCCCACCCAGGACGCTGACTTCAAAGCGCTGCGGGAAGAACCCAGCGCCGCCCACTGGATGGGAACCGACGACATCGGACGCGACCTGTACAGCAGAGTCGTGCATGGAGCCAGAATCTCCTTGTTCGTGGCCCTGGTCGCCGTGGTGGTGGGAGACTTCCTGGGCGCGGCCTGGGGCGTCGCCGCCGGCTACATCGGCGGGCGTTTCGACATCTACAGCCAGCGATTCCTGGAACTGATGATGTCGTTCCCGACACTGATCCTGGCGATGATCCTGGTGCTGGCGATGGGCGCCGGCGTTTGGACGGTGATCGTCGCAATTGGCATCACACGCATCCCAATTGCGGTGCGCGTGATCCGCTCGGTGACGTTGAGCGTGAAAGAGTACGCCTACGTGGACGCGGCCCAGGCCATCGGGGCCAGCAGCACCCGGGTCATGATCAAGCACATCGCTCCGCAGTGCGTCGCGCCCTGGCTGGTGCTGGCAACGGCGCACCTTGGCTCCGTCATCATTCTCGAGGCGTCCCTTGGCTTCCTCGGAGTGGGAGTGCCCCTCCCGACGGCAACGTGGGGCAACATGCTGGGCGGCCCGGTGGCGGCCGGACTGATCCCACGCTGGTGGATGGTGATCTTCCCGGGCTTGGCCATCACCGTCACGGTGCTGGCATTCAACCTGTTCGGCGACTCCATCCGGGACGCGCTGGACCCCAAACTCCGTGGGCGGACTTAGGATGCAGCCACCACTGCGCAGGTCCGGGCGCGGGGGTCCATAGAGCCGTTGCGTCGCACCACTCCCGCCGTACCAACCATCGGCATCAACCGCCGATGGTTGCGTAGCATCCGACTGTGGTTGATAGTCGGGGCGATAATCATCGCGCTGGTGGCTTTCTGGGCATTCCGAGCTTTCCAAGCCGGCCCATTGCTGTTCCCTCCCACAGAGGCCACCACCGATCAGGGAATGGCCGGATCGGAGACCGATTGGCCTTCGATTCGCCGGGATATCGGAAGCACAGGGTGGTCCCCAGATGCTCGGATTGCGCCGCCTTTGGCAGTCCGCTGGGAGCGCGACACGCCCGGCGTGTTACTGGCGACACCCGCCGTTGTTGAGGATCATCTGTACCTCACCACCGAGGGCGGCATCGCGGCGGCGTTGAATCGCGACACCGGCGAGACAATCTGGAGTTACGACGTCGGCTCCCCGTCGGACAGCGCGCCGGCCGTCACCGACGACGCCATATACGTGGGGGCGCGGGACCATCGCCTGCTGGCGCTCAACCGGCACGATGGGACGCTCCTATGGGAACGTAACTTGGGAAACATCGTGCTGGGATCCGCCATCGTTGTGGACGGCACGGTGTACATCGGGTCCACCAACAGCAAACTGGAGGCGCTGGACGCCGCCACGGGCGAATCACGATGGTCGGCGCGGATCAAGGGCTGGGTGGTTGGACATCCGGCGTCGGATGGATCAGTGATCGCGGCGGCGTCCCTGGGCGAGCGGTTCATCACGGTGGAACCTGATACCGGGCGGCGACGGCTGGTGTTCTATTCCGGGACGCCGGTGGTGGGCGGGCCGGTGATCGCGGACGGCAATGCCTACTTCGTCACCAACCGGGGCGGCGTTTGGGCCGTGGACCCCGCAGCGGTGAGCCGTCCCTTCAGCAGGTTTGCCTACGTCGCCAAGTTCAACTTTTTCTACTGGCGCCTGCTGAAAAACGCGCCACAACAAACTGGAAGCCTATGGGTCGGGTCCGCGCGCGGGCGGGTGAAGTACAGCCCGGTTTACGCGGATGGCAAGTTGATGGTGGTGAACGAGCAGGGATTGGTGCGAGCGCTGGATGGAGCGACGGGCGAGGAGATTTGGGAGCGCGCCCTGGAGGCCGAGGTGTCCGCAGAGCCAGTGGCCGCCGGCGATGTCCTGTTGATCGCGACGGTTACGCGACGCCTGTTGGCGCTGGACATGTACACAGGCGAATTGGCGTGGGAATACCCGTTGGACGGCGGAGGGCTGTCAGCGGCGCCGGCGGTGTCGGACAGCACGCTGTACCTGCCCATGGCGGACGGCCGGTTGGTGGCGCTGAGTGGGGGCGGTCGCTGACGGTTACCGGTCCGGTTCGGGCGCAGGTTTGGGGAGATGGGGCTGCGGCGGTGGGGAATGATGGATGGGCAAACCATCCATCCCGTCGACACGTATGTCATTTATCCTCACGCGAATGGCGTTTCGACCGCGATTGTCCAAATGTCCGCCAACACCAAATACGTGCTGCTCGACGCGCTTTGCGCCCTTACCCTGGTGGTTATTGTCGCCTGCGGAGGAGAATTCGAGCCACTTGAGGCGGTGAAGGCACCCTTCCAGAATAATGGCAGCGCATCGGTGGAGGGAACCGTTGCCTACCGGGAACGGATCGCCCTGTCGCCGGACGCCAGGCTGGTCGTGGAGTTGCAGGATGTATCGCTGGCGGATGCGCCATCGATATTGATCGCAAGGCAGACCGTCCGGGATCCGGGCCAGGGACCGATCAAGTTCAAGGTTGAATACGACCGAGACAGCATCGATCCCAGGAACCGGTATTCGATCACCGCCCGGATAATCGAGCCTCCAGACCGGCTGGCTTTCATCAACGATACAGCCCATGAGGTCATCACCCGGGGCAAACCCAGCCGGGTGGACATGGTGTTGAAGTTGGTGGAACCGCCGCCCGAAGTGGTGGGCGTCGCCGGCCTACTTGAGCCCGATGATATAGAGGAGACCAAAGAGGCGTCGGGGGCCACCCGCGGCTCATCAGTGAAAGGCACCGTTACCTACCAGGAGCGGATTACCCTGTCGCGCGGCGCCAGGCTGATCCTGGAGTTGCGGGACGTTTCCTATGCTGACGCGGATTCCATACCCATCTCCAGCCAAGTCATTCCCAATCCGGGGCAGGTTCCCATCGACTTCACGATCAATTACGACCGCGACAGCATTGATCCTCGCAACAGATATGCCATACAGGCCAGGATCATCGGGTCCGACGGTCGCCTGGCTTTCATCAATGACACGGCTTATGAGGTGATCACCCGCGGCAAGCCGAGCCGGGTTGACATGGTGTTGGTGCTGGTGCAACCGCCGCCCGAAATGGTCGGAGGCGGAGACTGGAGGACCTGGGTGGAGGTTCCGGTACACGTCAATGGAGCCGAACTGCTGCGTTCCGGCCCAGACCAATATTTGCGGATCCTTTACAACCGATCAACCATTGATGGATGCTCAAGGCCCGGCGCCGAGGAGGTCGCAGTGGATGGCGCCGACATCATCGCGCGCGTCACGCTGATGCAACCACCGGATACTCCCTGGGCCATACCATGCGACGAGCAGGTGGTGGAGATGGACACAATCCTCCCCCTCAATGCGGAACTGGAGGCAGGCGAAACCTACCGCGTGATTGTGAACGACCGCAAGGTCACAACTATTGCAATGCCGCCGGCGCACAGCGCACGTTGATCGCGAACTCTCCCGCGGCGAACCCAGACCCGACAGTTGATTGTACGGATATCTATTCGCCGGCGACTCGGTTGACGCTCGGATTTTGCGGCGCCTATACTCGGCCACGTTGCGGTTGAGCAACGAATACGCCGACGATAGGGGCTATTTGCATGACGCAGGCGACGCCACACCAGCGGGATCTGGCGGGAGAATCCTGGAATCCGGGACAGTATCTCAAATTTGCCGACCACCGGTTGCGACCGGCATTGGATCTGATGGGGCGCATACCCCTGGAAAATCCGCAGGTCATCTACGACCTGGGCTGCGGCAGCGGCAACGTTACGCGGTTGCTGTCGGACCGGTGGCCAGATGCCGACCTGGTCGGGATGGACAACTCGCCCGAGATGCTGGAGCGGGCTGCGGCTGATTTTGATGGGAAGGTTGGCAAGGTTCGCTGGCAAACTGGAGACCTGGCCGACTGGCAACCCGATGCCACACCGTCGATATTTTATTCCAACGCCGTTTTGCAGTGGGTGCCCGACCATTCTGAGTTGGTTCCCCGATTATGGGGGATGCTGCCGTCCGGCGCGTGCCTGGCAGTGCAAGTCCCGTTGAGTTGGGACATGCGGTCGCATCACCTCATGCGTGAGGCATTGGCGGACGGCGGACCGGGTGGCCGCGCGCTCGGGTCGGAGGAACTGCGGACGGCGGTGGCAAACCGCTGGGTGCAGGATCCCGACTTCTACTACGACCTGCTGGCTCCACAGGCGGCGCATCTGGACGTTTGGACGACGGAGTACCAGCACGTGCTGGCGGGAGACGACGCGGTCCTGGAGTGGGTTACCGGGACGGGATTGCGGCCCATCTTGAACGGGCTCGAAGACGGTGAGCGTGAGATTTACCTGGAGGAATACCGGCGGCGGCTGAACGGGGCGTATCCCAAACGGACGGATGGGGTTACGCTGTATCCGTTCCGGCGGCTGTTCTTCGTCGCGGTGCGCGGGTGACAACTGTACACGGATACACAGGATGAACGGGATGCAGACGTGATTCGTCTCGTCGCGTGGAGTATCCGCACACGAAATGGACATGTAGGAGAGGTGCGATTATGACGGTTCTAGTACTTGGCGGCGCGGGATTCATCGGGCCGCGCGTAATTAGGAAGTTGGTGGAACGGGGCGAGGATGTCTATGCGACAGACATCAATCCGATACCGGACATCCCGGGAGTGGAGGCGGATGCAATACGCACCGCACGAGTCGACATCACGGAGTTTGAGCAGGTGGCCAAGGCCATCGTGGACTCGCAACCCGACCGCATGATTAACCTGGCCTACCTGCTGGGTGGCGGCGAAGGCAACCCGCACCACCAGATGCGGTTGAACATCCTGGGGATGGACAACTGCTTCGAGGCAGGGAGACTGCTGGGCGTCAACCGCATCACGTACGCCAGTTCGGTGGCTGTGAGCGGGCAACAGTCCAACTTCGGCGACCGCGAGATCAACGAGGACGAGGGAACCTTTGGCGACAGTCAGTATGCGACGCACAAGATCTTCAACGAGTTCCAGGCCAAGATGTTCATCGAGAACTATGGCATGAGCATCACGGGGATCCGGCCGGCCAATGTTACCGGGCCCGACAAGGTGCGCGGCTCGACGGACCACGTGCGTTGCGTCACCTTGCCGTCCCGTGGCGAACCGGTGAGTTTCCCTTACCAGGACATGATGCGGCTGCCCATCCACGTAGAGGACATCGCCGAGGCGTTCGTGCGGGTCACGCTGGTGGACCGCAGCGAGCACCAGGTGTACAACTCGGGCGGCACGCCGATCAGCCTGGGCGATCTGGCAGAGATGGTCCGCGGATACCTGCCCGACGCTCAGATCAGTTTCGATAATCCGGGCGGGCGCGAACACTCCGGCAACTACCTGGTGGACAACAGCCGGCTGCTGTCGGAGTTCGAGCTTACCTACGCGCCGCTGTCGCAGCGCGTGCTGGAGATTATCAACGAGGTGCGAGCCGACGAGGGGTTGCCACTGGTGGGGAGTTGATGTGGTGGAGATCCTTGCTAATGCGGTGGCATGGTTGCTCAAAGACAGCAGACTTGATGAACAACGAAAGCGGACTGCATCGGCCAAAGCAGCTACGGAACGCTACTGCCAGTTGACATTGCGCTACGAACAACTGGCGGAAATCTACCAAGAGCAAGCAGAGCGACACCGGCAACATCGGGAACGCATGGACCGGTTGATCGAGCGTTATGAAGCGATAACGGAATCGCTCATCGAGCGGTTGGAAGTATCTAGCGGCGACGAGCGAGATACCCGACCGAGCGACGCTGGCTAATACACCTTTGCGCCGCATGGACTTTAGCCGTCCTCGCTGGCCTCAAGCAGGCGAGCCGAGGACGGCGTTTCTCTAGCGTCGCTCGGTGGATCGACATCAAGTCAGGTCCGCTTGCCGCAGTTGGGGATGGCCCATATAATGCGGCTATCTATGTTCACCCGCGACCGTTTGGCGGTGGACACGTTCATGCGACGGCAGCCGTTGCGATTGGTGTCTAACCCGGCGGCGTTAATCCGCCCGAGGCGGACCACGAGGAGGATTTCCCGATGGCATTACCCGATCGTATGAAGTTTGGCATCTTTATGGGGCCGTTCCACCGAGCCGGCGAGAACCCAACGCTGGCCCTGGAGCGGGACCTGGAACTGGTGCAGTGGCTGGACTACCTGGGCTTTGATGAGGCATGGATCGGCGAGCACCACAGCGCGGGCTGGGAAATCATCTCGTCTCCGGAGATCTTCATCGGTGTGGCAGCGGACCGCACCAAGCACATCAAGCTGGGCACCGGCGTCGTAAGCCTGCCGTACCACCATCCGTTCATGGTGGCCAACTGGATGACCCAACTCGACCACATGACGCGTGGTCGCGTGATGCTGGGCGTTGGGCCGGGGGCGTTGCCGGGCGACGCCTATATGATGGGCATCGACCCTACCAAGCAGCGCATCCGGATGGACGAATCCCTGGGCGTCATCATGCGCCTGTTCAAGGAAAAGGAACCCATCACCCATAAGAGCGACTGGTTCGAACTGAACGAGGCGATGCTGCAGTTGCGTCCGTACCAGAGTCCGCACATGCCCATTTCGGTGGCGTCTGTGCAGACTCCGTCGGGCGTGGCCCTTGCGGGCAAGCACGGCGCGTCGGTACTGACCATCACCACGCCGCGCGACCCGAAGGTGCCCCAGGGCGCAGCCCTGCACGAGCTTTGGGATATCTGCGAGGAATCGGCGGCAGAACACAACCAGACGGTCGATCGCTTTGAGTGGCGGTTGGTGCTGCCCGTTCACCTGGCAGACACGCGCAAGGAAGCTTTCGAGCAGGCTCGCATCGGCGCGGGTCGCTACCAGCGGGAATACTTCGAGCACACCATGGGTCGCCCGCAGGTGGTGGATGGTCCGCCGGAAAAGATCATTGACGTGTTGGCCGAGCGCGGCGCGTGGATCATCGGCACTCCGGACGACTGCATCGAGGGCATCAAACGGCTGGAGGAAATGAGCGGCGGCTTCGGCGCCTTCATGGTGCAGACGGTGGACTGGGCGGCACGCGAGCACATGCTGCACAGTTACGAGTTGATGGCTCGTCACGTCATGCCGCACTTCCAAGGCTCGGCGGAGGCTGCCATCGCGTCCAACCAGTGGGCCTACGAGCGGCACGAAACGCTGCAGGCAGGCCGCACGCGGGCGTTGGATCGGGCCCGAGAGGACTACGCGGGCCGCAACGCCTAGGACGGTACATCATCGACGACATTGGCCGCCGGAAACCCTCACACCGAGGCTCCGGCGGCCAGTTTTGCATCACGACACACGAGGATAGTGGAGGCCCTACATGCCACTGCACCCGCAAGCTCAAGAAGTGATTGAGGCAACCCGCGCGCTGGGTCTGCCGCCTAACCATACGGTTTCGCCGGCCGAGGCGCGAGCCAACGCGGCCAAGCGCCCGCGCGGGCCTGGCCCCGATGTAGGCAAGGTCGAGAACCGCATGGTTCCCGGGCCGGCTGGCGACGTGCCGGTGCGAATCTACACGCCGGAGGGCGACGGGCCGTTCCCCATCCTGGTGTGGTACCACGGTGGCGGTTGGGTCGTCGGCGACCTTGAATCTGCGGATGGCACGTCTCGGCACCTGTGCCTCGGATCGCGCAACATCGTGGTTTCGGTGGACTACCGGTTGTCGCCGGAGGCCAAGTATCCGGAACCGTTGGATGACTGCTACGCGGCGACCCTCTGGGCCAGCGACCATGCCGAGGAGCTGGGCGGCATTCGCGGCGTGGTTTCAGTGGGCGGCGACAGCGCGGGCGGGAACCTTGCCGCCGCGGTGAGCATCCGCGCCGCTGAGACCGGGGACGTTCGGGTGAGCCACCAGTTGCTGGTTTATCCCGTAACAGATGCCAAGTTCGACACTGGCTCCTATACGGACAACGGCACCGGTTTCGGGCTGGAACGCGACGGCATGATCTGGTACTGGGAGCACTTCCTGGCCGACCCATCGCAAGCGAACGATCCGCAGTGCGCGCCGATGAAGTTGCCCCCCGATTTCGAGGGCATGGAAAGCCTGGCGCAGGCCATGGTGATCACCGCCGAGTACGACCCGCTGCGGGACGAGGGCGAGGCGTATGGCCGTCTATTGACAGAGTACGGCGTGCCGGCCACGACGAACCGCTACGACGGCATGATCCACGGGTTCTTCAGCATGGCCGGCGTGATGGACACGGCCCGGGACGCCATGGATGACGCCTGCGAGTTCCTGCGGGGCGCAGTGGACGACATGACGGAGGAGTATTTCCACCAACATGAGGGCGACCCGACGGCGATGCGCAAATTGCTTGATCCGCAGGCGGCGCACGTCTTGGAGGTGTTCGACGAGTTGGGAATCAAGCCGTTCCAGGACATGGATGTGGCCGAGTGCCGCGCGGTAATGAACAACCGGCCCCGTCCTGAGGGTCCCGCCGTGGGCAGCGTGGAAGACCGCATCATCATGAATGTTCACGGCAAGGAGCCGGGCGAGGTGCCTATACGCATCTATACGCCGACAACGGCCGGTCCGTGGGGCGCCCTGGTGTGGTATCACGGCGGCGGTTGGGTCATCGGCAACGTAGAGACCGCGGACGCCACGGCTCGGGAGTTGTGCGTGGGCGCGAACTGCGTGGTGGTTTCTGTGGACTATCGGCTGGCTCCAGAGTACAAATTCCCCACCCCATTTGAGGACTGCTTGACGGCGACCATGTGGGCGATGGCCAACGCAGAGGCGCTGGGCGGGCGGCCCGACGCCATCGCGGTGGGCGGGGACAGCGCAGGCGGAAACCTGGCCGCTGCGGTGTCGCTGGCGCAGGACGATTTCCCGCATCACCTCGCTTTCCAGTTGCTGGTGTATCCGGCCGTGGACTACGCCTACGATACCCGCTCCTACTCCGTGAACGCACAGGGCATGTTCCTGGAGACCGCCAGCATGCGCTGGTTCTGGAACCATTATGTCGACAACACCGACCTCTCGGGCTACAACATTTTCGCGTCGCCGCTGCGGGCTCGGCTGTCCAATGACCTGCCGCCGGCGCTGGTGATCACCGCCGAGTTCGACCCACTGCGGGACGAAGGCGAAGTCTACGCGGCTGCTTTGGAAGAGGCCGGCGTTGCCACCAGCCTGATCCGCTACGATGGCGTGATCCACGGGTTCTTCGGGTTGCCCCACGTGATCGACAAGGGACGGCAAGCCATCGATGCTTCCTGCGCCAGCCTGCGTGAGGCGTTCGGCGCGGTGTTAGAGCAACCGGAGGCGGTCGAAGCGGCGGACAACTGATCCAGCGATTTGACATGGTGAGTCAGGGCGAATGATTATTCGCCCTTACTGTAATGCCACGATGGGGTCATACACGCTACGACAACGGTTCGAGCCGCGAGGCCTATGATGACGACCTCCGCCAAAATAGGCCAAGGGTCCCCGTCGGGCGGGTCCGGCATCCGCCTTACCCAACTCCCTGACCCACCCCGAATTCCCGACATGGCAGCCCAAATGCCGGATATATTCCGGGCGCACGAAATACTAAAAGACTATTTTGCCGGCCGGTCGGATGTGGTGGTGATGGGAAATTGTTACCTGTGCCGGGACGCCGGCAATGTTCGGGGATCGCCCTACCCCGGCCTGTTGGTCGCCTTCGGTATGCCGGCGTCCGCAGCGGACATCGTGGCATCCAACGGCTACACCATCAGCGAACTGGGCAAGCCGCCTGACTTTGTGCTGGAGGTCGCGTCCGGATCCACTGGCCGGCGCGACTACACCGAAAAGCGTGAGATTTACGCGGGTTACGGCGTGGCGGAATACTGGCGGTTCGACCATACGGGAGGCCGATTCCACGACGCGGCGTTGGCCGGCGACCGCCTGCTGCCCGACGGATCATACCAGCCGATTCCGGTGGACACAGCCGAGGACGGATCAATCCGTGGGTACAGCGCGGTATTGGGCGTGGAACTCCGCTGGGTTTTGGGTGCATTGCGATTTTGGGATCCTACAACGGGCGATTACATGCCAGACCTCACCGAAGCCAAAGCCGAGCGCGACGCGGCGCTTGCTCAGCGGGATTCTGCATTGGAGCGAGTGCGCCAGTTAGAGGCGGAATTGGGACGCGAACTCAACTAAACCTACAAGCAGCGCAGGTGGTAAGATGGCGGTGAAAGGACGATCCTCTCACCGCCAACGCTTTAATCGAAGGAGCGAACAACATGGCTGAAACCATCCAGGAACAGTACATTCGCATGAATCCCCGTTCGCGGGAACTGCAACCCAACTACCAGGCCCGGTTCCCTTCGGGCAGCCCCGGCCACGACGGCTACACATCCGACCCGTTCCCGGTTGTGATCGCACGGGGCAGCGGCCCCCGCAAGTGGGACATCGACGGCAACGAGTACGTGGACTACGGCATGGGGTCCGCGTCGCTGCTCCTGGGGCACGCGCATCCCGAAGTGGTGGCGGCGTTGGCCGGCGCGTTAGATTCAGGGTCGCACTTCGGCGCGCCGACAGAGTCGATGCTGGAATGGGGCGAGCGGGTCTGCACCCTGATGCCATGCGTGGACAAGGTGAGATTCGTAGGCTCCGGCGCCGAAGCGACCATGCTGGCGATGCGCGTTGCTCGCGCCTACACCGGCAAGGAGAAGATCATCCGCTGGGAATCTCACTACCACGGCTGGCACGACTACGTAATGCCCGGCAACCTGCCGCCGTTCGACGTGCCGGCGTCTATCGGTATTCCGCAAGGGACGCTGGATTCAATAATCGTGTTGCCCACGGACCTGACCGCACTGGAGAACGCCCTTGCCAACGATGACAACATCGCCGGCGTTATCACCGAGGCGTCCGGTGCATCCTACGGCACGGTGCCACTGCCCGACGGTTTCCTGGACGGCGTGCGCCGCCTGACCCGCGAGCACGGCGTAGTAATGATCCTGGACGAAGTTATCACCGGATTCCGCTGGGCGCCGGGCGGAGCGCAGGAACGTCTCGGCGCGGATCCCGACATCTGCACGATGGCGAAGATCATCACCGGGGGTCTGCCGGGTGGTGCGGTGGGCGGCCGGGACGAATTTATGGCCGTCATGCACCAGACCGGCGACAGCCACCATGACCGTTACGAGCGGGTGCTGCACGGCGGGACATTCAACGCGAACCCCTACGCGGCAGCCTCCGGCAACGCCGCCCTGCGCCTGGTCGCCACCGGCGAATACAACGCCCAGGCCGACCTGATGGCTCAGCGGTTGCGAGTGGGCCTGCGTGAGGTCGTGGAACGCCGCGAGGTCAACGCTACGGTGTACGGCGAGGCCTCAACCTTCCACCTGTTCTTCGGTGAGCGCAGCATCGACGGGCTGGACGCCTCTCGGTTGAAGAACCAGCCGGCGCAGATCCAGCGCAGCCTGCGGCAGGCGTTGCAGGTGCGCGGCGTGGACCTGATGTCCCGCACCAGCGGCGTACTCTCCGGCACCCACACGGAGGCGGACATCGACTTCACCATCGAAGCGTTCGACGGCGCAATCGCCGCCATGATGGACGAGGGCCTGGTCCAGCACTGAGCGGAATCAATCCTCAAACTGAGAGGACATCAAAACGCCCCTCACCAATTGAGGTGAGGGGCTTTTCCAATGCAGGGCAACTCATTCAGTAGCCGATGGCGTAGCCGTCGTAGCGCGGGTCGGCGGCGCCGTGGAGCGCAGCGGTGTCTGGATCGATGTACAGAACCATTTCCCGGCCGGTGACGCCATCCCAGGCATCCAGCTCAAGCACAGGATGACCCATGCCCCGCAGTTGCCGCACGGCGGAAGGGTCAAAACGGCCCTCCATCAGCAACCGGTCCTCGGCCGTGTGGGGAACGGTTGACTCGGTGCCGTCGCCCACGTGTTTCCACCGCGGCGCTTCCACGGCCTCCTGGACCGTCATCCCGTAGTCGATGAGGTTAGTGATGATCTGCATGTTGCTTTGGACCTGGCAGTCGGCTCCCGGGGTCCCCAAGACGTAGGTGAGACGGCGCGCTCCGGCACTGCCGTCCGATGAGCCTTTCCGGAAAACCATGACTGGGTTCATGGTGTGGCGAACCCGCTTGCCAGGTTGGAGGCAGTCCACGTGATCGGGGTCGAGGTGCCAGTAGGTCATGCGGTTGTTGAGCAGGATGCCAGTGTTGCCCGCGACCAGCGATGAACCCCACGCGCTCTGGATGCTCTGCAGTTGACACACTGCGTTGCCGGCGCGGTCGGCGACCACGAAACAGGTGGTGTCCTCCTCTTCCGTCCGTGGGCCGCGCCGGCCGACCCCAGCCGGCGTGGCGGAACGCCGCTCAGCTTGGTGCTTCCACGGATCGCCGGCCTCCATACGGGGAGCAGCGTAATGACGATCGATGAGCATTGCGCGTTCCCGCGCGTACTCCTCAGAAAGCATGCCGGCGACCGGCACGTTGATGTAATCAGGGTCGGCGACGTAGGCCTCGCGATCCGCGAACGCCATCTTTTTGGCCTCGACCATCAGGTGGATCGACTCAGCGGAGCCGAATCCAAGAGCCGCCATGTCGTATTGCCTTATGACGTTGAGTTCCTGCAACAGGATGTGGCCGCTGGAATTGGGCGGCGCCTCGTAGACGGCATAATCGCCGTAGTCGGTGGTGATCGGTTCCTGCCAACGGGCGGAGCAGTCGTTGAGGTCCGCCATCGTCAAAAGACCGTCCTGATCCTCGCTGAACCGCACGATGGCCTCACCGATGCTCCCGCGATAGAAAACGTCCCGTCCCTGCTGCGCGATGGTTGAGAGGGTGAGGGCAAGGTCAGACTGGCGTAGGATGTCGCCGGGACGCAGGGCTTCCCCGGAATCGCTACGGGTGAAGATGGCGCGGCTGGTCGGAAATTCGCGTAAGAGCGAATCACTGGCGATGGCTCCGGACAGGTAATGAGTAACGGGAAACCCGTCTTCGGCCAGGGAAATAGCTGGGGCCAGCACCTCGCCCAACGGCAGGGCGCCGTAAGCCTCGTGAGTATCGAGCCAGGCATTGAGCAGCCCGGGCACCGAAACACTCAGGATGCCCTTCATGGGAATGCCCTGCCGATAGCGCTCCAACGTGGCCGCGTAAGGAGCGGCGCCGGTGCCGTTGCACACTCGCAGGCTGTCGTCTTCGGCACGATAGGACATGATGAACCCGTCGCCGCCAATGCCGGACATCAGAGGTTCGACCACCCCGAGAACGGCGGCAGTAGCGATGGCGGCATCAAAAGCGTTGCCGCCCCGTTGCAGGATACTCACACCCGCTTGGGCCGCCAGGGGATGGCCGGCGCATACCATTCCATTCCGGGCCATGACAACTGGCCGATGTGCGCCGAATCGAACGCCGTGCGGTGTGCCGGACATGACGAGACTCCTAGATGTGTGGTCGGCAAATGCTGGGTGGCAACGGCGCGCCGATTTATGCTAAGGCGTTACCGGGAAGCCGGCGACGGGTCGGGCCGATGCGATCATCTCCGGAGCGACGCCGCCCTTGGTCAAAAACGTGATTTGCTCCGGCGTGAATTCACCGCCGGCGCTTTGCATCGTAACCAACAACGTGTCGGTCCCGATGCTCAATTTTGACGAAGGATCCTGCACGACCGATTCGAGGTTCAACGCTCCACAGAGGTCCACGGCGGCCAGGATTGTGTCGTACATCGCCGCTCGTTCCAAGTTGGTACGATCCAAAATCGCCATGTTGAGGTTGGTGTGGGACAGGTTGGTGTCCGAAAAATTGGCCTCGGTCAGTTGCGTGCGATAAAAGGTAGCGTTGGAGAGATTCGCGCCTTTCAAGTCAGCCCAACTCAGATCGACCTCGGAGAAATCGGTGTAGTAGCAGTACGTTTCCCTGAGGATACCCCAACGCAGGTCGGAGCTTCTCAAATTGACCTGGTTCAGATCGGCCCGCAGCAGGTTGGCCCCCTGTAGGTTGGCCCGCGTGAGATTGCTCTCCCCCATTTGCGCCCCTTGCAGGCTGGCGCCGCGAAGGTCAGCGTCTTGGAAATTCGACCCCACAAGGTTGCAGAAGTGCAAGTCGGCGCCGCGCAGGTCAGCGCCGCGAAAATCGGAGCCGCTGAAATCGAGCTCCCCTAGGTTTGCCCAGGTCAGGTCCAATTGCTGAAGCTGGGAATTTTTGAATTCAAAGCCTGAGCCGTCCCTGGTGGCCCGCATTTCGTTCCAAGCGACCACGTCGGTACTCAGCAAGTCCAACCGACGGCGGGTCGTCATATTACGCAAAAAATCCATGACCGCACTCCTGAACCGGTGACCGTACAATCATGGTGATTCTACACTTGCTCATCGGATTGTCGCCGTGGTCGCGTGACCCTCAATTCGCACAAAACCGAGTGTTCGCCATTCAGAAAAGAAACAGGGGCGAAAATCTTCCGCCCCCGATTGATGTGCCCAAGATTTGAGCCTATGCCGCCGAAGGGCCGGCTGGCACAAGGTCCGACGGATATCGCATCCTAGTGGCCGCCGCAGCCGCCTCCACAACCACCGCCGCCACAACCGCATCCACCACCGCCACAACCACATCCGCCGCTTCCGCAACCACCGCCGCCAGCGTACATGGGGTTGTTGATCACGAATCCGACGCGGCCGCCGAATTCTTCGACGTAATCGATGGTCGCTTCCGTCAGGAACGGGGCGCTGTCGGAGTCCATCAGGAACTCCACGCCTTCCATGCGCAGAACGGTGTCGTCCGGCTGGTGTTCCTTCTCCATGGTGAGCATGTACTGCAGACCTGGTCCGGCGGGCATTGCCACTACGCGGAGGGCAGAATCGTTTTCGTTCTCGCCCTCCATAACTTCCTTAAGTTTCTCGATGGCCAGGGGGGTTACGTTCATCGTATTCGCTCCTGATGCTGTTGCTTGCCGAAACGAAACCGTACCGGCGACTGTGATCCATAGTTTCCAAAGCGTACCACGCGGGTGTCGACCCGTCAATTGAGAATTACGTTACGGCGTGCCGGCATGCTCGTAATTCCGAGTGATCCCGATATGCGGCGACTCGTTTTGATCAGTCGTCGGCAGCCACCGGCTCGGCCATGCGATTATCCACCAGATCCCCGCTGCACGCCGCTCCGTCAAGAAGGCCCCATCGGACCATCCAGTGGTAGGTGTCCTCGACGATCTCGTCGGTGTACGGAGTGTTGTACGAATACCGGATGCGAGGGAGGTGGAAATCCTCTGGAGTGATTCCGCCATACTGAGCCGCGACCGCCGCGAACCGTGGTTCATCGATCAGGTAGTGCAGGTACTTGCGCTTGTCGTCGTTGATCCGGTCGACGGCTTTGACGATCGCCCGGTTGATGGCGGCGAAAGTCTCCTCGTCCATGTTGTCGCTGGCGTTCTCCGCCCCAAGGTAATGACCCTCGCACACCGGACGGCAGCCCAGCTTTTCGGCCAGTGTGATCCACGGCTCCATGAGGGCGGCCGCCTCCACCTCACCGTTCAACATCGCTTCAAAACGGAATTGAGGCGAACCGTGATGTACCAGTTTGATCTTTTCCTCGGGCAAGTAACCCGAGAGCAGCCGCAACGCGACGTAGTGGGAGCCGGCGTGGAACTGGACCGCCACCGGTTTATTCCCCAGCGTCCCAGGGTAGTAATGCGGGGAGTCCGGGCGTACCAAGATAGCCTGGCTGGCTACCGCGGAGCGGAGAGCGATGATGCGCGCGCCCTGTTTGCTTTCATAGGCCCGACGGACCTGACCTTCCTCTCAAGCGCGATAGATCGCGACCTGGGCTTCCTCAAAAGCGACGTGCCCAAGGATCGGGTTGACGTCATTCGGGTTTTCGGTGGGCGAAACCCTCCCGCTGTTGAGGGCCCGCACGAATTCCATGTCGATGCCCTCGTCTTCGAACAGCCCCTCGTCCTTAGCGACCAGCCAGGGCAGGCTGAAAACCACTCCGCTGATTTCGCTGACTACCTTCTTCATTGTTGCCGCCCTTTATGGTGATAGCGATAATTTCAGCAAGTGTAGCAAAGGCCATACCCACCGTCTATTGGTAATTGTCGCATGAGAGTCACGTGGCCACCCGTGTTACGCCATCGGCCAACGGGAACGCCGACGTTGTCGGGCGTACATCACCCGGCACGTGCTCAATTCCATCTGTCCGGCGGTGGCCCTGGCGTGTTGGTATGCCTCCATGAAGTTGGAGGTGAGGATGCCGGCGGGGAGCGCGAACAGACCGATGCCCAGCAGTGCGATGAATCCCGCGATCACCCTGCCGGCCAAGGTGCCGGGCACCACCTCCAGGGACGGAAGGGTGGTGAGGATTACTACCGATGCCCACAGCGACTCGCCGATGCTGCCGAACTGCTCATGGTTTCCACCGGGCAAGTTGGTTTCGGCGGCGTGCATCAGGTAACCGGCAGCCAACCAGAACACGCCCAGAGTAACCAGGACGCTTACCAATTGAGTCGCCGAGCGGAGCATGACCCGTCCCATCAAGCGCATGGCGGGAAAGCGCCTTCCCGTCATGATCAAACGAGAGATGAGGCGGAATATGGGTAGGATCTCCACTTCTCCGAAAACGATCATCACCACCAGGGTCGGCCAGATTGCGATGAAATCAATGACGGCCGCCGCGTTGGTGGTGGCGTATTTCAACCTGCCTTTCCAACCGCCCTGTCGGTAATCGCGGTGCCAGACCATGCACCAGAGGCGAATGAGGTACTCGGCGGCGAACACGCTGATGAAAAAAAACTCCAACGTGTGGTTGCCAATGGCCAGGTTGACCGCACTGATCAAAACCAGGCCGAATATGGTGAAGTCAACCACCCGAGCCGGGCCGCCGTTGTCAGCTTCCAGCACGTGAAATACCGCGTGCTGGAGCCGCACGTAGGCATTGCCCTCCGACAGCCGGCACTTTACCAAGTTGAACGGAACGGGAATCACCGCCATGATTGGTTTTGCATCAGCCCGGTTTGACCGACTGGAAAGATTTACATGGCGGTGCGGCCACCGTCGATGACCAGTTCGCTTCCGGTCATGAAGGACGCCTCATCGGAGGCCAGGAACAGGACGCCGTACGCGATGTCCTCCGGTTGTCCCAGCCGACCGATGGGCGTGCGGTTCAACCGGTCCTCCCTGCCGCCAGTGGCCAGCAGGTCGGCGGTCATGTCGGTTTCGATGGTGCCCGGATGCACGCTGTTGCAGCGGATGCCGTCGCCGGCGTGCTGGATTGCGGTGGACTTGGTGAACAGTCGCACGGCGCCTTTGGAAGCGGTGTACGCGGAGGAGATGTGGTTGCCCACGAGGCCGGCGACGCTGGAAATATTCACGATGGACCCGCCGCCATTGCGCCGCATCTCGGGGATGGCGGCCTTGGTGCCCAGGAAAACGCCCTTCGCGTTGACGCTCATGGTGACGTCCCAGTTCTCGTTGGTGGTGTTCTCGACCCTCTCGGGCATATATACGCCGGCGTTGTTCACCAGGATGTCCAACTTGCCGAAACGCTCGACGGCCGCGGCGACGGCGTCCTTCCATGCCTGTTCATCGGTAACGTCCAGATGGACGTAGAGGCACTCGCCACCCAATTCGTTGATTTCGGCTTCGACCTGCCGGCCCAGTTCGTCGCGGAGGTCGCCAATCACGACCTTGCAACCCTCGCGGGCGAACATCCTGGCTTCGGTCGCGCCCATGCCGCGAGCGCCGCCACTGATCAATGCCACTTTATTTTCCAGACGCATTTTCCAGCACCTCGTTCGTAGTTCACACATGCCCGCCCGGTCCCAACGCGCCGTCAGTCCCTCGACCTTCGCCGGCGACGGGGTCGCGGCAGCAGGCAGCCCGAATATTATATGCGAGGTCTGCGGCGTATGCTCAAAACGGCGGCTCCGACCAGCAGCCCCAGGACGGCTGCATCCGCGGCGGTGGGATCCGACGACGCTCCGCAGCCATTGCTGCCAGGAGGTGAACCAATCCCAGCGGGGTCATCCCCCGACGAACCGGATGTAATATCCGGCGCAGGCTCAGGTTTCCAGCCCTCGCCAAGCGAAGCCAGTTCCTCCGACGCTTGGACGGTAAGGGCGGTGCGGTCGCAAAGCCCGGTTTGCCCGTCGCGGGCGTACACCAGGTATCGGAGCCCTTCCACAAACTCGTAACCGCACGAGACCTCGCTGCGCACCGTCCTGATCGTGAGGGTTCTTTGCCGCGGCCCCTTCCAGACCTCCATGACCGTGAAATTAACGGTCGTCGGATCGATGCTGGACTGTCCAAATAGGCCACTCTTCACTTTGAACGAGGTGACCTCGCCAACGAACACGGAATCGGCGCGTTCGAACGCCTGCGCCGGAGTCAGTCCTGCACACGAACACGCTGCGGCGTGAGATGCAGCGAAATGTAACCCCACCGCTGTGATTGCCAGCAGCAGCACCAATAGCGCACCGCGAATCAGCAAGTTGCTCGGCTGCAGGTTGGTGTTCATCATTTACGGCGCCTACCCCTCGCGCCTACCCAAACGATCCCGACCAACAATGCCAGCGGTGCGAAATCAGTTGGTTCGCCAGCAGTTGCGGCGGACTTCCCGCAACTCCCTCCCCTTGGCTGACGTTCGTCTGCGGATTCAACTACAGGACTGGGTATTGCCTTGTCCTCAGTGGTAGACTCCGGTCGCTCGCCCAATCCCAGCGCGGCGAAATCGCGGACGGCCAGCCATACCGGTGCGGTACGGGTACAGAGCCCGGTTCTGCTACCGCCCCACGTATAGACGATGTACCTGCGGCCTTCCTTGAACTCATACCCGCAGGAAACCCCCATGCGCTCCGTCTCGACGGACAGCGTCTCGCGGCGCGGCCCCTTCCACACTTTGCTCACGCTGAACTCCACCTTGACCAAATCGCCGGACGATATGACCAACTGACCATCGCGCATAGATGGACCGGGCGCATGGATGGCAACCACTTTGCCCAGAAACACCGCGTCGGCTTCGGCCATCGCATCCCGGGGCGAGCCGGACGGACCGCACATGCAGGCGTGGGCAAGTTTGGGCGGCATGAACAGAATCGCCAAAAATACGGCGAGGCCGACGGATGCCGCCGCGACGGCGAGATTGCCGCGCTTCGCTCGCAATGACAACCGCTGGCGTGGCTACTGCGCGAACAGGCCGCCGTCAATCACCAACTCGCTGCCCGTCATGAAAGACGATTCGTCGGAGGCAAGGAACAAAACTCCCCAGGCCACGTCCTCGGCCTGTCCGACCCGTCCGATGGGCGTGCGGTCCAGGGACGCTTGTCGAGCCGCGTCGTCGCGCAGCAACGTTGGCGTGGTCATGGGCGTCTCAATGATGCCGGGATGGACCGAGTTGCACCGGATGCCCTCGGCGGCGTACTGGATGGCGGTGGACTTGGTGAACAGCCGCACCGCGCCTTTCGTAGCGCCATAGGCCGGGGCGCGCCAACTGCCGATGAGTCCGGCGACGCTGGAGATGTTGATGATGGAGCCCCCGCCGGCCTTGCGCATTTCAGGGATGGCCGCCTTGGTACCGAGGAACACGCCCTTGGCGTTGATGTCGAAGATGTTGTCCCACAGCTCCTCTGTGGTGTCCTCGATGCCCACCTGCCGGTAGATGCCCGCGTTGTTCACCAGGATGTCCAGCTTGCCGAACCGCTCCACTGCGGTGTTAACGGCGGCGTTCCAGTCGTCCTCGCTAGTCACATCCAAGCGGACGAAGACGCATTCGCCGCCGGTCTCGTTGATTTCGGCCTCAAGCTGGCGTCCCTCGTCCTCCAGCACGTCGGCGATGACGACCTTGCAGCCCTTGCCCGCGAACAGGCGGGCCTCGGCGGCGCCCTGCCCTCGGGATCCGCCGCTGATCAGGGCGACCTTGTTTTCCAGACGCATGATTCATACCTCGCAATCGGCGCAACATCCCGGAGATGTTGGCGCGGTGAACTGACTATTCGGTGGGCACGATTGTAGCCGCGCGCTTTCGGCAGTCAAGCACGCGCGCGCCCGTCATGGAGCCGAGTGAGGACTGTCGCCCACCCTCACGCGTACCCGCTTTGCGCAACCTGTCACTGCCAGCGCCCACGCCGCCCCAATTCATGTAGCACCGTCATTCCTTTCAGAGCCAAAACGCCCAACTTTTTGTGAATCACCTGCCTTTTGTGGCAAAAAGACCTACCATCGTCCCCCATCATCACCCAAATCCCCAAAAACCCCCATTTCAGACACCCCCACCCCGGCGACACTTCCCCCTAGCCCCCACCGCCTGCCCACCCTTACCATTTAACTACTGATACGTGAGCGATTCGCTAAACTACTCAGTCATTCCGGCGAAAGCCGGAATCCAGAGTTTGCTGCTACAAAGACGTCCTGGATTCCCGCTTTCGTGGGAATGACGGTGGTGTACCGAGGTTTAGTTATCAATGCACGCATCAGTAGTTATCAATGCACGCATCAGTAATCCAATCGTCTCCATCCCATCCTACATCCCCAATCCTGCCGCAGGCCTTTGGTCTCCCTTTGGCGGTTCCATCCTGTGCATCCATGAAAAAACTCCCCATTGATGTAACCATTACCGTCTCGCAACTCCAAGCGCCGCTCCCCCAAACCCGCTCACCTGCCCGCCAAAACCACTAAAACCGCCGCCAAAACCCATCCCTCGGCCCCCAATTCAACCCCATCACCCGCCCAATGCCCTACTCAAACGAACGGAAATGAGAGGAAATGAGCGGGAAATCGACCTTTCCGTCCTTTCACCACGCAATTGTAAGTGGGTACGCGTGAGGTCGCCCGCCGCATTGGGCAGCCGCCGGAACTACCGCTATACTAATGTGCCGACATTATTATCCGGCGTTGCCTCGAGCAGGACAAACCGGATGTCCTTAGTGTCGGTTTCAACCGGACCAGGAAACCAATACCATCAGCACGCAGACCGCGCAGGCACAGCGCAGAGAGGTGAACAAAGCATGGTTCATGGCCGTGCTTGCGCTCACCGTTTTCGCGACCATAAGCGCGATCCTGATCGTTCCGCCGCTCCTGGTGGAAATCGCCACCGACCTGCAAATATCGGTGGCTGTCGCCGGCCAGTTGGCGACCGCGACCTTCGCGGCGTGGGCGGTAACGGGAGTATCAGCCGGTCCGCTGTCCGACTCGTTCGGCCGCCGTCCGGTGGCCCTGGTGAGCCTGGCGGTACTCTCGATCTCAATGCTGGGCTGCGCGATTGCGCCAAACCTGGAGACGCTGTTCGTGCTGCGGGTTCTGGCCGGCCTGGGAGGCGGCGTAATACCTCCGAACATCGTGGGATCGGTGGCGGACGTCATTTCCCCGGCCAGGCGTGCCAGGGCGGTGAGTTCCCTGCTGGCGATCCAGGGGCTGGCGTCGGCCATCAGCGTACCGTTGGTCGCGGTGCTGGCGGATGTTGGAAGCTGGCAGTTTGCGTTCATCGTTTACGGCGGGGTGCTGGTCGCCGCGTTGGTGGCGAACTGGCTGTGGCTGCCGAGAGACCGGGGCGAACGGGTGCGCAATTTCGCATATTTGTCCCGATACAAGTCGCTGGTGTCGTTGCGGTTCTTCCGGGTGGCGGTGGCGGTGAACCTGACGCAGCGCATCGCCTTCTGGGGAACGCTCAGCTTCTTCGCCGCGTACCTGATCAACACGTTCGATCTGAGCGTGGGCTTCGTGGCGCTGCCGCTGGCGATAGCCGCAATCGGACAGATGACGGGCAACTACATCGCATCATACGCCGCGAACCTGAAGCAACGTGGACTGATCATCGCCGTCGCCAATGTGGTGGGAGGAGCGTTCTGTCTGACCGCCTTTTCCGTGGATATGGGACTGTGGGCGACGGTGGCGGTGGCGACGGCAGGAACAGGCTTCTTGAGCGTGGCGTTCCCGATCTTGATCTCCGCCAGCACCGAGTATTCAGGGGAGTCCAAGGCCACCGGCGTGGGGCTAATGGGTTTCAGCAACCAGGCTGGCGGAATGCTGGGCGCTGCGATAGCGGGAGCGTTGTTGGCGAGCGTCGGGTATGAGGGCATCGGGTATATGTGCCTCGCGGTGACCATCATCAGCGCGCTGTTGACGGGCCTGTTCGGCCGGCAGTTCGGGGAGTCCGCAGGGCAGAACCGCGGATAGACCACGTTACGCCGTCCGGAGACATGCCTGAGCGCCCCTGCGGTAAAATATAGCCATGCTCCCAGTGTCGCACGCCGTCAGCGTGTCATGCAGTCCAACCGTGTTCGCACGCTGGACTATCCTGTTGGTTATGGGCATAGCGGTAGGGATAGCAGCGGTTGCCTGCTACCCGGGCGAGCCCGCGGCGGACTTCGCGTTAACCACGTTCGACGGTGAGGAATTCCGCCTCTCTGAGCAGCGTGGCAACGTGGTGGTCATCAACTTCTGGTACCCCTCATGCCCGCCCTGCCGCGATGAGATGCCTGCCTTCCAGCAGGTCTGGGAGGAATATCAGGGACGCAAAGTAAGGTTCATCGGCCTGTTTGTGCCCCAGGGATTCGACACCGAAGAATCGGCGGTGGAGTTCGTCGATGAGCTTGGGTTGACCTTCACTTTCGCAACCGACGTACGAGCGGGAGTGGCGCAAGCATACGCAGTTGAATACTTTCCGACCACCTATTTCATCGATCAGGGCGGTCGGGTGCATCTTATGGAAATCAGCCGGATGGACGTGGATCGGTTATCCGACATCATCGACGACCTGCTGGGCTGATGGACGTCCTGGACATCATCCTGCTGATCATCCGCTGGGCCCACGCGCTGGCGGCGGTGGTCTGGATCGGTGGCAGCCTGTTCCTGCTGCTGGCGGGTAGGCCGGCGTTGCGCAACGCTGATTCCGAGGGGCTGGTGGGCCGCGCATTGGCGGTCGAATTCCGACCCATCGTTGCCACGGCCATCGCGGTGCTGATCATCAGCGGCGTGATCCTCACGGTGGACCGGCTAACGTCCGACGCCGCTGGCCTCGCATACACCGCCGTGCTGGTCGCCAAGATTGTCTTGGCAGTGTACGCTTTCGTAATAGCGTGGCTGTTGCCAAGACGCAGGGAGCAACGGGCCGGAGGAGTATCCAGCGCAGTGTTGGGGCCGACGGCGTTGACCATCGTGGGCGCTATCGTGATCGGGTTGGCCGACGTGCTCACCTGGCTGTTCGAGCGCGGACTGGTTGGATGAACACAATAGGGAGTTGTCAGTTGAGAACCGATTTGCTTGACATCATCGCCTGTCCGGTTTGCAAGGGCGAGTTGACCCTGGAAGCGGGTGAAATCGCCCCGGAAGGAGCGGTTGATGCGGGGGAGGTGCTCACGGGAACGCTGACCTGCGCACCGTGCGACGAGCGATATCCCATCACCGGCGGTATACCCAACCTGCTGCCGCCGGACCTGCGGGACGCGGAGATTGCGGCCGGTCGCTAACGATTGTTGAGCTGCGGCCGCTGTTCCAACAGCCGGATGATGCTCTCGGCCATCCGGTCGTCCACGGAGTTGCGCTCAAGGTTCGCCGTAGCTTCAGTCAGGTTGGCCGAGGCTGCGCTGAGGTTGGCGGAGGTTTCCACCAGGTTGAGAACGGCCTCCTCGGACGCACCGCCGAGGCTCTCGGCTGAAACCGCCATCGCGTCGCTGATCCGTTCGAGGTTCTGCACCGTGGCCCTCAGCGACGGGTACAACGATACCAACATCACAACCAAGACCAACACGCCGACCGCCAACGCAAACAACGCGGAGATGCCGGCTATGGTCCTGGCGCGTTGCAACGCCGAGAGGCCGGTGGGTGAGTCAGCAACGGGCGTCGCTTTTGGTTCGGTCATGGGGTTCCCTGCTCCGGTGTGTTAACCAAATATAGGGGCAGGTTTCAAACCCGCCCCTACAGTGCGCCTTGGTATAAGTTGGATCAGCCGCCGGTGAGGATGGCTGCGACCTCGGTAGCCAGGCCCTCGGCGCGCTCTCGCAGCGCGGGCCGGTCTAGGTTCTCGATGGGATGTTGGGTGAAGATGGTCGGATAATCTTCCGCGCCCCACATCTTGGCCATACCCTGGGCCGTGGGGATGAACCGGTCGGTGCAAATGGTGGCGGAGGGGAGGCCGGCCTTCTCAACGTGGATTCCGTCGTGCACACTGCACGCGCTGCAGCTCCCTCAATCGCCGATGGCAACCACCACCGAGTCAACGTTGGACACCAACTCCTGCAACTCAGTGGGGTCGGCGGGACGCGACGCGCTGGGTTTGCGGAGCCAGCGGACCTCGCGGATCTCGTAGCGGTTGCGCAAGACTTCTGCCAGTTCTTCCAGCAGGACGTCGGCGTTGCGCTTGCTGTCGTCGATCAGGCCCACTCGGGTTCCCGCGAGCGACGGCAGGCGGGGAGCGCCATCGAATGGAGCTATGATCGGCTCCGTGACCGGGTTGACCAACGTGTATTGTTGGGTTGCCACGTTTGCACCTCCACAGGTTAATATTTCGGTTTCTATGGGCGGATGATAATGCGCCCTATGGGATCTGGATCGACTTCGTAACGGCGGTGGAGCCGACCTTGGGGCCCCAACTGGGGATCACCGACGCCATGTTGGACTCCTCGCCGCCGGCGAATACTACCAGAATGTCCTCCGGTTCCGGAATCAGCGAAACCATGGCGGCCTCGTCGCCAGCCTCCACGTCGCCGGGCAATACCAGCGCCCTCTTGAGGTCGGCTACCGAGCGATGGATGTTGGAATGAAGATACTCGCGTATCCCATCCTTGGTCCATTCGCGCCACAGGCTGCTGTTGCCGGCGAATGTTACCACAATCTGACCCTGCCGAATTCCAACCGAGACATCGCCCACCGAGCCCGAGGTGGACATGGAGGTTCCCAACGTCGACGCCACGTCAGCCATGGTGTAGAGGATGGCTTCGGGCCGACCCACGGCCCGAATCTGGCGCGGGCTCTCGCCGGCGAACACCGTTACTGTGCTGTCGCTAGCATTGAAACCGCGGTCCACGTGTAGGGGCGTCCAGTGGGTTTCGCCCTCCGCCTCGGCGATACAGTAGGTGTACTTGCCGGGATGACCGATGACGCTGCGGTCGAACAGTCCGGGAATGGCGGCGCAGGCGTTCATCAGGATGAGACGGATGGAGCGGCCGATAGTCCCGTTTGCGCGGTTGCCGGGCCCAAACAGGTTGTTGCGGCTGTTCAGGCCGATCTGGTCGCGGATGGGTCCGTTGACGATGCACAGGACTGCCGAGCCGCCCATGCTGGAGGAGGGGCCGACGAGGTTGAATACGGGGTCCAGCATGGCTTCGGTGGCAGCCAGGACCACGGGGAAGTACTCAGGAAGGCACCCGGCCATCACCGCGTTTGCGGCGGCCTTTTCAACCGTGATGACACGGCGGCGTTCGGGGAGTTCGCCCAGCACGTCGTCAGGCGTCCGGCCAGCGTAGCCAATGAACTCGGCGACGCGCCCAATGGTGGGTGGGACGATGGGCAGGCCGTCGCCCCATCCGAGTTCATAACCCCGTTCAATAGCAGCGTGGGCGTCGTCCCACGTCGTGGTGGTAGTGTCGGTGAAAGTGGTGGTCAATTTGATTGCCTCTGAGTGGTGGTAAACCGTTTGTTTGTTGAGCCCGATATTGTGACTGTTTGGGGCCGCTGATTAGGTTGCCAAATGCAGCATGCAAGCGCGGTGCCGGAGATGCTGCTACGAGTTTAGTATCCGCTCGATGCCATTAACGAAAACCTTAAAACTGTGTGAACCATTACCATCCCGCGTCATATGCTGTGCCATGCGTCGCGCTCCCGCGTTTCTCCGAAATTCCGGCACGAGCTTTTTGAGGTCTTCAGAAGGTTTGGGTCGGACATCGGGATCCCTAAAGCGAGATTGATTTTTGATTCGCCGCAATCTTTCGTTACTAAAAGCGGTGGCTAGCGCATCCGGATCACCTAAATACCAAGATTCCAGTTCTTGACACACTATGCGGACTACGGAATCATCTCGCCGGCCTTCATGGCAAAACTTACGCAGACGGCTCTTCACTGTCACACAATCTGCGTTGTCATTGTCGCGAACAATGACAAACCGATCTCCTGGCACCCTCCAGTCACGTCGCGTTTCGCGTATGCTCCCTTCCAGGTCGTCTTTGCCTTCATGGGGAATACATAGGAAATTTACTCCGGGGAATAGACGTGGTAACAGACCTTGCAGCAACGTCTGCATCGATAGTTCTTCGACTAAAAATATCACGCGACCCATGAAAGTCCTGCACCTTCAAATAGGTTGCGTTTCCACAGTACGCCCGGCATCTGAGTTTGTGCCAAACTGCGCAATATCGCGCTATGGGATGCTCGCTGGATGGTACTGAAACCATCCCGTTTAACCAGCCAAAAAATCTCGTCCAGATTTGCACCATTCAAAAAGTCTGGCGAATGGGTTGATACGAAAACTTGACCACCCCGTCTGGCATACTCGCGGAACTCTTCGGCGAGCGGCTGCAGTAACTCTGGATAGAGCTGGTTTTCGGGTTCTTCAATTGCGAGCAAGGAATGTGGTTTGGGGTCGTGGAGCAACACCAAATATGCGAACATCTTAATGGTGCCGTCGGAAACGTATCGAGCGATGAAAGGATCCTTAAAACTTCCGTCTTGAAATCGCAGGACCAACCGCCCATCCTCGGTTTGCTTGGCTTCGACATTCTGGATACCGGGAACCTGCCAACGCATGGACCGGAGTATTTCCTCGAAGTGCTCGCGGTGGTTCTCATACAGGTACTGAGCTACTTGTGCGACGTTGTCGCCACTCTCAGACAGATGCTCCGCATAACCTGCGTCCACACTTGGTCTTGCATCCGCGATATGGAAATTCGAGATATACCAGTTTTCGATTAAGCTGCGCAGCTCGGCCACAACCCGGAACTCTCGAAACTGCCCAAGCCCTTTAATGGCAAGGATACTGGGATCATCCAAGGCGTATTGGGCCCGTACTTCATCAACCCCTTCTTGGCCGTAAGCGGATTCGTTGGTGATGGCTGTTCCAGTGCCTCTGCTGAAGTCCAGGAATCGCCAAGGTCTACCGCGCTGACCCCTGCGGTAGCTCAACACTTCACGGTCCACAACCGCTCGCCCACCTTCGGCTACGATTGCCAATTGGTAAGTGACCAGTCGGCGGCCGCTCTCACGGAATTTGATGGTGAGCTCTATAGGCCCCTTAGCTTCTCGACTAACTAACTCGCGGAAGCCTCCGCGTCGCACGACCGCCGCGGCCACGTTCTGGGTTAGCGCCTCTTTGAGAAAAGTGAATACGTCGAATAATGTCGTCTTGCCCGAACCGTTGGCGCCGACGACAACTACCATACCCGGCAGTTCGTTTAGCACAGCACGATTAAAGAGACGGTAGTTTTTGATTTCTATGCTTTCAATCTGTTGCATCAGTGCAGGCCTCGCCGCTATGGGCACGATGCTCGATTATATACTGCTGGTCTTGAGGAAATTCGGTAGCTTTTCTTGCCACAAAAGCGCCGCCACCCCCATCCGTCGTATGCAGACAGAAGCGACGGCGCGCTCGCGACGAGTGGTACGGGAACTACGCCTTGGCGTACTTGGAGAAGCTGCGCAGTTCCTGCGGCGGGTCCATGTGGCTGCCGCGGATGGTGTAGGACACCTCGGATACGTACACGGCGCCGGTGCTGTCCACTGCGATCCCGTGGGGCGCGATGAACTGGCCGGGGCCTTCGCCCTCTTCCGGCGCGCCGAACACGCAGACGCGGTTTCCATCAGTATCGTAGATGGTGACCCGGTGGCCCAGGCCCGGCGCGTCGTCGACGCCGCCCATGCCGTTCAGCTCACCGACATAGATGTGGCCGCCCCAATACACCATCGCGTCCGGCCGGTGGATGTTGCTCCACATGGTGAGGAAGGTGCCGTCGGTGTCGAACAGCTGGATGCGGTGGCACTCGCGGTCAACGACATACACCCGCTCTTCCTCGTCAAAGGCGATGTTGTGGGGTCGGATGAACTGGCCGGCGTCGATGCCCGGCTCGCCCCACGAGAACTTGTACTCGCCCTCGGCGGTGTACACATGGATGCGGGAGTTGCCGTATCCGTCGGAGATGTAGATGTCGCCGTTGCTGGGGCGAATCGCTGCCGACGTGGGCCGGTTGAAGGGCTGGCCGCTCCAGCGGGGGGCCGGATGGTTCTTCTCGCCGATCTCCATCAGCTTTTCGCCGGTGACGCTGAACTTCTGGATGGTGTGGATGCCATCGTCAGCGGCCAGCAGAGTGTCGTCGGCTTCGCTGTAGTACAGGCCGTGGGTGCGGTTTTCGCTGAAGTGGCCCTGGCCGAAGGACCGCTCGAAGTTGCCGTCCTTGTCAAAGACCATGATGGGATGCTCGCCGCGGGTCAGGATGAACACGCGGTCGTTGCCATCCACGGCGACGCCGGGGCACTCCAACAGTCGCATCCCGTCGGGCAACTTCAGCCAGTTGTCGACGAAGGTGTACTGAAAATCTCCCTGCCCATAAGTTTCAGGCATGATTCCTCTCCCTGTTTAGGCGTGTGAATTGAGTTGATTCTGCCGGGCTATCTTACTTGCCACCGCACTACTGGGCAATACATCCGCCGTCGATGACCAGTTCCGCGCCCGTCACGAAGGACGCCTCGTCCGATGCCAGGTACAGCACGCCGTACGCAACCTCGATGGGATGGGCGCGCCGACCCAACGGCACTAGGGCCAGGCGTTGCGCCGCCACCTCGGGATCGTCGTAGGTGGATGCGCTCATGGGGGTCATGATCGGCCCGGGATGCACGGAGTTGCATCGGATGCCCTCGCGAGCGTACTGGATGGCCGTGGCCTTGGTGAACAGCCGAACCGCACCCTTGGACGCGTTGTAAGGGTGCGAACGGGACCATGCTCCACTGAGGCCGGCGATGGACGATATATTAACGATGGAGCCGCCACCGGCCCTACGTATGGCGGGGATTGCGGCCTTGGTGCCGAGGAACACGCCCTTGGAGTTAATGTCCATCACGCGATCCCATTGCTCCTCGCTGGTGTCCTCCAGCGAAATGTTGCGCGCGCCGCCTTCAACGGAGATGCTGATGCCGGCGTTGTTGACCAGGACATCAACCTTGCCATAGCGCTGCTCGGCCAGGGCTACGATGGCCTCCCAGTCGGATTCGACGGTCACATCGAGGTGAGTGTAGGCTACGTCCAAGCCTTCTGCTCGGCAGTCGGCCTCGACCTGCTGACCCAAATCGTCGAGGATGTCCCCGATGACGACCTTCGCTCCTTCCTTCGCGAACAGGTTGGCTTCTTCAGCGCCCATGCCGCGGGCGCCGCCGCTGATGATCGCTACCTTACCGTCCAGTCGACCCATGTTTCGCTCCTTTGTGGTGTCGGCGAATCACTTCGCCGGCAGATTTTCGTCGATGATGGCTTGGAGTTGTGGAACCAATGGCGGGAGATGCTCCTGGATGATGCGCCAAAGCTCATCAAAGTCCACCGTGTCGTACTCATGAATCAGGACGTTGCGCAGGTCAGTCGTATCTTGCCACGGCACATAGGGATATTGCGCCCGAAAATCTTCTGGAACACGCCGGGCCGCCTCGCCCAGAACCTCCATCAGCCTGGTTAGCGCCAGTTCAAACACCCGGTCCAGGTCCAAATCCACACGGCTCCGGCCTTCCGCCAGTTCCATCGCTTCTTTCCCGTGGTCGCGCATATGCTGCACAGCCACCATGGGGTCACGGCGCGACATAGATTTCCTCCGCTTCGTCCAGCACCTCCTGCCGGAAGTATGGGCTGAGGGATGCCGCGGTGTGCATATCTACCTCCCTACCCAGCAGGGCGATCAACTCTCGCCGCATTCGAAAGAACTCGAACCCCCCGGCATGGCCCGGCTCGTACTCTATCAGCACGTCCACATCGCTATCCGGCGTGAAGTCGTCGCGGATCACTGAGCCAAACAAGGCCAGACGGTGGACACGGTAACGTTGGCAGATTTCGGCGATCTCCGCGTGGGGTATATCAATTCGAGATGCCATCTCCCTAACCTTGCGGTGGTGTGTCAAGGCGATCAGTCGTTGCCCATGAACATCCCCACCACATTACCCTCTGTGTCACGGAAATTGGCGAACCATCCGATGCCGGGGATTTCGGTGCGGGGCGTTACTATTTCGCATCCTGCATCGGATACCTTCTGGACATAGGCGTCCAAGTCATCGACGCCGATGATGATCAGCGTGCCGCCGTCGTTGAGCGTGTCCGCGCGTGAGGTGAGGGCGCCTCCGATGCCATAGGGTTCCTCGTCGCCGCCGGTTTGCTGTAGGTAATACTCCTGATCGCCGAACCGATCGGCCTTCCAGCCGAACACGTCCGCATAGAACTTGTTGGCGCGCTCGGCGTCATCGAAGGGCAACTCAAAATGGACTACTTTGGGCATTGTTCCTCCCGGTTTGGGAATCATCTGTTGAATCCGTTTCAATATAGACGATGGCGGCGCGGTCATGCCACTGATCCGCGGTCAGCGTGTAGTGGAGAGTGTCCCACCAACGGCCTTTGAAGAACTCGGCTGCGTGCGACCGGCGTTGCATCTGGAATCCTAATCTCTCCAAAACTCGCCCGGACGCGACGTTGTCGGCGATACACCAGGAGGTGATGCGTTGCAGTTCCAATTGGCGAAACGCGAATTCCAATATGGCCGCAGCGGCTTCGGTGGCGTACCCTTGGCCCCAATGGTCAGGGTTCAGCTCGTAACCGAGTTCGGCCTGGGTGACCTTGTCCGGATTGCAGCGGATGCCGCAGTTGCCGATCAGCCGGTGGTCGGAACCCCGAGTGATCGCCAGTTGGTAGCGGCGGCGCGGTATTTCACGCTGCCAATTCAGCAACATCCCAACGAAAGCGGTTGCGTCTTCCTCAGTGCGGTCGCACCACGGGTAATAGCGCAAATAACGAGGGTCGCGCTGGTAATCCAGCACGGCCCTCCAGTCGTCGCGAACGAACTCGCGCAAACAAAGCCGCTCGGTTAGTATTTGCACGCGCCGGTACGCTACGAGATCGCCGACGAACCCTCTCCCTTCAGGTAGTCCGCGGTGCGCAGCGCCAACGCCTGTATGGTGGTGGTGGGGTTGATGCAGGCGCCGGTGGTGAAGATGCTGCCGTCGATGATGTACAGGTTGGGCACGTCGTGGGCGCGGCCCCAGCGGTCCACCACCGAGCGGTCGGGGTCGGCGCCCATGCGGGCAGTGCCCAGCAGGTGCCAGCCGGCGTTGCGCCGCAACCGCGACGATATGACCCGTTTGGCTCCCGCTGCTTCCAGCACCTCGGTGGCGCGGGCGATGCCGTGATCCAGGATGGCCCAGGTGTTATCGCTGACGGTGTAGTCAATCTTGGGCGCGGGGATGCCGTCGCCGTCGGTGAGCGTCGGATCCAGGGTCACGCGGTTGTGCTCCTCAGGCAGGTCCTCGGTCATGATGACAATGCCCATCTGGTGGCGGAACCGTTCGGCAAAGTCGCGGTGGTGTCCCTCACCCCACTGTACCTGCTGACCGACCAGCCCACCCAGGGCGAGTTGCAGCGGCGCGCCGCCCACATTGGAGATCTGCATGTCGTAACCGCGCACAAAGCCACGTCGCACGTCGGTCTCGTAGAACTCCTGGCTGAGCATGGACGAACCGCGCGGCCCGTCGTCGGGACCCAGGTCCTCGCCGAACAGACCCAGCACGTATCCGCAGGGGTGGTGCATCAGGTTGCGTCCCACCTGCCCGCTGCTGTTGGCGAGGCCGTTGGGGAACAGCGCGCTCTTGGAGTTGAGCAGCAGCCGCGAGGTGCCGATGCCGTTGCAGGCCAGCACCACGACCTTGGCGTACTGCGCCTGCAGGTCGCCGTTGTGATCGTAGTACGCTGCGCCGGTGGCCCGCCCCGTCTCATCCACCAGGATCTCGCGGACGCGGGCGTGGGTGATCAGGCGCGCGCCCTGCTTGAGAGCGCCGGGCCAAAAGATGATGTCGCTGCTGGACGGCGAGCGCAGGTATTCGCCAACGTCGGGCTGCCTGCCGTCGTACTGGGCGGAGGCGACGGCGTTGTCGGACGACCACCAGTGCCAACCCAGTTTGTTGAACGCGCGGGCCAGCATCTCGCCGCCAGGTCCGATGGGCAGCGGCGGCGTCGGACGGGCCGGCTTGGGAGGGTAGGCGGTGTCGCCTTGCAAGCCGCTGACGCCGTGGGCGCGGTCGTTCTGGTCGTAGTAGGGTTCCAGTTCGAAGTAGTCCATGGGCCAGTCATCGGCGACGCCGTCCAATGACCTCAAACGGAAGTCCGACGGGTGGAACCGGGGGAAGTGGGAACCCCAGTGGATGGTGCTTCCGCCCACGGCGTTGTACATGTACGGCGCGATGGGCGTGTCATCCTCGTTGACCGGATAGTCCTCCGGCAACCCGCGGAAGTTGGGGTTGGGATGGAAGTCGGTCTGCCAGTGCAGTTGCGCCTGCGGTTCGTTGACCGGGAAGGCGTTGAGCGGCACCCAGCCGCCCTGCTCCAGGCACACCACCTTGACGCCCGCCTGCGTCAGGCTCCAGGTGAAGGCTCCGCCGGAAGCGCCGGCCCCTATGACCAAAACGTCGGCGACGTCGTGTTTGCTGCCCATGAATGAAAACTCCTAACTGTTAGATCACCGTTCGACCAAAAGCATTCCAAGGGAACGCTGGTTGGAACAGGCAATGTGTCTCATCGCTCTAAGTCCACTTCTAATTGGCGGATGCGTTCGATGGCCGCGGCCAATTCTGCCTGCGTGGCGTCTCGTTCCGCCACGGCTTTGTCACGCTCATCTTGTGCGGTATCCAGTTCCGCCCGCGCCTCATCCAGCGCCGCCCCCAATTCCGTGGGATCGAGGAGGAATTCGTCGGTCTTCAGATCGTAGAAGCGGAGCCGCCCGCTATCCCAGCACAGGTAAAGGTCGAGGACCGGACTGTATCCCGAAAGCATCCCGTACATCTTGCCGGGTCGATCTTCCAATAGGCCAATGGGTTCGTACTGTCCGTTGTCCAGCATTTCGCCGACCAGGGGCGCATCGTGGTATCTGCCTCCGGTATGGTCAAACCGCCAATACTCGCCCACGCCGAAGCGAGCATAACCGTCTCGCTTAACCGTGTAGTCCCGTCGGCCGGTACTGCGCGACCCAATTTCCAGAACGAAATCCGGCGGTTTGCCCACGTCGCTGATGATGTAGCCGTTGTCGATAATAATGGCGTCCGGATCGACGCCGAAAGCGACTAGGCCATCAGGCTCCAGGCGTGTGGTGGGATGGTCAGTGGTGTGGTAACAGAGGTAACCGCTGCCGCATACCAGAACATCAGGCCGGTCGGCAAAGTGAGGCATCAGAGTGCCGTCAAAAATCGATAGCCCCCGGCGTTGCCGCATATCGTTTATCCGGGGCGGATCGGGCAGTTTCGGCGGCTGCGCATATATGTTGACTGCCGATTGTGATGGGACGATTGGCTTGGTAGTCATAGAGAACTTCCCGGCGGGGACGGTTGCCGGCAGTATAACACCGGCGGTCGCGGATCATTGACCGCGCCGCCGGCGCTCCAGTTCCCGCCACCACTCGATTTGCTCCTCTATGGATGGTTCTATCGCCGGCTCTATGCCGCGCTGCCGCAGTACTTCCTCCAGCCTACGTATCCGGTCATTGGCCACGAACTCACGGTACTCGGCGGCTACCCGGCGCTCCTTCTCCTCATCCCATAGTTTGAGGGCGCCGTCCAGTAGCTCCGACCGTTCCTGAACTCCGGGTAAACCCCGTCCGCCGTCGGTGCGGCGCCAGCGCAGTATTTTCCCATCCCAGCTCAGGTCCAGATTCAGCCGGGGACTGTAGCCGCGCAGTTCGCCGTCCTCGGCGACTTGAACCGACAGCGGCTGATAATCGCCGTCTGCCTATTGCCAGCCGGCCAGAGGCGTAGATTGGTGTTCGTCCACCGGGTCGCAAAGTCGCCAATACTCGCCAACGCCGTAGCGTTCGTATGCAGCGCGTTTACGGACGTAATCGTAGTCGAGCCTAACGTCAACGGGTCGAAACTCCCCGAACATATCCTCAGCGGACATCACGAACGGGTCGCTGAGAATTTCGGGGACGACTTCCAACAGGAACTCCGGGGGCTTGCCTACCTCATCAATGATGTAGCCGTTACGTCCGATGATGGCGTCAGGTATCACGTCGAAAGCCACCACGAAGTCCATCTTGACCCAGCCGGTCGAGTCGTCAGCGGTTTGGCACAGAAAACCGTTCGCGCCAACGAGCACATCTGGGCGGCTCCGGAAATGACGTTCCAGCCCAAGATAGAGTTCCTGCATCCGCAGGCCGCGTCGCATATCACCCACTTTTGATGGGTCGGGCAGGAGTGCGGGCAACGGGTGATGGTAGCGCAGATTGCGCCTGGCGGTCATAGTTCGGTACGCCGGCGTGGTATGCCGGACGTCGCGGGGGCGAATCCGTATCAGGCGGATTCGCCCGTACCTGCGAAAACGGCTCCCGGCCGCCTACTTGCGCTCAAACACGGCCGCCATGCCCTGGCCGCCGCCGACGCACATGGTCTCCAGGCCCCATTGGGCGTCCTGGCGTTCCATCTCGTGCAGCATCGTGGCGAGGATGCGGGCGCCGGTGGCCGCGATGGGATGACCCAGCGAGATGCCCGAGCCGTTGACGTTGAGGTTGTCCTCGTGGGGCAACTGCCATTCGCGCAGCACAGCCAGCACCTGAGCGGCGAAGGCCTCGTTCAGCTCGATGAGGTCCATGTCGCCGAGGGTCATGCCGATCTTGTCCATCACCTTGTTGACGGCCGGCACTGGGCCGATGCCCATGGTGGCGGGATGGCAGCCGGTTACGGCCCAACCGCGCAGGTAGGCCATGGGGGTCAAGCCCAATTCGTCCAGCTTGTCCTCGGCCACGACTAGGCACACCGACGCGGCGTCGTTCTGGCTGCTGGCGTTGCCCGCGGTTACCACGCCGTCGCGCATGACGGGACGCAGGCGGCCCAGCACTTCCATGGTGGTGTCGCCACGGGGTCCTTCGTCGGCGTCGAAGATCTTGGGGTCGCCGCGACGCTGGGGGATGCTCACGGGGATGATTTCGTCGGCGAACTTGCCGGAGTCGCGGGCGGCCACGGCGCGCTGATGACTCCGCAGAGCGTACTCGTCCTGCTCTTCGCGGGGGATTTCGTACTCGCGGGCCAGGTTCTCGGCGGTCTCAACCATGCCGCCTGGGATAGGGCCAAACCGCTCGTCCGGCGCGATGGTGACGCGGGCGCGAGCGAGGCGGTCATGGAAGGTAACGGAGCCGAACCGCGCGCCCCAGCGGGACTCGTTGCTGTAGAACTCAGCGCTGCTCATGCTCTCCGCGCCGCCGGCGATGACCACGTCGGCGTTTTCGGTCTGGATGAGCATGGAGGCGTTGAGGATGGCCTGGAGGCCGGAGGAGCAGCGGCGGTCCAGTTGGTAGCCGGGCACCTCGATGGGCAGGCCCGCCTTGAGGCTCGCCAGGCGTCCAATGGCGGGGTTCTCGCCAGATGGATACCCGTGCCCCAGGATCACATCGTCTACCTTGGCGGGGTCAACGCCGCTGCGCTCCAGCGTGGCCTGGATGACCGTGGACGCCAACTCGGCAGCCGGAATATCCCGCAGCGCGCCGCCGAAATTGCCGACAGCGGTGCGAACCGGCGCAACAATGGCTACTCCTCTCATGATGACACTCCTTGTCCGCCCCATGCGGACGCTCGATTCAACAGAAAATGGTGTCGGTATCATACTCGCTGCCCGTCGCAGTGTAAAACGAGCGCGTTGTGCCGCGTACCACCCGTTTTGACCCGGTAGGCGGCCCACTCATCCAGCACCAGCCGGGCGGGCGTACGAGAGCCCTATGCTACAATCGAGCAAGGCGAGACGCCGCCGTGGGGGCTTAGCTCAGTGGGAGAGCACCTGCTTTGCAAGCAGGGGGTCAGGGGTTCGAATCCCCTAGCCTCCACCAATTTTTGCCCACAACGATCAGCAGTCACAGTCCGCATGCGATGTGTACGTCGCCTGCCCCATTGTTGAAATAGATCAGGAGATGAGCACCGTGCCCTGGCACCAACCCTTGCCTGATGTGGAGTCTTGGCAACCCAAATCGACCAGGAATCAAACTCTCCTCAATTCGCTGATGATCACATGCCAATTCGTGCAGGAACGAATCGTTGCTCGCGCTGGTGCCGAGATCAAATTCAGTGTTCAAAACTTCGACTCTGGGATGGGAGTTGAAGAGATAATTCGGGAAGAATTGGCGCAACTGTTACCCAACCGCTACAGCGTTTCGCCAGGTGTCGTAAGTGATCGCGATGGGCTAACTGCTGGCGATTGTGACTTGATCATACTTGACCCGAATTGGTCTCCAGTCATCAAGCCTGGAGCAACCAACCAGTCTAGGCGGTTTCATTATCCCATCGAGGGCGTCTACGCTGTCGCGGAAATTAAGCAGAGCCTCGGCCGCAAGGAACTTGATTCGGCTATGGAGAAACTGGTTACAGTCGCCAGACTGAACCGACCGGGGAATCCTTACGGGCACATAACCGAAAACCAACACCTGCAATGGCTTGACAAACCGGGGACGATATTGAACCCGCTTCACACCACGGTGATCGCAACCAGGATTCCGGCTAGGTCGACTTTTGACGATATTGTTAAACGCTTTGGCGACATTAATGCAAACCTTGACCGTAACGACATGGTCAAGATGCTGTGTGTGCTAGGACACGGTACAGTGTGGTACTCAATCGCTAGCGGCCGACCATACAGTGCCACATACATGTATGACCGAAATACACCGTTGATTATGCAGATCAACAGGGATGAGCCCGAGAATATTTTCTATCGTTATTACGTCGAATTACTTGGGCACCTAACCCGGTCCGTACTAGGTCTACATGAGATCGCCGCTTTGTATGGAAGTCCACCGCCTCCGAGAGTTACTCAGTCTTTTGGTGAGGCGAGATTCAACACTACTGAAGGATAGCGTGCTTCGCGCTTTTCCAACTGCTTCATAGCGTGGACTATAAGCCAATTGTCTCCAACAGCCATCGCCGTCCATGCATATATCCCCGTTCATCCGCAACCTCCCCAAGGCCGAACTGCACGTCCACATCGAAGGGACGTTTGAGCCGGAGTTGATGCTGACCATCGCGCGGCGCAACGGCATCACCCTGCCTTTCGTCACCGTGGACGAAGCGCGTGCTGCCTACCGTTTTTCCAGCCTGCAGGACTTCCTTGACATCTACTACCAGGGCGTCGCCGCGCTGAGCACCGAGCAGGACTTTTGCGACTTGACCTGTACCTACTTCGACCGCGTCGCCGGCCAGGGCGTCCGGCACGCAGAGATATTCTTCGACCCCCAGGCGCACACCGCCCGCGGCGTTCCATTCGCCACAGTCTGCCAAGGAATCAAAGCCGGACTCCTATATGCCCAAGAGCGACGCGGCATCACGTCTCGGTTGATCATGTGCTTCCTGCGCCATCTGGACGAAGCCGACGCCTTCGCTACCCTGGATCAAGCCTTACCATTCCGCAACTTGATCTACGGCGTTGGCCTGGACTCCTCAGAGTCGGGCAATCCTCCGGCGAAGTTCGCCCGCGTATTCGCTGCCGGACGCGAGGCGGGGTTCGCCTGTGTAGCCCACGCCGGTGAAGAGGGTCCGGCAGAATTCGTCCGTGAGGCGGTGGACATCCTGAAAGTGCGGCGCATCGACCATGGCAACCGAGCCTTGGAAGACCCCGAGTTGACCGCCGAACTGGTCCATCGTCGCACTCCCCTCACAGTGTGCCCTCTTTCAAACCTGAAACTGCGCGTCGTCGATTCGCTTGACCGTCACCCGCTACGCGAAATGCTGGACGCTGGGTTGATGGTTACGCTGAACTCCGACGACCCTGCCTATTTCGGCGGATACATCAACGAAAACTACCAGGCCACGCAGGATCACCTGGGGTTGGACGATGCTGCCCTGGCCCAAATCGCCCGCAATTCATTCCATGCCGCGTTTCTGGATCGCCAACGCCGCAACGAGTTGCTGGCGGAACTGGACGCCTACCTGGAGTCAAACGGCGTGTCCGTCCCGCCATGATCGCCCTCGTCCTCCTCGTCATCCACATCGCCGCGGGTTCGGTGGCCCTGCTCACGGCCTTCGTGGCGCTGGTCACGGCCAAGGGCGGTGTAATCCACGTTCGCGCCGGCCGGGTTTACGCCATCGGCATGACGCTGATTTTCCTGACTGCGATTCCGCTGGCGATTCTAGGCGCCTCGGTGTTCCTGCTGCTGATTGCCTTTTTCAGCTTCTACCTGGTGTTCGCAGGCTGGCGTTTCGCCCGTAACCGCAGCCGCCGACCTCAAGCAGTGGACTGGATCGCCGTCGCCATCCTGGGGCTGACCGGCATCGCTATGTGGTGCTATGCCGGAGTCCTTGCGCTGTCCGGCGCCGGAAATTGGATCACCCTGGTGGTGTTCGGGTTCATCGCCGTCGCCCTGAGCGTGGCCGACGGGCTGTTTTTCAGCCAGGGCCGCAGTGGCAGACGACGCCCGGCACCTCACCTCCGCATCCAGCGGCACCTCACCAACATGATGGCCGGCACCATCGCTACCATCACGGCGGTCATGGTCGTAAACGTCAACATGAACCCGGTGTGGCTGCCCTGGCTGCTGCCCACCATCGTCATCACCCCGCTGATCATCTGGTGGAACGTGCGCACGGCGTTGCAGGCGCGACGAAGGCCCGCGCCGGCGGAGACGACCTGAACCCACCGGCCGCTACTGCTGTACGAACCGCCGGTACACCTCTTCCTCCGACAGCGCTTCCTGGTGGAACCAACTGTCGTCGATGACCTTGTAAACGTTTTCCAACCGTTCCAGGATCTCATTGGTCAACAGCAGGGCGTCCAGCGGCGACGAAGGCATCGCCCCCTCCCGCTCCAGGATCATCACCGTCTCCGATATCGCCCGAATCAGCTCGATGGTGCCGACGTGCGTGGCGTTGCTGCGGGCGGTGTGCAGGCTGTGGTAGATGGAAGATGTCCCATGGTCCTTCAACAGCATCGCCAATGACTGTTCCTCGTCGTCAATCTGGATGCCGCGGATGGCAGCCGCGTTCACCAGCGACTGTTGCAGGGTCAGCATATCGGTGCCGCCCTCCACTGCCATCCTGGCGAAGGTGTTCACCACGCGGGCGATGTTGTCCGCGCGCTCCAGCCAACGCCCCAGCCAGATCAGGTTGTACACCCTGGAGTCGGTCAGCCACCGGTCCGGGCTCACGGATATCGACCTCGGTTCCACCATAATCCAACCTGCTCCTTTTGTAGCGTCATCTATTGGTAGGGGCAGGTTTGAAACCTGCCCCCTGCAGGGTTCACTACCCTTCCAACAGCGCCAGCGCGTCATCCACCGATATCGTCTCCCGGTCGAAAAAGACCTTCGCCGTGGTGAAATTCAACCAACCCTCGCCCTTGGACACGAACGAACCCGTGACGGGCGGCACTTCCGAGTAATCACGGCCCACCGCAAATTTCAGGTAATCGGTGCCGTTCAACTGCGTATTCCCCCGCGTCGGGTCCGCCGGCAGCCAGCCGTGCGTCGGATGCAGGAACTCCAGCCACGCGTGGGTCTCGCCCGGTTGGCGGGTGAGCAGACCGCTGACGTATCGCGCCGGAATGCCGTGCGCCCGCAGCATCGCCATCCCCAGGTGCGTCATGTCCTGGCACACGCCGCTCATGGATTCCAGCACGTCCGCAGCGGCGGTGTTCACTGACGTATTGCCTCGTTCGTACCGTATGTTTCCGTACACCCACCGGACCACGGCGTCGACGGTTTCCAGCAACGTCGTCGCTCCGCCAATAGCCTCCCGGGCCGTCATCCGCACGCTCTCCGGATCCACCAGGTACGACGCAGTCAGGAACTCCTGCGCCTCCAGACCGTAGGCCAGCGACTCCAGCGGGACGTCGTCCACCGCCGGGCCGCGCTCGTTGAGACAGACCTGTCCCGTCGCCGCGATGATCAACTCCCGGTGCGGAGACGTCACGCGTACCCGGTTGACGACGTTTCCCAGCCGGTCGGGGTAGGTAATCTTGCGTCCCGCCGGAACGGTTGCCACGTGGCAGCCTCCGTTGGCGGGAGTCTGGTACCAGTCGTCGTACGGCGACAGCCTCAGGAAGTTGTCGTTCTGCACCACGACGTCCGAGTACGCGTACCTGGCGACATACGCGAAATGCACGGGTATCAGCTCTCGCGCTAACGGACCACCCAACTCGGCTTGCATGACCCTCCGGATGAGTTGTTGGTGACCCGGCTATTCGCTTCCGACACGCGGGTCAGCCCGCCTGGGAACACGGTGACCTCCCCGTGGCCGTTCTGCACCGCGAACACGCGTAGATCCACGTAGCGCTCCTCAAATGCGCCACTCGACTCATCAAAGACAATGTGTTGGGAGAAGTCCAGCGTCTCCTGGGCGATGAACACCTGGGGTTGCTCGATTAACTGCTGGGCCAGCCGGCTGCGGTAACCCTTGTCCAGATCGGGCAGTATGAAAACCCCCAATCCTCCGTAGCCCTGACGCGTTTTCAGCACCATGTTGTCCAGGTTCTGCAGCACGTACTCCCGATTGGTCGGTGAACGCAGGTCGTAGCTCACCGCCTGGTCGAGTATGGCCGGCTCGCCCAGGTAGCGCTCGATCATGTCAGGCACCCACAGGAATACAAGCTTGTCGTCGCACGCGCCGGTGCCCATGGCGTTCACCAGCACAACTTTATGGTTCAGGTATGCTTCCGTCAATCCTGGCACGAACAGTTCCAGGTCCTCCACCCGCCGGTATATCAGGTCAACCTGGAAGTCTCCACCCATCGCCCGGGACCACACCCGACCATTCTCGCCAATGTACAGGTCCGAACCCTCCACCAGAGTGATCCCCAGCATCTCCGACAGGTAGCGGTGCTCGAAAAACGCGGAACCGTACTTGCTGTCCGTGAGCAGCACGCACACCGGCTCCGGCACGTCGCACAGCGACGCGAACATCTCATGGTAGGCCGCCCTGATGTCGTATGGAACGATGTCGTAACCCTCGGTCAGCTCCGGCAGCACGCCCAACCCGATCTCGGCGCTCTTCATCTGATAAGTGATGCCAGACGGTATCCGCAGGTTGTCTTCCAGGATCACGTACCGGCCATCGCCCATATGCACCAGGTCGATGCCATAGATATGCACGAACACGTCCTGAGCCGGCCGGAAGTCCTGCAACTCGGGATTGTAGTACTGGCACGAATACATCACGTCCGGGGGCACCACGTCCTGATCGCCACAGTAAAGGTGCAACAGAAAGTGGTTGATGGCCTTCAGCCGCTGCGCCACCCCGCGCGAAATGACCCGCCAGTCCTGGGCCGGAATCAACCTGGGCACCCAGTCGGTGGGTACCGTGCGAAACTCCTTTGGGTCCAGCATGAACGTGAACGCATCCAAGGCGGCCTGATCGTTGGCAACGACCCACCGGCGCCGCAGTTCCTCTACACCCAGGTGCTCCATGCTGTCCATCAGATTGCGGTAAACGGGCTTCACGGAACCGTCCAGAGACAGGCATTCATTCAGGACGTGCCGGCGATTTATCGTGTCAATCAGCATTGGCTTCCCATTCCCAACCGAGCCGCGCGTCTCACGCGGCAAAATGCAACGTGTCCATCATGCCACATCGTTGTTGCCTGGGGATTAACGATTTGTAACGGCTGGATTTCCACGCCGGCAAGGCGATCGCGACGAACCCCTGACGAACCCCTACGGAAAGGCGGTCTATGTCTGTAACAAAAGCGTAACGGGTTCGTAATCGCGCGTTAATGCGACGGCGGCATAGTACTTAGCCATAAGACACACCGAAACTGGTCCCCAACTCAGGTGACAGCGTTATGACTGCGTACGCCAGACCAGCCCATCTATCTACGGTCTCCGATCCGGCTCGGGTGCTCCTCTTGGGAGAGGGATGGGAAACCATGAACGGAGCGCTGGCTGCGGCCGCCGATACCGGAGCCATCGTGCTCATGGGGCCGGAACTCGACTACGACGCCCACTCCGCATTAGACGTACATGCTCCCAGCGTCCTGCTGCTGTCGCCCGACGTGGACGTGGATGCGCCTCCTCGCATGGACGACGCAACGGCGCCATTGGTTCTGCGCTGCATCGCCGGAGAAGACCTGGACGACCCCGACTTGTACTGCGACTCCGACGATTTTGTCAGCGTTCCGTGCCCACCGTCAGAGCTGATCAAGAGGATTCTCAGGCTCGCCCAACGCCATCAGGCGGCGAACGCATCGGCCGAGCAGATCCGCGTGGGCGGCATCGCGCTGAACCCCGACACTTACCAGGTGACCGCCAACGGCCGGCCCGTGGATCTCGCGTGGCTTGAATTTCAACTCCTGTTATTCCTGATGGAAAACGTGGGAAAGGTGTTCACTCGCGACCAGTTGCTCGCCAACGTGTGGGGCGTGGAAAACATCGGCGGCACCCGCACGGTGGACGTGCATATCCGCCGCCTCCGCTACAAGCTCGAGACCGGCAACGTCACCTATTTCCGCACCGTCAAGAACGTCGGCTACGGCATGATGGAGCCGTAGGCAAACTAGCCCGGTGCTATACTCTATCTTGGATGGGACCAGGGGCCGACGAAATCGAACACCTCCGGCGAGCCTTTGAGCGTTTGCCCAAAGTGCTCGGCCACGATGATTCGCTATTGCAGCGACACAGCGCCATCCGTCCGGAGTGGGTAATGCAAATCATCGCCGATCCCTATGACCGCTACATAGACGCTCGGCCGGGGAGTGAACCTAATACGATAATCGTAGGGCGTGTGCCAGAATCGCGCCAATGGATTAAGGTGGTTTTCCTCGGCAACCCTGAGACCGGACTGTTCCTGACTGCTTACCATGACCACAGGTTGGAAGATGCTTACGGAGGTAGGCCATGGGAAATGCAGTAACGCGAACCGACTCGCTACCCTTGCCGACAGCCAACGTAATCTACAGTCCACCGAATGAAGTGCTGTTTATCGAAAACGGGCAGTCCAGCGGAGTCGGCGAGACCATCGCGGGAAGCCTTGTCGTCTTTTACGACAAAGACGCTGACGACGCTCGCACCCGTATCGTCGCCATACGCATCGACTGGGCCGAATGGGTGCTAAAGCCTTTCGTGGACTCCATCCTGAAACGACACGGCGTCGAGCCGGAATCCTCGCCCGAGCTCGACAACCGAATGATAAGGCGCTTCAGAAAGGCGACTATCCCGGGGATAGCCGACCCGGTTGAAATTGAAATGGAGCCCGTGCCTTTGCCCAACGTGGCGTACAATCCTCAGAGCCAGGTCCTGCTTATCGAAAGCGGGGAACCCAGCGCTGGTAGGGAGGAAATGGCGCGGGGCGTACTGGTCTTTTACGACAAGGATAGAGACGACGCCCGAACCACAGCGGTGGCCATCCGAATTGACAGCGCGGAACGGGTGCTCAAGCCCTTCGTGGACGCGATTCTAACCAAGCACGGAATCACACCCGGACAGCGGACAGTCGCCGAAGAAGCAAAAACGTAGGGGCGGGTTTGAAACCCGCCCCTACACCGTTGCAATAACGTCGGGACCCGAGATTACCACTCGGCCGGCAGACTCACCACGCCGCGGATGTTCAGCAGGTTGTGGTATTCCAGCTCGTTGGGATCGCTGGCGAACTTGAAGGGCGGGAACTTGCGGGTGAGAGCGCGGAACGCTTCTTGACCTTCTAACCGCGCCAGATTCGCGCCCAGGCAGTGGTGGATGCCGCCGCCGAATGCCACGTGCGGGTTCGGGTAGCGGGTGATGTCCAGATCCTCGGGATTCTCGAAGGCCATCGGGTCTCGGTTGGCGGCGTTGATGATGACCATCACCTTCTCGCCCTCGCGGATCTTCTGGCCCGCCAGCTCGATGTCCTCCAGCGCGATGCGGGGCGCGCGCTTGACCGGCGAGTCGTAGCGCAGCAGTTCCTCGGTGGCGCGCACCAGGAGGCTGTCGTCCTCCTTGAGCATGTTCCACTGGTCGGGGTTGCGCATCAGCGCCATGGTGCCGTTGCCCACCAGGTTGATGGTGGTCTGGTGGCCGGCGATGAGGAGCAGCAGCGTGTTGCCCAGGACCTCCTCGCGGCTCAGCTCACCCTCGCGTTCGCCGATTGCCAGCACCGATAGCAGGTCGTCGGACGGCTCACTAACGCGCGTCTCCACCAGCGGGTTCACGTAGTCGTTCAGCGTGGTGATGGCTTCGTGCACGCGGGTGTGCCGGTCGGGCGACTCCTGGTCCAGCGACAACAACTGCCGCGACAGCGTGCGGATGAACTCCCGGTCTTCCGCCGGCATCCCCAGCCAGTTGGCAATGACCAGTACCGGCATCGCATTGGCGAAGTCTTTGAGCACGTCCATCTCGTCGCTCTCGGGATCGAAGTCCTTGAGCAGGTCCTGGATGATGCTCTGCACCATCGCCCGAAAGCGGTTGTCGATGTACTTGGGGTTGAACACCGGGTGTACGGTGCGGCGCATCCGCAGGTGATCAGGCCGGTCGCGCCGGATGAACCAGTTGTTCATGTAGTCCAGATTGAACTTGTACTTGGGGAAGTCCTCCTCCGAAATCGGCGGGCTGGGCGGCTTGTCGTCGCGCAGGAATACCTCGGACGAGAAATACTCCTGATGGCGCAGGGCCCACACCACGGCCTCGTATGAGGTCACCACCCAGGTGTCGAACTTCTGGTTCCAGTACACCGGCGCCTCTTCGCGCAGCATGGCGTAGTACGGATATGGATTCCGCAGGTTCTCCGGAGAGAGCAGCTCGTCGTGAATCCGGTCTTTCAGCATCGTAAAGCCTCGCAGAAAGGGGGTTGAGTGAGCCCAATGTTGCCCCAACCACGTTTCGGTGTCAACCAAAAATTCTCATTCCGGCGCTGTGGCCTGAACCTTAACGCAGACCTTCGATCAGGGCCGACGCGCGGTTAAATGCGCTCCCCAATGCGGTTCCAATTCGCTCCACCAGCCCAGCCTGCGCCGACAGCGACTGAATGTCCGTGCTTATCATCAGATAGATTGCGTAGGCGGTGCCGACCACAACCAGCGCCCACCATAGAGTCCATCCCCATAGGTGCAGCTTGTAATCGTGGGCGATCAGCCACACCGGCGCCGCGATGAGGTAACACGGGACGGTCAGGATACTGAACGGCTGTTGGAAAACGCCCTCCATATCCAGAGGACTGGGCAAGGCCGCGTAGGTCGCCGCCGCAGTCATCCAGGCGACCACAATCAATAAACCCACCTGCCAAAGGGAAATCTGACCATCCCGCAGAAAGAACCAACCCAACGCCAACGCTCCGACCCAGATGCCGAATCCCATCAGCAGGGGCGCGATGCCGATGAAAAGGTGGCGCGCCACGCCGGGCGGTCCCTGGTGCAGCACTTATCCCGCGAACGCCGGATTGTCGCGCACGATGTACCGCACCTCCAGCACCCGATGCCCCACCGCGCAACACGCCAACTGGTGCGCCACCTCGTGAAAGAACGACCCCGGGATGGTGATGAAGTGCATCAACCTGCCGGCCGCCCAGACCAACTGTCCCAAGACAATGATCGGCCACAAAATCGGCAATCAGGTTCCTGAAGGTTCTGAGCGTGATTTGCCTGGGATCAGGATGGACTCACCAACGGGCTCAGGTCGTCCCACACGTACGAGACTTCCCGCAGACACACCCCGCCGATCTCGATCCCGCGTTCGCTGACGTACTGTCCGCCCAACGCCTCGTAGAAATGCCGTGCCGGCCAGTTCTCTGCCAACACCCAAAGGATCATGGAATCCATCCCCTGCTCGATCAACGATTGCGCGGCCGCTTTCATCAACAAACGACCGATACCGCGACGCCAATGGGCGGGCAACAGGTAAACGGTGAAAAGCTCGCCAGCGTATGCCGTATCTTTCTCGCGATTCCGACCACACGCTGCCCAACCGACCACCTCTCCCTGAATGGTTGCGACGAACGCGACCAGTCCGGCGGGCTCGTTCTCCATATTCCGCCGCTGTCGCTCGGCCCACTCGGTAACGTCGATCGCGTCCAGGAATTCATCGGGCACGATGCCCCGGTACGCAGCGCGCCAACTCTCCGCGCGAACCCTCGCTATACCTGCGGCGTCCCCAATGTTGGCTTCCCTGACTTGAACCATTTCCCGACATCAAGACCGCGATTGCTCGCGTTCGCGATCAATCTCCGATGAAATGCGTCCTGAATACCGTCGCACGCAAGTGTCGCGTTCGGTCGACTCCTGCGCGGCTGTTTACACATCCGCACCGACGTTTATGACCGGTTCGTGGTATTCGTTCAAGAGCAATGTGATTGTAGCGACCAACTCAGTGACCTGGCGTCCGCCAAAATCCGTGACCTCGAACCCGTGGGCGATGGCATTCCGATATTGCATGAATTCGGTTAGCTGATCGTATTGATCCCTGGAGATAGCGCCGTGGGCCACAGCCATACCCAGAATATATGCTGGGTCGGTGGCACGTTCAATCGTAACTCCCTCTGCCGAGACCAACATTCTGATCACGGCTTCTGCGGCCGACCAAGCGAGCAAAAACGCTCCATCTGTAAAGCCGGCGTCAAGTGCCGTGGACACTAGTGCCAATCGGCTTATGATCCCCGGCTCGTCTAACGGCTGAACCGTCGCGGTAATATCCAAGCTTTCCGGATCACCCACCAGTAGTAGTTCGAAACTCCACCCTGGCCTCGCATCAATGATGCGTTTGAATTCACGGAGGTAAGGATTAGCAACCAGCGATGGACGAGTTTTGATCTCAATCACCTTAGTTTCATCGCCCATTTGGACCAACAAATCGGCGCGATAACCGGGCAGAAACTCCAGTGGGGCCTCCTGAGATACTTCGTAGCCTTTCGCCCGGTATTCTGCCGCTTTGATGTCCGCAAACTGCTTTTCCGCAACACTCAGATCGTTGTTCACAAGAGAACCTCTGCAACGGGGCGGTCGCTTACTTGTATAACAAGGAACTGGCCATGGGTGAGAATCGAATCGCCGATAGGCAACAAACCCATATCCAATACCAAGTCATCGGAATGGCGTCGCTTGCGGCAAATCAGGTCAGTAACCTGACGATCGTCAACGTAAACCAGCTCTTTCAAAGCGTCCAAGATGGGTTTAGGGATATTATCAACGTCGAAATCCACCCTGTCAAAGAAGTACGTTATGCTGACCATCACCGGCTCGGAGGAAGGCGGTTCGCTGCCCCAATATGTAACCGCCCTTTCGCGCACTTGTTGTATCCATGCCTGCAATCTAGCCCGACGGCGCACCTGCTGCGAAACGGGTGGCCCTGCTATCGCGAACTCTAGCGGTAACGGCATGATGGGCAGGCTCACTCCAGCGCGCCCGCCTCCTCCAACTCCCGGTAATCCTCCGCGCTCAACCCGACGATCTCCCGCAACGCGTACTCGGTGTCCTGCCCCAGCAGCGGAGCCGGCCGGTCCAACCGTCCCGGGGTCGCCGAAAGGTGCGACTCCGTGTAGTCGGTGGCGTATGGCCCCATCTCGGGGTGGTCCAACCAGGTGAAATGCTCGCGGTGTTTCAACTGCTCGTCCTCGAACAGATCGCGAGTGTCGTTCACCACGCCGGCCGGGACGCCAACCGCCTGCAACCGCCGCATCAAATCGTGCCGGTCGTGGTTGGCTGTCCAGCCGGCAATGATGCCGTCCAACTTATCCTCGTGGGCCTTGCGGACGCGGAAGGTACGGAACTCGCCCGACTGCGCGTCGGTTGCGCCGTCCGCCACCATCTCGTCCCGCAACGCAGCCCACTGCTCGTCCGTGAACACAGCGATGGCGATCCAGCGGTCGGTCTCGCCGCTGTTGCCTCCGTCGTTCAAATCCGGCGCGCATGGGTAGGCCCCATGGGGCGACGCCGCGGGATGGCGGTTGCCCACCAGATCCGGCTCGCGGCCGTTGACCGCGGCGTCCAGCAGCATTGACCCGCCGAAGTGCAGGCTGGTTTCCAGCTGGGACATATCCAGGTGCGTCCCGCGGCCGGTGGCGCGTTGCCGGTCCACGGCTGCCAGGATCGCCGCCACCGCGAACTTGGGGCACACGAAGTCGGTGTACGCGCCGTAGGGGTTCACCGGCCCTCGATCGGGCCAGCCAATGATGTTGGTGTAGCCGGCCAGCGACGACAGCACCGCGCCGAATCCCGGCTGGGTCTGCATGGGGCCGCCCCGTCCCAGCATGGATGCGCTGAACAGGACGATGCGGGGATTGACCCTGCTCAGCTCGTCGTAGCCAAGCCCCCACCGTTCCAGCGTGCCGGGTGTGAAATTCTCCGTGATCACGTCGGCCCACTCGGCTATCCTCAGGATCAAATCTGGCGCTTTCGGGTGACCCATGTCGATGGACAGCCCGTACTTGTTGGCGTTGTAGTTGGCGAAATAACCGGAGCGGTTGATGCCCGACTGCCCGCCGGCGAAAGGCCCGGCCCGCCGCAACGTTTCGGGGCGCTTGCCCGACTCCACACGTAGCACGGTGGCCCCGTACTCCGAAAGGTACTTGGTGGTCATCGGTCCCACCGCAACCCAGCAGAAATCCAGCACCTTCAGCCCGTCCAACGGCAAACCCACCATCAACTCAACTCCAAAAGCGATTTTTCATGGATATACCGGCTGCACAAGATAAAAATGGAATCCTGTATATCCTGTGCATCCATGAAAATTGGCTAGATTACGCCCAGCTCGGTGAGCCGCCCCAGGTCGCGGTCGTTCAGGCCCAGTTCGCCGCCGAGGATTTCGCGGTTGTGCTCGCCGACGTGGGGAGCGCGCCGGCGTATGCCCACGCGTTGCGCGTCCTGCATATCCTTGACGAAATGCCCCGGGTACGTGACGGTAATCCCAAGGTCCTCATGGTCGATTTGATCGTAGTAGTCGCGGGCCGCGAGTTGACGGTGCGCTAGGATGTCGGACGGGGTGGCGACCGGGAAGAGGAGGATCCGGCGCTCCAATGCCCCGTCCGCAAGTTCGTTGCGCGTGTGCGTCATGAAGAACGGCGCGACGGCGGCGACGGTCTGCTCCATGATCTCGGCGCGGGCGGTGCCGTAGCCCAGTTCTTCCCAGTTGACGGCGTCCAGTTCGGGGCTGCCCATACCCTCCTCGGTCATCCACGCCAGCATCGAGCGCACGCTGCGGGCGGCTCCCGCCGTGCCGCCGCCCGGCTGGAAATTCACGTAGCCATCCTTGCACGGCCAGTTGATGCGCGTGAACGTGCCGCCGGCCGATTCCCGGTACGCGCCCATCCGGCGCAGAATGGTACGTTCAAGGTCCCAGTACTGCGGAGCATGGGCCAGCGTCCGCGCCACCGCCTGCTGGCAGGACACGTCCACATGCTGCCCTTCGCCGGTCAGTTGCCGATGGGTGTGCGCGATCATGGCGGCCGCGGCCCCGGCGGCGCTGCCGTGCAGGTAGAACTGGGGCATACTGACCCGCAGCGGCGGCCGATCCCCGTCGCCGGTAAGGTGCATGAAGCCGCCCAACGCCATTCCAACGATGTCCGACGCCTGGTAGTCGGCGTAAGGCCCATCTTGCCCGAACGCAGTGATGGACACCATCACCAGCCGGGGGTTGATCGCCTGCAAATCAGCGTAACCCAATCCCAGCGACGCCAGGCGTCCGGGATCTGCCGACTCAATCAGAAAGTCGGCGTTGGCGACCAGGCGGCGGAGCAGCGCGGCGCCATCGTCCCTGGCAATGTCCAGCGTGATGCCGCGCTTGTTGGCGCAGTAGGCCCACCAGAACAGGCTGCGCTCTGCGCCAGGCTCATCCTTATAGAATGGCCCCACGCGACGGGCCCGACTGCCACCCGGTGGTTCCACCTGCACCACGTCCGCGCCGAGGTCCGCCAGCATCTTGCCGCACAGCAGGCCCCGTCCATCCGTGAGATCAAGAACCCGGTATGGAGCCAGCAGACCCGGCCCGTAGTCATCGTTCGTCATCGAGTCGGCATCCGCGGGTTTGGGTTGGCGCCGGTGGGTTCCGAGCCTGGCGGCGCGGTGAAAACCGCGTTTCCGTCCCCGTCGTGAGTGTGATTGGCAAGTGCGTGAATCAATTGCTGATTGCTGCGCCGAATTTCCTCGGCTATAAGAATTCTGACTTCCTCGCGAGTTGGCAACTGCTCGACCTCGATAGAGATTTGCTCTGCCCGGGTAGAGAGTTCTCCCAACCTGAATATCCCAGTACCAACTATAGCCAGCAAAGTGATGACCACTGCCAAGACGGTTGCCGTGGCAACTATGTTCGCTGCGTTGACTCGCATGATGTGTCCTAAAGCGGCCGGGGCTGGATTATTGCACTGAGTTATAGCCCAACCGGTACAGGGCATACATCAGAAGTAGAGTCAGAGCAGAAGCGGTCAACATACAAATGACCGTAATCGCAATTGTTTTGATGTTCATCTTCGTTGGCCCCCTTGGTGCCAACCCTACTCCGATCTTACCAGATTGCTGCTGCCCAATTTGTGTTCGGATCAATCCGATTGGGACGCCAACAACGACGGCGGGGCCGCGTCCAGTATGTCGGCCACCAGCCGCGCCACGTCCGGCGGGCTCATGATGGCACCACTCATTGGGGATTGATCATGCTCCCACATGCTGATCAGGCACGACGAGATGATCACCAAGCTCCACTCGTCCTCGTCGATCAACTCCGCGATCGAGTTCTTATCAAGATTCCACATGATGCTGTCGGAGTCTGCCGCGCTGCCGGCCGCCCTGGCTGCCATCAGTATCCGGTTGCGGACCCGCTCGGGCAGGTCCGCCGGATCCAAGTCCCTCGGCTCGCCTCTCAAACCGAAGCACAGGCTCATGATGGCCTCTTCCACATCCTCTTCGTATTCGTACTCGTCGCTGGCCGTCACAGCCTCGATGGACGGCCAGTGCTCATCGGCCAGGAATATACCCACGTCCCACGGAGTATGACACTCGCGCGCATCGCCTTCCCGGTCGGGCACGCTGTTCCAATCCGAGCGGCGCAGCCAATCCGCCCAGACTTTTCGGTTGGCGGCCGTATCGTCGGCTGACAAAACTGGGATATCCGACATGGTCACTCCTCGTCAGAACGTGGCGAGCGGGTTCACGGGCGAACCCGTGGCGTTGTGCCAGCGCAGCGGCGCCACCGTGAACATGAACTCCCACCGGTTGAGCCGCCGGCATACCGGCGCCAATTCATCGAAGTTGGCCGCGTCGATCAGCCACAGGCCCATTCCCACGATGCCAACCTTATGGATCGGCAGCCCGACGTAAGGGTATTCGCTGGGCGCGACGTCCCACGAAGCATCGCACGCTGCGATGGAAACACCGCGCTCGCGCAGCCAGGGCAGCGTCTCAGCGTGCAGGCCGGGCCTGCCCTCCGCGGCCGTGGGCGGACCGACCTCCTGCCGGCGCTGGTACCAGCCCAGACGAATGCACAGTGCGTCGCCTTCGGTGACACGCACGCCCTGGGCTTCCTCCGCAGCCTCCAGGTCGGCGGTGAACACGGGCTCGGCGGCATCCAGCCAGTCCTTGCCCTTCACGGCCGTGATGTCCAGCAGCACGCCACGAGTGATGACCCCGTGCTTCACGTTGTCGACAGCGCCGGCGCCCGCCTTGTTGGCATTGTTGATCAGGCCGGCGTCCTTGCCGTTGTACATCTTGCCGTTCCAGAACTGGTGGCAGAGCGCGTCCAGGTGGGTGATGGTCAGTCCGTGGAAGGAGAACCCGAAGAAGTCCGAAGCTCCCCCGCCCCCGTTGCTGGGCGCAGACTCGCCGGTGCGGACCATGTAGTGCAGCGGTGGGATGGAAGTAACGTCCGGCGCGCCCTCCGGCACGATGAGCCTGGAACAGGTGACGCTGATCCCCTCCCGGACCAGACTGCCCGCCTGGGCAACTTTCCGGGGGGTGATCAGGTTCAGTGTCCCCAGTTCGTCGTCTGGACCCCACCGGCCCCAATTGCTCAGGGAGGTCATCCAACCCATCACTTCCTCTTCTGTGGGTATCTTGGTGGTGGTCATTGCCGCCTCCTTCTACTGTTGCATGGCAACGGTATCTCAACCTGGGAACTTGGCTATGGGTATTGGGCGCGGAATAATCCCCTAATACTCATCCTCGTCGTCCATGTCGTCGTCGGTGAATACGTCAGTTTCCCGGCCCTGGAACACATGGATGACGAATCCTTCGCGCGGGATGCCCACCGCGTCAATTATATCCTCGTCAACGTATGTGATGATGTCCTGGATTTCGTCCTGGGTCAAACTCTCGTCTACGGCGATGGCGGCATGGACCAGGTCGAAGGCAAAATGGATGTCTATCCTGCCCACCTGTCGTTGGCCCTCCTGAATCGTGTAGGCCTCGGAATAAGGGGTCCGCACCTCGCGCTCATAGAAAAAGTCCGCCACAGCCGCCCCTCCTGGAGATGGATCCTCAGCGCACAAGCCACCCCCCTGCTTCGCCTGGGACCCGCGTTCTCAGTGTCTATCCTCTGATCTGTCCGTCGCCGATAACCACCCATTTATATGAGGTCAACTCCCGGAGCCCCATCGGGCCCCGGGCGTGGAACTTCTGGGTGCTGATGCCCACCTCGGCTCCCAGGCCGAGCTGACCGCCGTCGTTGAACCTGGTGCTGGCATTGACGAACACAGCGGAGGCGTCCACCTCGTCCAGGAACCGCTGGGCTGCGGCCTGGTCCTCGGTGATGATGGCCTCTGAGTGGCCCGAACCGTAGGTCTCGATGTGCTCCAGGGCGTCGTCCAGCGAATCAACCACCTTGACGGACGCCAGCAGGGATAGAAACTCGGTCCCCCAGTCCTCCTCGCTGGCCGGGAGGATGCTGCCGGTCTCGGAATCCGTATTGCCGCCGTTGGACGTCGCAGAGTCTGGCCCCAGTATGCTCAGGGCGCGGCGGTCGCAGTGCAGTTCCACTCCGGCTTCGGTGAGGTCCCTGGCGATGCGGGGCAAGCATTGCGGAGCGATCTCGGAATGGACGATAACCGTGTCCAGGGCGTTGCAGACCGATGGTCGCTGCACCTTGGCGTTGAACACGATGTCTGCGGCCTTTTCCAGGTGCGCGCCTCTGTCGATATAGGTGTGGCAGACACCGATGCCGCCGGTCACCGCGGCCATGGTGGCGTTCCCGGCGACGTAGCGAATCAGGGCATCGCTCCCGCGCGGTACCAGCAGGTCTATATACTCCTTCATCCCCAGGATGGCCTCGACCAGGGAGCGGTCAGGGTTGTCGATGAACTGCACCGCGTCCACCGGGCCGTCGGCTCGCCTTATGGCGTCCCGTACCAGGCTTGACAGCGCCTCGTTGGAGTGGATGCTTTCCTTCCCGCCCCGGAGGATGCAGGCATTGCCGGACTTGAGGCACAGAACGGAGATGTCTATGGTGACGTTGGGCCGGCTCTCGTATATGCTGCCGATTACGCCCAAAGGCACCCTGCGCCGTTCCACCAGCAGCCCGTTGGGCATGGTGCGGGACTCCAGGCGCTCCCCAACCGGGTCCGGGAGCTCCGCGACCCGGCGGACATCGGACGCCAGGGCGTCGAGACGGTCCTTGGTCAGGAGAAGTCTGTCCAGCAGAGCGTCGCTCAGGCCCGCAGCCTTCCCCGCCTCATAGTCCAGGGCGTTGGCTTCCAGGACGGGACCTTGCTCTCCCTCAAGCGCTTCGGCAATGTTGAGCAGTATCCGGTCCTTCTTCTCGGTGGGGAGACGGGCCAGTGACCGGGATGCGGCGCGCGCGGCCCGGCCCTGGTCCATCAGGTCTTCAATCGTTATCGTCATCATCATTCACCGATTTGAGGTCAAGCAGCTTGAGCACGACTGGAATCAAGGTGTGGTTTCGCGGGTCTACTCCCAAAGCGAAGTTTTCCAGGGTGGTGGCGCCCAACAGATTGTCAGCATCATCGTTGCCGAAGATGCAGTAGGTGGACCTTTTCTTACCGTCTATCCGCAATGGGACCAGCGCAGTCCCTAACTCTACAGTGGCCCCATTGGCCAACTCAAACTCCTCATGGTCCGTGGGTTCGTGGCCAAGGCTCCTGAGCAGATACCCTTTGACCTGCGTGTATGAAGCAGCCGTGTCCACCACAGCTTTAATGCGTTCAAATCTCTGCCCCGCCGTGTCACCGGCTTCAAGGGGGTATTGAAAGACCGTCATGGCGATTGGCTCCTGTGCCGGTCCAACAGGTCTTCAATTGTTGCTGTGTACATACTTGCCTTCATCACCCTCTAGCCGGAAACTCGGCAGCCGCAGCATCATTGGCATGAGGGTCTCCTCCGCGGGGTCGACTTCCAGGTTGAACGTCTGAAGAGTGTTCGAGCCGAGCCGTACCTCGCGGTCTTCTTCGTCGAACAGGCAGGATACTAGCCTTGTCTGTCCACTGATTCGCACCGCTATCTTGCATGTTCCCAGCAATGCCTCGCCGCCATCTTCCAGGATGAAATACCTGCGGCGAGTCGGGGTGTAACCGAGTCTTTCCAACACGGTCGCAGGCACGATCATGTGACCGGGACGGTTGTCCACCCAGGCGTTGAGCTGCTCGAAGCAATTGTTTTTCGGTCCTTTGATTCCGATCTTGACCTGAAATCTGCCCATCTCACACTACCTCACGTATGACTACAATAGCACCAGATTATTTCGGTGGACCACCTCCTGTCCGTAGTGATACCCCAAGGCGCCCTGAATATGGTGGGAATGCAGTCCCCGGATCCGGGCCACGTCCTCGGCGGCGTAGTTGGCGATTCCGCAGGCGATTCTGCGCCCCTCTATGCCCATGATGTAAATGATGTCGCCCCTCTGGAACTGGCCTTTCACCTCATGGACTCCCGCGGGGAGCAGGCTGCGATGGTCCGCTTCCAGAGCAGAGGCTGCTCCCGCGTCAACGAACACCTCACCCGTGTTTGAAGCTGTGGGGAACACGGCGCTGAGCATCCAGCGTTTGCGCGCCTCCAGCTTATCGGCCGAGGGTTGGAACAGGGTGCCGAAGCCCTGACAGCCTTTTCGAGAGGAAATAGCCCGCAACACCGCGTCCTCAGTCAGGCCGTTGCACATAATCATGGCGATGCCGGACTTGGTCACCAACCGCGCGGCATCGATCTTGGTTGGCATCCCTCCGCGCGCCCAGGGATTGAGCCCGCCACCCGCCAGGGACTCGATATTGGAGTCAACTTCCTCCACCCAGGGGATGAGCCTGGCGTTTGTGTCCAGGTGGGGGTCGGCGGTGTAGAGACCCTCAATGTCGGTCAATATCAGGAGCAGGTCGGCGTCGACCAGGGTTGCCAGCAGGGCAGACAGGCGGTCGTTGTCCCCGAACACCTCACCGATTTCATCCACCGCGACTACATCGTTCTCGTTCAGGACCGGGACCACCCCCAGGTCAAGCAGTCGTCTCAGGGTGTTGCGCACGTTCAGGTAAGATGGGCGGTGGGACAGGTCGGCGGCGGTGAGAAGGGCTTGTGCGGTCTCGATGCCGTGGGAGGCGAACAGTTCCTGGTACACCCCCATCAACCGGCTCTGGCCCACGGCGGCCAAGACCTGCCGGGATACGATGTCATGGCCGTCCTCGTAACGTCCCAAGGCATCTCGTCCGGCGGCAACTGCCCCTGATGTGACCAGCAATACCTCGACTGAGCGGTCGCGGAGACGGGCTATCTGGTCTACCAGTCCGCTTATCACGGGTCGGTGCAGCGTCCGGTGGTCGGGCGGGCGGGTCAGTACGCTGGTGCCCGCCTTGATGACTATTCTCTTGTAGGGTGTTTCCTGACGGCTGGTCATGCTTGGCGACCGCTGGTCGGTGCTCCGTGGCGGGTAGTGGCTATTGGCTACTGGCGCGTCTGGAAGGGCGATGTGGCCGATGGTGATTATATCACGGCGATGTTACGACAAGCCCATGATTGCGGCGCGTCAAGGTCGAGTTTCCCTTGTTCGGAGATACTCTCCGGGCATAGAATAATGCTAATGGGGCTGGCATTGTGCGTCAGCCCGTTTAGACGTGTGTCCGTTTGGACGTGTGTAATGAGATTGGCCGCGCCGGACCGTCCGGGCTGCGGTCAAAATTCCAACTGGAAGTGTGGGTCTATGTCACTGAGGGGCGTTCTTGATCTGGTCAACCGGCACCCGATGTTTTCCGGACCGGGAAAGGCGGATGGGTCACCCGAGGAGCCTTTCGAGGCTACGGTCCGTCAGGGAGCCAGGGCAGCGTATATCGCTGCGGTATGGGAGTTCCACCGTGTTCCAACCCTAGTCATTACGCCTCGGCCCGAGGATGCCCGTAGGCTCCACGACCAGATTCTTACCTATCTTGGGGAAGATGGACCGGTCCACCTGCTGCCGGAACCGGAGGTGCTTCCCTTCGAACGGTTGGCCGTGGACGCCAACACCGTCAATCAGCGCCTGGCATCCCTGGCGTCGCTGGCCTGTGCCTACAGGCCCGGGGACCGTGAGGAATACCCTGCGCCCCTGGTAGTGGCGTCGGTGAGTGCGGCGCTGCGAGGCACTCTGCCGATGAAGGTGATGGCAGGGCGGGACACCGGTGATGCGGAAAGCAACACCTGGAGCGTCGGCCAGCGGATCAGACTGGACCAGGTCCTGCCGCGCTGGGTCGAGTTGGGATACCACAGCGAGCCGGTGGTCGAGGTTCCCGGAACGTTCAGCCTTCGCGGCGGCATCCTGGATATTTTCCCCGCCAACTCAGAGTTTCCGTTTCGCATCGAGCTATGGGACGACGAGGTGGAGACCATACGCAGGTTCGACCCCCACACCCAACGTTCCCTGGCTGCCGTGCGGGGTGGTGGGCGGGATTCTGCCGGCGGTCCAACCGGCAGCGTAGACCGGGTGAGCATCATCCCGGCGCGGGAGCAATTGACAGCCTTCGTGGACCGGGAGCGGTTTGACGAGCTGATCGGAAGGATGGACTTCCGACACTGCGGGCCGGACCTGCGGGAGCGCATCGAGGAGGAACTTGCCGGCCTCCTCTCGGCTCCCAATCAGGAGACCCTGACCTTCTACAGCGGGCTGCTCAATCATGTAAGCCTCCTGGAGTATCTGCCTGAAGACGCCCGCATTGTCCTGGACCTGCCCGGCCAGATCGACACGGAAGCACGGGACCTGGAAGAACGTTTCGACCGCATGAGAGCCGGGAGAGAAGACCGTGGGGAGCTCCCCCGGGGTTTCCCGTCCCCCTTCCTTCCTTGGGATGATTTCTCTTCGGAGTTGGAGCGCCGGCCGCGGCTCCTGGTCCAGGGATGGTTGGGCGAAGGCGAGGACAAGCTTTTCCAGCCCGCGCCGCCCTATTACGGGCGGCTGGAGCAGTTGGGAAGCGACGCCCGGCGGTTCCGCCAGCAGGGCAAGGCCATCATAGCTGTCACGCAACACGCCCGGCGTCTCTCCGAAATCCTCGAGGAACAGGGCATACACGCCACCGTGTCTTCCAGGGTGGACCATTCCCCTGGCCCTGGCGAAGTGCTGATCGTACCCGGTTCACTGCGGGAAGGCTGGTACATGGACGCTGTATCCATCGCCAATGGGGATGGCGGCAGCGGGGACGGGACGGGCCAAGCCCATCCAAATGTGACGCCGCTTATGCTCCTCAGTGACGCCGAGCTTTTCGGAACGGTCAAGGAGCGGCGCTACCGGAGTCCGCGCCGGGCTGAACCGGGTGCGGAGATTACCAGTCTTTCCGATCTCGTGGAGGGCAGTTTCGTGGTCCACATCGACCACGGCGTGGCGCGGTTCGCCGGCACAACCCGGATGGGCGACGACGGAGCGGATGCTGCACGGGGCGGTGGGCGGGATTCCAATGAGAAGGAATACCTGGTCCTCGAATATGCCGAAAATGACAAGTTGTACGTCCCCACTGAGCATCTCGACCGGGTGACGGCTTACGTTGGCCCACATGACCATCCGCCTAACCTGACAAGGTTGGGTTCAGCCGAGTGGGCGCGAGTGAAGCAACGGGTCAAGGGCGCGGCACGGGAGATGGCGTCGGAACTGCTGCGGGTGCAGGCGGCCAGGGAGTTGGCCGAGGGGCACGAGTTTTCGGCCGACTCGGTGTGGCAGCAGGAGTTGGAGGACTCCTTCCCTTACGAGGAGACCCCGGACCAGGCGGCCGCAATCGGCGATGTCAAGACCGACATGGAGCAGACCAGGCCCATGGACCGGCTGATCTGCGGGGATGTTGGTTATGGCAAGACCGAAATCGCCCTGCGGGCGTCCTTCAAGACTGTTAATGACGGGATGCAGGTTGGGCTGCTGGTGCCGACAACCGTGCTGGCCCAGCAGCACTACGCAACCTTCAGCGAACGTCTCAGTCCCTACCCGATCAAGGTGGACGTGTTGAGTCGCTTCCGCACCAGGAAGGAACAGCAACAGGTTATCCGGAACCTGAAAGATGGGACCCTCGATATTGTCATCGGCACCCACCGGTTGTTGCAGAAGGACGTCCGGTTCAAGAACCTTGGTCTGGCCGTGGTGGACGAGGAGCAGCGGTTTGGCGTATCCCACAAGGAACAACTGAAGAAGCTGCGCCGGGAGGTGGACGTGCTGACCCTGAGCGCGACCCCTATCCCGCGCACTTTGAACCTGGCCCTGTCCGGCATCCGCGACCTGAGCACCATGGACACCGCGCCCGAAGCGCGGCTGCCGGTCAAGACCTTCGTCAGCGAGTACAGTGAGGAGGTCATCAAGGAGGCCATCCTGCGGGAGATGGAACGTGGGGGGCAGGTGTTCTTCCTGCATAACCGGGTCAGGTCTATTGAGCAGAAGGCCGCGGAGTTGGCCGAACTGGTCCCCCAGGCCCGCCTGCTCATTGGCCACGGGCAGATGGCCGAGGCCGACTTGGAGGACGTGATGTACTCCTTCGCCAACGGCGAGGCGGATGTCCTCCTGTGCACCACCATCATTGAATCGGGCCTGGACATGCCCAACGTCAACACCCTGATCGTGGACCGGGCCGACCGTTTCGGCCTCGCCCAGCTCTACCAGCTTCGGGGACGCGTCGGCAGGGGCGACCACCGGGCCTATGCCTACATGTTGGTCCCGGGCGACAGGCGCATAACTGACGCTGCTCATCGTCGCCTGGAGGCCATCCTGGAGGCGTCGGAGTTGGGGGCCGGGTTCCGCATCGCCATGCGTGATCTTGAGATACGCGGCGCGGGCAACCTCCTCGGCTCGGCCCAGAGCGGCCACATACGGGAAGTGGGCCTTGACCTCTACGGGCAGTTGCTCAAGGAGGCCGTGGACGAATTGCAGCACGGCGAGGGAGGGGACGACTCCACCGGCAGCGCACTGATGGCCGACCTGCCCCGCGTGGAGCTTCAGATGCCCGCCCGCATCCCGGAGAGCTACATTCCGCACATGGCGTCCCGGCTTTCCATATACCAGCGGGCGGCCCGAATACGGGAACGCCACGAAGCGCCGGAGTTGGCGGAGGAACTCAAAGACCGTTTCGGCCCTCCGCCCGATGAGGTTGAGAACCTGCTCCGGGTGGCCGAACTGAGGGCCCTGGCAGGCCGCCTTGGGGTAGAGTCGATTCTTCAGGGCAGCGACGGGATAACGGTCAACCTGAAGGTAGCGGTTGGCGGGGCCAGACAGCCGCTGCAAAGGGCATTGGGCCCATCGGCCAGTGTGGGCAACCAGCGGATTCACATGCCTACCCGCCGCCTGGGCGACCAGTGGTTCCTGCGGCTGACCAGGGTGTTGGAACGGCTGCAATCGTTCCAGGACCGGGTCAAGGCGTTGGCAGGATAGGGGAGGCGCGTGAGAGACCTGTCCCCTAGCCGCTATATTCTCCCCCTCTTCCAGGGAGAGGGCAGTGTCTCATTTTGGAAGAGGAATGCGTATATAACGCTGCCCAGATGGGGTTGGCGGAGGCAGAGCAAGGCCGCAGTAAGCATGGCGCGGTCCCACTGATGGAGCGGCACGGAGAAATTGAGCAGCACCAAGGGAGGGGCGGTGCGGACCACCTGGAGAACCTCTAGCTACTCTGCCCCAACTGCAACCGCAGCAAGGGCGACCGTCCCCAGGAGTACCTGACGGAAATGGCGGGGTGAGGAAAGAAATTCGATGGATCAACATGCATTCATGTTGACTGTGGTTGCAGCCTCTGCTTCTGTGATAGCCGCTATTGCTGCCATCGTTGGTATAGGCTTTGTCGTGTCGAATTACCTGGCAAGGAAACGGAGCGAATTACCAACGGTGAAACTCGAACCAATAGCCGACGATATGTTCCTGGTTTCCCTAGAACATAACGCTCACAGCTTTGGCTGGAGAATCAGAAAGGTTGCTGTCGCCTATTCCGACATTGGCCTATATTGTATCAGCCAATCCGCAACGGAACCGGTTGGGTGGAAAACAAGGCCCTGCGAGAGCGGTTGGAAACAGACCTGCGACTACCCGCAAGGCGAAGATTCCCAGTTCATTTATATACATTGCTTTTGTTTTCATGCGGACTTGGTATTCACTTGCGAGACGCCAGAGGCCGATTGGCGAAGGCTGTGGTTGCGAAAGTCCCGGAAGAAGGTGACACACACATTCCAGCGGGACTTGATAGAAGCGCTAGAGGAATCTCCGCGAATATTCCGCTAGAGTGTTGAGGCGCAACTCGTCAAAATGGATGCCGGTAAATTAGGAGAGCCACCATGCGGGAGCACACGAGCCCCACCAGTGTCGAGGCAGTATTTGACGACCTACCCATTCGGCTGACCACCCTCATAGAGAAAATGCGCAATAAGAACCTCCAGTGTTTTGGGGCAGTCGCTTGGCTGACGCATCCCGGCATCCTGAGTGCACTTGCAACGATACCGTGTGCCATCCTGATACAGAAGGAAAAATTCCTTCGCCCATACCTGGGCCAAGAAGAGTGGGAAAGACGCCGGACCCAAAATCTCAGAAAGGCGTACCAAGCCATCATACCCGCCGCGGACGGGCGCAGAGAGTTACTGCCCCTTCCCGCTCCACCTCCACTCCCAGAGGGCACGAATATCATTCCTGCTGGCATAATGGCCGGCCCCGAACCACCCCCCACGTTCGACGCTGTGAGGTGCGTAGGGGCAAGGAATCAGGAAAATATCCCAACTCCGTCGATGCACAACAAATTCCTTGTATTCGCAGAGCCAATCCATGTAAAAGGCGAGAGGAAAATAGAATGGACAGCCCACACGGTCTGGATGGGGTCCTTCAACATAACCGAGAGGGCCGAGCGTTCCTGGGAAAGCGTGCTTATCGTCCACGATTCCCAAGTAGCCGGGGATTTTCTCCATGAGTGGGCCAGGATATTCCTACTTTCAGAACCACTAGTACTCAGTCAAGCTGGGAATAGGGGGATAGAGTCGATGGAGTTTCCTCCTGGCATCCTGGGTGGTGAAGCGCCAGTTGATGGTCGCCTGGGCCTCATTGCGTTCCTGCTCCAATGCCTGCACCTCCCGGCAGAGACTGTCCTCGCCGGGGAGTCGCTGTCCAAGACATCTGCGGGATATGACGCTGAACTCGATCTCCGCCATATTCAGCCAACTGCCGTGCTTGGGCGTGTAGTGAAACTCCAGCTTCCGGGCTATGCTCCGGGCCTCCTCCGCCGGAAACGCCTCGTACAGCGACGCCTTGCGGTGGGTGTTCAG
>DAOUJD010000031.1:0-22787 GCA_034423115.1 Dehalococcoidia bacterium | reverse complement strand
AACCTCCGCCTTTCCCTGGAGAACCGGGACCCTCGCGGCGTCACGGGCAACAAAAGCCTCATGTGGGTGGTTGACGACGAGGACAAGCACGTCTACGCCATGCGCTACAAGGACTTCCGGCATCCCGACGACGAAATCGACATCAGCGGCGTGGTCACGCCCAAAGGCATCTGGACCGACGGCACGACCATGTACGTGGTGGATACCGGAATCGGAGGCGGCCCTGGGTTGGTTGCCTATAACGTTGGTGACGGATCCCGTAATTCAGGCAAGGACGTTGACCTAAGCCACACCGGCGACACACCGGTTTCCATCTGGTCGGACGGTTCACAAGTTTGGGTGCAAGTCGAGGAACATAAGTCGGTCAAGGTGTATTCCCTGAGCGACGGCAGCGAGATCTCCAGGAATTTCCCGATCATCCTGAGGCATGAGAACGGTGATGCCGGCGGCATCTGGTGCGACGGAACCACCATGTGGGTTTCAGATTCCGGGGACGACAAGATCTACGCCTACAGCTTCGCTACCGGACTGGATCAGACCGACAGGGACTTCGATCTCGATTCCGAAAACGCTGACCCCGGCCAGATCTGGGGCGACGGCGAGACCCTATGGGTCATGGACGCCACGGACAAACACGTCTACGCCTACAACCTGTCCACGGGCGCTCGCCGTGAGGGAAAGGAGTTTCGGCCCGTGCCGGACAACAACCACCTCAACGGAGCCATCACGGGCCACGGCCTGCGGTTCTGGGTGGTCGATACCCAGGACGACCACCTGTATGCCTACGGCAAGGCGAACACGCCGCCGTCGTTCAGCAGCAACTCGGCGGTTTTCGAAATACACCACACGCTGACCGGACGCAACCTGATCGGGCCCATGCCGGAGGTTACGGAGGTTGACGAAGGCGACACGCTGACCTACTCGATCTCGGGCGCCGACAGCAGCCGATTCGCCGTGGATTCCGGCACCGGAGAGGTGTACACGAAAAGCGACGCCGGAAGTTTCACCGCCGGCGACGAGCTGGCGATCAAGGTATCCGTCAGCGACGGGAAGAACCTGCTTGACGGGGTGAGTTCCAGCAAGGACGACACGGTAAACGTGACCATCAGGGTGCTGCATAACGCCGATCCGGAATTCGTCACCACTGACGGTTCGGCATTCATGGTCAGCGAGGATGCCAGCGCTGGAGATACCGTCGCCCAACTGGACGTCACCGACCTGGACGGCGACACCCCTTCCTATACGTTGACCTACCAAAACGGCGCTGGCCACACTCCCTTTACGATCATCGGCAACCAGATACAAATCGCAACCGGCGAAAGCCTGGATTACGAGAGCCAGGATTCGTACCAACTCACGCTGGACATCTCGGACGGCAAAGACAAAGACGGCAATTCCGACTCCACAATCGACGACAGCATCACGGTGGAAATCCAGGTCACCAACGTCGACGAAAGCGGCGAGGTCGGCCTGGGCAGCGCCCAGCCGCAGGTCGACACGGCAATCGCTGCCACCCTCACCGACCCGGACGGCGTGGACCTGGCGGACGGCAACCAGGTCAACTGGGTGGTGGAACGGAGCACTGACCCGGAATCGGGGACCTGGACTGAGGTGTCAGACACCGACACCTCCAGCGCGACTTTGGATTACACGCCGGTAACGGCGGACGTTGGGAATTACCTGCGGATCACCGCCAATTACTGGGACGACGAATCGGATACCAACCAGAAGACGGCGCAGGTGATTTCCGCGAACACCGTGCTGGCCGCGCCACCGTCCAACCTGCCGCCGGCATTCAACGAGACCGCGCCGATCACTCGTTCCTTTCCGGAAGACTCCGCAATCGGCGCCAACGTTGGGTTGCCCGTGCTGGCGACCGACCCGGACGACGACACTCTCAGATACGGTTACAACACTGTGGGCACCAGCCGATACCAGGTAAATTCCGTGTCCGGCCAAATCAACATGAACTCCAACCTCTTGCTGAGTTACGAACGCAGACCCACTTCTTACATCTGGGTTTTGGTCCGGGATAGCAAGGATCAGTACGGCAATGCAGATACCGAATGGGATGCATCCGCCCTGGTGAAAATCAACATCACGAACGTGGAGGAGCCCGGCGAGGTGGAACTGACTTCGGACAATCCCCAGGTTGCCGTGGAACTGGCCGCGTCGCTTACCGACCCGGACGGCTCCATCACCAATCTGACCTGGCAATGGCAGACCGCCGACAGCGCCCAAGCGACCACGTGGACGGATATCACCGACGCCGCGTCGGAAAAATACACTCCCGTTGCGGCCGACGTCGGCAAGTTCATCAGGGCCCGGGCCTCCTATGACGACGGCGAGGGCACGGGCAAGCAGGCCCACGGCGTCGCCAGCCACGCCGTGCAGGGACGGTCCCCCAATGCCGCGCCGGATTTCGTCGAGGGCAGCGCGACAACGCGTTCCCTGCCTGAAGACGCGGTTGCGGGCGCCTGGGTCGGCGACTCCGTTGCGGCAATCGACCCGGAGAGCGACACGCTGACCTACTCCCTGGCTAGCGGAGACGACTCCGACCGGTTCGCCATCAACGCCGCCACCGGCCGGCTTGAGGTCGCTTCGGGCGCGGCCCTTGACTACGAGACCGACCCTTCGCTCACCGTGGTGGTGCAGGTCTCCGATGGGCTGGACGCCGACCACAACCAGGACGCGGCCATAGACGACACCATCACCGTCACCGTCAATCTCACCAACGTGGACGAGGCGGGACGAGTGGTGCTGTCGTCGTTGGAGCCCGAGGTGGACACCGAGATCACGGCCACGCTGAACGATTCGGACGGCAGCGTCAGCGCGAGCAGTTGGCAATGGGCGAAATCGTCGGACGACGGCAGCACCTGGACGGATATCGTCGATGCTACCTCCGACACCTACACCCCAACGTCCGACGAAGCTGAAATGCACCTGCGGGCCACGGTTTCCTACACCGACGGGGAGGGACCAGGCAAGAGCGCGTCGCGGGTGTCCACGGATGCGGTGGAGCCCGTCGTAACCGAAGCCATCCAACCGGACCCACCCGGGACGCCCACGGATCTGCAGGGGATTGACACCAGTCTTGCATCGCTAGCCCTGGCCGGCATACCCTTTTCCTTTGACAGCGATACCCTCTATTACGAAGTCAGCACCCCTATCTCGGATCGCCGCACCAGGGTAACCGCCTCGCCAACTGCCGAATCGGGCGTTTCGGTTTCGATCCTACCCTCGGACAGCAGACCCTCCAGCAATGGACACCAAATCGATCTGAGCGTGGGCGTCAACTACATCGTCGTAACGGTGACCCACGACGAAAGCAGCGAGTTGAGGGTCTACGTGGTGCAGGTAACCCGGGAGCCGTTGGCGCTGACTCCGCAAGACGATTGTTGGCAATATATCGTTGATCAGGCGCCGGTCCATTGCAACTCCACCAAGTTCGCGGACTATCGGATTGAGAGCAACGGGAGTTATAGCATCGACTGGAGCAAATGGGCCGACTCCCGTTCCAGCGTCACCGGATATACCGTGACCATCGAAGAGTACATGCGCCGGACCTACCACCATAACGGACAGAGAGTGAGCGAAGCCGATCTCCAGAACGTCTATGAGGGTTGCGAATTCAGCAACGACGCCTGGGCTTGTGCAGGCCCGTTGGTTGACGTTTACCACGTGGACGACGCGGGACAACCCACGCAGACCCGCACGGTACTGAGCGATACCCAACAGACGGAACTCAGCGGCACGCTCGGATTCACCGGCGTCAGGGACGCCCAGGGAACCTTCCACCGTTGGAGCGGGGACGCTCATGATGCCAACAACGAACCCACCACCGTGACGTACACCACCAAAACCTCTGAGGTTGACCGCTACCGGTTCGTCCCCCACACGGCAAACGGCGACCTGAAAACCAAGAAAATCGCCATCGCCGGCCTGGTCTTCGCGAATCCCTTCGCCCCGTAGCGAGCGGGCTGCGAATGGTCAGTGCGGCGAAATCCTCAACGCACCGGAGCGCAGGTTGCGTTAATCGTCAACGCGTTCCGGCGCACCCATCAGGGTCCGCCGGTTTTCAGATCTGTCATTGCCAGGAGCACAGCGACGCGGCAACCTCGTCGGCGCAAAGAACCCCGAGCGAGTGGCCGTCCAAACCGCCACGAGATTGCCATCCCCCGCATCGCGCGCGGGGTCGCAACGACAGGATCCGGGAGGCCGCGCACGGCGGTTGCGCCCACTGGGGATCATCGTTAGCCCGACGCCTCGATACCGAGGGCCCAGCACAATCGAACTAAAGGACGGTTCTCGATGGGGTGTTTTTGGCATCTCAACCACCCTTTTTTGAGGGCGCAACCACCCCTTTTTGAGGTGTCGATCTGCGATCTGGCGGCGGCGATTTGGCACCGGCTCGACGGCGTCTGATCCAGTCAACCATGATGACCCGGCCACGTCGGCGGCGACGACTGCTGTCCAGTGAATAGGCACGAGGGCTTTGATCCGGACGGCGGCATGGCGACCAAAAACGAACAAAAAGCCGGTTCTCAATGGGGTGTTTCAGAAGTCTCAACCACCCTTTTTTGAGGGCTCAACCACCCATTTTCGGGGTGTCGATTTACGGCCCGGCGGCGGCGATTTGGCGCCCGGCGCGACGGCGTCTGATCCAATGAACTGCGATGCCCGGGCCACGTCACCGGCGACGACTCCGGTCCGGTGGTCGGGCGCGAGGGCTTTGATCCGGACGGCGACATGGCGGCAAAATAGAACAAAAAACTGGTTCTCAATAGGGTGTTTCAGGGGTCTCAACCGGCGTTTTTTGAGGGCTCAACCACCCCTTTTCGAGGTGTCGATTTGCAGCCCGGCGACGGCGATTTGGAACCGGCGCGACGGCGTCTGATCCAATGAACTGCGATGCCCGGGCCACGTCACCGGCGACGACTGCGGACCGGTGAACGGGCGAGAGGGCTTTGACCCGGACCGCGGAAGGGCGGCAAAAACGAACAAAAAACCGGTTCTCAATGGGGCGTTTCAGGGGTCTCAACCACCCTTACCGGGCCACAACGCGCCGTTTGGTGGGCGTCCGCCTCTGGCGGACTGGCCGAGCAGCACCTACGAATGGGCCGAAGGCCGGCGCTATCTCACCTTCACGGACGATCTTGCTACCGAGACCCCAACGGCCAGCAACATCCTGGAGGCAACTGCCTGAACATCATCAACAAGGATGACACCTTTCACACCAGTTGACGGGACTTGACCCCCTCCAGGTCCGACGGAGCGATTCTGCGAGTGAGCCTGAACTGACGACGGAGTATTGATGATCTCTTTACCGATACGATCAGAACGTTCCGGTGGGTATCCCCTTCTTAACGCATAACTCACATAAATATCACTCTGATAGCTCGAATAAATTACGTAAAAATCATGTCAAATCCATTGACTGTGATAAAATTCCTGATGTGTGTGTTCGCCGACGCGCGACTCGTTCGGCATGGGTGCAGTCAGGACTGCGTGACCGGTTGAGGTGAATCCAATCACAAGATCGACACTCTGGATCGTGAGTCCGTATTTCAGGGACGCCATTTGTCAACTGACGATACGTGCTAAAGCGTCTAAAAATTTGACATCCTCGACAGAAGCCAGTCGGACTACGCAGGACCGCTCGATTTGAATCAATGGGGTTCGGCGGAATAATAGATGCAGAACTGTCCATGATTGTGCAGCCGATCATGCCTGGCTCATCACGCGCGAGTACCCTGAACAGCAGGGCTGCACGATGGCCAGTTTTCTCGTGATCGGCGCGCTGTCCGCATGGTGGCGCTGGCGTGGTGGCCTGTGGCCGCGCGGGACTCTGATGTACCTGATCAACCCGCACGACCGACGGCGACAGCGTTGTGTCACGGATCGTTTAACGGATTTGGGACTGCCTTGGAATTCGCAGGTCGTTGCACCTCGATACCCGAGACCAGTGTTCGACAGCAATTGCGCGATTGACCACCGTTACTCGCGGCAAAGCGGAGGAACTGAAAAGTGAGAGCAATATCCTGGAAGCTGATCATATCTACAATTTTCGTCATGGCTCTGATGGTGGCATGTGGCGCGGATGCGGTCCCGACACCGGAACCAGCGTTCCAGACGACCACGCCGGCCGTTGCAAACACGCTTGCCACGCCGACAATGGCACCTGCGGAACCAGCGCCGACGTTGATCGCGCCAGCAGCCGGCGAGCCTTTCGTTATCGGCGTGATGGAGTCCGTTACCGGGCCGGGCGAAACCTACGGGAATGTAGCGGTGCGGGCCAAGCAGATGGCCGTGGATGAAATCAACGCGGCAGGGGGCATCAACGGGCGCGAGCTGAACCTCATTGTCGAGGATTCCAAGTGCTCCGCCCAGGACGCCATCACGGCCTACAAAAAGCTGACCGACGTGGACGGAGTGAAGATCATCCTGGGCACGTCGTGCAGCGGAGCCATGCTTGGCGCGGCTCCCCTGGCTGAGGCTGGTGGAGTGGTGTTGTTCTCGGGGCTGGCGACGAACCCTGACATCGCCCACGCGGGCGACTACATCTTCCGCACGTCCATGAGCGACCAGCAGCGGGGCCTGGAAACCGGCAACGTGATGTGGCACGACGGCGTCCGCACGCTGGGGACCATCACCGAGGCCACCGATTACGCCGAGGGCATTCGCCGGACCACCGTTGAGCAGTTCCAGCAGTTGGGCGGGACGCTGGTGGCCGAGGAACGTTATGCCTCAGACATCACCGACTTCCGGACGTATCTCACCAAACTGGTGAGCGCCAATCCCGACGCCGTTCACCTGGCTGCGCAGTCGGAATTCACCGGCGGAACGATCATCAAACAGTTGAGAGAGCTGGGTTACGAGGACGCCATTTATACGGAAGACGTGGGCGCCGGAACGACGGCGTTGGAGATTGCCGGTGAAGCCGCCACGGGGGTGAAGGCCATCCTGGCCGACATTGACCCGTCCAACGAACGCGGACAGCAGGTACTGGAAAAATTCAGGGAGCGCTACGACTACCTGACCCTTTCGTGGTACGTGGGATCGGCCTACGACAACGTTTACATCACGGCGGAATGCCTGCGGCGCATTAACGACGGCCAGAACGCCGATGCTTTCAGGGACTGCCTGTATGGAATCACCTGGAGCGGCGCGATAGGCGATGGCTACAGTTTCGACGAGAACGGCGAGGTTGTCGGTCTGGCAAACGTGGTGGTCGAAATCCTGCCCGTTCCGGAACGGACCGAGGAGAACAACGGCTATCGGGTGCTCGGCCCGGCTCCGCAGTGATATGGCAACCCCCCGGTGAGCCAGGCAGACCGACAGGCGAACGGATTGCTGACACGCTGAGGTAACCTGATTCCGTAAATTCAGACTTGCCTGTTGGTAAGGCGACGGGGTTGAATCGGCGCGGCGGCGGTGCGGTCGGTGGATTCCCTCAGTATTTCCTTGAGGGAGGAGGTTCGGCTCCCAGCAGTTCTGACCTTGCGATTGACCAAACCCGGTTCAATGCCTGTTGTGCGGCCGAACAATCCGCGCCGATCACTTTGATCCCGAGGCCGTTGCCATCTGGCAGCATCGATGCGCCGGAGCGTGCATTGCAAACGAGGGGGAGCGTTTCTCTCGCTATACCCAGGATCCGGCGGGCGGTGGCGTGATCGCATACGATCAGCATCGAACCGAGCGTCAAGCCGCTGTTGTCCTCGTTTTCGCTGAACGCTGCGCTCAACAGACCGATGCCGTTGGGCGCAGATTCCTGCGGCGAGAGATCGAAGGCTTCTCGGAAAACCGCCCGTTGATCGTCCCGATACACCGCGAGGCGATTCCGGACGCTGCGATATTGGAACGATTCCCTCATTGCCACCCGCCCGGGAGTGATGATGTCCCACCAAAGCAATGTGCCTCCGGGATCTACCGTGATGCAAAAGTCCTGCTCCAGGCTAGAGTTGCTGAAGGGAATGAGTGGGTCGGGGAGGTACTCCAGATAACCGCCGGCGGCCACGTTTAGAACTACGCGCTGCTCGGCCTGGCCTCGCTCCATCGTGTAAATCTTGGTCGCGCTCTGCGTGGTGACATGGGCCCTGGCGCCGCGGCCGACCTCGATCCTGACTTCCTGGCGGTCGCCGGCGAACAACCCGCCAGTTGGGTTGGAGAGGAAAACATGGGCCAGGTCGGGAGCGGCATCGTCCGGGTAAAGCGCCCGTTGGACAATCAGCGGCGGCCGAGTGCGTGCGGGCGCGAGGCGAGTGCGCCTATCCGGACGCTCCAGAGAGAGTTCGGCCAGCCCATGCGTCGTCGGACGCCGGGTTTCAGCAGGTGGCAGGAGGGTCGCCGATTGCATCGAGGATGTGGTCCAGCACTACTTCCAGCCCCTCGCCGGCGCGGCAGTTGGTGAATGCGTAGGGGCGGTCTCCACGAACCACGCTGAGGTCTCGGCGCATCACATCCAGGTCCGCGCCCACGTGTGGAGCCAGGTCGGTCTTGTTCACCACCAGTAGATCGGTTTGGGTGATACCCTGGCCCCGCTTGCGGGGAATCTTGTCGCCGGCCGCCACGTCGATGACGTAGATCTGGTATTCCGCCAAAGCCGGGCTAAATGTGAGAGTGAGGTTGTCGCCGCCGCTTTCGATAAGCACGATGTCGGAGTCTGGATACGCCTCGGTCAGTTCTTCTGCCGCCAGCAGGTTAAGGCTGGGGTCTTCGCGCACCGCCGTGTGGGGGCAAGCGCCGGTGGCGACACCGCGGATGCGGTCGGTGTCGAACACGCCGGACAGCGTCCTGATCACGTGGTCGGCGTCCTCCCGGGTGAAGATGTCGTTGGTGATTACGACCGGATGCCGGTTTCGATCCATCAGTAACGGAACCAGCCTTTCCACCAGCGTGGTCTTGCCGGAACCCACCGGTCCACCTATGCCTACTCTGGGTACATTTCGCATGTTGTGATCTCCGTGTTTACCGATGCGGCTCAACTGGCGAACATCCGCACATCGTCGTGCTCGTGCAGCATGGACGCGATGTCGGCCTGTGGCGTGAACGATGTCATTTCGCGCCAATCGCGAGCGCCTATATCCGTGGCCGATCTCGCCACCGGATCCTGTATCGAATGAAGGATGCGCTGGGCCTCCGAATGGGTAAGCGGCAGCAACCGTTGCGCCGCCCCAAGCACACCCACCGCGAAACTGTGGCAGTACATCAACAGAGCGTTCTGTGGCGGTATGCCGAAGGCGCACGTCGCGATTCCCAGCGCCACCGCGCTCGTGCCCGGCGTTTCATGGGTCAGGGCCATTTGCCGGAAATCGCCGCAGATGGATGATCCGGTATCTCCCGACAGCAGCGGGGCAGTTTCGTCGAGGATGCGCCGTCCTGCATGGCAGGAGGCTTGGCGCAGTTCTTCGGGCAGTTTCATCGCGTGCAGATGCCAATCGATGTCACCGAGGGTTGCGAGGTCTCCGTTCTGCGCCGCGCGGTGAGCATTGAGGAGCGCGACGCCGTCGCACGGCAGGATCGACCATGTCAGCAGGGTATGCAGGTATTGCTGTACGTCGGCGGCGTTTTTGACCCATCCGCGAGCCACCATACTCTCCAGCCCGTGCGAGTGGGCGTACACACCAGAAGGGAAGAAGGAATCTGCCAATTGCAGTGCCGCTAGGAAACTGCTGTCAGCGTGGTCGTTCCGCATGGTCGCGCAGGTTATACGAGGAAGTGCAACTGAGCCAGGCTCAGGCGCTCCGCCGGCGGCACGGTGGCGATCTCGCCGTCGACACGAACTGCGTAGGTGTCGGGGTCGACTTCAATCACGGGCATGGCGTCATTATGGACCATCTGCCGCTTGGTTATGGTGCGGCAGCCGCGAACCGGCTCGACCCGGCGGGTGAGTTCCAGGTCGCGATGTATTCCCGCCTCGTGCGCCGCCTGGGACACGAAGGTCAGCGACGTCCTGGCAACTGCCTTGCCCATGCCGCCGAACATGGGACGGTAGAAGGACGGCTCGGCGGTGGGTATTGAACCATTGGGATCGCCCATTACCGCCCAGCAGATCATGCCGCCTTTGATGATCAGTTTGGGCTTGGCGCCGAAACTGCCCAGCGGCCACAGCACAATGTCGGCCAGTTTGCCGGGTTCCAGCGAGCCGACCAAGTGGGATATGCCGTGGGTGATGGCCGGGTTGATGGTCAGCTTGGCAAGGTAGCGCAGCACGCGGAAATTATCGTGGTCGGGCGAATCCTCGGGCAGCTTACCCTTGAACTGGCGCATCTTGTCGGCGGTCTGGAACAGGCGGGTGAAATTCTCGCCGACGCGGCCCATGGCCTGGGAGTCGGAGGCGTACATGCTGATCACGCCAAGGTCGTGGAGGACATCTTCGGCGGCCATCGTTTCGGGACGGATACGGCTTTCGGCGAAGGCGACGTCCTCGGGCACCCGTGGGCTGAGGTGATGGCAGACCATCAGCATGTCCATGTGCTCGGTCAGGGTGTTGACGGTGTAGGGCCGCGTGGGGTTGGTGGAGGACGGCAGAACGTTCAGCTCGGACGCGATGCGGATGATGTCGGGCGCATGTCCGCCGCCGGCGCCCTCGGTGTGATAGGTGTGGATGGCACGCCCACCGATAGCGGCGATGGTGTCCTCAACGAACCCGGCCTCGTTGAGCGTGTCGGTGTGGATGGCGACCGGCACGTCGAAACGGTCCGCGACGGCCAGACAGGTATCGATGGCGGCGGGTGTGGTGCCCCAGTCCTCGTGGAGCTTGAGGCCGCTGACGCCGGCCGCGATCTGCTCCTCCAAAGGAGCGGGATCGCTGGCGTTCCCCTTGCCCAGCAGTCCCCAGTTGACCGGCAGCGGCTCCGCGGCCTCCAACATGCGGGCGATGTTCCACGGGCCGGGCGTGCAGGTAGTGGCGTTGGTGCCGTCCGCCGGGCCCGTGCCACCTCCGATCATGGTGGTGATGCCGTTGGACAGGGCGTGATATACCTGCTGCGGGGCGATCATGTGGATGTGGGAATCCACCCCGCCGGGCGTGGCGATCAGGTGCTCGCCGGCGATTACTTCCGTGCCGGGGCCGACGACCATGTCGGGATGCACACCGTCCATCACGTTGGGGTTCCCGGACTTGCCGACCGCGACGATCAGGCCGTGGCGCACGCCGATGTCCGCCTTGATGATTCCCAAGACGGGATCCATGATGATAGCGTTGGTGATGACCAAGTCCGGCGCGCCGTTGCGGTTGGTGATCTCCGAAGCCTGCCCCATGCCGTCCCGTGCGGACTTGCCTCCGCCGAAAACCAACTCGTCGCCGTGGGTCAGCAGGTCGCGTTCAATCTGACAGACCAGGGACGTGTCGGCCAAACGGAACCGGTCGCCCACGGTGGGGCCGAAGAGTTCCACGTACTGCCGCCGGCTGATTCGGGTCATGCTATGCCTCGTCGCTGGTTAAGGATGACGTTTCGGACGGCTGGTCCAGAAAACTCCGGCGTCTCATTGCATCCAAAGCTGCGTCGCGCACAGCGGGCGAGTCCAGACTGCCGTCGGTGAGGCCGTTAAGACCTCGCGCACGACGGGTTCCTCCGATAGCGACCAGAAGCACATCCTTGCGGTCGCCGGGCTCGAAGCGGACGGCAGTGCCAGCGGGCACATCCAGCCGCATCCCGAACGCGGCCTCCCGGTCGAACCGCAACGCCCGGTTCACCTCGAAGAAGTGGAAGTGAGACCCCACCTGAATGGCTCGGTCTCCGGTGTTCCAGACCGACACGGCGCGTGTGGGACGGCCGGCGTTTATCTCGATTGGTTCGTCGGCGATGATGTAGTGCGCTGTTGGGTCGCTCATGGGCGCTCTGCCTGCGTTCACACGATGGGGTCGTGGACGGACACCAACTTGGTGCCGTCGGGGAAGGTGGCCTCCACCTGCACGAGGTCGACCAGATCCGGAACGCCGTCCATGACCTGATCGCGGGTCAACACTTGGCGGCCAAGTTCCATAACCTCGGCAACGGTCCTGCCGTCTCGCGCGCCCTCCAGGATGGACTCGGTGATCAGGGCGACGGATTCGGGCACGTTGAGCTTCAACCCACGACCCTGCCGTTTGCGAGCCAGGTCCGCGGCCACGTAGATCAGCAATTTCTCCGATTCGCGGGGGGTTAACATCATGGCGCGTTGCCTCGGGTCTTACAGCGTGGAGAGGTACCGGGACACTTCGTAGTCGGTCACTTCCGAACGGTATTCATCCCACTCCAGTTTCTTGTTCTCGATTAGGCTGTTGAATACGTGGTCGCCGAGAGCCTCATACAGCAGTTCGCTGGTTTCGGACAGGCTGATGGCCTCGCCCAGGCTGGACGGCAACGTGCGGATACCCAGCGACTGCCGGCGCTGGGGCGACATCTCCTGCACGTTACCCACTACCGGAGCCGGCACCTCGTATTGTTCCTCGATGCCCTTGAGGCCGGCTGCCAGCATCGCGCTGAACGCCAGGTACGGGTTGCACGACGGGTCGGGAGCCCGGTATTCGACGCGGATGGATGACTCCTCGCCGCGCTCGTAGCTGGGGACGCGGATGAGATCGGAGCGGTTGACGTAGGTCCATGAAACGTAGACCGGCGCCTCGTAGCCTGGGATGAGGCGTTTGTAGGAGTTGACCCACTGGTTGGTCACCAGGGTTATTTCAGGGGCGTGGGTGATCAGCCCGGCGATGAACTGCTTGCCCAGCAAAGAGAGATAACGCTCGTCGTCCGCGTCGTAGAAGCGGTTTTCGTCGCCGGCGAACAGGGACTGGTGCAAGTGAAGGCCGGAGCCGTTGACGCGAGACATTGGTTTCGGCATGAAGGTGGCGTACACGTTCTGGAGTTGGGCCAGTTCCTTGACCACCAGCTTGGCGGTCATCAGGTTGTCGGCCATGGTCAGGGCATCGGTGTACTCGAGGTCGATTTCGTGCTGGCTGGGCGCGCCCTCGTGGTGAGAGTACTTGACCGGGATGCCCATCTCAGCGAGGTTGAGGACAGTGTCGCGGCGGAGGTCGGAGGCCGGATAACTGGAGAGCTGGTCGAAATAGCCGTCGAGGTCCAGCAGTTCCGGAGCGGTGGAGTTCTTCAGGTAGAAGAATTCCAGTTCCGCGCCCACGTTGTAGGTGAACCCCAATTCAGCGGCTTTGTCCAGGTTGCGCTTGAGGACCTGGCGCGGGTCTCCGATGAAGGTCTGGCCACGGGGTTGCCGGATATCGCAGAACATGCGGGCCACGGCATTCTGACGGGGACGCCAGGGCAGCAGCGTAAACGTCTTGGGATCCGGGTGGGCGCGCATGTCGCTCTCGTGGTGGCGGGCGAACCCGTCGATGGCGGATCCATCGAAGCCCACGCCGCGCTCCAGTGCGTCCTCCAGATCGTCCACTGACACGGCGAAACCCTTGAGCTTGCCCAGTATGTCCGTGAACCACAGGCGGATGAACTTGACGTCGTTTTCCCGCGCGGTCCGAAGTACGGTATCCCGGGCGGCGGAGGTCTCAGTTGTCATGGCTATTCCTCACGTATGCGCATTTTCCGACGGTACTCACACCGCGACGTATTCGCGGACGAGATTGTGGTCCAGGTCCCGGGCAGTGCCCTCCAGAACGATGACCCCTTTTTCCATCACGTAGCAGTAGTCGGCGATACCCAGGGCGAAGTCCAGGAACTGCTCGACCAGCAGGATCGTGGTGTCCTGTTTCTCTCTCAGGCTATGCAGGAGTTCTTCGATCTCCTGGACGATGGACGGCTGGATGCCCTCGGTGGGTTCATCCAGCAACAGGAGCGTGGGCCGGCGGACCAAGGCCCGGGCCAGCGCGAGCTGCTGCTGCTGGCCTCCGCTGAGGGTGCCGGCGGCTTTCCTGGGGTTGATCTTCAGAGCAGGGAATAGTTCGTACATCTCATCGACGGCTTCCGACCGACCCTTCTTGCCATCGAAAGCCTCCAGGCCCATGAGCAGGTTCTCGTTCACCGTCAGGTACGGGAAAATGTGGCGACCCTGCGGCACGTACCCGCACCCCGCCTTGGCCCTCCGGTGGGGCGCCCAGCGGGTCAGGTCGGACTGGCCCAGGTGAATCCGGCCTGACCGGGGATTCAGCAGGCCCATGATGGTCTTGAGCAGCGTGGTCTTGCCCACGCCGTTGCGGCCCATGAGGCACACCACCTGTCCCTCCGGCACGTCCAGTGCGACGTTGGTCAGCACCATGCTCTGCCCGTAACCTACGGACAGGTCCTTGATGGACAGCAGGGGTTCCGTTCGGCGCATAATCATGGCTCGGCTCAGTCAGCGGCCACCGGGGCCGGGTCTTCCGCCTGGCGTCGGCCGTTCAATCGGGCCGCTTCTGGACGCTGCGTCCGGCTGTTGCCCAGGTAGGCACGAATCACCTCGGGATCTTGCTGGACATCTTCCATGGCGCCCTCGCTGAGCACCTTGCCCAGGTGTAGCACGGTAACCGTCTGCGCGAACTGGCGCACAAAGTCCATGTCGTGTTCCACCACCAGGATGGACCGGTCGCCACCGATGGATTGCAGCAACTCGCCGGTACGGTCGCGCTCGCGACGGGTCATTCCGGCGACCGGCTCGTCGAGCAGCAGAAGCTTGGGTTCCTGCGCCAGGAGCATGCCGATCTCGAGCCATTGCTTCTCGCCGTGGGACAGGCCGCCGGCTACATCCCTGGCGCGATGGGACAGGCCCACCCGCTCCAGCGTGTCCATGATGCGGTCGCCGTCGCTCCGCCGCAGTTTCCCCAGCAAACCGGTGATCCGGCTGCGAAAACCGAGCATCACCTCAAGATTCTGGTAAACGGTCAGACTGGAATATACGGAAGGGGTCTGGAACTTCCGGCCCACGCCCAGGCGAACCATGTGGTGCTCCTGCCGCCGGCTGAGGTCGATAGTTTCGTCGAAGATGATGCGACCTCTGGTGGGTTTGGACTTACCTGTGATCACGTCGATCAACGTCGTCTTGCCGGCGCCGTTGGGTCCGATGAGGAAGCGCATCTCGCCATAGCCGACAGAGAAATCCAACTCGTCAAGCACGGTGAAACCATCAAAGCTCACCGTCAGGCTCTCCACCGATAGGATTGGCCGGTCCGAGTCCGGTACAGGGCCGGACCCATTGCCTCCGGGAGCTGCGGTTTGATATGGCCGGTTGTTCTTCATTGTCAGGCTCCGGGTCGTGCTCCGGGGATACGTTCGCGCATCACGCGGCGAATCTGCTCACGCGATAGCCACCAGGGGCGTTGCCAGCCCTCGCCACGCAGCAGGCCCATGATTCCCGCCGGGAACAGCAGCACCGCGCCGATGAACAACAGACCGAGGAAGTACTGCCACACGGCGGGGAAGGACTCGCTCAATCCGCTCTTGGCTCCGTTGACCACGATGGCCCCGATGATCGCGCCGAGCAGCACGCCGCGTCCGCCCACCGCCACCCAGATGGCGATCTCGATGGACGGGACGATGCCCATCATCGAAGGGGAGATGATTCCCACTTGCGGGGTGAAAAGCGCGCCGGCCACGCCGGCGATGCCAGCCGATAGCGAGAACACGATCGTTTTCAACACCGCCGGGTCATAGCCGGAAAACCGGACTCGATTCTCGTCGTCGCGCATGGCAACCAGCAGGCGGCCCAGACGCGATGAGATCAGCCACCAGCACAGCAGATACGCAACGACGAGCGCGGCGACGCTGACGTAGTACAGGATCATCTGCATCGATGGAGCATTCAGGGAATGGCCGAATATCGAGGTGTAATTGGTGATCCCGTTGGTGCCGCCGGTGTAAGCCTGTTGACCGATGAACAGGATGCTGACGATCAATGCCAACGCCTGGGTGATGAGCGCGAAGTACACGCCCGTGATGCGGCTGCGGAACACCAGATAGCCGATCCCGCCGGCCAGCGCTGCCGGCACTATGAAGGTCATCGGTATGGCGAACCACGCATATTTGAAGGGCGCCCAGAAGATGGGCAACTCGGTGAGGCCGCTCCAGAACATGAAGTCGGGCAGTTTGCCGCCGGCCGATTCCAGCTTCAGGTACATCGCCATCGCGTAGCCGCCCAGGCCGAAAAACACACCGTGCCCCAGGCTGAGCATACCGGCGTATCCCCAGATAAGGTTCAGGGACAGGGCCAGAATGGCGAAGGTCAGGAACTTACCCAACAGGGCGACTCGAAAGTCCGAGAGTACGGTGGGCGCGAGCAATAGCACCGCGAGCATGATTGCCGGGCCGAACCACGTCCCGATGGCGGGATGTATCCGGGCGGGCGCAGAGACGATTCGGACGGCGTCCATGATTGATGACCTGGTCGTCATGGTCCGGCTACCGCCCCTTGGCCCGCATCAAGCCGGCGGGCCGCCATTGCAAGAACAGGATCACCATGGCGAACACCAGCACCTTGCCTACCACGGCGGTGGTGCCGAACTCGAAAAGGGTGTTCAGCATCCCGATGATCAGCGCGGCCAGGATGGTGCCGGGAACCTGTCCGAGGCCGCCAAGGATAACGACAATGAATGCGTCCACGATGTAGAAAGTTCCCAGTGATGGGCCTATGGGTCCGATGAGTGTGAGGGCACAACCGGCGACACCGGCCAGGCCGGAACCCAGGGCGAAGGTGAAACTGTCCACACGGCGGGTTGATACGCCCAGGCTGGAAGCCATCTCCCGGTTCTGCATCACGCCGCGCATCCTGCGCCCCTCGCTGGAACGGTACATGTACCAGTACAGGCCGCCTATGCAAGCGGTGACCAGGCCGAGGATAAATATTCGTTTCATGGGGAGGACGAGGTCAGAGGACACGGTAACCGCGCCGCCCAACCAGGATGGAGCCACGACCTGCACGTTGGGAGCGCCGAAAATCGAACGGGCCAATTGCTGGAGGAACAGGCCGACTCCCCACGTCGCGAGCAGCGTGTCGAGCGGACGGCGGTAAAGGAAGCGGATCAGGGCGTTCTCCACCAGGTAACCGGCCGCTCCTGCAATCACGAAAGACGCGGGTATGGCGATCAGGAAGGTGATGCTCGACTGGGCGTCGCCGGTGAATCGAAGGGCGGCCTGCTGCAGCGCGTACGTGGTGTATGCGCCGATCATGATGAACTCGCCGTGGGCCAGGTTGATGACGTTCATCAACCCAAAGGACAGGGAGAGTCCCAACGCGATCAGCAGCAGGATGGAACTCAGGCTGAGCCCGTTGAACAGTTGTAGCGCCCAAACTTCCATATTGTGGCCGTAGAGGAGTTTGAGTTTTCGGAGGCGGGTGCGTGGACGGCGTTCTGCCGATATGGCCGGACGCCATCCACGGTTATTGACGTTCGGGGCGGCTCGATTGCGGGCAGCCCCGAGTGGCGGGCGTGGTTACTGGGCCAGTTCCCGGAGGCCGGCGGCCCAGGCGTAGGTGTCCAGGTAGGGGTCCGGCACCACGGGCGCGCCGGAGTTCCAGATCTCGTCGATCTGCCCGTCATCGCGCACGCTACCGATGCGGACGGTCTTGGAGACGTGCTGGTTCTCGTTGTGGATGGTCACCAATCCACCCGGAGCGGCGAACTGGATGCCCTTGGCGGCCTCCTTCACGGCGGCGACATCGGTGGTCCCGGCCTTTTCCACGGCGGCTTTCCACAGGTAAACGCCGAAGTAGCCAGCCTCGATGGGATCGTCGGTTACGCGGTTCTCGCCATACTTGGCCTTGAATGCTGAGACGAACTTGACGTTTTCGGGAGTGTCGGTGGTCTGGAAGTAGTTCCAGGCAACCAGGTGTCCCGCGATGTTGTCGGCGCCGATGCCTGTGATCTCTTCCTCGGCGACGCTAACTGAGATGGTAGGAAGATCCTCGGCGGTGATGCCGGCGTCCTTGAGTTGCTTGAAGAACGCCACGTTAGAGTCGCCGTTCAGCGTGTTGAACACCACGTCGGGCTCGGCGGCCCTGATTTTGGCGATAACGGTGCTGTACTCGGTGTGGCCCAGCGGGGTGTACTCCTCGCCCACGGCCTCGATGCCTGCTGCCTCCAACTGCTTGTTGATGATCAGGTTGGACGTCCGTGGGAAAACGTAATCGGAACCAAGCAGGTAGAACTTGGTCTTGCCCTCGCCCAGCAGGTATTCAACCGCCGGCACGATCTGCTGGTTGGTCGTCGCGCCCGTGTAGAAGATGTTGGGAGAGGTCTCCAACCCTTCGTACTGGACCGGGTAGAACAGCAGGCCGTTGTTGGCTTCGAATACCGGCAGCATCGCCTTTCGGCTGGCGCTGGTCCATCCGCCAAATACCACGGCAACCTCGTCTTCCTGGAGCAGTTTGCGCGCCTTTTCGGCGAAGGTCGGCCAGTCGGAGGCTCCGTCTTCGATCACAACCTCCAACTGCTTACCCATCACGCCGCCGCTGGCATTGATCTCTTCAATGGCGAGCAGTTCGGCGTCATGCACGGCCGTTTCGCTGATCGACATGGTGCCGGACAGCGAGTGCAGGATACCCACCTTGATGGTATCGGACTCCGGAGCGGCGGCAGGCGCACTTGCCGGGGCCGATGACGATTGTGCGGGGGGCGCTGCGGCCGGTGCGGGAGGCGGCTCGGAACCGCAGGCGGCCAGCATGACGGACATTAAAACGGCGGCCACGCCAACCAGCGCGAACCGCATCAGTGCGGGCAGTTTTGCTAAACCGGTAAGTGACATCGGGGGTGTTTCCTCCTCTGGAGATTTTCTATCAAAGTCAGATTTCCGCCATTTCCATAGCACGGGTCTGTCGGGTACCTGACGTTGTTGCTGACATAAACGGTAGTGCCGTCGTGTTACTGCCAAATTGCAAATTTGTGACTTCGAGGTTGCGTCGGTGTGAATTCCGCGTAACGAGACCACCTTTTGCGCCGTGCTTATGTTGTGCTTGGCGACAGGGCACTCGATGCTCAGCCGACAACTTCTAGCGCTTCTACAACCAAAGAGGCGCCACCCCAAGCAGAGCGATGCCTCCTAAATCGAAGCCAAGGTGAAACCCGCATTGGGGTTGGGTAGAATTGGCGAGAATTGAGGTGTTCAGCGAGCTAATCGGAGTGGGGTTGCAGTTGGGCACGACGGAGACGGGGACGCTGCTGGAACGGTGGCGGATGGATAAGGCTGAGGTACGACGGCGGATGTATCGGGCGCGTGGGGCATTTTGTCTCAAGGTGGATCCTTATTTTGATAATGGCCAATCCAAAGGTAAAAACTTAGTTGCAGAGAAGAGCATGATCGGATTCGGAATACTCCACATACTCCGAGAAATAGGGAAAACTGCGTGGGGTGGTCCCGGTTCAACTCGAAGCTGCCGGCCGGTTTGATCCCTTCCTTCTGGGCTGACGCAGTTTTGAACATGGCGTTGCCCAGCAGCTCCGGTTGCACCAGATAATCTTCTTCGTTGAAGCTTGCTGATACATACTCGAAATGACCGTCCAGAAGAGATGCGAGCAGCAAGCGTCCCAGTTCCGCCGCGTCCTGATGCTGCAATCCTTGGCCATCGTTGGATAACCAATCGGGCAACTTGTCCATGATGTCGGGTGCTACGGTACGGCAGTAATCCACGATAGGTGGCCAGTGGAAGACGTTGAAGGTGATCTCATCTCCGACGGAATGGCTGGGATTGATGCCTTCCATTTCGTAAGCCATCGGGGATCTTGGTCTCCTCTGCGTTCGTTTGATTCTCCACACTTATCCGTCAAAAGCTCTGGTGGCAGAGCGTTTTCTCAGCGCAACCCGACCGCCCATCAGCTGTGTCCTGATTGCCACCCGAAGGGATTATGGGTAATCAGGTGGCGAACTCGTTCTCGAAAGTCAGCTTCATACTAGGCAGTGTCGTCAAATTGGGCCGTTGGTGGTAAGTTGTTGTGATGAGTGAGCTGTGGGAGGTGTCGGGGGATGACCGCATCGCATCGTCGTCATGACCTTTCGGATCAGGTTTGGGAGCGCTTGCGGCCTCATTTGCCCGGGGAACCCGGCAAGATAGGTCGACCAGCCCAGAGCCTGCCCCGTGCCGCGACACGGGGACAATCGCCGGTTTCTGGACGCGGTGTTCTGGATATTGCGCACGGGAGCGCCCCCGTATCAAGTACGGGGCAGGCTCGGGTGGGATCTGCCACCGGACTACGGGGACTGGAAGAACACCCATCGGCGGTTTTGCCGCTGGCGGGACCGAGACGTCTGGGCCCAACTTCTGGAGATGGTGATTGACGATCCCGACTTTGAATGGTTGATGATCGAATGGTTGATGATTGATGCCAGCTACATCAAGGTGCATCCCCACGGGGCTGGGTCTCATGGCGGCAACCCGGCCATGGACCGCACTAAAGGGGGCTGAACAGCAAACTGCACCTGGCCGTGGATGCCCATCCGCCAGAGGCGGACCGGTACGACTGGTTCTGACCGAGGGTACCTTGGCGGACTGTACCCAAGCCCCGTTCCTGACCGCAGACCCGGACGCCCAATACCTGCTGGCCGACCGAGGCTACGACACCAACGCCATCGTGGCTGAGGCAGTGGCCCAGGGTATGGAGCCGGTGATACCGCCCAGGAGCCACCGTAACGAACACAGGCACTACGACCGGGATCTATACCGACTGCGTCATTTGGTTGAGAATGCAATCTTGGACTTCAAACAATGGCGAGGAGTGGCAACTCGGTATGCCAAAAGAGCGGCTTCGTTCCTCGCCATTTGCCAGATCCGAGCACTGGCCCTCTGGGCCAAGTTATTTCGACGACACTGCCTAGTCTGTTCAAAAACCAGCGTCTTGGGACCACCTTCCGCCAATGCCCCGGACCATTGGCCAATAGTGTGGGCATCCCGTTCCAAGGCTCGGCCTACTGCCGCCGCCCATCCCCCGTGTCAAGCACGGGACAGGCTCTGGGTCAGCAGGCATCCGCCACAGGCGGACGTGCCACCTCTCTCTTTCCCGAGACATCGGCGCCCGCCACATCCGCCGCCGTACGTCGCCCTCCTCAAGCTGCCACCGTCCCAGCAGCACTACCCGCCCCCCTTGTCCACGACGACCCCTCCGATTTCCCGACCAACTGCCTCAGTTACTCCTCATTCTACCCGTCACTGATGCGGGTTTCACCTTGACTTTGGTTTAGGCTGCGGGAGTTAGGGATCGGGGTATAACTATCGCTCCTGATCGGGCGCTAGTCCACGGTCTCGACAGTAACGGATTGGACCTAGTAAACGCCAATATCAGATGCGCCCACGACTAGTAGACCAACCGCTTTGAAGTGATGGAAATCCGTCTTCACGCCTTGCTTTAGACCGACTTCGCTGGAGAACCAGGACGAAGCGAGCAACTCATCATTTCAACAATTTCGGACCACCAGCTGCCGACGCCAAGAACCGCCGCCTGATTCCCACCGAACTGACACTGTGACGGGGAGAAAGTCAGGGCAACCCTGCGGGGATATGGCTACTGTCCGACTCTCCTGAACTTGGGCAGGGTTATCTCGTCGTTGACCGCCTCAAAGACCACCTCCACTTCCATGCCGATCTCGATGTCGTCCGCGTCACAGTCCACCAGATTGCTGATGAGGTGGACACCCTCCTCCAGCTCAACTTCCACCACGCCCCAGGGGAGACGCTCCCGGAAGGCCGGGTTCACCGGCTGGCGGGTTATGACGTAGGTGTAGACCTTGCCCTTCCCCGGCGACTCCACCCACTCCAGGTTGGACGAAGCGCACTCCGGGCAGTTGGGTCTTGGCGGATGGTGGAAGGAACGGCAGTCCAGGCAACGCCGCAGCACCAGTCGGCGCTGCCGGCACTGGTCCCAGAATTCCTGGTTGTCCAGGTTGGGCACCGGCAGGGGAAAATTAGCGGTAGTCACAGCTGACTCACCTCCTCAGTATCAGGGCGCCAGAGCCGTCGCCACTGTCAACCAGACCCAACTCCGCGCCCTCCACCTGGGCCGGCGACTGTCCCCGCAACTGACGCACCACTTCGATGATCTGGTTCATGCCCTGAAGGTAGGCCTCGGATAGATGCCCGCCGGAAGTGTTGACCGGCAGTTCTCCGCCCACTCCAATCCTGCCCCCTTCGACGAAGGGCCCGCCCTCGCCGCGCTGGCAGAAACCGTAGTCCTCCAGCTTGGTGATAATCACCGGGCTGAAGTGGTCGTAGAAGCCGACCACGTCAATATCCTGCGGGGTGACCCCGGCCTCACCGAACAACTCGGGGGCCAGCAGGGCTCCGCCGCTTTCCTCCCAGGAACGCCCGTGCCCGCCCATACCGGCCAGCAGCGTTTGGGCAGCGCTGGTTATGTACACCGCCGGCTGTTTCAGGTTCGCCGCCCTTTCCGCCGAGGTGATGACGAAAGCGTTGGCCCCGTCGGCCTCCAGCGCGCAGTCCAGTATGTGCAGGGGGTCGAAGAACATTCTGGAGGTCAGGTAGTCCTCCATGGTGATGGGCCGCCCGTGCATGATGGCCTTGGGATTGAGACAGGCGTTATTTCGGAAGGCCACCGCCACCTCGCCAAAATGCTCCATCTTGGTGCCGAACTCGTGCATGTGGCGACGCGCCCGCAGTGCGCTGGATTGCCCCGGCACCAACAGGCCGTAAGGCTCGGTGAATGCGGAACTGCCCAGGCCCCGGCGGGTGGTGACGGTGCCAGAGCCGTAGCGTTGCCCGGAGCGGCCGTTGACTGAACGATACACCAGCACGTTGTTGACCACGCCTTGGGCAACGGCCATCGCCGACTGTATGACCAGGCCGCAGGCGGCCCCGCCCAGCGGCCCCAATTCGCCGTAGTACCGCAGGTAGGGAATACCCAGGCAGGCGGCCAATTCCCC
>DAOUJD010000030.1:0-5001 GCA_034423115.1 Dehalococcoidia bacterium | reverse complement strand
GGGTTGTCTGGGATGTAGGCGATTATCAAATGGCCAGTCGTAACTGAACCGGGATAAGCGCGTCCGTTCGACTGAGGGTCCGCCCATGGCGGATCAGTTCCTCCGTCTACCGTGGGCAATTCCCACGTCAACGGAGCAGTTCTCCCTTCACCCGGGCCGGTTTCACGGGCGACGTGATTGCCGCCAGCCAGAGCCTTCCCGTCCAGGAGCGTTACATCGGGCCCAACCGGCCCTAGTGTCCTGTATTCAAAGTTCGTTGGCAAAAGCGGGCCACGTTGGCCAGTATCTGGTCGGCGGTTTTGGTCCAGATGAAAGGCTTGGGGTCTTCGTTGGTAACGTCCAGGTAGCGGTAGATGGCGGCTTCCAGTTCACCACAGTTCTGATGCACTCCCCGACGCAGCTGCTTCTCGGTCAACAGTGCAAACCATCGCTCCACCAGGTTCAGCCAGGATGCACTGGTGGGCGTGAAGTGCAGGTGGAAACGCGGGCGCTTGGCCAGCCAGTTCCGGATCAGCGCCGTCTTGTGGGTGGCGTAGTTGTCCACGATGAGGTGCACGTCCAGGTCGGCGGGCACCTCGGCCTCGATGGTGTCCAGAAACTTGCGAAACTCCACCGCTCGGTGGCGTTGGTGGCAGCGACCAATCACTTTGCCGGTTTGGGCGTCCAAGGCGGCAAAGAGCGAGACCGTGCCGTGGCGCAAATAATCATGGGTGCGCCGTTCCACCTGTCCTGGACGCATGGGCAACAATGGCCTGGTCCGATCCAGAGCCTGGATCTGGGACTTCTCGTCCACGCACAGGACCAGCGCCCGATCCGGCGGGTTCATATAGAGACCCACGACGTCCCGCACCTTCTCGATGAAGAAGGGGTCCGAGGACAGCTTGAAGGTTTCGGTGCGGTGAGGTTGCAAGCCGAAGGCCCGCCAGATGCGGCCAATCGTGTTGTGGCTCAGACCGCTGCGTTGGGCCATGGACCGGGTGCTCCAGTGGGTGGCATCCTTGGGCGTGGTCTCCAGCGTCAGCGTGATCACCCGCTCCACATCCTCATCGGTAACCGACCTGGGACGACCGCTGCGCGGCTCGTCGGACAGACCATCCAGTCTCCGTTCCACAAACCGCGAGCGCCACTTGCCCACCGTTTCGTCCGACACCCCCAGTTCGGCGCCCACCGCAGTATTGCTCCTACCCTCGGCACACGCCAGAACCATCCTGGCCCGCAGCGCCAAAGCCTGCGCCGTCTTGGGCCGGCGCACCCACCGCTCCAGGGTTTCCCGTTCCTCGTCGTCCAAAATCAGCGGCGGCATGGGTCGTCCGATAGCCATGGTCATCCTCCATCTGGGCTGATCGCCCCGAGAATACCCCATTCCTCATGCTTTTACTACTAACTTCGGTTCCAGGACACTAGAAATCTGGCCGGAAAGCCCTGTTTTGAAAGAGCGATCGTGGCAGTAAAGCCGGCGTGAGGTCCACCAGAGTCCAAACCAGGTTACCTCGCCAATTTGCTCTGGGGCAGACGCCGTCGTTGGCGACGGTGAACAGAGAAAGTTGGGGGTCAGGGCAACTGGTCAAACCTGTTTTGCTTGCCAGCAGGGTCAGGTTGGCTATGGTGGCGGCCATGTACACCTGGAATTTCGTTTTGGCGCGGCCAAAGTAGCGCGCCTGCCGGATACCCAACTGCACCAGCCGGGCCAGACGGTGTTCCACCACCACCCGCAACTGGCGATACTGGGCAAAGGCGGGACTTTCCTGTAACGCCCTGGCCTCCTGGAACAGGCCTTCTTGGGGATGGAGTTGCACAGTGCGCCCGGCGCCGGAGGTTCCGGCGATGCATTGGGACCGCAATGGGCAATCGGCGCAGACGGCAGCGGGGAACCAGAACCCTTTCAGACGATATTTGCGTCCGGCGTGGTCAGTGCGAGTTCCCCAAGTTCGGCTGCCCACGACGACGTTACCGGCGGGGCAGGTGCAGGTGTCGGCCGTAACATCGATGCGAAAGTCTTCCTTGGCAAAGTATGGTCGCCGGGAACGGCCCGGCAACCGGGCCACCAGCTTGCGTCCCGCGTCGGCGAACTCCTGACGGGTGCCTCCGTCTCCGTATGCCGTGTCACCCATGGTTTCCACCACCGGCACGCCAGTGCTGACCTCGCTCTGCTCCACCAGTTCCATCGCGCCCACGCTGTCCCAAGCATTGCCCGCCAGTACGTCCACCGCGGTGATCAACTGACTCTCGGTGTCCACCGCCACGGCAGCCTTGTGCCCGTCAAAGCGCTTGCGCTTGCTCTTGTGGCCATGGCGCATCTCCGGATCATGCACCGACACCATCCGGTCCTTGCTCACCCCGTCCTTCAGGCTCACCGAGCCGGCGCCATCGTCGTCGCCCGCACTGTCGCCGTCGCTATCCGTGCCGCGCTTCACATCTTGGAGCAGCAATTGCCCCAGCAATTCCGCCGCGTCAACTATCACCTGACCCTCGGCACTATCGGCGTCCGGCCCGTCCTGGGCCTGCCGAGCCAACTCCAGCAACCGGTCGGCGTCGGCCACGATCTGTCCCAAAAGCCTCCGCCGCGCCCGACGGTTGGACCAGTCAATGGCCGCCTCACCCTTCACGCTGGAGCCCAGGTAGCGTTTGTAACCGTGGATCTCTGCCCAGCGCCGCACCGGCACACCCTCCACCACCGCCAACGCCCGCATCAATTTGATGATGCCGTCGGCCAATAGATTGTAGGTGTCCTTCACCGCACCGCGGCCCAGGATGTACGTGGTGTCCATGGCCACCCGCATCCCACGCTTTCCCTTCAGGTAGCCTTGCTCTCGAGCCAGCCGCAGGCTCTGCTCAAACACCTCACGCACCTTGTCGTGCAGGATCAACTGGGCGCGGAACACCTGCAGCGTGCTCTTGGCAAAGGGGCGATCCTCGATCTCAATGCCCAACGCCACCTTCCACCGGATGTCGAAATCGGCCCTGGCCTTGGCCTCCGCATCGCTCACCTTGTCGTGGGTTTGCAACAGCAGCGCCGTGGCCAGGAGGCTGGGCGGCACGCTGACCCGACCATTGTCCAGGCAGTACAGATCAGCGAAGTCGGCGTCGCGGAACAACAGGCCCCGCAATGACGCGAGCAGCCCATAGAAGGTGTCCTTACCCACCAGGTCCAGGTACAACTGGTCTGCTTCCCACAGGCCCCTCTGGTCGGATCGCTCGCCCAGCATGGTCTCACTTCGCTCCGCTATCTCAGCTGGCCCGGAGTATAACCCGCCACTCAATCAGCCGGGGTTTCCGGCCGAATTTCTAGGATGAGTTGGTCGGGCAGTTCATCAACTGCCTTGAGCGCCAGGCCCAAAAGATTGAGCGCCGCGTTCTCGTTGCGGTCGTGCCGGATCCCACACGCCGGACAGGTCCAGTGCGTTTTCCGCATCAGTTCTCCGTTGTGATAGCCGCAATCAGAGCACAGCTTGCTGGAGGGGAAGAAACGGGCCGCCTCCACGACGAGGGTGCCGTACCAGTCCGCCTTGTAGCGCACCTTCTGCAGCAAACCGCCGATGGCCGCATCTCTGATTGACCGGGCCTGATGGCGCAGTTTGTCCATCCCAGCCACGTTCAGGCTCTCGATGCCCAACACGGCGTACTTGCCGACCAGCAGGCGGCTCAACTGGTGATGAGCGTTCTCCCGCAGGTTGACGATGCGCCGGTGTATGACATTGACCCGCCGCTGCGTTCATGCCAACCCCGGGAACCCACCGTGCGCCTGGCCAGTGCCCGTTGCCAGCGGCCCAGCTTCCGGAGGCTCTCGTCCAGGGCTTTGGGATTGTCGTAATGTACCAACTCACTGTCCACCGCCAGTGGGTTCTGGCCCACGTCCACCCCACCGAAGACGTGGGTCTTGTCCTCGGCGACGACGGGCGGCTTCCAGTAGTTCACGCTGACGTACCACTGGCCATCCTGCTTCTTGATCCTTCCCTCGTAGGGTACGCCGTTGGGCAGTTCACGCCCGAGCTTCACCGAACCCAGATAAGGCAGCCTGATGCGCCGGCGCCCGTCATATTGCACACGGTCCACGCCGGAGGCGGCCAGGAATGAGCCGGTGCCATTGCGGTTTTTCTTCTTGAACGACGGCTTGGCCGCCCTCAACTCGGGATTGCGCCAGTTCTCGTAGGCCCGCCTGAAGTCCCGACACGCGCCCTGGGCCACGAACTTGCTCACCTCCACAGCATATCCCATCCCGAACTCGGGCTCGTGCTTCAGCCCGTTGAAGGTTTTCTCCAGCTGCATGGGACTGGGCCAACGACCCTCGCCATGAGCGCGAGCCATCCGGTGGGCGGCGACCATCTGGTTGTAGACGGCGCGGGTTATGCCCACGCAACGGGTGGCATACTTCGCCTGCCGGACGGTCAGGTGAACCGGCACCCGGATCCCGGCCTTGAGCCATCCCTCCGGACAGGTGCTGCGCTGATCATTGCGTTTCCTGACCATGAAGCCTATGCCCGCACCACGCTGACTGCCCTCCTGGCCCGGCTGGCAGCACTCCGCCTCCCGTAGAGCCGAGCGCAAAAACAGGTGAGTATCTCAGTCATGTCCCGCACCAGGTCGTCATCGATCTCCTGCTCCTCTATCACTACCAGTCCGCCGCCACGGGCCTGCAACATGGCTTCCACCATGCCAACGCCAAATCTGGCCAGACGGTCCCGGTGCTCAACCAATATGGTCCCCACCTTGGGGTCGGCAAGCAACCGACCCAGTTTGGGTCGCCGGTCATTCAGGCCACTGGCCACTTCCGAAACCACTCGATCCAGCTTGATGCCGTTCTGTCCAGCATAAGCCCACAGACGATTGGCTTGTGGTTCCAGCTGTGGCTTCTGTTCATGGCTGGACACCCGAGCGTATCCCACCGCCAGCAGAGCAGGCTCTTCATCGGGCACTATCACGTACCAGATGCGACCAACCTTTTCGACCTGCAGACCCGGTGGCAACCGGTCCTCGTTGAGCATCCGCCAGGTGGATTGGGGG
>DAOUJD010000029.1:0-9345 GCA_034423115.1 Dehalococcoidia bacterium | reverse complement strand
GCTGAAGAACGAGAAAACCCTGAAAGTAGGCATCCAGGGCAAACGGCTCAACGCCGGTTGGGATGAGAACTACCTGCTCAAAGTCCTCCTCGGATAAGACGCGATTGCCCTGCGTTTGACTCCATTCGCATTGACTGTCTCAACGGCGACAAGTTCAAGACGGGGAAGACGACGCCGGATGGTGCGCCTGATCCCAGCATCTTCTCCACTCCCGGGGATCCGGTGGGGATCCAGGTCGGCACGGCGATTGCCACACTGGTGCGTAGCACGTGCCATGTAGCAGCGCAACAGGTGGACTTCCGGCACCTGTGGGGTCAGTCCAAGCACGACAAGCCGGTGGAAACGGCGGAGAGTGAGCCGGATAGCCTGTACGGCGGGGTCTCGCCGTTGCTGTCGCTGGGATTGCCTTTCGCCGAACTGGCGGTGAGCGACGGCTGGCAAGAGTGGCTGGCGCTCCACGATTTGTTCCCAACTTCATTTCTAGGCGCAACAAGCGGCCGGGATGCTTTTTTGGATGATATCTACCTGGACCGTCTCAGAACGCGCGTTGGCGAGTACTTCGATGCTGATCTCACGCATGAAGAAATCGCTCGCCGTTATCCGGCCGTGATGAAAACTTCGGCGCACTTTGACGCGCGGAAAGTGCGTGATGCTTTAATCTCTGCCGGACCATCAGATGAGAAGGGTTACATACGGTACGCATATCGTCCTTTCGACATCAGAGGGCTATATTGGGAGGCTGATCATGGGTTGCTTGACCGACTACGTCCAGAATACCTACCCCACGTCTTCGGCAGGAATCTATGGATAAAAGCTCGGCACCGCGAATCGAGGGAAACATTTTCTCGAGGCACTTTGGTTCGTGATCTAGCCGGTTACGTTGGCAACGGGCGATCTCACTTTTTCCCCGCTTGGTTGCGGGATGATGGTTTGGGAGTCAACGAAATCGCCACGCACCATCGTCCCAACTTGTCGCTATCAGCTCAGCGCTATCTGGATCGCCTGGGGTTGGACGTTGAGGACCTGTTCCACCACGTCGTCGCCACGCTGCATGATCCCTCCTACCGCGTCGCCAACGCCGGAGCGCTTCGCATGGACTGGCCGCGCATCCCGCTGCCGGGCTGGCCAGATGGCAACAACCCCGGCGCGGCGGATGAGTTGGCCGCGTCGGCGGCCCGAGGTCGGGAACTGGCAGCGCTGCTCGACTCCGACACGTCCATCGCCGGCGTGACCACCGGGGGCTGCGGCCGGAGTTGGCATCCATCGCCATGCCCGCGACCCCGGACGGCGGCAACATGGCCGGCGAGGACTTCGCGGTGTCCGCCATCTGGGGCCACTTCGGGACGGGCAATGCGGTGATGCCCGGCCAGGGGCGAGCTGTGGAGCATGGCTACACCGGCGCAGCGCGGGCCGCGCTGCGCGACGCCGTACCGACGCTGGGCGATACGACGTTTGATGTGTACCTGAACGAGCGAGCTTACTGACGCAACGTTCCCGGCGCCATTTGGGATTACCAGCTTGGCGGCTACCAGGTTCTCAAAAAGTGGTTGTCGTACCGGGAGAGCAAGGTGGTAGGTCGCCCGCTGCTGGCAGCGGAGGTGCAGCATTTCCCCGACACCGCGCGTCGGATCGGCGCGATTTTGCAGTTGGTGGTCGACTGACAACCGATCTGTGGTGTAGGGCGATGCCAACAGTAATCAGAGAGGATGAGTTCCGATTTTACTTCGTTTCCGACAACAGAGGCGAGAAGCCACATGTGTATGTGGAACATGACGCCGGTTTCGCTAAGTTCTCGCTAGGTCCGACGAGGTTTGCGGATAGTGGCAACCTCGGCAGAGGAGAGTTGCTCCGCATCTATAAGATCGTAGAGGCCAAACAAAAGCTATTATTAGAGGCTTGGCATGATCACTTCAATGGTTGAACCGCCGCGGGCAACAACAGTCGCCGTCAGCGAGGACACGCTAACCGTGGGGTGTTGTTAACGTGCGCGGGAAATGGAATTTAGCCATCCTTGCCAGCAGACCAGCGCCAGGGAATAGACCAGCATTTCAATGCTTTTGGTGTATCCCTTGGTCCGCCGCATCAACCGACGCAACTTGCCCCGCCATACCGAGTGCAGTCCTTCATTCCAGTTCACCGCCCCACCCTTGCCGATGACATGGCGCTCCGGCGGAAACCACCCCAGGCATACCGAATAAGCATCACTGCGATACAACCCCGCTTCCGGGAGCCGTGCATACAAGCGCAGGAAAGGCCCTTCACTACGGTCTCCCACCTCGAAATCCACCCAGCGCCGACCGTCAGCTTCGGAGACTACCGCCGTCCAAATCCACCACTCCTCCCTCCCCGCCCCGTGCCGGGTCCCCCGATAGGTCCACATCTCGCCACAGGCCACCACCGCAGCCGGCTGGCGGCCCGCCAGGCCCTGGATGCGTCCTTCCGCCCCTTCCCGCAAACGGTTCAGCGCTTGCCGTCCCTTTTTTTGACCCAGCCCTGCACCGCCGGAACGCCGTACCCCAACACCCGACCAATGCCGCTCAGAATATTGCCCTCCAGGTACAGCTCAATCCCCCGCTCCTTCACCGCCGAACCGGGACGACGATAGGCCCCCGCTGGCACGTAACGCCGCCGACAATCCCCGCAACTGTAAGCCTGCTTCCCGTTGGAAAACCCGTCCTTGCGTCCGCCTGCGGCGGATTGGAACCGCAATCGAGACAACGCACATCGTGACGATACGTACGCCCTGGAGCCATTTCTACACCTCCCAGAAATCGGATCCGCCACCATCATAAATCCTATATCTGCTTATGTTAATAATGCCGATCGTGGCGACAGGATCGCGCGCGCGATTACACTACTATAAGTCCCAGGCAGTGATGCTCCGTAAGCGTCACACGTTTGGCACTAGGGTTTTCAAGGGTGCTCAGAGCTAGTGGCGAATGGTGTCGCGTCATTGCGCGACGCCCAGCATATCAACCGCCTGAATCCTCATCCCATATGCTGCGTGTCCAGCAGCGGCGGTTTGAATTAGGGCAGAGGGTGGTTCAGGGAGAAACCCACCGGCGACGTGTCGCCGATTTCCAGGTTGTCGTTCCCGGTGAGCCTGCGCAATCGTCTCAACTGCACATTGCTGGTGATGGCGAACGGACGCGGCAACGTCGTGGTCAGTTGATTCAAGTACGGCGCCACATCCTCAACTCGCTCAATCATTGAGGTCAGCGATTCGATGCTGTACTTGTTTTCGTAAAAGTTCTCATGGCCGATCCAGTAAGCTTGCGATATCGCTTCACTCTGATCGTGGTCAAAGCCGTATTCGAGCGCAATCTGGCTGACGACTTCGCGGACGTCCCGGTGGGACTCATGGGGCCAACCCCGCTGCTCCGCGATGGCTTTCATCGGTTGCACCACTGCTCCCCACGCCTTTTCGCCGGCTTGCAGCCGGTTGCCCGCTGCCAGTTCTTCACGGGCGTGGATGAGGAGTCTCAGGCTGATCTGACAACGGTCTTCGGGGCTTTGAATGCCTGGCGGCGGCAGTTCTGGCGCGGTAGCCATCGGGGCTAATCGGGTTTCAGGGTCTGGAGGATGCCTACGTCCACGGAGATGCCGGGGCCCATGGACGAGGTAATGTAGGCGGACTTGATGAACGCGCCTTTCACCGCTTCGGGCTTTTCGCGCATCACGGAGTCCATGAACACGGTCAGGTTGTCCATCAGCGTGTCGGTCTCGAAGGAGGACTTGCCGAACTGACCGTGGATGATGGCGGTGCGGTCGGTGCGGAACTCCAGGCGTCCGGCCTTGGATTCCTGGATCACGCGAGGAAGGTCGCGAGCGGGAACGAGGGTTCCGGTGCGAGGGTTGGGCATCAGGCCGCGGCGGCCCAGGATGCGACCGAGCCGGCCGATCTTGGACATGACCTCGGGGATGGCGAGTCCGACGTCGAACTCCAGCCAGCCGCCCTCGATCTGGGCGATGAGGTCGTCGTCGCCCACGTAGTCGGCGCCGGCCTGTCGCGCGATGTCCACGGCCTCGCCCTGGGCGAACACCAGGACGCGGGTTTCCTTGCCCAGGCCGTGGGGCAGGACGGTAACGCCGCGCACCTGCTGTTCGGCGTGGCGAACGTCGGCGTTGGTGCGGAGGTGGACCTCCATGGTCTCGTCGAACTTGGCCGTGGAAAGTTCCTTGACCAGGTCAATGGCCTCGCGGGGTTGATAGACGGCGTCTTCGGGCACTCGCTCGGCGACGGCATTGTAGCGGCGGCTATGTTTCGGCATTTTGCTGTTCTCCCTTGAAGAAAATCACCCTCACCATAGCCCTCTCCCACTATAGGCGGACGTTCCGCCCATCAAGGGAGAGGGGGAAGTCGATTGCTAGTCGTCTTCGACGGTGATGCCCATGCTGCGGGCGGTGCCGGCGATAATATTCATGGCCTGCTCGACCGAGTTGGCGTTGAGGTCCTTCATCTTTTCCTCGGCGATGCTGCGCAGCACCTCGCTGTCGATGGCAACACCGATGGGGGCGCGAGCGTCGCCCTGGCCCTTTTCGATGCCGGCGGCGCGGCGGAGCAGGTCGGATGCCGGGGGAGTGCGGGTGACGAAGGTGAAGGAACGGTCCTGGTACACGGTGAGGTGCACGGGAACGATGGTGCCGGCCTGGCTGCCGGTGCGTTCGTTGTATTCCTTGACGAAGGCCATGATGTTGACGCCGTGCTGACCCAACGCGGGGCCGACGGGCGGCGCGGGCGTGGCCTTGCCCGCTTCCAATTGCAGTTTGATCACTGCCATTACTTTCTTAGCCACTAAAGGCCTCCAATGTCACGATTCCCGACGCCGGTCGGGAGCCAGATTAGGGTACAGGGGATCAGACCTTTTCCACCTGCATGAAGTCCAGTTCCACGGGTGTTTCGCGTCCGAACACGGAGATGAGCACCTTGACCTGCCCGCGGTGTTCGTCAACCTCTTCGACTCGGCCCAGCATGTCGGCGAAGGGGCCCTCGGAGATTCGGACCATATCGCCCTGGTTCATTCCGATGACGGCGCGGGGTTCTCCGGAAGCGACACGGTCCAGGATCTCGTCCACCTCGCGGTCGTCGAGGGGCACGGGCCTGGGGCGGTCGCCGCCCTCTTCCTCGGCGGAGATGAAGCCGGTGACGCCGGTGGTGTTCCTGACGAGGAACCAGGCCTCGTCGTCCATGATCATCTGGACCAGGATGTAGCCTGGGAACAACTTGCGGCGCTGGGAGGTGCGCTCGCCCTTGTTGCGGATAATCTCGTCTTCGGATGGAACCTCGACCCGCGCAATCCGATCCAGCATGCCGAAGCTATGGCGACGCAGGTCCAGGTTGCGCTTGACCATGTCCTCCTGGCCGGTATAGGTGTGAACGATATACCAGCGGAGGTCAGCAGAGGGGTGCAATGTGGTCATAACGAGCCTGTGGGTTGGTCGAGTTGATAACAGGGTTCCGCGCCGGCAGCCGATTCACCGCGTGGCTACGCCGATTCGCTAAGAGCGCCGGCGTTCCGCACGCGCTGATCCGAGGCTGTCGGCTGGGCCGGCACCCGCGTTAGAAGATGTTGGGATTGAGTATCACCCGGGTGAAAAGCTCGGCGAATACCCGGTCCAGCAACCCCAGGAAGAAGCCCATGATGACGGCCAGCACCAGCACGATCACGGTGAGACGGGCCGTCTCCTCCTTGCTGGGCCATACGGACTTGCGCAGTTCGGAGACGGTTTCGCGCAGGAACCCGATGGGCCCGACCCTCCCCACGGAGCGGGGAGAGATCGGGGTAGGTCGTCTGGCTGATGCGCGGGCCACAGCCGGTTACCTCACTTCACGGTGTACGATGTGGCCGCGGCAACGGCTACAGTACTTGCGCAGTTCCATCCGGCTGGTGTGGCTGCGCCGGTTTTTGATGGTGGAGTAGTTGCGCTCTCGGCAATCGGTGCATTGCAGCGTGATGATCTGCCGCGCGTCGGTGGACTTGCGAGCCATAAGGTCACTCCAGCAGTTTGGTGAACACGCCGGCGCCGACGGTGCGGCCGCCCTCGCGGATGGCGAAACGGAGGCCCTCCTCAACGGCGATGGGCGTGATCAGGCTGACGGTCATGGTGATGTTGTCGCCAGGCATCACCATCTCGACGCCGTCGGGCAGCGCGATTTCGCCGGTGATGTCGCTGGTTCGGATGTAGAACTGGGGCTTGTAGCCGGTGAAGAAGGGGGTGTGCCGGCCGCCTTCGGCCTGGCTCAGCACGTAAACCTCGGCTTCGGCCCTGCGGTAGGGTCGCATGGAGCCGGGGGCTACGAGCACCTGGCCGCGCTCGACCTCGTCGCGGTCCACGCCACGGAGGAGCACGCCGACGGCGTCGCCGGCCTCGGTGGTGTCGAGCAGCTTGTGGAACATTTCCAGGCCGGTGGCAACGGTGCGGCGCACGTCGCCGGAGCGGATGATCTCGACTTCCTGCCCGACGTTGAGCTGACCGCGCTCGACACGGCCGGTTACGACGGTTCCGCGGCCCTTGATGCCGAACACGTCTTCAATGGGCATGAGGAAGGGCTGGTCGGTTACGCGGGACGGCTGGGGAATGTAGTCGTCCATGGTCTTGACGAGTTCCCGCACGCCTTCCATCGCCTCTTCGTCGCCTTCGAGGGCCTTGAGGCCGCTGACGCGAACGACGGGGGTGTCATCGCCGGGAAAGTCGTAGGTGTCCAGCAATTCGCGGACTTCCATTTCCACCAGTTCGAGCAGTTCTTCGTCGTCCATCATGTCGACCTTGTTGAGGGCGACGACGATGGAGGGGACTTCCACCTGGCGGGCCAGGAGGATGTGCTCGCGGGTCTGAGGCATGGGGCCGTCGGGAGCGGACACGACCAGGACGGCGCCGTCCATCTGGGCGGCTCCGGTAATCATGTTCTTGATGTAGTCGGCGTGGCCGGGGCAGTCGACGTGAGCGTAGTGCCGATTCTCGGTCTCGTATTCCACGTGGGCGATGGCGATGGTGATACCGCGGGCCCGTTCTTCGGGAGCGTTGTCGATGCTGTCGAAGCTGCGGAAACTGGCGTTGTTTTCCTGAGACAGCACGCTGGTGATGGCGGCCGTGAGGGTGGTCTTGCCATGGTCAACGTGACCAATGGTACCCACGTTCACGTGCGGCTTGGAACGGTCGAAGACTTGCTTAGCCATGGTTGGGAGTTACTCCTTGCTCCTTGTCGGTTTCGCCTGCCCGCGGGTTGGTGGATTTGCCCCGGCGGGGAATTTGCGCTGGTGGAGCCCAAGGGCGGAATCGAACCGCCGACCCCGTTCTTACCAAGAACGTGCTCTACCTCTGAGCTACTTGGGCGTGAGTTGATGTGTTGGCGGTTATTGAGGATATCCGGATTGGGACCGAGGAAGTTGGTTGGTTGTCGAAAAGATGGTGGAGGGGGCAGGATTCGAACCTGCGAAGCCCGTCAGGGCGCCAGATTTACAGTCTGGTGGCTTTAACCACTCACCCACCCCTCCATGTTGATGTTGCGTCTGGTTCTCCAGTGTGTTGTAGAGACCCGTTGAAAGAGCCCCAGAGGGGACTCGAACCCCTAACCTGCCGATTACAAATCGGCTGCGCTGCCAATTGCGCCACCGGGGCGCGAAGTTCAACGGCGACTGAGACGGGAATCTCTTCACGCCACAACCTAAAAATGGCCCCGACAGGTCCGGGGCCATCCGGTTTTCGTCAGTCGGTTAAACAGGTTACGGAACGCCCCGAAAATTGTCAATAGTTTTCGTTTGCAGGTAACTGTTCAGACTTACTGAGCCATTTCCACATTCAGCCTGTGATTCCGGCCCTCGTATCAGGTACGGGGCAGGCCTTGAGCCGGGATCCAGAAAATCCTCGCCCTACTTACGGATGCCCGTCAGCAGGTTACTTGGATACCGGCATCCGCCTATGGCGGACATCTCCGGCTTTCGCCGGTATGACGGTTTGCGTTCCTGACCGTCACCTCGATTCTGAACTCTTACGTTTGCAGAGGCGATTTCGCTACTCGGGTGCGGTCGGCACTGGCATGGGATTTGTCATGCGAGCGGGTTTAGCCAGCGTAGGCCGGGGAAGCGGGCGAAATCCGAATCGTTGGTGTGGAGCTCCGCATCGTGTTCCATGGCCAATGCGGCTATGTGTGCGTCTGTCACCAACTTGGTTCCGCTGCCGGCGACGGCGAGGTTTTCTTGGAAGATGCGCATGTGGCCGTCGCCCGGGTTGATCGGAGTGATATGGTCATGTCGGAACCAGTCTGCTACGGAGTCCGCGGCATTGGCCGGCGACACGGGAGGACTCAGGACTCCTGGAATGCTGACTACGCGCACAAATCCGGTTGCTACTGCCCAGGGGATGCCGACGCTTTCGGTTCCATGAACCAGGTCTTGCCACCAGCGTTGTGCCACGTCGTGCTCTGGGGCGTCGGGTTTGTGAGCGTAGATCAGCATGTTTATGTCCGGCACGATCATGCGTTGCGTTCCCTGATCCTCCGTTCCTTCTCGAAGTATTCCTGATCCATAAGCTCATCATTCAGCCGGTTGTAATTGACCGGTCCGTTGCCGTCGGTGATGCTCGCGCGGCTGGCAACAGACGAGGGTTTCGTTCCGGTGGCCGGCGCATCCGGCTCTGTGCTGGAGATTTCTCCGATGTCAAGTGAAACCAACGCGCCTTCCGGTAGGTCAATGGATTCCAGCGGCGTGAGCACCCCGTTGGCGAATCGGGCCTTCACTGTTTTAGTCATAGCTCGCTCCCTGAGGTGTCCTGCTTGATCGTTCCACGCGGGCAGTGTAGCACCGGCTACGTTGATTGCATTTGCGGCGGTTTTAGGGGATTTGGCTACTCCGAAAAATCAGGATCGCCGGCATGAGTGCGTCCACTGAATCGGGGAGTAGCGAAATCTCCTCTTTACACCGCTCGGGGCATTTATTTCATAGGCACATGCCCAGGAGCCGCGGTGCAGATATGTTTAGCAAAGCGGTCCGGACGTGGCTCGGAGGCGAAAGGCGAACCCTGTGGCGGGTTGGCGTGCGGGTCATGCCCACTCGCGCTTGCAATGAGAGGTCAGTACGGGAGACCGGCCATTTAAGTACGAGGGCCAGGGACGATGGTACGGCGATTTGTTTGGCAGACGCCATCTCGGCTTCCGTGCGACAGTCGTTTTCAGGTGGTGTTTCGGTAGGTGGTTGCCTCCGTTGGGGTTGGTTCTGGGTTTGGGGATTTCGGCGTCAGGTTGTGGTTCGGGTTGCGTGTTCCGCCTGAGGCGGATGAACTCTGCACGGCCAACACTGTTTTTGCTTGCGCAGAAAGATATCGTCCTAGGCTTCCGTGTCCTCGCGG
>DAOUJD010000028.1:0-45116 GCA_034423115.1 Dehalococcoidia bacterium | reverse complement strand
GCTGAAGAACGAGAAAACCCTGAAAGTAGGCATCCAGGGCAAACGGCTCAACGCCGGTTGGGATGAGAACTACCTGCTCAAAGTCCTCCTCGGATAAGACGCGATTGCCCTGGGACTCCGTCCGCATAGTCGCGCTTTCATCCTTGCTCCAAATTTGCCAAGCCCAGTCTCCGAAATAGCCTTGCACCACCTTCAGTTCTATGCGTTTTGGGCTAACGGGCTTCTGATGGGATATTTTCGGTAGCCACGATTGGCTCATCTGGTGTGGATGCGCACATCATTTTTAGCGGCAGCTATCAAAACCGGCGAATCGCCGCACTTGGAACACAAAATGCGGCACATTGACGTCAAGTTCGGCATTCGAATATCATATGCCCAAAATAAACGAGGTGTGCGAATATGCTCATTTCCAACCCGATAATCCAACCATTGAAGGACGATTTTGCACCTTACGCTTCCACGGGCAATGTGATGGACGTAATTTTGAGGAAGAGGGATCGTGGGCTACCCAATCCGATCACCTCCACGACCCTAGAAACCATTAGCATCCCCACCGGGAACATTTCTAGAACCTTGCAGGCTCTGAAATTTTTGGGGCTGATGGACGAAGATGGCACTCAAACGGAGGATTTTAATCGTGTTGCACAAGCTGGCGAAGCCGGCAACGCCTATCAAACTGTCTTGGAAGAAATACTCAGGCACTCTTACGACAGAGTTTTCGCGATAGTGGACCCTGCCCAAGACGGAGACGTAGCGATTAGAGATGCTTTCCGTCAATTCGAACCGGAGTCACAACGGTCCCGTATGGTCGCGCTGTTCTTAGGGTTGTGTGAGAACGCAGGCATCGTTCAACCGAAGGCTAAACAGCAAAATGCGGATGAATCAAAGCCGAACCGTTCTCCAGCCCAACGAACCCGTACTCGGTCTACGCAGAAGACCGCCAGACAACCATCCACTAATCTGAACGAATCGTCAGTCCGACGCGGTAGCGACGAAGATGCGGAGTACCGGTTGGTATTCGCCGTCATGCAACAACTACCCAACGACCGCCGATGGTCTGCCGACAAACGTCAGAAATGGTTAGCGGCAGTAGAAGCCGCCGTTGATCTCATGGTCGACGTGGTGGAAGAACCGCGGCAAGTACCTGTACTGATGCCGCCCAGAGATTTCCAGGATGGCGACGATCTAATGCACTGAGCTTGTCTTGTGCTCCAGTCGCGAACTACCTGCCGCCATCCTAACGCCGATAAAGAAAGCCTTTCGTGTAATCTGCCAACAGTTTGGCTGGTCTCTGACTAAGCGATGCCTGACATTTCACTAGAGTTGAGCACCGCGGGCTTTCCGGTTCCGGTGCAAATTGCCCTTGCGCTGGCCGTTGTAATCTCGATATTGGCCATCCTTGCTTGGGTACTCTTGGCAAGGGCGAGCGCGAAGTTGCAAACGCCTGCCGAGGTCCGCGACGTGAGGAGAGTCAGGTGGTTTCTGCTCTATTTGATCCCGTTCGTGCTGGGCCTAGCCGTGGTGGTGAGCGCACTATTCGTAGCCCTTGACACTTGGAACTCCCTGCGCTCACCGCCGGATTTTACGCCAGAGCAAAGGGAGGGCGATTCTGCCCGTCTCGACTACTTTCCAAGTGAAAAAGACCAGCAGGCCAGTCCATACGGCGGTAGCGGCGGTGTAACAGACAGCGCCGATTAATATCATCTCTGAACTGTTCCGCGCGTCGCCCAGTAGCACCAGCGGCGCGCCGACAGCGATAAGCACCGCCCCAAGTGCCATCGCATAGATAATCCAGTCGTGCCTAGTCAAGACGGAGCGCGCCGGCGTGTCGGCGACCGGCGCGTTGCGGCCGTCGGCGTTCTGTGCTTTAGGCGCGGCCATGGTCATTTCCTCTCTTTCCAACATACTACCGCTTTTGAACGAGGTTGACAAACGCACGCTATTGTGACATTCGTCCGAATGCTGCGCCAACCCGACTACAAGCGACGGTTTGCTACCACGGGCTCCGAGGCCAGGAGGCGGCGCAGGCCGTCGAGGTTGGGCAGGTGCAGGATTTCGGAGAGGTCGTCGTCCAGGAGGCGGGGGCCGGGCAGTCGGCCATGGCAGGCAGACGCTGGATTTCGTCTTCGGCTATGTGGTCGAATAGCTGCGACAGGGCCTGCAACTGATGCGGGGTGATGGCTCGTGCGTCCAGCATGGGCAACTGTTCCAGGTCGGCATTTTTCATCCCGACCCAACTGCCTTCCGTGCTGGTGCGCTGCGCCACGATGGTCAACAGGCCCAGGCCGGAATTAAGCTGCCGGGCAGGGCGGCGTCGGGGTTTCGTCGTGGTCTAGGCATGGCTACGCTTTCTCTTAATCGACGCACCATAGCAACCCAACCCGCTATAATCCCTGCATTCAAAATGCGCTAAAGGGAGGCAATCCAATGGATTTGACCCTCAACGGTAGAATCGCAATCATTACGGGCGGCAGCCGTGGCTTGGGCCGCCAGTGCGCCCTGTCTCTGGGCCGTGAAGGCTGCGCCGTCGGCATCTGCGGACGCGACGGCGACCAGGTGAACCGCACTGTGGAAGAACTCAAGGGCCTGGGCATCAAGGCTAGCGGCAGCCAGGCTGACGTCACCAACGATGCCGACGCCGCCCGCTTCCTTCAGGAAACCACCGACGCCCTGGGCGCGCCGGACATCCTGGTCAACAACGTCGGCGGCCGGCGCGGGTCTGTATTGTTCGATGAGACCCCGATGGAACTTTTCATGGAGGGTTTGGAGGTCAACCTGATCTCGGCGGTGCGCATGACCAAGCTGGCGCTGCCCCACATGCAGGCGCAGGGCTGGGGCCGCGTGATCAACATCGCATCGATTTATGGCCGCGAGCACGGCGGATCCGTGGACTACATGACGGGGAAGGCCGGCATGATCGCATTCTCCAAGCACCTGGCCCTGCAACTGGCCCAGACTGGCGTGCTGGTCAACTGCGTCGCGCCCGGCAGCATCGACTTTCCCGGCAGCAGTTGGGACCGCTTCCAGCAGAACAATACGCCCGAGGTGGTGGCCGAGTTCATTGACCGCAACCTGCCCATGGGCAAGTTTGGCTGGCCGGAACCCATAGGCGAAACGGTGGCGTTCCTGGCATCCGATCGGGCCAACCTGATCACGGGGACCTGCATCAACGTGGACGGCGGGCAGTCCAAGTCGCTGTTCTGATGTCAGCGACGAATATGGACTTGGAAAAGCAATTCCATCAGGAAATGCTCCGGATATACGACGAGGCAGCCAAGCTAAAGTATCATCCGACCCGTTTCCTACAAATGGTCGAAGAGCACGGCGGCAGGGAAGCGGCCAAACGATTACTGGCCGGAGATACACTCTCCAGTGGTTTCGTGCGCCTTTTCGAACTTGGGCGGACGGACCTTACGGTGGAATCGTTGGTGTTAAGAGAACCATGGAGCCGATTGTTCACTGACGAAGAGCTGAATGAAGCTGAACGTCGTCTAGCTTGAATTCTCACGCTTTTGGAAAGCGCGTTACGGCGACCCGTTCATCAGTAAACGGATCGGGGCACCCCTATGCCTCGATGCTTGACGCAAAAACGCCTCGCTCCGACAGACGGTAATCACACCTTGCTTACCCCTGACACGATCTCTGCCGTCGCTCGCCTGGTTAATCCATACATCCACCGCGGCGACTTTCCACTCTCGTCGGGCGAATCTGTCTCGTGGTACGTCGACGGGCGGGCATTTTTGCTGGACAGCCGCAACGCCGTTATCGCCGGTCAGTCGCTGGTCTCCCTGCTCCCACCCGATCTGACGTGCGTGGGCGGGCCGGCAACTGCGGCGATCCCGGTGGTTGCGGCAATCATCCATCAATCGCCGCAGCCGCGCCAGGGTTTCTACGTCCGGCCCGCCGCCAAGGACTACGGCCTGCTGAACCGCATCGAAGGCAACCTGGCCTCGGAAGTCGCCATCGTTGATGACACGTGCTTTTCCGGCGAGAGCATTCTCTCCGCCATCGCAGCGGTGGAAGAGGCGGGCAGCACCGTTCGGCAGGTGGTTGCCCTGTTCGACCGGGACCAGGGCGGAGCAACTGTCCGAGCGGCCGGATACCGCTACGACTACGTGCTCCGCCTAGAAGATGGCCGGCCAGTGCTCAAATAGCCGACGCCGCGACAGAACAGGGCATGGACCATCCGGTCTGCATCAGGCCGGCTGGTGGGCGGTGCCGACGAACTCCTGCCAAGCCAGGACGCACTGCTCCGGCGCTGAGTGCTGCACGTATCCGCCGGCGCCGGGAATCCGGGCCAGCGTGCAGTTGGGCATCAGGTCGGCCTGGCCCTGCGCCCGGTCCGGTATGTCGCCCTCGCTCAACTCACCCACCATCGCTAGCGCGGGCGTCTGGATGGTCGGCAGCCGGTCGGACAGGTTCTGGGTTCCCAAGTAGGCCAGGGTCTCCAACACCACGTGGCGGGCAGTCTGGCCCATCTGCTGGATGTACCACTCGTGGTGCTCCGGCGCAGCGTCGGCGCTGACCCGGCGGCCACCCGTGGCGCGGGCCCATCCCTCGGTGCCTTCCTCCGCCACCAGGCGGTAGTAGTTCTGGTAGGTGTCCACGCCGGTGAAATTGTACGGCGACGTGCAGGTGGTAACGGTGTGCAGCCGCTCAGGGTACTGGTAGGCGAACTGCAGCGCGATGGTGCCGCCGATGGTCTCGCCGATCAGGTGCACCTGGTCGATTTCCAGGTAGTCCAGCAGGTTCCGCAGGTCGCCGGTGAAGCCCTCCAGCGACCAGTCGTAGCCCGGCTCCGGCACCGTGGAACGGCCGAACCCCCGGGCGTCCACGCGGATCACGCGGTATTGTCGCGCCAGCAGCGGCGGCCAGGCGTACCAGAGCCGTCCGCTCTTGGCGTTGCCGTGGTGCAGCACGATGGTCTCGACCGTCCCCGGGTCGCGCCACGGATCGGTGAAGTTGTCGTCGTCGTAGTACATCTCAAGGTTGTCGGCAAGGGGCGCGATGGGCATGATTGTCTCCTCAATAACCAATGCGTATAGGGGCGAATAATTATTCGCCCCTACCTGTCTGTGAACTAGTTACACGGCCAACCCACCGCCTGGCGTCTGATCCGTCAGCGGAATCTGGACGCTGACCCGGTCGACGTCGCCGACGCTGCGGGTGGTATGCCCGCGCCCGGTCAGGTCCTCGCAGAGCTCGATATCGCCCACGTTGAAGATACGCTTGGTGCCGTCGCCGAGGCCGATCTCAACCTGGCCCTGCAGGGTGATGACGTATTGGCGGCGCGGCGCGGTGTGAAAGTCCACCAACTGGGTGGGCTTGAGGCTACTGAACTGCACGCCGATCGCATCCTGCATGGCGGTGCGCAAGGCGTGGCCCATCTGCTCGAAGGGCAGCTCCATGTCCTCGATGTGGGATTCGCCGTCCTCACCGGTATAAATCCTGACTACCTGCATTCGATCAAACCTCCCCGACAGTATCGGATGCGGCAATCATAGCACTTGCAGGGAGCAGTTGACCGTAATTGCGGCCAACCTTACGATGGATGCGGAACAGTTTCGGAGTTACCAAGCATGGGTGTGAGAACAATAGAAATTGACGACGCCAATGAAGCAAAGTTGGCTCATTTGCAGGAAATAACCGGGCTTTCGGTTTCGGAGATCCTCAACCAATGCCTGGGGATGTACGCCGATGTGATAGGGCATGGGGGCGAAGCCGTGGATGTGTTGTCAGAGCCGTACGAATACTACCGCACGCTCGACCTGGGTGCGGGTGGTTATGCCTATGGGCCCGCAGACCGCATGGAAGAACTTCTGCCGGAAATCATTCGGGAAAAGAATCAGAGCAAAGAGGATGATTCTCACTGACGCCGGTCCGCTTGTCGCTCTGTTTGACCCGGCCGACGGCGCCCATGGCAGGTGCCGTCAAGTCTTGGCGACGATCAGGGAGCCGATGGTTACAACCCTGCCCGTCCTCACAGAAGCCTTCCATTTCCTGCGGCCGGGTAGCACGGGTTTTTATAGACTCCTTGATTTCGCCGTCAACAGGATGCGGGTTCTCTTTCTTGATGGGGGTACCCTGGCCCGATCTTTTGAGCTTATGGTTGATTATGTTGACGTGCCGATGGACCTGGCTGATGCTACCCTGGTGGCAGCGGCCGAAACTTACAACCTGACAACCGTTTTCACCCTGGACCGCGACTTCTCTATCTATAGAATCCGACGGGGCCACCAACACCACGCTTTCAACGTCATCGGATAACTCGGGGTTTAGTTGTCCGTACGGGGGCGTTCGTTCCGGTCGTCGAGGACGCCGCCTGCTTCGCGCCCCGTCTCGCAAACCTCCAGCAAACAACAGCTATGGCAGCGGGGCGCGTTCTTGGTACAGGCTTCCTTGTGGTGGCGGTCCAGCAGGGCATGGTGCTCGTTTCTCTGACTTATCGTTGATGCTTACGAAAGAGTACCTGCAACTCGGTCGGATCAGTCCGTATCAGTTCGTGTAGAAATGCGGGCGCAAGTCGTCCTCCGGAACGAACCGCGCCGCCTGCGTAAAGATCGAATGGAGGGTGCCCGTAGCCAATTCCCGGTGCCTTGGGAACGGTCAGGTTCTGGCGGCGACCGGACTCCAACGTGCGCCGCATTTTGGCGTGACTGCCTTTCTGCGAATAGATCTGAAAACCGAACCGTACCAGGATTGCGATCACTTCATCGCCGGACAGCCGCCTAAGCCGCGGCACCGTGCAACGCCATCTCCATCATGACCGAAAGCATGGGATTGCTGTCCAAGCCCAGATCAGCCAAATCCTCGTCTTCCAAGTGCAGGCTGATGGCTTCGCGCAGATTGTCCAGCGTCTCGTCCAGGGTCCGACCCTGCGTCACCACGGCGACTTCAAGACAGTTGGCGACGTAGTGTTCGCCGCTGCTGAATATAACGGCGTGGATGTTGCGCGATAGGCTCATAGGTTCCGCCTCGTTCTTGGTTCTTTTCTGCCCAGATCAATCGCCGTAATAACCCTATGGTCGCCCGCGCGGGGGTCGATGGGGGCTCTGGAAAATGGCGGTCAACGGCAGGGTGAAACCGGGCAGCGTCGGGGTGGTCAACGTGTCGGCGGCGGTGAGGGTTGCCTGCTCTGAGTAGGCGCCATCGCGCAATTCCAGCAGGATCAATACATCCCGGCGCAGGTCGCACAGCCAGTAGTTGGGAATGCCGGCTTCGGCGTAAACCTGGCGCTTGCGCACCAGGTCCCGGTTGCGGTCGGAGGAAAGAATCTCAATGGCGATGTCGGGCGCACCTTCCACCATGCGGTCGTTGATCACACACGGGTTGCCCGGCAGGATGATGGTAACGTCGGGGGCGTATAGACGGCGAGCGTCCAGCGACAGCGCGACAATCACGTCGGTATAAACCTGGATCGATGGGCCTTCCGCACGGTTGCGGTAGTCTCGGAAGTGAGCAAAGAACTCCCCCTGAGCAAAGTTATGCACTATCCTAGGTCGTGGCGTTATGTAGAGCACTCCGTCGTCCAGCTCCATTTTCCGCCGGTCCCAGGTGTCGTCCAGATCCAGGAACTCTTCAACCGAGAGTTGGAGCCCGCTTTTCGGTTTGATGGTGGGCATGTCACAACCCCCTGATCGACAAGTCCTTTCGTCGAGCTTCCCGTTATGCAGACATCGCGCAGGCAGCACGATCCACACTTAGGCGCGTTCTTGGTGCATGCTTCCTTGTGGTGGCGGTCCAGCAAGGCGTGGTACTCATTGTACACTTGGACATCCTCAGGCACGCCGGCGTGAAACATCGCCTGCCATCCATCGTAGTTATCCCTGCCAGCCGGCATCAGACCGACCCGCCGCATGATGCGGATGGTGTAGGCATCGATGACGAACGACGGTTTGCCCGCCGCGTACACCAGGATGTCATCGGCAGTTTCCGGCCCAATGCCGTGGATGCCCAGCAGTTCTTTGCGCAACGCCGCAGTGTCGGCCGCGAACATGGCGTCCAGGCTGCCGTTGTAATTCACGCACACGTGCGCCGCGAACGCCTTCAGTTTCCGAGCCTTGGCATTGTAGTACCCCGACGGGCGCACCAACTCGGCCAGCGCATCAACCCCCAGCTGATGCACGGCAGGCCAGTCGTCGACACCCGCCGCTCGCAGGTTCGCCAGCGCCTGCTCCACGTTGCGCCATGCGGCGGCCTGGGTCAGGATGGCGCCCGCTATCATCTCGAAGCGACTGTCTCCCGGCCACCAGCCCTGCGGCCCGTAGGCATCCAGCAGCCGCCGGTAGATGTCCATCAACAGCGTCACAGCAGAACCGGAATCTCGTCCGAAAGGGCGATGCTCCGCTCGTCCACGCGACACCGGTAGGCCCAAACCTCGACGCCTCTCGCCATTGCCGCTCTCAGCGTTTCGCCGAGCAGCGGGTCGGCAGTGTCATGCGGCGCAAACGCATCGGCATCGGCGCGCTGGATGACAAAGATCACACCGGCGCGGTGTCCTTCATCCATCGCCGCCATCAGGCTGTGCAGGTGCTTCACGCCCCGCAGCGTCGGCGCGTCGGGAAACAGGCCGACTCCGTCCTCCACCAGCGTCACCGACTTGGTTTCCACGTAGCAGGACCCCTCGGGTCCCTCCAGCAAAAAGTCCAGGCGGCTCTCGCCGAACGTGCTTTCCGGACGCACGTGGGGATATTCGGCGAACTGGGGCAGCCGGCCCTCGCGTATCGCCTCGGCCACCAGTTTGTTGGGCAGCCGCGCGTCCGCCGACGATAGCGTGTGTCCGATGTCCACCAACGCCAGGTCGAAGGCCGTTTTGCGGGTGGAGCCCTCCGGCGCCGGAATCAGCAGCACCCGAAAGCCCGGCACCAGCAACTCGTGCATGCGGCCCGAATTTGGAACGTGGGCCAGGTACTCACGCTTGTTCACGTCCACCAGCGCGGCGAAGCGGTTCAAACGCTTGATGAAGCGGCCCTCAACCAGCGGGGGAAACTGCACGGATCACTCCCAAACTTGCGGTATCAATTGCGGCAGGATAGCATCATCGTAGCAATGGAAACTTCGTTGCGGCAACGAGCCTGATCGGGCTTGGCGCAACGAAACACCACACATGACGGCGGCGGATCCGTTCTGCGGAGCACACATTACAAATGGACACCGCGTCCACAATTTGTTCAACCGGCGCCGCCTTCCGGGAATAGCCACTCACAAACCATCGGGGAGACACAGAAATGACCGCAACCGTTTTGCGTACCGCCGTGGGCAACTACGGCCACACCACTCCGCTGAAGGACGGCACCGTTTCGTCGGACTCATTCGCGATGGAGCATATTGAGGTTTCGCCCGTCACCAGCATCTTCCGGCGCATGGTGCGGGAGCTGGAGTTCGACGTTGCCGAGATGGCGCTGTCGACGTACCTGTGCGCCCGGGCCCACGGCAAGCAGTTCACCGGCATACCGATTTTCCTGACCCGCGCGTTCTACCACGGCGGCCTGTCGGTCAATCGGCGCAGCGGTATCGAAACGCCCAAGGACCTGGAGGGCAAGCGGGTCGGCGTCCGCAGCTACACGCTGACGCCGGGCGTCTGGACGCGAGGGCTGCTGCAAACCGAGTACGGCGTGGACCTGGACACGGTGACCTGGGTACTGTCCGGCGACGAGCACGTCGCAGAATACGTCGCGCCGTCCAACGTGGTGTCCTCGTCCAACAGCGACCTGGGCGAGATGCTGGTGTCCGGCGAGATCGACGCCGCCATCGGCGCGGGCGCGGTGGACTCTCCCGACGTGGTTTCGCTTTTCGACGGAGCCGACGACGCCGATGCGGCCTGGCATCGCAAGACCGGGATCTATCCCATCAGCCACATGGTGGTGGTCAAGAATGCCGCGCTGGAATCCAACTCCGACCTGGCGCAGGAACTCTGTGCGACCTTCAAGACGGCGAAAAGCCTCTACATGCAGCGGCTCCAATCCGGCGACGCCAACGATGCCGCCGACCGCGCGTTGAAAAAGATGGCCGAGGTGGTGGGCGACGACCCCATCCCCTACGGCGTGGAAAGTTCCCGCAAGACGCTGGAAACCTTTGTCGGTTTCAACGTTGACCAGAAGGTCATCCCGACGCACGTGAACGTTGACGAGTTGTTCCCTGCTGCGACGCTGGCTCTGGTCTGACCTCCACAATCACCGTCTAACGAGATAGGGGCGGCCCGCTTTTGATGGGTGCGCCCCTTCGTGTTTCCCGTCCAGGCGTGCCGACTATGGCCAGCCCGGTGAGGACGATGTCTCAGCCGCGCATCACACGGCCACCGCGTCCTCGTAAGCCACGTGGCCGATCTGGTCCTCGGGGAAGATCTGCCAGTCCAGCATCCAGCGGTGCGTCCGTTCGAACATCTCCCGCGTGTAGGGTTCAAACACCAGACGTTCGCCGGTGCCGGCCTTCCGATGGTCAAACATGGAGTGGTACCGCTCCGGCAACTCCTTGAGAAAGTAGTGCTGGTATTTTTCTTTGGCGGTATCGATTTCCACCTGCGCCCGCTGCAACGCGCGGAAATAGGCACGGATCTGGTCGTCGGTAGCGTCGCCGTTGATTAGGAACCCGATCATGAAGCTGGTCTCCAGGATCTTGCGGAACCCCTGCTGTTCCAGCACGTAGCCGGGCGCGCCAAAGACGTTGGCGGCCTCCACCCTGCGGTCCAACGCCAATTGCAAGCGATCGATTGGGTTGCCCACAAACTGGAGGGCGATCTGCTCCGGCGGCAAAACGCTCTGCAACGCCTGCAAACCGGAGAAATGGCTGCCCGAGTGGAACCCGACTGCCACCTCGACGCCAGCTAAATCCTCGGGGTCTCGCAGCGGCGACTCGGGCGCGACCCAGATGGCGCTGGGCGTGATCGAGTAGGCGTGGCCCCACATCCTGCCGTGGGCCGCGCTGGCCGCCATGGTAACCGCCCAGTGGCACGCCGAACTGATCTCGCAGGCGCGGCCCGCCTCCATGGACTCGAAGGCTCCACGCTTGATCTCCATGGGCGCGCCTTCCGCTGAGTTGACTGAAGGGTTCAGCACCTGGTCGGGCCGGTTGGACGCGACGAACTCGTAATTCAGGCCCTCGTCGGCAAAGAAGCCGTTTTCTTCGGCAACCCATTCCTGCAACCTGCCGTGGGGAACGATGCGGAACTTGGGCATCTCAAACCTCCGTGTCCACCAGTCTGGTAGGCGGATTATCGCCAATGCCTCCACTTGTATCAAGCAGGCGTTGGCAATATGATTGCGCCAACCCAGTCAGACGTCCAAGGTGCCGCTCCATGGTTCAATATTCCTTCCGCCTTCCCAACGCAGATTATCTCGGCTTCCCGGCCACGGCGCAGGGGATACTTGACACGGCGATAAAGGCCGAGGAGCTGGGGTTCGACGCCGTGTTCGTCAACGACCACGTGATCGTAGACGACTCGGCCCGCAGCGAACCCTGGCGGCAGGTTTACGATCCGCTCATGTCTCTGGCCTACGTGGCGTCGCGCACCTCCCGGATTGGACTGGGCACCTCGGTCCTGATCATGCCCTACCGCAACCCGGTGGTGACGGCCAAAATGATCGCCACGCTGGACCAGATGTCAAACGGACGGGCCATCGTCGGGGTGGGATCCGGCTGGAACGAAGACGAGTACGCCGCCCTGGGCGTGCCTCACAACGAGCGCGGCGCGCGCACCAACGAGTACCTGCGGCTCTGGAAGGCCTGCTGGGAGCCGGACCCGGTGTCATTCAAGGGCCGGTTCTTTTCCTTCGACGGCCTGTACACCAGCCCCAAGCCGGTGCAGCAACCACATCCGCCCATCTGGATCGGCGGGTCCAGCCACGCGTCACTGCGGCGGGCGGCGCGCTTTGGGGCGGTGTGGCAGCCCACGCCCACGCCGTTGCCCACGCTGGTCAGCAACTGGCAGTACCTCAACGACGTATCCGCCGAAATCGAGCGCGAGGAGCCGCCCCGGGTGCGCATGAGCTTCCGGGTCATCGTCAGCAGCGTCACCGGCGTTTCCGTATCGGGCAGCGACCGGCCGCCCGGGCTGGGCACCACGGAACAGATCGCCTCCGACATCAACCGCTACCGCCAGGAGGCCGGGCTGGAGGAATTCCAGCTCAACTGCCACGAGTGCGGCAGCCTGCAGCAACTCCTGGACACCATGGACGCTCTGGCGCAGGACATTATCCCCAAGGTCGACGCCTAGACATGCCGGCGCTGCTTTCATTCCCCACTGATACCGCCGAAAAACGCCGTGTCCTCATGGACGCGGTGGAAAGCGTGCGGCCCACGCTGGAGGCCGGCGCCGCCGAGTCCGAGGAGACTGCCACTCTTTCCCAGATATCGGTGGACGCTCTTTACGATTCGGGCCTGCTGCGTCTCAAACTCCCCCACGTTCTGGGCGGAGCCGAGGCCGACCCCGTCACCCAACTCGACGTCCTGGAAGAGGTGAGCCGCATCGATCCCGCCGCCGGCTGGTGCCTGATGATCGGCGCGGCCAGCCTGGGCGGTTCCGCCGCGTTCCTGCCCGACGACGCCATCGACGAGCTTTTCGAGGGCGGAAAACCACCGCGCACCGCCGGAGCGTTCGCGCCCTACGGCAAGGCGATGCCCGTGGCCGGCGGATATCGCGTTACCGGACGCTGGCCCTTCGGCAGCGGCGTGCGTCATGCGGATTGGGTCTCTGCCGGCGCGCGAGTGGTGGGCGATGATCCGCGTCCGGCGCAACTGCGGTTGCTGATGCCTCGCCGCGATGTGACCGTCCACGACAACTGGCAGGTCATGGGTCTGCGCGGCACCGGGAGTTGCGACTTTTCCGTGGACGACCTGTTTGTGCCGGACCGGTTCGCCTGGGACGTGTCGCGCACCGAACCCACTCGGGGCGGCCCGCTGTACCGTTTGGGCCGGCCCGGCTTCGTAACCAACGAGCATTCGGCATTCGCCCTGGGCGTGGGACGGAGGGCGCTGGACGCCTTTGCCGAGGTTGCCGGTTACAAGACCCGTGGTTACAACACCACCAACCCCCTTGCCCGCCGGCAGGTGCTGCAGCGCGCATTGGGCGAATGCGACATGCGCCTGCGGGCAGCCCGCGCCCTCAACGTCGAAATCCTGGGGGACGCCTGGGACGCGGTCTGCGCGGGCCATCCACCCGAACCGCCGTTGCAAGCCCAGATGCGCGCCGTCGCCACCCATACCACCGACGTTGCAGCGGACGTTGCGACGCAGGCGTTCCGCTACAGTGGCGGATCAGCGCTTTTCAACACCCACATCCTGCAACAGTGCCTGCGCGACATCAACGCGGCCGCACAACACCAGATGGTCAGCGACACGGCCTACGAGAACCACGGCCAGTTCCTGCTCGGTCTGCCAGACGCGCGGGTCATGGAATGATGCTCCGTTGAATCACGCCGCCGTGTTATTATCCCGCCGATGTCTGCCGCCATTCGTAAAGCCGTAATCCCTGCCGCCGGCCTGGGGACCCGTTTCCTTCCCGTGACCCGCTCGGTACCCAAGGAGCTATTGCCCATCCTGGACCGGCCCATGCTCCAGTACGTGGTGGCCGAGGCAGCGGAGGCTGGGATCACCGACGTGATTGTCGTGACCTCTCCCGGCAAGGAGGGGATCACTGACTACTTCCGGCCCCGTCCCGACCTTGAGGAACGGCTGGCCGACGACCCCGCGCTGCTGGAGAAGGTAAAGTCCGGCGCGCGTTTGGCCGGCGTGTCCTTCGTGATTCAGGAAGAGCCGCTGGGTCTGGGCCACGCCGTGCTGACGGCCCGCGACGCCGTGGGCGACGAACCTTTCGCCGTGATCCTGCCCGACGACATCATCGCCCACGAGCCGGGCGCATTGGCGCAGATGATGGCGGCGACGCCCGACGACGCGGCCGCCGTCGCCGTGGAGCGCGTTCCCTGGGAGATTGTGCACAACTACGGCGTCGTGGACACGGAATCAAGCGACGGCAACCGGCACCTGATACGCGGGCTGGTGGAGAAGCCGCCGCCCGGCACCGCCCCGTCCAACCTGTCCATCGTGGGACGCTATCTGTTGCCGTCAGCCGTTTTCGACTGCCTGGAGCGCACTCCGCCCGGCGCTCGCAACGAGATCCAACTCACCGACGGCCTGGCCCTGCTGATGGAGGACACGCCGCTCTATGCCTGCGAATTCGAGGGCATCCGCTACGACGGCGGCAACCCGATGGGACTGCTGCGGGCTTCGCTGGAACACGCCCTGCAGCGCGACGACACTCGCGAGGCGGCGACGGCGCTGATCAAGGGTCTGGCCGCGCAACTGTAACCACCGCATCCAACCAAGGGCTGATCCATGAAAGTTGCAGTGATGGGCGCCGGCAGCATCGGCGGATACTTTGGGGGCATGCTGGCCCGCGACGGCCACGATGTCACTCTCATCGCACGCGGCGAGCACCTGGACGCCATCCGCCGCGACGGGTTGCGGATGCAGACCGAGGCCGGCGATTTCGTGGTGTCGTGTTCTGCTACGGACAATCCTGCCGATGTCGGCCCCGTTGACCTCGCCCTGCTCACCACCAAGACCTATCACAACTCGGACGCCGTGCCGGCCATGTCTCCCATGGTCAGGCCCGACACGGCGGTCCTCTGCCTGCAGAACGGCATAGATTCCTTCCGGCCGCTGTTGGATGCTTTCGCAAACGCCGTAGTGCTGCCCGGCGCCGCTTACATCGAGGCCAGCCGGTTGGGTCCCGGCGCCGTTCGGCAGGCCGGCCCCGTGGTGCGCATCGTTACCGGTCCCGTTCGCGGCGCCGACCCGTCCCACGGCGCGAAGGCTGCGGAAATCTGTGCCGCCTTCCAGGCCTCCGGCGTGCCGGCTGAGGCGTCCGACGATATCGCCATCACCCTGTGGACCAAGTTCCTGTTCATCGCCACCATGGCCGGCACCAGTTCGCTGGCCCGCGAGTACATCAATGAATTGCTGCCGCGACCCGAGTGGCGCAAGATCATCATCGGCTGCATGGAGGAGATCGAGCGGGTGGGCCGCGCCGCCAGCGTGGACCTGGCGCCCGGCATCGTACCGGACACCCTGAGCTACATCGAATCCGGCGGGGCGGCGATGCGCGCGTCTATGCACGCCGACCTGACCGCCGGCCGTCCCATGGAACTGGAAGCGCTCAATGGCGCCGTGGTGCGCGCCGGTGAGGAGACCGGTGTTCCCACGCCGATCAACGACGTGATCTACGCGGCGCTGAAACCCTACGCGGCCGGCGGCTCCCAATAGACTATCGCCTGAACAGGTCCCTGGGGAGACCGGACTGACGAATGATTGCGGCCAGCGTGCCGGGCGCGACATCTGCTCCTAATCTGGACACGGCCACTGGGAACACGCGCCGCCCCTCAGGAGTCATGCGCTCGTAAACCACATGCGAACCGGACGGGTTTCGCACCCTTTGGCAACCGTTGTCTTCCAGGATCCTGATCAGTTGCCGGTAGGTCACTGGGCGGGCATCTCAACAACCCATGGCTTCGCGAAACGCGGTGTGGCGTTGAGCAACCGAATAAGAGCCGACCAACGGTAACGCATCCCCAATCGCAGGCGGAGCCCAAGGGGAGATTTGCGGTTCAGGAACTCGCTGACCTCCTCCTCCGGCAGCGTCAAAACGTATTCAACGTATGCAGACACCGCGGCTTCGAGTTCTCGTTTCGCTTCGTCCAGGCTGATTCCCTGCGCGGCGATGTCCAAGTCGGTACAAATGGCTTCCCACTCCTGATCATCGAGGCGCCAAGCGTAACAGGCGAATTGCACCTTGTTTCCTCCCGTGTTTGGCTGACGGTTAGGACGGGCCACAATTATCGAATCGGGGTGGCATGCTACCAATTATCCGCCACGCGCAATCCTGGTCAAGCCGCTCAATGACCGGGGGCGGGCTTTACCGTCCCCGCTTTTGTCCGACCCCGATTCGCGGGCCATACCGCCCGTCAGATGCAGCAACTTCGGAACAAGTACCGCGCCGCCCGCTTCTCTCCCAGCGACCTGAACGCAATCGTTTAGTAGCCGTCGTAGCCGATCCGGTCTATGAACGCCGGGTCAGGTCTATACGTCGGCGGCCGCGGTCAACTTATCCGGTATCCAGCCGCGCAATAAGTCCATCAGCTGGTCCCGACATTCGTCCAGCCGGTGTTCGGCATCGTCGTAGAGAACCAGTTCCCGGGGGTCTTTGGCCCAGTCGTGGATCGCCACCGCGCACGAGAATGGCAGCCTGGTATCGGCCTTGCCATGCACCACCAGAAGCGGCGTGGGAGACAGCATGCCGGCCCCCTGCGCGCCGTAGGTCTGGGGCGAGAGGGACACCACACCCGCAACGTGATCGCTGAACGCGCCCGCCGCAATCACCACCGCTCCGCCGAAGGAATGGCCCACCACCACCACCGGCCCATACTCCAAGGCGCGCAGGAAGTTTACGCCGGCCAAGAGGTCAAGGGCGCACTCCTGGATCTCGTTGGGGTGCCGGTAGTCCATCCTCAGCGAGGTGATCCCGTTGCCTATGAATTCCTCGGAGAGGTCGGCGTACATGCCGCTGGCCGGCCCGCCGAATCCGCCGCGCGCGCCGCATACCCAGATCACCGCCCGTTTGGTATCGGGAGCGGCGTGGAGGATGGCGCGAATATCGCCCCGATTCGTGCGGATCACCAGCCCCTCGCCGGTTTCGCCTTCGTGGGGCGGGCCCACCAGCACCTGCTCTACCGCCATGCCCAGGCGGGATTCGGCACCCGATGAGCCGCCCGCGTCGGATTGGTTAGTCATATCTAGTCGTCCTGTCCGTCGCGGCTGGCTCCAACCACGGGTTCGGCTTCTGGTTCTTCCTCATCATCGACATGATGGAGGTCCGGCACCTGGGGAGCCTCCAGTGGCAAGCCTATGACCATCTCGGTATATTCCCCAGGCTCGGACACTACATCAATGGTGCCGCCGTGCTCGCGGATGATGTCGCTGCAAATAGATAGTCCGAGTCCCGTGCCCTGCCCGGTGGGTTTGGTGGTGAAGAACGGGTTGAAGATCTGCTCGATGACGTCCGGCGGCATGCCACTGCCGTTGTCCCGAATACGGACTTCGACCCCATCCTCTTTCTTGCGCGTGGTGAGCAGCAGCGTGGGCATGTAGCCGTTCTCGCCGGCGCCCTCCATCAGCATTCGCCGCTTTTCATCAGTGGCGTAGCAGGCGTTGCTCACCATGTTCAGGAATACCCGACCGATGTCTCGCGGGTTGACGTCGATTTCGTCCATCTCCTCGAAGTCATATTGCAAGTCAAGCTGGAAGTCAGAATCCAGCGCCCGGGCGCTGTGATAAGCCAGGCGCGCGTGTTCGTCCAGCAGGTTGTTGATGCTGCTCATCTGATGACTAACGGATTCCCTTCCCATCAGCAGCATGTCCTGAACGATGCGGTTTGCCCGATCCCCATGCATGCGGATGCGTTCGAGGTTCTCGGTCAGGTCCGAGAAGATGTCCTGGATCAATTCCTTTTGCTCGTCATCCAGATGGCCGTCGTCATTCTCTTCCAGGGTTTCGCGCATCTCATCCAGCAGTTCCTCGGATGATTCGGAGAAGTTCTTGACGAAATTCAACGGGTTCCTGATCTCGTGGGCGACTCCGGCAGTGAGCTGACCCAAAGACGCCAACTTTTCCTGCGCAACGATACGGTCCTGCGCTGCGGTCAGATTTTCAAGGACCTCTTCCAGCTCGTGGTTCTTGCCGTCCAGTTCCGCGTTGATGCCTTCCAGCTCAGCGTTTTTGCCTTCCAATTCCTCGGCCAGTTGTTCGACCAAGTTCAATCGGATGGCTTCCTGAGCGTGGCGGCGGAATACCTCCAGCGCAGCAGCCATGTCGGCCACCTCGTCACGGCCGCCGATATCGACCTCGGCGTCCAGGTCTCCGCTGGCCATCGTCCGCATCCAACCCGAGAGCAATTCCAGCCGACGGAGTAGCACCCGACCGACGAACAGCCACGCGATGAGCAACGCGCCGCCGACGCTGATCAAGCTGATGGCGATCAGGAGTATGCGGCCGGTGAATATGGACTGCGAAGAGGCTTCGGTGGCGACCTGGGCCCCGTTCTCGGCTCCAACTACCAACTCGTCAACCTCGTCAATCAACAACGTGGCAATCAGTTGGTTATTCTCCAACAGCAGTTCCTGGCGCTCCTCAAGAGCCAGTTGTTGGGCGCGGACGCTGAAACCGTTGCCATCCGCCAGGCCCATCTCAAGCAGACGTTCGAACGGGGGCGCCAGCTCATCGTGCAGCGGCGTTCCCCTCAGTTGGAACAGGTTGCTTTGTATGTGATGCGCGGACGATTCGAACCGTTCACGCAGCGGTTCTATCAGAGACGGTTCGGAAATGATCGCCGCGCTGGACAGCAACTGCGTTGCTATGTTCGCGTTGGATCGCAGCTCCGCCAAGTGGCGGTAGCGCTCCAGCTGAGGCTCCGACAGGTGGTCCGTTCGGTCAGCAGCCGGTTGGTCAAGTTGTTGATAACCCGTTACGGTGTAGAAGAGTTGGTTGTCCATCTCCTCGACGATGATGCCGTTGAGCTCGAACCGGAGTTCTTCCAACTCCGTCCCCATCGTGGCCAATTGATCGTTGAGGGTGAAGCTGGACCAGATTCCGTTATTGATGCCAGCGATGTTATCTATCAACGCCGCAGAATACGTGTGTATCCGTTCGAATTTCGCGTCTTCCCCCCCACGGCCCTCCAGGATACCCAGTTGTTCGTTGAACGATTCGTGGGCGCTGGCGATCTGATCGCCAACTTCCAATACTTCTTCCGGGGTGGAAGACACCGAGAGTTCCGCGGCGGCGGTAACCAGATCACCGCTGTACTGCGCCACACCGAACGCGGCAGCCAGTTCCGGCACGCTGCCATCGGTGACGCGGGTTTGGGATGCCGCGACCTGGTTGAACGAGACCCACCCCACCAGGCAGGCGGCAATGGTCAAGACGACGGCGCCGCCAATAGCCAGGTAAAGCTGCGCCGAAATGCGGAAACGCAGCTCAAGAATCTGGCTGAGTCTTACCTCTCGCAGTCTGCGCCCCAGTTCGGGTGCTGCGCTAACGCTGCTTTTTGGGAGCCTACGGATTAGTTCCCGAAGCTTGCCAAGCCTCTCCTTCATCGGGACGCCCTCCGCCGTGTGTCCAGGGTATCAAGGGGCACGTAGGTGCCGTCATCGCCGATCATCGTCAAGAATACGGTATCCGAACCCTGGTTGTCGTTGTCTCCGTAATTCAGTTCAAAGCCATCCAGATCGATTGGTTCGGGGCTGTAGAGTTGGTCCAAAAAGCACACCCGGTCAACCTCTCGGCCACACCGTTCCAACCCGGTTATCGCCAGGCGACCGGCGAGATACCCCTCCAACGAAACGAATCCAGGGATTGCGTCGCTGTCGTATTCGGCCAGCGCTCCCAAGTATGAATCGACTATTGGGACCGAATCGTCCGTTGGAAACGGGACCACCTGGGTTACGTACACGCCGGCGCCGCCGGGCCCCAGTTCTTCGGCCAGGGCGTTACTGCCCACAAACGAGACGGTCATAAATTCCCAGTCTTTCTCGATGTGGCGCGCCCAGGCGATCAGGGATGCCACCGGGCGATAGGCCCCGATGATGATTACCGCCTCGGGGTTGCCCCTTTGCAGGTCCAGCAATCCGGTCTTAACGGCGGTGGTATTTCTGGGATACAGGCCAACCGACACCGGCTGCATATCCCGCCGGTTGAGGGCCTCTCTGGCTCCCTGGTAGCCGGCCCTGCCGAAAGAATCGTCCTGGTACATCACGGCGATGCGGGTGATGCCCAGGTCCTGTGTCAACCGCTCTACCATCTCCTCGGTTTCCTGGTTGTACGACGACCGCATGTTGACCACGTTGGGCAGGTTTCTGGCGTCTCTCAGGAATGCCGCACCCGTGAACGGCGCGATGTACGGCACTTTGGCCTCGCGGGCTACCGGCGTAGCCGAGCGGGACGTTGGTGTTCCGACCGCCCCGATGAGGGCGAAAACCCCCTCTTCGATAAGCTGGGATGTGTTGGTGATCGCCAGTTCCGGTTCGTAGGTATCGTCCAGCGAGGTCAATTCCAGTTGTCTGCCGTGCACTCCTCCGTTCCGGTTGGCCTCGGCGAACGCCGCCTCGATGCCGAGCTTCATGCCGGTGCCCAACTGGCTCGCCAAGCCGCTGAACGCAGCGGATTGCCCGAAAAGGATCCGGTCATCGAATACGCCAGGAGACCCGGAGCCTTGGGGCGCCCGTGTTGCCGGTCGGGTGGCCGCTGCTGACGAGCCAACCGCGCCGTCCTGCCCAACAGTCGTGCCTTGGACATCGCCTCGACAGCCTGCGAGACCGAAGGCAACCGCAAAAAATACAACGGCAAGTTGTAACAACTTGCCTATTGGTTGGTCGAGTATGCTCCTCATCCGCCTTTGCGCTTGACCATCGCCAACCGGTTCTTGCCGTCCTCGCGGCTGTAATGCAATTCGTCCATCATTTCCCGCACCAGGTGGATCCCCAGACCCCCGATCGCCCTGTCTTCCAGAGGCGCATCGAGATCCGGCTCCATGGCGTCGTTCAGCGGGTCAAAAGGACGGCCGTCATCGGCGATTTCTACCCGGACCTCGTCCGCATCGGCAGCCAGCGACACTTCAATTTCGCTGGCCTCCCCTCCGTAATTCACTATGTTCACGCTCAGTTCATCGAGCACCAGGTTCACTTTGAAGATCAAATCGGGGGGCCAATCATCCTGTTCCCCCAGGTCTTCGACGATCGCCGTGATGCGGTCCAACTGGTCCAGCGTGGGAGCGATTTTCAGGGATGCCGATGCGCTCATCAGGAAGCCTCGGTGCACCGCAGGGCCAAACAGGTGATATCGTCAAACTGCGGAGCATCTCCGGCAAATTCGGTCACGGTGTCAAAGATCGAGTCGATAGTCGTACGGCAATTATCTACGGGCGCCTCGAAAATCTTCAACAGGCGGTCCATCCCAAATTCTTCGCCCTGATCGTTGAACGCCTCGGTAACCCCGTCCGTGTAAAAGACAATTGTGTCCCCAGGCGAGCACGACACCGTGGTCTGTTCGAAATCCGCCCCTCCCATCACGCCGAGGGCGATACCGTTGGTGCTGGGCAGAACGGTATGGCTGCCGTCCGAGTGGATCAGCACCGGCAGCGTGTGACCTCCGTTGGCGTAGGTCAAGGTCCTGGTTTCAGGGGCGTACACTGCATACAACAACGTCACGAACATCATCGCTTCGTTGTCTTCGTACAGCAGTTGATTGACCTCACCCAGGACTTTGCCTGGTTCATACATGCCGATGGCGGCGCCCTTTAGCAAAGTCCTGCTGGCCATCATGAACAGCGCGGCCGGAACGCCCTTACCGGACACGTCCGCGATGGCGAGGCCCACGTGCCCATTCTCCAGGTTGAATATGTCAAAGAAGTCGCCCCCTACTTCCTTGGCTGGGGTCATGTTTCCGCAAACTTCGTAATGAGGAGACTCGGGAAATTCGGTTGGCAGGATGCTTTGCTGCATCTTGCTGGCGATATCCAACTCGTTTTCTATCGCCGCCAATCTCAAGCGAGATGATTCCGCCTGCCGCCAGGCCTCGAGGTTGTTGAGCGTTCGCTCGATCGTCACCCGCAGATCGTCGAAGTCCAAGGGCTTGGTGACAAAGTCAAAAGCACCACGGTTCATAGCAGCCCTGATATTCTTCATATCACCATAGGCTGATATGATGACGGACCGGGTGTCCGGAGCCACTTCCGGTATGCGCTCCAGCAATGAAAGCCCATCCATTTGCGGCATGTTGATGTCGGACAGGACCATGTCGATATCAGTGTCCTGCCCCAGTTTCTGTAAAGCTTCTACTCCATTTTGCGCAAAAACAAATTGGTATTGGCCCGAACGGATGCTGCGCCGCATCCTCTGTAGAACCAACGGTTCCAGATCGGGCTCGTCGTCAACCACCAATATTCGATATGCTCCCGCGGTCTCGTCCATATTTTCATCCTCCGCAGTTATCCCAAACCAACCGGGCGGTCAGTGCATTTCACTGAGTTCGCCGTCCGCCTCCCATCAGCCGCTGACGGCTGCAATCGCGTCCTCCTGCGAGGAGTGGATATCAATAACTCGGTCGAAGCCGCTGATTTCAAAAACCTCCCGGACAGTTCCGGAAAGTGAACAAATCGCAAACTTGGCATTCTGCTGTTGCAGTTTCCGCGCCGTCTGCAGAATCACACGCAGCCCCGCACTACTGATGTAAGCCAATCGCTCCATGTCCATGACCACAGCCCGGTCATCAGACTCAATCGCAGAATCCAATTCCTGGTAAAAAGCTTGGGCGTTGGCGCTGTCAACACGCTCTTCGGTTTGAATGATAAGAGTTCCGCTGTCCCGGCGTGATTCGATCGGCATAACCTCGTCCTTTTTTGTTATCGGCTTGATCACCGCGCCATGCACACGTGGCGCCGGCCTGGGTGACATATTCAAACAGTTCGAGAGTTGGTGCGCGTTCACCACACACCAACAACTATTGCGATTTTACGGGCAATTCAACGCCGTGTACAGTGTTGCTTGCGCGATTTTATGTCGTTGTGTGCCCCGCCGCAAAGAGCCCCAGATGCGTCATGCGGCGCGTGCCGGCCACACCGGATCGTGGGATCCCAGAGGCACCGTCGGACGCGCCCAGTAAGGCTGTGTCTCGGAAAATTCCAGCACCGGAGCCAGGTGCCTCAGTCGGCCGGCTGGGATCTCGGTGGTGGTTGACCACCGGTCGATTTCCTCTTTTGAGAAGTCCGTCTGGACGTCGCGCAACCGGTCCTCGGGCACCTGTCCCTGATCGACCAGCCACTTGCCGGTTTGCGCCAAGGATATTCGCACCAACCAGCTTCCGCCTTCTCGCACCCTCCGGCCCAGCGCGACCATCGTGCCGAATGCCATCAGGTAGCCGGTCAGGTAGTCGATGGCCGATACGGGGTAGAACTGCGGCCCAGGTTCCGCTCCAGGGAATACCTCACCCTGCCGGTGAGTGATCCCGCTGACCGTTTGCACCACGGTGTCGAAGCCCCGCCGTTCGGCCCATGGCCCCACTCGACCGAAAGCGGACAACGACACGTAAACTATTCCCGGTCGAATCTGTGCCAGGTCCTGCGGTGACAGGCCTCGCTGGGCCAGCGTGCCGGGGCGGTAACCTTGGGAGAATACATCCGTTTCGCGTACCAGACCTCGCAGGGTTTCAACGTCGCCAGGGTCCCTCAGGTCGATGAATGTGGAGAGCTTGCCGTGCCCCGTATCGTATTCCTGGGAGTGGCTGCTGGGCAGGTGTTCGGCGGTGACTTTCAGAACATCCGCGCCGTGTTCTGCGAGAGTTCGCGCACAGGTCGGCCCTGCCAGCACCCGCGTCAGGTCCAACACCCTGACACCGGACAACGGTCGGTCGCCATTGGGTAGCGGTTCCGGCGGGCTGTCACCGATGCGCTCTATCTCCAGCAACGGCAGCGACGCCACCGCCGCCGACTGGGGATGCTGCGCCCATTCTTCCATGGACCGCACCATGCCGCCGGCGCCTTTGGCCGCGATGATCGCCTCTTCCAGTTCCAGCGCGTCCCATTGCGCGACGGCGCGCCTCACCGCCTCCCGGTCTTCCTCTACTCCCAGCACGCTCAGCGCGGCTTCCCGGTGATTCGGGAAATTGCAGTGCAGGTAGTTCCAACGTCCGTTTTTGGATGGGTAAACTCCCATCACGGACGGCCTCTCACCGCCCGCCGGCGCGCCGTCCAGTTCCAGGTACCGACCACTCCGCAACGATGCCGTGGCGCGCCTCGTATCCACCGCGATTTGCTGACCCTGACCGGTGCGGAGTTCCCACAGATCCGAAACCGCCAAGCCTACCGCCGCCAGGCTCGCCGAAGCGGTCTCCGCAATTCGGAACGGCGTCGGGAGTATGGGATCGCTCTCGCCCGAAAACTCTACGTCGTTCCCCTTGGCATTGTCCCATCCGGCGATGTCCAGCAAGCCCTTCAACAATTGGTTGTCCACTGCGACACACGCTCCTTCCGGCCATTGGCACGTGTTATTGATTATTGCGTTTTCAAATAGTACAGCAACCGGCGCCATCATTCAATTTGGGAACTGCCACCGGCACCAAGTGGTTGAGCGACCGCTTGCCCCACCATATAATCGTGTACCGAAAACTGTGATCAAGCACAAACCTGCTCTCGGTTCGCATCAATCGACCGGTGTCGTTTCGGCGCACAGCGACTGTTTCGCGCTCCGGGAATGCTCCGACGTGATAACATTAAATGCAGAAAACGAGCCTGCGGAACCGTAAACCGCCGGCAAGAGAACACCAGGAGGACAAAGATGGCAAACGGCGAAATCGTAAGCGCGGAGATATTTCACCCCGACGCGTTTCCTTTCAGTACCGATAACCCCAGCGGCGTGCCGGGCGACACCAAGATCGAGCCCAACGTCGTTGCCGCCATAGTGGGGCACGTGGTTAACAGTGTTTCCGGCGTGGACCGATTGGGCAATCCCGGCGGCATCCTGCGCGCCGTGGCCGACACCATACGGTCCCCGGCGGCGGCCCGGGCAACCGGCGTGGGCGTCGAGGCCGGCCAGAAGGAAGCGATCATCGACCTTGACGTGGTCATGGTGTACGGCCACCGCATACCCAGCGTGGTGCAGGAAATCCGCGAGACTGTAGCGCAGGAGTTGTTCGACCAGATCGGCCTGGTCGCCAAGGAGATCAACGTGGGCGTCGTCGGCATCGAATTCCCCAGCAACGCCCCCTCCCGCGCCGTGCTCTAGCACACTCTTACATGAACGCCTTCAACGGCTTATTGGTAACGTTGGGCGCCCTGGCGAGCATTGCCGTCGGGGTGCTCATCTTACTGGTGATAACGGAAACACTGTCGGCCCAGGCGGTACCCATTCCGGTCCTGCAGCAACAGCTGGCGGGATTGGTCGAAGATACCAGTGGCGCCTGGTGGCGCGACGCGGGCATCGCGGCCGCTTTCATCGTGGTCGGCCTGTTGGTCCTGCTCCTGGAAGCCCGAACGCTTACCCGCACCGCTGCAGCGGGCATGGTGCTGGTCAGTTCCGATTCCAACGGCACCGTGCGCCTGTCGGTGGAAAGTATCGCCCAATTGGCGCAGCGTACCGCCCGAAGCAATCGCGAAATCCGCAGCGTACGGTGCAGGGTTCAGGTCGCGTCGAGTGGCCTTACCATCAACTGCATTGCCGGTCTGCGCATGGGGTCGGACGTTCCCGCCGTCACCTCCGATATTCAGCACGACATTCGCGAGGTCGTGGAACGCCTCACCGGCCTGAACGTAATCGACGTGCCGGTTCGCGCCCGTTACCAGGGCGACCGCGACCAGCCGGTTCTCACGAGGTGAACGGATGCCTGGATTGTTGGTTTCAGGACTCATCGGCGGACTGATCTTTGGCATCATCCTCGTTTGGCAGGGGGCCGGCGCCGCCGGCCTGGTCCTGCTCTTCACCTTCATCGGTTTGTTGATAGGCATGGTGATATGGCTGGGCTGGCGTTTGTCCACCGGCCAATTGGATGCCCAGACCGTCCGAGCTCTGATCGAAGTTATCTTCCTGAATCGATCCCGCTAGCGTCGCTGATCCGCCGCAGTTGGAGCGGATAGCCTCGGTTGCCGCCAGTTTTCGGCATCGTTCTGGCGAATCTCGTTGCTTGGGCGTCAACGTTGACGCTGTTTCCCCCCGGATGCTACATTGGCGACTACAAAACGCAGCGCACAATCGGACCCAGGGAGGGATGAAAATGGCCAAAATGGACTTTGGATTGTTCACCACTTGGAACGCCGTTTACGAGGGCGGCAAGGTCCCCTGGGACCCTGACTATCAGGGCGGAAAGCTTCTGGAAGCCGAGGCCTACAAGCAGAACTTCCAGGAAATAGACCACATCGAGTCCGCAGGCTGGGACTATGTCTGGTTCGGCGGCGGTCACTTCTCCACCCAGGGCAGCATGGACCCGCAGTCCATCATGCTCTCAGGCATCATAGCCAACCACACCAAGAACATACGGATCGGCACCTCCATTCACCGCCCGACTCTGCGCCTGCCTGGCGAGGAACCGTCACCGCGGGCGCTGCCCCACGAAAGGTACGCTTTCGACAATCTCCAGCCCGAGGACCCCTTCCAGGTCGCGGAACAGGTTGCCATAGTGGACCAGGTCAGCGAAGGCCGGTTCATCTACGGCCCGGGGGCGCGTACTCGCGGTTCCGACGAACGGCGGGAGTACTTCTACGAGTACCTGGAGCTCCTCAAGCAGCTTTGGACCGAGGACAAATTCTCCGGGTTTGAGGGCAAGTACTTCAACTATCCCGCCTTCTACGAAGACTACATGAGCATCCCCAAGCCGGTGCAGAACCCGATGCCCATGCTGCTTCCTGTGGACAGCCAGGAGAGCTTCGTCCCCATGGGCGAGCATGGCTATCGCATCGCCATCGGCGCCGGCAGCTCCCCGCACAACCTGCGAGGCTCCGCCATCCTGCGCCAGGACGTCCAGGCCTACCGCCAGGCCTACATCGACGCGGGGCATGAGGGTGACCCCACCACCGTCGTACGGGTGCCCACGCTCGTCGCCGACACCCAGGAAAAGGCCGACCGCCGCGTCGAAAATCTCATGGATCTTGCCCGCATCTACTACGCCGGCCGCCTCGCCATCGGCAGCACCGACGCCGGCAGCGCTGGTCCTGAGGCCACTGAGGAAGTCAACCTCTTCGGCACGCCGGCAGAGGTGGTCGAAAAGATCCACCTGTTCCGGGAACAGTTCACCACCGACGAGATCATGTTCGAGTGCAACTGGACTTCGTCGGTGCCGCGCGAGGTAGTCATGGACACGCTGAAGTGCCTCTCCGAGGACGTGATTCCGCACTTCAAGTAGCCTGTCCCCGCACGCGCTCAAAGCGCGTCTCGTGACGTTCACGGGGTTCCCTTCCGTGGTGAGTATAAACCGCGGCAAATGGGACCCCGTGGAGGTTTAACAATCTTCTCGAACCATCGCCAACGGCAAATGGTCAAAACCGCCGTACTGGCCCGGGAGCAAATGTGAATCTCCCTACCCGTTCAGTTGGGTAGAATCGCCACGATCCGCCAATAGCTGCCAACTGATGAGGCCCAGACAACCATAGAGGATCCCTTCTGCGAAACGTTGCAGCAATCCTCGCCATTGAGCGACGTCTGGTACCAGAGCAAATGTGTACAGGCCGATAAAGATTGCAGCCAGGACCAACCAGGCCACTCTCCGCACTGGCGAGAGTCGGTCGTTACAGGACAGGAAGACCAACCCGAGCGTGGTCATGAGGAGCGTGGCTACGGCCAATGCATTGTGCGCATTCTGGGAAAGACTGCCCACGGCAGGACAACCTAAATCGCAAGGTGCAACAGCCGAGCCAACATAGGCCACCGGTTCAGCAATGAGCAACCAACAGCCAATCTTGCTGATGCCGTTCAATCTTGCGCGTGGCGCGACCACCAGCACCAACCAGAGGCCAAGCAAGCCCAAGGGAAGAAACCCCAGGTAGCCTATCTGCCAACTCCAATCTGAACCGGTAGCATTGAGTTCGCTAATGTATTGGCTAACGTGGCTGAATTCAGCCTTCAGCGCCGCGCCGCCAAAAAGCACCAGGGGATAGTAAACGGCAAGAGCGACAATGAGCCAGCGCCCATCCATCAGCCGACAGCAGGGATAAAATCGGCCACCGCCAGCGTCGCGTCGGGGAACGCCTGCGGGCTCGCCGCGCCGTCCAGAGGCACAACGCGGACGTTGGCATAGGCCGACTCCTCCGGCTCGGTGTTGACGACCAACTCACGGGCGCGCAGGTTGGCAACCCACACCTCTGGAATCCCCGCAGCGGCGTAGCGGGCCAACTTTTCGCCCAGGTCAAATGCAAGCGAACTGTCGGCGACTTCAACCAGCAAATAGACGTCGGACGGCAGCACCGGCCCAATCTCGTTGATGGAGCCTCGCCGGATGACGGCGATGTCCGGCTGGGGCGCGGTGGCGTCGTCCATCTGGATGGAACTTTGCTCTTGCACCATGGCCCGGCGTCCGATGGATGCTTGGAGCCGGTCAGCCAACCAGTCAACGCTGTGCTGGTGCCGGTTGCCGATGGGCGCCATGCGGATTATCGCCCCGTTAAGCAGTTCAACCCGCTCCTCTTTCGCCAGTATGCCGGCGGCGGCTAGGGCAAGGTACTCGGCCACAGTGAAACTCCGCCCGGCGTTCACATCCCCACGTTCACGCTCCGTTACAACGCCGGCCACGATCATTGCGTCTCTCTCGGCGTCGGTAAAATGGCGAATCGCCCGCTTATGTGTCGTTGTCATGACGTTCTCCAAGAGATGGCAAACGGTGAACGAGGCAACGACATTTTACCATCGGCGTGGTTCTGACACGGGGCTTACCGAGCCCGGCGAGCATTGTGCTAAACTACGGCCATCACCACTCCACGGAGTTGCGACACCATGACCAGCACCACCAAGGACCCCATCCTCGTCGTCATTCAGCTTACCGGCGGCAACGATTACCTCAATACCGTCATCCCGTACAACGATGGCCGCTATCACGATAGTCGGCCCACCGTTGGCATCCCCGCGGACCGGGCGCTGCCCATCGACGACCAGTTCGCTTTTAACCCGGCCCTGCCCGAGATCAAGTCGCTTTACGACGCCGGCAAGGTTGCCGTCATCAACGGGATCGGCTACCCGACCCCCAACCGCTCGCACTTCCGCAGCATGGACATCTGGCACACCTGTGAACCGGAAAAGGTGGGCACGGAGGGCTGGTTGGGCCGCGTCATTCGCGATATCGACCCCCACGCCGAAAACGTTCTCACCGGCGTCAACTTCGGTCGTGGTCTGCCACGCGCCATGGCGCTCCCCGGCGTGCCCGTCGCCTCCGTGGCGGTTCTGGAAACCTACGGAGTCCTGACGGGTATCACCGGTGAACCGGAGCGCTCCCAGGCTCTCGACATCTTCGCTCGCATGTACTCGCCCACCGTCGGCCTGGGCGCAACGATGGACTACCTGGGGCAGACCGGCCTCGACGCCCTCAAGGGCGCGGACATCTTGAAAGCTGCTCCGGACATGTACACATCGTCCGTGGAGTACGCCGACACCAGCATCGGCAAGAACCTCCAGGGCATTGCCAAGGTGCTGACCGCCAACCTGGGCACCCGCGTGTTCTACACCCAGCAGGGTGGCTACGACACCCACGCCAGCGAGGCCGACGTGCATCCCAAGCTGCTCGGCGACCTCAGCCGCGCCGTCAGCGACTTCTACGCCGACCTGCGCGAGCATGATGCCGCCGACAACGTGGTGATGTTTGCCTTCACCGAGTTCGGCCGACGCGTCAAGGACAACGGCAGCGGCACCGACCACGGCAGCGGCGGCGTGGCATTCGCCATCGGCGATCCGGTGCGCGGTGGTATGTACGGCGCCTACCCCTCCCTCGCCGAAAGCGATCTGGTCGAAGGCGACCTGGCATTCAACACCGACTTCCGCGGCGTGTACGGCACGTTGGTCGAGCAGTGGCTCGGCCTCGACGCCCAGCCGGTCGTAGGCGGAACCTTCGAGCAGCCGGAGTTTGTGTAAGGAGGGTTAGATGTCGATGGCCCTGCTCGATGTCAGGTCGGACATCGCGGCCGGCTCCGTTATCGGCGGCGACCCGTCGGCGGTTTTTGACGCTCCCATCACTCTGCACAGTGACGACGGTAAATCTTGCCGACACGTTGCCGGCGTGGTGGATACGCGGGCGCGCTACTCCATAGTCCCGGCCAACTTACTGCGAGGGTTGGGCATTACACCGCAAGGCAAGCGGCGCTGCAAATTGCCGTGCGGCGCTGCGGCTGACTTGCCCTGCGCCCGGCCACGGGTGACGCTGAATGGCAAATCAGGTCGCCCTGTAGTTCTATTTGGCCAGAACAACGGGCAAGTCACAATCGGCCAAAGCGCTCTCATCGGATTGGCCCTAGCCGCCGACCCAGAAAACAAACGGTTCGTTAACACGGTCTTGTGCCTATAAGCGCTTTCGGAGCTATGTACAGCCTCGACCTGCCGTTTACTCTGTACAGCCCTGACGGTGAGCGTTCCCAAACTCTTTATGGCACGGTTGACACTGGCGCATCCTTCACCGTCGTCCCGGAAGCCATATTGGATGAACTGGGTATTGAACGCGGTGAGTTGCTTTTGTTCAGTTTGGCTGACGGGTCCATACAGGAACGTCGCATCGGGTATGCTCTGATGGAGTTGGACAGCCGCTCCGAAATGGTCACGGTCGTCTTTGGCAGCAGCAGTCGAAAAACCCTGATTGGAGCGGAGTCCTTGGTAGAGCTTCGCCTGGCCGTTGACTTGGTGAATAATCGCCTGATTCCAGTTGACCGGATTGTCCTGCTGGACGAGGGGAACATCCCATGACTGACCTCCCCCGCATCGACTCAGCCGCCATCCGAGCCAAAGTTACGGAGCAATCTTACGACCGCGGCGTGGATTATTACCACGCGAGCGCTGTGGAGAGCGCAACGCTGCGTGGCGACCAACTTTTCGCCACCGTGCAGGGCAGCGAGTGGGAACCCTACGGTGTCGTCGTAACCTTCACCGGCGACGATTTCACCGCAGCCTGCACCTGCCCCTACGATTGGGGCGGCTATTGCAAGCACGTCGTTGCCGCCCTGCTGACCGTCGACGACGATGATCCTCCCATCCCGGTTGCATCCAAAGCGCCGGTGGCCGAACTTGTGGATGGGCTGGAAGCCCCGGCCCTGCGTGTCCTGGTTCAGCGGCTCGTCGATGCCTGTCCGGCTCTTGCGGACACGGTGGATGAATTCTGTGGCGTGGAATCGATATGAGCACCCTCGACCATGCCAACCCGCCCGCCTCGCCATCCCCTGGCGCGGCAATCTACGTCGACACCGAAAACTTGCGGGACTCAGACCACGCCCAAACCCTCGTTGACCGGATCGTCGCCGACTGGCCGAATGACCGTCCTACGCTCGGCAGCCTCTCCCTCTACGTGCGCGCAGATCGGGTTGCGAGCTGGGAAATGTGGGCCGAGGCGTCATACCCAGACCTGCGGGTCCGAGTGCGCGGCGTCCAGCATTTCACCAACAACAAGGCCAAGAATTCAGCCGACCTGGCGATAACCGCAGACGCGGTGGCCGACCTGGTCACCGGCCAGGCCAACGCGGTGGCCGTGGTCAGCAATGACAGCGACTTCGGGGCGTTGTTCGTCAAGGTAAAGGAGTTGGCTCGATCCGTCGGTGTGGAGCAGACTCCGTTCCTATGGATCACGTCGCCGGAAGCAGGCGGCCTGTCGCCCGAATTGGAACGCTTCATCCCGGACAGTTTGCGCTGGGATCTGTCGGAGGCGGCCCTTCCACCGGTCGCATCTACTCATGAAATAGCCCAACCGGTACCACCGCGACTGCCAGAGCCGGAACGCCCGCCCGCGCTACCGCCGGCGCCCCAAACGGCTTCGCCCAACTCTCGGAATGAGGCCATCGCGGATGAGTTGATTCGCCGTCTTCCAGTTGGCAAGTTCAAAGTCACCGACGCCCACGAGGTTTTCCAGCAACTATGGCCTGATCATCTGGCCGCCTCTGGCCCTGCCCAATTTGGCACGTTTCTGCTCAAAGAGGTCTGGCCCATACTGCAAATGCGCGGGGTGCTGATGACCCGCAAAAGCTCGCCCCGCACGTACGAAATAACACAGGCGGCCAAGGATTCTTTGGTTGTTGTCGCCGCTCCGCCGGCGAGGGATGGCAAGAGCGCGTCCGAACCTACACCGCCGCAGTTGGCCGCCGCAGTTGCCAAGGGCATTCGCGACGATCTTTTCAAAGCATCTGATGCGCAAAACGCTCTCAAGGACCTGATGCCCGATCATCCAACCGCATCCTATACGGCTACCCAGTTCGGCACCTGGTTCGCGAGGCAACTTTGGCCCATTATGGAGCAGCACGGCGTCGTCCTGGCCAGTGAAAAACCCCGCCGCTACGAAATGACGCCCGACGCCCGCCACCGCCTGACCTCGTTGGTCTGACCTTCGCGGCTGCGTCTGTCTGCCGAGGACAGACGCGTTTCTCCACTGCGCTGATTCGGGGATAACACCCGAATGTTCGGTGACATTTGCCTGTTGCCGCTGTTGCTCTCCTTGATTGAACATGAGCTCGTTGCGTCGGCGGACCACAAACCATATCGCCGACCGGGAGCCTTCAACTCATGCTCATCAAGCGCACACCCGACCGGTACGACAAACTCCACATCCTCGGCGGTATGGCGGCCTCCGACGACATCCTCACCGCCGGCAAGCCCAACGCGGAACCGTCGTACGACCACAAATTCGCCAGCGGATACGCCACCAGCGGAGCCAACCGCATCGCCTACTCCGATCCTCGCAAGAACCCGGCCCCGGGGGTTTACAAGGCCAGCCTGCCCAATGGCAAGAAGGTCAACCTGCTGCGCGTCATGTTCACCGATTTCTGCAAGATGGACTGCGCCTATTGCCCCAACAGCATCTACGTCCCACGCAAACGCTACGCCTTCAAGCGCGAGGAACTCGCCGATACTTTCATGGAACTGCACAATCGCCTGGCCGTGGATGGCTTGTTCCTCAGCTCCGGCATAGCCGGCGACGGCACCAAGACCACACAGCACATGGTGGAGACCGTGGAGATCATCCGCAAGAAGCACGGGTTCAAGGGATACGTCCACCTCAAGGTCATGCCAGGCGCATCTCGGGAACTGGTAGAGCGCGCCCACAGCCTGGGCAGCCGCCTGTCCGTCAACATCGAAACCCCCGAACCTGACATGATGCGGCGGATCAGTCCCCACAAGGATCTCCAGAAAGACATCCTCGACCCGATGGCGTGGATCAACGAACTAACCGCCGGCAGCAGCGGCGGCGCGGTCGGCCAGGCCACCCAGTTCGTCGTGGGCGCCGCCGATGAGTCCGACCGCCAGATCTACCACCGGGTCGACCAGCTCTACACCGACTGGAACCTCAAGCGCGTCTACTACCCGCCGTTCCGTCCAGCCATGCACACCCTAATGGAGGAGAAGCCACCCGTCCACGCTGGACGCGAGCACCGCCTCTACCAGATGGATTGGCTCCGCCGTGTTTACCGTTTCGCCTCCGACGAGATTGACCTGGCATTTGACCACTCCGGCTTCCTATCGCTGGAGCAGGACCCCAAGACCATTATCGCCATGGAGAACCTCGATGCTTTCCCCATAGATCTCAACGCGGCCACGCGAGACCAATTGCTCCGCATCCCAGGCATTGGCCCAGTATCGGCAGGCCGCATCCTGGAAAACCGCCGCCGCCACACCGTAGATAACTGGCGCGACCTCCAGGCCATGGGCGTCGTGCGCAAGCGCGCCTGGCCCTACGTGGTGTTCCCTGGCCAACGTCCGCCCTCTGGCCGCCAACTGAGGATGGACCTGTTCGGCGAGGCTCAAGACCGCCGGGCCGCCGAAGCCGACGGGGTAAGCCTCCCGCCAACCAAATCGCCAACGCTGGCGTCCATCATGGAAACACCGGCGACGTACAACGCAGGACACGAATGCATCCCCGGCAGCAAAGGCGCGATGTGTAACGGGTGTCCAATCAACCCAACAACTGCGGGGCAGTAACGCGCAACAGCCTGCAACGGGGCTAATTTACTCCGCCTCCAATTCTTCCGACGGTATCTCGTACCAGTACAGCCGCTCCGATTCCACCGAGTCTTTCAGTTCCCAATCATACCGCACGCCGGCCACTGCGCCTGTTGACGGCAAGCCGGTGAATCGGGTCAGCAGTTCGGCGTTGCGCAGGGCACGGCGGGAGTCTCGCCCGTTCACCGTGAACGATGCCTCTACGGCAATGTAGCTCTGGGCACCATCTGGGTCGGCAACCTGCATCACCAGATCGGCCTTGTGAAAACTCTGCAAAGCGCCGCGCGGCAGGTCGGAAACGTCGCGCCCGCGCGACAGCTCCATCAGGTCGGCTCGAACCAAGGTTTTCTCCAATTCAAAGCCCATCTCGCGAGCGATCAGGCTAGCATCATTGCGAACGATGTCATATACGATCCTGCCTTTTATCCAGCCGAGATCATCTTGCATACGATCCTGTCGGGCCGCCAGCCTGGCCAACGCCTCGGCAAGCTGTGCATGACCACTGACCAAAGCTACCTGGCTCTTGGCGATCTCAGCCTGGTTTTCTTCTATGCGCGCCAAGCGCTCGTCTGACCGAGCTACGGTTTGCGGCAACTCCAGCAGCTCCCGCGTGAGCAGACGCGCCCGCAGCGCTTCAGCCCATTCGGGGTTCTCATCCAGAATCCTCACCAAGTCTTCAATGTTGTTGATGGTGGTCATCGTTCCCCCGAACTGCTCCACCATTATAGCAAGGCAACCCGTTCAGCCGGTTGGCTCATCGCCTCGTGCTATCATACCGACACAACTCACACCAACGACTACGGAGGCCACCACCCCGTGAAAAGTTACTACTTCTCCGAGTTTCCCTACCACGAATATCCCGACGAGGAGGGTGAAAAGTACCCGTCCCTCCGTCTAACTTTCCCCAACACCTGGTTCAATCCCAACACGGCCAACGGCCTCTTCAAGCGCTACTTCGACGAGTGCGTGTACGCCGACGAACTGGGTTTCGATGGCATCATGCTCAACGAGCACCACAACACGCCGTCCTGCATGAACGCGGCCACCAACCTGTCCGCCGCCGTCCTGGCTCGCATCACCAGCCACTCCAAGATTCTGCTGCTGGGCAACATCCTGCCCATCCACGACAACCCCGTACGGTTGGCCGAAGAACTGGCCATGATCGACGTGATATCCGGCGGTCGGCTGATCTCAGGTTTCGTGCGTGGCACCGGCGTGGAGACCGTCTCCACCAACAATAACCCCGTCGCCAACCGCGAACGGTTCGAGGAGTGCCACGACCTGATCATGAAGACGTGGACTACGCCAGGACCGTTCCGCTGGGAAGGCAAGCACTACAACTTCCGCGTGGTCAATCCCTGGATGGTTCCCATCCAGCAGCCACACCCGCCCATCTGGGTCCCGGGTACCTCATCCCCTGAAACCGCCGAATGGTCCGGCCAGCATGGGTACACCTACGTCGCGTTCCTGACCGACCTCGATGTAACCGAGGAACTCTTCGGCATGTACAGCCAGGCCGCCAACGCCGCCGGCAGGGAGGCCGTCCCCGACAACTTCGGCTACCTCCTCTGTTGTTACGTCGGCGACACTCAGGAGGAAGCCGACGAACAGGCCAAGCATTTCATCTGGCGGATGGGCCCCACCGTCCGGGGCCCGCGTGAGTACATGGCGCCCGTCGGCTACCGTTCCGCGGCCGGCGCGGCCATCGCCGCCCGACGCTCCGGCCTCAAGCCCCTCAACACGCAGACCTTCGAGGAACTCAAGGAGAACTACCACATCGTCTGCGGCACGCCTGACACCGTCCTGGAAAAGCTCGAATACCTGCACCAGCGTCTGGGCATGGACCACCTCGTCTTCTACGGCCAGGAATCCCGCATGGACCACAAGGCCACGATGAAGAACATCGGGCTCTTCGGCAAGGAAGTTCTTCCAGTAATCCAGAAGTGGTAGGCATCGATAGCGGTCCAGCCACCCGTTCCATCTGGAGGCAGCCATGACCACCCAACTCAAACCGGAAACGGCGGCCAGAATTGCCGAACTAGCCGAGCGCCTGGGCTACACCGGCCCTGACACAACCGACCGCATCCTGCAACTGGCTGTCGATAACCTGGCGTCCAAGATAGGATTACCGCCAGGCAAGCTCACCCCTGCCGAAATGGAAGAAGAAAAGAAGTACTGGGCAGAGGTCGGGAAGCGTAACCGCGTGTTGTACCCTTTTGACGATAGCAACCCGCCGTCAAAATTCCTGCAGGATGAGCTCTATGATGAGTCGGGACTACCCAGATGATGGTAGCCGACACATCCGCCCTGATGGCGGTCGTCAACAGAGAAGCGGAAGGACCGGCATTTTCAGACGCTATGATTGACGACGGCGAAGTTTTGGTTTCTACCGCCACCGCCGTTGAGTTCTTGATGGTTGCCATGAACCGAGGCGAGGAGATTTACGAGTCCGCAGTGGAGTTATTGTCAAGGCCGTTCATCCAGCTGGTTCCGGTCGATGAATCCCAACTCTGGGCCGCCGTCGCCGCGCACCGAAGATTCGGTCGGGGACGCCATCCAGCCGGCTTGAATTTCGGCGACACCTTCGCCTACGCACTGGCTACCGTACGCACACTACCACGTCTGTACAAAGGCAACGATTTCAACCAGACCACCATCATCCCCGCTGCGACACCCGCGTAGTCGGACAAGCAAAACGCGCTCGAAATTTGTGGGGCGGGCTTTGCACCCGCCCCTCTTTTTCACCACTCTGTAAAGCGCGCCAGAGCTACACCGCCATCAGTTCTCGGTCAGCCTCGAGCATGACCCGGCCATCTGCGGTGGCCGGCATGTCTGATCCCCGGCGCGCAGGTCCCCGCACCAGCAGCGTTGGCATCTGCGAATGGCGCACGATCCGGTCGGCGACGCTGCCCAGCAGGGCCCGACCGATCCCGCGACGCCCGTGGCTCGCCATCACCACCAGTCCGTTGTCCAACTGTCGAGTGAGCCTGATCACGGTCTCGGATGGCGCCTCGAGCCTGTGTATCGCCTCAACGTCGAACGCCGGGAACTGGGCGCTCAGTTCATCCGCCTTGCGCCACAGGTACGCCTTGGCCTTCTCCGATAGCCTGGCCGCCAGATTATCGGGATCGAGGTGCCTAGCGGTTGAGAAGTCATGGCCTGCGCCCCACTCGGTATTGACCCTGAAATATTCGGAGTCCGGCGTGGTTCGCACCAGCGTCAACCGCGCCCCAAACGCGGCGGCCAGCTCTTGCCCGTACGGCAACGCGCTCTCCGCAAATTCAGAGCCGTCCAGCGGGACGATGATGTTATCCAGATGATGCGGCACCACCGGGCAGTCCGTTTCGTTGCACCTCACTATCAGCGTCGGGTTGCATACCGCCCGCACCACCTTCGCCGTCACGCTGCCCATCAGCATCCGCGAGAACCCGCCTCGGCCATGCGTCGACATGGCGATCATAGCGTCGGGCCGTTCATTCGCAAGGTTGATTATCGATTCGTGCGCGGAACCCTCGCACGCCATCACGTCAACCCGCGCGTCAACGCCCCGGCTTTCCAATAGCTGCTTTTCCGCCCGCAGTAGCGCCAGGACACGGTCGTGCTCCGCCACTGCCATGGAACCCCGAAAGCGTCGTTGGCCGGCATCAACCTGCCACTCCGGCACAGAATCAAAGGACCGCAGCAGGGTCATCGACGCGCCGGAAGCCCTGGCCATAACGCTGGCGGCAGGCAACGCCTGTGCCGACAATTCCGATCCGTCCAGCGGAACGATGATGTTGTTGAACAGCGCCATGGGGCACCTCCTGGTGTTTTCGCGATCCGCGGTTTCGAGCTTGTGAAATCCCGCACATTAGAAATATCAATAATTAGTATTGGTTGCACAAATATAATATCATGCCGGCCTGCTTTGCTCAACGCTCTGACACTAAGCGCGCCCTGCCTGCGAGATCGTTCGCGCACCGAATTCCTCCGCCACTTACCAAAAAAGGGGCAACCGTACGGCTGCCCCTGCTTCCGGTCATGGCAAACCCCACGACCGTTATGTGGTCAATCGCTCACAATTGACCGATGTATTCGTCGTACGCCGCCGCATCCAGCAGGCTGTCCAACTCCCCCGGATCGCTCATGCTGACCCGGAGCATCCAGCCGTCGCCGAAAGGATCATTGTTTACCAACTCCGGCTCCTGGGCCAACCGGCCGTTCACTTCCGCTACCTCTCCACTCACCGGGGAAAACAGGTCCGATACGGCTTTCACCGACTCGATCTCGCCCATTTTCGCCAGGTAGCCCACCGGGTCGCCCACTGCGGGAAGCTCCACGTAAACCACGTCGCCCAACTGGTCCTGCGCGTAGTGCGTGATGCCGACCAACACGGTGTCGGCGCCTGCTTCAGAGACCACCCACTCGTGCTCCCGGGTATATTTGCGGTCGTCGGGATTCACTTTGTCCAATACCTCCGTGATTGCTGTGGTGGCCGCGGTCTGCCCGCGCCATCCAACCTATCTTGCCACATCCGCCGCGTGCAGCCGTCTAAGTCGAGCGCCGGTAAAACGGCAATTCCGTCGTGGTCACGTCCGCCGAGCGTCCTCGGATATCCACCTGCAACACCGTGTCCGGCTCCGAATGGGCCGCATCCACGAATGCCATGGCAACGCATTTTTCCAGCGTCGGCGAATAGCTGCCGCTGCTCACAGTGCCCACCACCGCGCCGTCTGCCAGCACATCGTAGCCCGCCCGCGGCGCGCTCCGGCCGGGCATGGTCAACCCCACCAGTCGCCTCGCCGTGCCGTAGACGCGCTGATGGTCCAGCACGTCGGCGCCGTTGAAACCACCATCTCGGCGTACGAAGCGGCCCAGACCGGCCTCGATCGGCGTGATGCTGTCCGCCAGTTCGTGCCCATGCAATGGCAAGCCGGCCTCCAATCGCAGCACGTCCCGCGCGCCCAACCCGCAGGGTACTGCTCCCGCTTCGGTCAGACGCTCCCAGATTGCCACGGAGTCCGAGGACTGCACTGCCAGTTCAAACCCGTCCTCACCGGTGTATCCGGTCCGCCCGATGAAAATGCGCCGGCCGCCGATATGCCCGCGTCCCCACGTATACGGCCGCAACAGGGAAGGCTGCGGTTCTCGGCCGGGGTTTCGGGCCAGGCGCGCGCCCGGGCTGAAATCCTCAATAAGTTCGTCAACAATGCCCGCCGCGTTGGGTCCCTGCACCGCAATCAGGCCCGTAGCCATCGTCCGGTCGGTGATCTGCACGCCCCGTCCGTCGTAGTGGTGCGCCAGTTGGCGGTCGAACCACAACGCCACAGCCTCCCGGTTGCCAGCGTTGGGGATCAGCAGAAATTCATCGTCCGAGAGGCGATAAAAGATAGTGTCGTCGATCACGCCGCCCTGCTCGTTGCAGATGAAGCAGTACCGGGCGCGCCCCACCCTCAGACCCGACGCCGATCCGGTAAGCAGAACGTCCAGCAACCCGGCGGCGTTCGGCCCCCCGATGTTGAGCCGGCCCATGTGTGAAACATCAAAGATGCCCGCCGCGTTGCGCACGGCTTCCACTTCCGCGATCGTGCCCTGGTACTGCACCGGCATGTCCCACCCGCCGAAAGGGACCATACGGGCGCCCGAGGCGACGTGGGTGTCGTAGAGATTGGTGCGGAGATTCTCTGCTGGGGAAGTATCAGTCGTCATCTTTTCGTATCGCGGTGCGCAATAGTCGCGGCGGTCAAACTCTGCGAATCATCATACCGCCATCACTTTCGCCACGCAATCTCCTACCGCTTGTGACGGGCGCAATCCTGTTTGGCGCCGGCGGCCTGATCCACTAGCCGGAGCCGGTGAGTTGTCATGCGCTACGGTCGCCAACGCTGCCGCGCAGGCGCTGCTAACTTGCTCGAAATCACCCTATCACCGGCGCGACATTTCTGACCAACGACTCCTCCAATGTTCCCGATTCCGCCCAACCCATCAGGGCCACGGGTATCTCGTCGCCCTCTGCCCAATCCAGCCGCGAGTCCAGATACCAATGGTAGATGTTGTGTCTCATCCCCAGGATTTCTGCTTCCGAAACCGCGAACGTTTCCGGTCCGACCCGTAGATTCAGCTCGTCAGGCAGTGGCATGTCCAGGTGGAGGAACAGGTGATTGGGACTCCCGTTGACTATCGGGTGGTACAGGGCGGTAACGATGTAGTTGACGCCGCCGTGGGTGAACGCGATGTCATCGATGCTGCCCGTGTCCGGCCAGTCGCCGGTGACGAACCCCACGTAGCCGATTGACGCTATGTCGGATTTCCCCACCGTCATCATGGCGGACCAAACCATGACCTCGGGAGAATCGATTTCGTCCTCCCGGGCCGCCGCGCCAACGCCTCCGGCTTGAGCCGGCGGGATCGGGAGCACGTCGCTTTGCAATTTCATGGCGGGACTCCAGGGGCTGCGATTTGCAGCCTGCGCGTTACATTCAATGAGTTCACATCCCCCCATTACTCGCAGGGCCCCTGCGGTCTGAGCCGCGGCTGCGGTTCCCTGGCCCAACATCGCCGACGTCGCCGCCAGCGCAAGGATCAGGATCAAAACGCCCAGCAATAATCTCCTCGATACTTTCCGGTCGACCAGCGTCATAGCGCCGGATTGTCTGATTTGTGCTCTGATTGATGACATGATGCCCTCTCTTTCAGTTATCTAACCTGAATCTTCGTGAAGCATTATCGACTGGAAGTGCAGTTATCTTTCTGGCGCGTGATGCGCCGATGCTCGTTTGTCCCCGGGTCCGCCTGGCAAAGTTGCATCCCGGTCCTACATGACCGCGTGCTATTCGCCCATGGGTAGCGCCGGGTGGGCTCCTCCAAACTCCTCCAACAGCGCCACTACCACGCGCTGGCCCTCCGACCAACCGGGGCCCGAGTCCACGCGCCACACGTGGATGTTCTGGCCGGCCCCCATGGTCACCGATTCGGACACCTTGAACTCATCATTGCCCGCGTAAAACACCAGATACTCTGGCAACTGCCGGTCGGCGATCAGCATTACCTGCTTCACCCCTCCATTCACCTGCTGGTGGAACAGCGCCAGCACGTTGTAGTCCGTGTCCTGGTAGGTGAACGACGTATGACCCAGGCTGCCTTCAGCGCCCAACACGGCGCCGGGCATGTAGCCGGTGTAGGTCGTGTTGCCGGCGGTTGCCATCCCCACCGTCATGAACGTGGGCCAAACGTAGACCTCTCGGTTAGGCCTCGACGCCTCATCTGATCCGGATTCCAATACCGACACGCGTGAATACTCCGGGATGGCCGGCCAGCTGTCGGTCATCGCCTCTGACCCAAGGTCCCACGCGTGCCGGGACACTCCATCCCGATCTCGAGCCACATCGAACGTTTCCAGCACATCCAGGCCGGCGGTCATCTGGGTCGCCGCATGGGCCGTGCCACCTGCAAAAAGAGTAGTTGCACCCACCAGGACGCCCACGGCAAGCACGGCCAGTGCCACTGTTCTCAATCTGCGACGCGCCCGGAGCGCCATCGCGCCCACTCTTTTGTACCCATTGCTTTCCGATGCCATGGTGGCCTCCTCGTTAGTTATCGCGGTATGGGTCTGTATGAAGAAAACATCGCTTATAACAATATTATATATCATCAATCAGGATATGGCAGACGGAATCCCGCCCTGCCACAAATCCAATCCGTCGGTCGTCGCCTGCCGATAACCAACCACCTCAGATCCCCCGACACGCTCCACCGGCCCATTCAGAGAGAAGTCCCCCCGGACGTCTCAGTCCGCGTCGGCGCCGCTCCCAACCTCACCGAACCGCCGGCCAAACAGGGGAGTCAACATCGCGCTGACGACGCTTGCCCCCAGCAACAGGTACCCGATCCCTGCGTACCCGGAACTCGCCAGGATCGCCCCGGAGATACCCGCCCCCAGCACGCCTCCGGACTGATTGCTCAACCCCATCAGGCTCGCTCCAGTCGCCTTGGATTCGCCCGAGTACTCCGTGCTGATGGCCACCAGGGCCGGAATCGGCACGCTGAGCAGACCGCTGCTCACCATCGCCACTGCCACCGTCGGCCAGAGTCCAAGCTCAAACCCAAAGCTCACCAATGCCAGCGCTCCTCCCGCCACCGATATTACGGCAATCAAAGTGGCCCGGTGCCGGCTGGTTGCCACAAAAGCCGCGCAGTAGCTGCCCAACACCTGCGCCGATGCCACTATCCCCAACGGCAGGGCGGCAAATCCCACGTTCAGGTTGTAGGTGTTGATCAGGTACGCCGCGAAGAAGCTGGTCATCCCCCAGTAAGCGATCCGCTGCGAAATTCCCACGGGCACCGCCACACGGAAATATCGCCGCGACAGCAGCGCACGGTATCGCGAGAAAAACTCCCAGTTGCGGACCCGGTCTCGACGCTCGCGCGGAAACCACACCCAGTTGGCCGTGAACGCGGTCGCCATCAGCAGCCCGCCCACCAGGAAGGCAATCCGCCAACCGCCCGATCCGTCCAGCAGGATGTTGCCCACGTCCGCCAGCACCGCGGCCAACGGCGCGCTCAACGCCGCCGCCAGGCCGTTGATGGCCAATATCCCACTCACCGCCTGGGCCCTCCGCGCCGGCGAGATCACGTCCGACAGCACCCCCACCGCGTTGGGCGGCAGTGTTCCCCCGCCGAAACCGGTTAGCAGCCGCAGCGCCAGCAGCGTCTCGACGTTGGGCGCAAAAGCCGACGCCACCACGGACATCAGCACCAGCACCATGCCGGTCAGCGCCACCGGCCTCCGGCCAAAGGAATCGGAAAGCGGGCCTACGGTCAGCACGGAGATTGCCCAGGCTGCGAACGTGGCGGTCACCATTTGACCCGCCACCGCCACCGATATATCCAGGTCCGTCGCGACCTCCACCAGCAGCGGCGGGACCATCATCACCGCGTTCTGCGTGCCGAAAACCGCGAACGCCAGCACGGCGTAGAACCAGGCTTTGTTCATCCCGGTCCTGGTCGACGGTTCCGTGTGAGTTTCGATGCCGCTCACGCCCCGGTTGTTATCTCAGCCAATATCACCCCCGGTGATCCACTACTGCGGTGCCAGTATAGACCCACGGATACCCGCCCACCTCGCCGCTAACCGACGCGAGCCAACCGTCCTGGGCCAGGCCCGGCAGCCTGATAATCCAAAACCGGAAACCATCAATCAAGATCATCCCGTGAATCGTGCCGAAGGTCCGCCTCCGGAGCGCCGCAGATCCGCCTCCGGAGGACCCATCCATGCAAAAACAAAAACACTGACACCGCGCCGTTGCCCTCACTCACGCAAACCATCTACCCTAGATTCATCTAGATGAAACACGTGTTTGCAACCCCGATAAAGAGAGGCAGGATTCCAGCATCGACGGCCAACCCCGTCAGTTTCAAAATCGCAACCGACCCACGGGGGCTAACGCCGCTTAAAGACCTGACTCCTCACCGGCGCAGCCCCACTGGTGTCCCCGGGACTGTCCGAGCCCGCGCGCAGGCGTGCACACAGCGCGCTGAGTACACGAAAAAGTAGGCGAAATAGTTGCGTACCCAACTCGGCCGTACCGTCGGAGATGCGCCTCCGGCGTACTGACAACGATGCGCGCAAGCGCCCGCCCCTCGGGTCCGCCTCTGGAGGATCCGCCCCTGGCGGACAGGGATCCTGCCTCTCCAACCACCAAAAACCCAACAACGAAACCTCAAAGGAGATACCTCACTGAAACACCGAATCAACCGACCAACCGCCAAATGTAGGGGCGACCCGTGGGTCGCCCGATCTTTCCCGCTTCCCTCTCCCTTGATGGGCCGAAGGTCCGCCTACGGCGGGCGGAACATCCGCCCCCGGACGGGAGGGATATAGCCTACCCCGCTCCAACGCCACGCGAACCGAACCGGCACTGCCCAACGTAATACCGTTGCCAGGCCAGCGGCTTGGGCGTGCTAACCTGCCATCATGCGTTTCCCATGGGCCAACATCGCGCTGATTGCCCTGGTGATCGCCGAGTTGATCACCGGCTACCTGGGCCTGATCCACAACAACCCCGAATGGATCGCCGCGATGCACCTGCACCGGATCTTCGGGTTTTCGATCCTGGCCCTTTTCGTCTGGAAGTCCCGCAACATCCTCGGCTCGTTGAAATCGGGCTACAACTGGCGACGTTCGGCGCGTGAGATGCTGTGGTCCCTGATCCTGCTGGCCGGACTGCTGATAGTCCTCGGCCTGGGATTGGCCTGGAGCCATCTGGGCAGTTATTCGTGGCTCGGTTTCTCCGGCACCACCATCCACATGAACCTCGCGTGGATGCTGATACCACTGCTGCTATGGCACTCGCTGCGCCACCGGATCAGCTTTCGGTCGCGATACCTGGCAGACCGCCGCAACCTGCTGCGCGTTGGAGGGTTGGCATTGGCGGGCCTGATGCTGTGGCGCACCGCCGAACTGGCCGGCATCCTGTCTGATGGACCCGGCGCCCGCCGCCGCTACACCGGCTCGTTCCCCGAGGACGGGCCGGACTTTCCCGTGACCATGTGGCTCAACGACCGCACCCCCTACGTTGACCCGGAGGCTTGGCTGCTTCGAGTGGACGGCCACGTAGCCGAGCCGTTTGAGATGAACATCGCGGAACTCCAATCGTGGAACCATGCGATCACTGCCACGCTCGACTGCACCGGCGGCTGGCACACCACGCGCCAATGGGAGGGCATTCCGGTGAGTAAATTGCTGGCCCGGGCCCAACCCAAAGCAGGCGCCGCCAGCATCACCATCAGATCCCGCACCGGCTACTTTCGCCGCTATTCGCTGGCCGAATCAGAACGCGCCATTCTCGCCAGCCGGGTGGATGACGCTCCCCTTTCGCCTGGCCACGGCTTCCCCGCCCGCATGGTCGAGCCTCACAAGCGCGGCTACGACTGGGTCAAGTGGGTGGACTCCATCACCGTCAACGAGACCGGCAAGTGGTGGCAGCCCCCGCTACCACTCACCTGAATTGTCCCAACGCCTACGGCGCCCGGTCTCCTTCCGGTTCAGCTTGAGAGCCGCCGTTTTCCAGTTGGCGGATGCGCTCCTGGAGGTCTTTGATGACCGGCTCTAGCTCCGCCCTGACTTCTTCCCTGCCCACTTTGCGGCCTTCTTCCCTGCCTTCTTCGCGGCCTTCTTCGCGCTCGATACGCATCCGCTTTCTGGCAAGAACCATGATGGATACCTCCGTAATGATCGTGGCGATCAACGCCAGAATTATGGAATCTTCAGCGTAAGCGCTCAGGTTATCGTAAGCAGCCCAAAAGGCTACCCACAGGGGTGTGCCTTCCAGGGCAATCGCGTCTTATCCGAGGAGGACTTTGAGCAGGTAGTTCTCATCCCAACCGGCGTTGAGCCGTTTGCCCTGGATGCCTACTTTCAGGGTTTTCTCGTTCTTCAGC
>DAOUJD010000027.1:0-43396 GCA_034423115.1 Dehalococcoidia bacterium | reverse complement strand
AGTCGAGCATTGGCCTCGGCGACGGCGCCAGAGACAGGTGCTGGGGTGGCTACGTTGGATACGGCGTTGTGTCCTGAGTCTCGACTGGGGGTAGGCGTGGCGGCGAGTGTCGGAGGCGGCAGCGTGAGGGGGACAGGAGTGTTGTCAGCCTGTGGGGGACTGCCTTGGGTGGGTGCGCAAGCGAAGGAGCCTGCGACCAGGACAAGCAGAATGGGGATCAGCGTGAATTTTCTCAACGGTCTATTCCTTGCGGCTGACACAGCATCAATTGGGCGTCGGGAGTGTAGCAAAGGTAAGCGTGAGTTCGGGTGCTCGGTGTCCCGTGGCTTCACGCCATCTTTCGCGACGGGTGCAACCAGGGCTGCGGAGGTTGAAGCCGCCGCTGTTTCTGGCGGCGGCTCCTTTGGCAAGGTCAACGTGTGCTGGTTGGTGGTGTGGTCTGGTACTTGGTCCGGCGTGGTGAATTTACGCGGTTGTGGCCGGTAGGCTGTCCAGGAGTGCCTGCCCGTGGAAAGAAAGCAGCTTGCCGACCGCCTCAACGGCCGACGCGGCGGTCTTCTCGAGCCGTTCGGGGTCGTCGGCGTCCAGGGTGAGGGCCATGACCTCCAGGTCAATCTGCTCCATGAACGGCTCCGCGACCGACTCGCCATCGGCATTCAGCATCTTGACCTCGCGCCAGACGGCGAGCACGTGGCTCGAGAGTTCACGCACCTTTTCGGCGTCGGGCTTGTCCTCAGGGTCGTCGGGAATGGCGTCGGCCAACGCGCGGGCCATGGCGCGTACTGCTTCGAGGCCGTGGCTGGCGTCACACACGGTGTGGCCCAGGACCTCGGAAAGGTTGGCCGTCCGGTGGTTGTGCAACACGTTCGTTTCGGTGGTTGTCGTAACGGTGGCTGTGCTCAATGAATTTCTCCTTTGAACGAGAGTAGTAAGGGCTATGTCGTGGAAGGCTTGAGAAACCAGCGGATTCGACCTGCCGGGGACCAGGACCGGGACCTTTTCGTCCGTCCTGGATGATGGAGCGCCAGCGCAGCGTGTTTGGGGGACGGTATGGGGTGTTCCCGTGTGCTGGGCCGTTACGACCGGCTCACGGGAAGATGCCCGTTCCGAGCAGAGCGGTCGGGCCACTTGCTTCTTCTTGGGCGTGGTGTACACACCGATGGCGGAATGATGGCGCACAGGGACATTGACACGACGCGGCCGACGGTGGCGGCTTTGCCGGGTAGTCGGCGTCGGGATCGTCACCATTCCCGTGATGGTGTTTCCGACGTGAAGCCAAGCAGCAACGAGGCAGGCAGCAGTCAGCGGTCAGCGGGCGGTCGGGGTCTTTTAGCCGCACCTGACGGTTCCTCGAGCTCTGCCCCTGAGGTCTGGGAGCGGGCCAAATTCCTGTGCCATGGTCACGGAGGGGCGATTTCCGGCCCGTCTGCGGGAATTACTGCTTCCAAGCCGTTTCAGGGCCTCTCCGGGGGTCATGTGAGACCCCGACGCGGATGAAATCGGCGCTTCGGCCGTGATTCGGACTTCTCGCGGACTCGGGGCTTCCAGAGGGCGGCGGCGCAGCGGTCGCACAGGGTGCGGCCAGTGGGGACTTTCCCGCCGCAGACTTGGCAGCTGGCGGCGACGGCTACATCCGGCGGGGCGTGTCCGCACTGGAGGCATGACCGTTCGCCGTAGACGAGGCCGATTTGACCGTCGCAGCGGCGGCATGGGGCGCCGAGCGTTACGGCAACGCTCATCGGCGCTTAGCTCTCCAGCACCGCTTCGATCTTGCGTTTCAGTGCCGGCTTGGGCTGCATGCCCACCACTTGGTCGACGGGCTTACCGTTCTTGAAGAAGAGCAGCGCCGGGATGCTGCGGATTCTGTAGCGCGCTGCGATGTCGGGGTCGCTGTCCACGTCCACCTTGACGACGTTCAGCCTGCCGTCGTACTCCAGCGCCAGGTCGTGCACGACTGGCGCGATCATCTCGCAGGGGCCGCACCATGTGGCCCAGAAGTCCACCATAACCGGCAGCTCTGAGTCCATTACGTTGCTTTGCCAGTTGTCTCCGTTCACTTTGATTGGTTCGGGCATTCGAATTCCTCCATGCAGGGGGCAATGGTTGTTCATGTCAGGGTGCCGTTCTCTGGCGGCGGGCGGCCTTCAGCACGGCAATGGCCGCTCCGGTTCCCAGCAGTCCCCTGCCGATGCCGGCAGCCGTCAGGATGCGCCACTGGGCCACGCCTTCCGGCGGGATGAGGGCAGTCCGTATCAGGCTGCTGCCCATGCCGAGGCAGAAGAGCGTTGTCCAGTTTGCTGTGCTCACTTTGCTCCGTCTTCGTCGAGGCCATCCGGGCCGTCGGGGACTTCCGATTGTTCCGGGGCTTCCGGCCAGATGAACGGGGTCTCGTAGATTTCGCGGTACTCTTCGTCGCTCATGGCGGCGGTATCGGCGAGGAGGTACTCGTAGTGCAGTTTGCACAGTCGGATTCCATCGTCGTCGAAGTTCAGGTCGTCGTCCTCGAGGACCTTGCCGCAATCCTCGCACCGGTACTCGGTGTTGCGGTGTTGGGCATTGCTGTCGTTGACTGGAGGCATGGCAATCAGCGCCTACTTTCTGGGCGGCGGTTTTCCTCTGGTGCAGCCGACAGGTTTTGTTCAACCGCCACGAAGACGGCACGGCGGACGAGCGTGCAGCTCACGGCGGCGGTTCCGCCCCAGGGCGTGATGCTCCACAGTCACCCAGCAGGTCGGGAGCGTCAGTCCCGTCACCAGCGCTCCTTCGAAGATGTCGATGGTCTGCTCTGTCGTCATGGTGCTACCCGTTGGAGGCCCTGTGGCGGTCGATGGCGTGGACTAGACGGCAGCAAGCGCTGGCTTCGTTTTCCAGGTGTTCTTTCTCCGCGACCAGCATGCGTCGCATTTTGGGCAGGATGTCGACGGCTCCTGTTGAGTTGATGATACGCAGGCTTCTGTCGTCGTGGGTCCCCTCGTGAACACGCCTGCCGGACAGCGGTTGAGTGTCGGCGAGGTCTGATTTCTGGGCCGCCAGCGTTCGGAGAATGGCGAAGCACTTCCATACCGCTTCGGCAGTGGCTCGTCCCAGTGGCGCCAGCGAGGGGTCGTCGAACAAGCGCCGGTCGGCTTGGTAGCGGGCTTCCAAGCGTCGGATGGCCGCCTCGTCGTCGGCAATTGATTCGGGGGTGATGACGCAGTTCATGGCTCTTCCCGTTCGTCGGGGTCGCAGTCGTCGTCGATGCAGCGCCGGCAGTTGCAGTAGTCGGCGTCGTCGTGACGGCCGATTTCCTCCTCCTCCAGGCGGTGTTCCTCGATTATCCGGCGCTGGACGTCGTCGTAGTCGTCGGCCAGATCGTCTCCGGCGTCCTCCGGCCGGCGTTCCGGTTCGGCCAGATAGCGTTCGTAGGTGGTGTGCAGCCGCCGGTTGATGGTGTCGCCCGTGGCGTTCGCGTTCTCCCGGTTCCGGTTCATGATTCAAATGTCATGCCTGGGCTGGTTCGGACGTCGACTATTTTCACTGTGACGGTTTCGACGCTCGGCGCCGTGGGTAGCGTCGCCGTCTCGATCAGGAGGCTCATGGCGTGCTCCCGCGCCTGTTCGTCGGTCAGCGTCTGCGGCGGGTGGGTTTCCGTGAGCAGGTCATACAGCGGGCAGTTCTCGTCGGCGTCCGCCAGCAGGTTCATGGACCGTCCAGGCACCGCCACGTAGGTCAGGGCGCCGTCGCCGTGGTTGACGAAGAAGGTCGCGCCGTCGCGCCTCGATACCCAGAAGGGCGACGAGAACTCCCACGTCACGGTGCCGGTCACGGTCTGCAGCACGAGTTCGTTCACGATTTCCTGTGGGGTGGTCATGGTGGTTGCTTTGTTCCTGGTGGGCTGGTTGGTTTGCGGGTGAGGGCCGACACGGCGCTGGGCGTCAGTCCGGCCTGTTGCCAGGCGTGAAACAGTTCCAGGCCCTGTCGGAGCGTTTGGATACTGCGCGCCGGACTGTTCATGCTCCCCTGGATCTGAGCCAGCGGAACGGCCAGCGCTTCGGGTATGGCTGCCGACATCACGGGCTGGCCTCGAACGATGTTCTCGCCCTCTATACGGTCTTCGGCTTCGAGCTGATGGGCCAGGTCCGCCACCGGGCTGCCGACGAACAGTGATACCAGTGTGTCGGCTGCCCAGACCGCGTGGCTGAGCGTGATGACGGTCTCCGTCTTCCCATCGGTGACGGCCCTGGTTCCGCCCTCGCGGACTACGTAGCGCCAGTGTGCGGGGCGGTAGTTGTCCAGTCGGTACTCAGCTTCGCTCATGTTTGCCTCCAGTGATCGTGATGTTCGCTGCCGAACGTTGCGGCGCGCCATGGTCAGCGGTCACGTCGTGATCAGCAGAGCGGCGCTGGGCGCCGGATGCTTTGATGGATTATGCCGTCGGCATGAAGAAGGGGACGACTGGTGACGCCTCGTGAGGATGGTGCATGCTTCGCCAGGCTTGGCGGTTCACGTTGGTTGCTCGTTCCGTCGTTGACGACCGTTGCGTTAGGGTGCGCGGAGATCAAATGTTGCCCCGGGCAACGGTACGTGCCGAGGCGTCAGTAGCAAAGTGGAATTGACGCATTCGCAAGTCGGTTCAATTGATATGATGCCAAGGCCACAATGCCGGGCAATCAAGTCCTGTCCGGCACCGGCATGGAGGTGTGCAATGTCATATCTAAACAGGGTGATTCCGAGGGGCTGGCCGGCTGTGGTGGCGTTGCTGGTGGTGGCGTTGTTGCTTTCCGCCGGCATTGCCTGTCGCGGCGGCGACGCCACGCCCATGCCTGCGTTTTCCCTGCCCACGGCGCTGCCGAGCCCTGAAGCCGTTCCTGCTGACGGCGGCCGCCTAGAAGCCACGGCGGCACAGTCCTCGGACTATTGGACCGGGCCGAAAACCTGGGCGCCGGAGGATGTCAGCAGCCTCGAGCGGGTAACCCAGGAACTGGTTGATCCGCCCTTCCTGCCCGAGCATCAGCAGACCTACGACGGCGAGCCCAGGGTGGTGGAGGTGCGGATGGTCGTGGAGGAGAAGGAAATCGAGGTCGCGCCCGGCGCTTTCATCTGGGCCTTCACGTTCAACGGCTCCGTCCCAGGTCCTATCATCGTGGTGCATGAGGGCGACTACGTGGAGCTGACGCTGGTCAACCCGTCCAGCAGTCAACTGCTGCACAACATCGACTTCCACGCCTCCATCGGCGCGTTGGGCGGCGGGTCCCTGACCCAGGTCGGACCTGGGCAGGAGGTGGTGCTGCGCTTCCGGGCGGTGAAAGCGGGCGTGTTCGTCTACCACTGCGCGCCCGGCGGCGCCATGGTGCCCTGGCACGTTACCCACGGCATGAACGGCGCCATCATGGTCCTGCCCCGCGACGGGCTGAAAGACCCGGCGGGAGGTCCCATCCGCTACGACCGCGCCTATTACGTCGGGGCGCAGGACTACTATCTGCCCCGCGACGTGGACGGCGAGTTCAAACGCTACGACAACCCGGCCGCATCGATGGTGGACGACCTCGAAGCCATGAAAGCCCTGATCCCAACGCACATCGTGTTCAACGGCTCCACCGGGGCCCTGCAGGGCGACGGCCAGTTGACCGCCAACGTGGGAGAGAACGTGCTGATCGTCCACACGCAGGCTGATCGGCAACTGTACCCACACCTCATCGGAGGGCATGGCGATTACGTCTGGGAGCGAGGGAATTTCAGCAGCCCGCCGGCCGTTGACCTCGAAACCTGGACCATCGCCGCCGGCTCAGCGGGCGCGTCTATCCACGCCATTCGCCAACCGGGAACCTACGTGTACCTGGCTCACAATCTGATCGAGGCGTTCGTCTACGACGCCAAGGCCATCCTGGTCGCCGAGGGCGAGTGGAACAACGACCTGATGGAGCAGGTGAAACCGCCCACCAACATCCAGTAGCCGGCTCGACGTAGCAGCTCCGTCACGCCGTAGCAGTCAGCAGTCGTCTGCGGTGCCAACGCGCCGGCCATCGAGCGGCCGCTGTCGCCGGAGCAGTGCACAGGCTCTAGTTCAGCACGCCGCAGGCGATGCGCCCTCCGGCGCCTCCGATAGGCTGGGTGTTGTGGTCATCGCGGTTCTCGTGGATCACGATGGCGGACCCGTCGTCGTCCATCAGGAGGTCCGGATCAACCAGGGCCGTGAAGAGTTCGGCCTGCACGGTGCCATCATCGGTGGCGTAGATATTGGGCAGGTCGCCGTTGTCCGGGCCGTCGGGGTTGAGCAGCCCGTGCTGGCGGTTGTCCACGTTGATGTGTCCGCCTGACGCCTTGAAGTCGGGCGTGCACGTGCCGACCGAGTGGATGTGGATGCCGTGCGGACCTGGCTCGATGCCATCCACCATGACGGTTACCACGAATCCCCCTGAGCCTTGCTGCATGACGACCGTGCCTATGGTGTCGCCCTCCACGTTCCGCATCTCGGCGGTGTAGCGCGCATCGCCCCAACTCCGGCCGTCGTTGCCGCACGCTGTGGCCACGAGCATCAGCGCAACTGACAGTGTCAAAGCGAAACCGAGATTCCCAATCATCGTCTGCATTACGATTCCACCTTCGTTTAGCGTCGCCGTCATGGAACGGCAAGGAACGCCGATTAGAGCGTGTAGGAGGGCGTTCCTTGGGCTCACCTGGCGCCGGTCACAGTGGCGCTACGTGGGCCGGTTTATGGTTTTCAATCTGGTGCAGGATGACCTGAGTAGAAACGGCTGACTCTTCCGCAAGATCGTCCGAATCTTCTCCGTCTGCTCAGGGCGCATTGTAGTGCAGCCACGACACCGACGGCCAGCATCCTGACCAGTCTGGCGGCGACCAGGCCAAGGGTTGGCAACTCACCTGAGCTGGTCGTTGGCGACCGGTTCCTACCGACGGATCTCCTCCAATAGTCGATTTCGCTACTTGTCTCGGCAGAATGGTCGAGACCACCTCTGCTCCGCAAGGGCGGTAGTTTACCCGACAGGGCTTCGTCATGGTCCAGTCCGGATCCTTGAAGTTAGGTGGTCTTTCAGATACTGGCGCCGGCCACCGGTCTTGACCGTGGAGCCCAATGGGGCGGCTATGGGCACAGCAGTTCCTGCGCCGCTTGACCTTCTTCGAACCGGCGGGCCACGTCGCAGGCTGTGTGACCGTCGTGATTGACCGCCTCGGCGTCCGCGCCCGCGTCCAGCAACACTTTGATGAACTCAACGTCTGACGGATTGTTCCAGCCCGCTTCCGGCGCCGCGGCCATGTGCAGCGGAGTATTGTCCTCTTCGTCCCTGGTGTTGACCTCAGCTCCGGCGTCCAGCAAGAGGGTGATGATTTCGGAAGAAGGCACTCTGTCGAGAAGGAACGACGGGAGCGGGGCCACCGCTCGGTGCAATGGCGTCTGCAGTCTCGCGTCGACGGCGTTGGGATCGGCTCCCGCGTTCAACAACAGGGCCACGGTCTCTGGGGAGGGCAGGGCTTTGGAGTCCGAAGACGCCGCCAAATGCAGCGGCGTCCGCATTTGGTCGTCGGTGGCGTTGGGATCGGCTCCATGCTCCAGCAACCGGGCCACGGTCTCGGGCGAGGCCGGACGGTAGTGCCATTCAGCCGCCAGGTGCAACGGTGTTCTCAGATTGAGGTCAGCGGCGTTGGGATCCGCCCCATGATCCAGCAGCATGTCGAGAACCGCAAAGTAAGAGCGACCATTGGTAATTGAGCTGCCGTCATCCATCGCGCTGTGCAGCGGCGTTCTCGCGAAGTCGTTCCACAACGTTGCATCCGCCCCGTGGTCCAGCAGCAAACGCACGGCGTCGTTGCGTTGATGCTCCACAGCGTAATGCAGCGGCGTGTTCTCCCGGTAATTCCTGGAGTTGGGGTAGGCGCCGGCCTCGAGCAGCAACCTGACGACCTCAAGGTTGGCGTCCTCACTGCCATGCGGGTAGTGGATCACGGCCCTGTGCAGCGGAGTATTCATCAGGTCGTCTCGGGAGTTCACGTCTGCTCCCCGTTCCAGCAGGAGGCTTACGAACTTCGGAGCGGACTGGTCGGCGACGTGGTGCAGCGCCGTGGCGCCTTTGTCGTCTCCAGACGCATCCGCGCCGGCTTCCACCAGCAGGGTGATGATCTCGGAAGAAAAAGACCAGCTCGTGTCAATCGCCAGGCGCAGCGGCGTATTTCCCTCCTGGTCAGTGGCGTTGACCTCCGCTCCGGCCTCCAGCAACAGGGCAATGGTCTCCGGAGAGGTTGAGCGGTTCGCCGCCCGGTGCAGGGGTGTTTGCAGCCTCTCATCGGCCGCGTTGACATCTGCTCCGTGCTCCAGCAGAAGCCTCACGTTGGCTGACGTCCGCCCTGACGCGGCGGCATGGAGCGGCGTGGCCTCATATTCGGTCCGTACCGTTACATCTGCGCCGTGTTCCAGCAGCAGCCGAACGCCATCGGGAAGATCACGCCACGCGGCGGAATACAGCGGCGTGGCCCCACGGACATCCCTGGCGTTCACGTCAGCACCGCTTTCCAGCAGCAGCCTGAAGACCTCTGGGTCCACGGCCTCGTCGGTGTGCGACAGTTCACCGTCCATCATGGAGTAGAGCGGCGTGCGCATCTGGTCATCTTGGGCGTTGGCGTCTGCGCCCTGCTCCAGCAATAGCCTCACGATGGCGGGGCCGGAACGAGCGGCGGCGTAATGCAGCGGGGTGGCGCCTTCGTCATCTCTGGCCGTCGCGTTCGCCCCGGCGTCCAGAAGCAGCTCGATGACCTGAATGTCGTTTTCACCGAGCAACGCGGCTCCGAGCGGGGTCCGGCCTTTGGCGTCCCTGGCCGTCGCATCAATCTCCTGCTCGAGCAGCATTTCGAAAACGTCCAGACCGGCGCCGAAATAGGCAGCCTGGTGCAGCGGCGTCCCCCATGATAGCCCCCAACCCGTGCCATCGATTCCGTGTTCCAGCAGGAGCCTGATGACTTCGGGGCTGGCTCCGCCCTCCATGGCGAAGACCATGGTCATCGCGTCAGTTTCATTCTCCTGCACCAGCCCGGCGCCGTGTTCCAGCAGCAACTCGACGATCTGCGGGTCGGCGTCGTAAGTCTCCTCGCTCGATGACACGGCAATGTATATGAAAAGGGTCGAATGGCCGTCATCGTCCCTGGCCGCGGCGTCCGCCCCGTACTCCAGCAGCAACTCAATGATTTCGACGAGGTTCGCCAGGACGTCGCCCCTCTCCGTGGACGACTCGCCGGCTGTCTCTGCATGAGGGGCGAAACTGGCTACTGTTACAGCGATGTGCAGGAGCGTCATGCTGTCGTCGTCAATCCTGGAGTTGGGGTCGGCGCCGGCTTCCAGCAGCAACCTGACAACCTCAGGCTCAGGACCGGGCGGAACAAACAGCGCGAACGCCAGAGGGGTTGCTCCTTCGTCACCAATGGCCAATGGGTCTGCGCCCAGGTCCAGCTCAGCCTGTACCGATGCGACGGTCACGTCGCCTTCCCAGAATTCGACGGAGCACAGTTTGCCGCAGCGGTCGGCCTCCACCTCAGCAGGTGGTTTCGTGGGCGACGGCTGTGGAGTCCTGGTAGGTGTAGGCGGGGGCGAGGAGGTCGGCGGGATTGCGGCTGTCGGGAATGGCGTACCGGTCGGGTGGGGGGAGTGCGGAGGCGTCTCGGTGGGTGTGCTTGGATGCGGAGTTGCGCTTGGCGTAACGGTGGGCAGCGCAACCGTGGCCGGCGACGCCGGTGGGGGAGTAGGTGGCGGGTCGGGTCGGCGGTCGCAGGCGATAAGCCCAAGTATGCCCAGGGTCAGCACAATCAGGAAGGCGAGGAGGAAGGAGTTTGTCAAGGAGTGAGCTCCGGTCGAAACAAAGGCCACCGTGAATTGGGCTGGACCGGTTCGGTTTCGCCCACGGGGGCCATTGTATCAACGAGATGGCAAACACAGATTGCCTACGCGCAGGCCGAATTCATGCTCCCGAAACCGTCCTGTTCATCCCGGGAGGGGTGCGAAAAAACCGGGACCTGCCGGTTGCTCTACTAACATCAAAGCATCAACCCGTGGAGGGCGTCCTTCACGCCGGCCAAATCTGGCGCAGCATGAAGGACGCCCTCCCAGCTCGCCAGATGAGGAGATGCCGCGATGATGAGCATGGTGAGGAAGATGGGGAAAAGACCCGCGTTGCCATTCCGACTGGCGCCGCTGGCCGTGCTGGCGGTGGTGGCGCTTGCTGGACTGGCGATGTTTGCCAGCCCCGGCGTCGGACAGGCTCAGGGCGCGTGCGCCGACCCGAACGACACGTCGTGTCCGTTCGGCGTGACGCCCAGCGCCACCCACGAGAGCATCACGGTGGCCTGGGTGGACCAGTTGAACGGTGCGAACAAGTGGCAGATCGAGGTCGGCGTGGGAGGCCGCAGCCACCTGGTCAACGTGCAGGACACCATCGTCTGGTCTGGCGGGTCCAAGCGAATCGAGGAGAGGACGGTCAAGGCCGAGGATGTGGGAGTCGCCAGGACGGTGTCCGACTCGTACCAGTGCGAGGACACTTACGTCACGGAGGAGCACGTCGGGAAGTACATGGCCGTCTGCATCGTGACGCCGCCGACCGCACGGGTCACGAAGTCTGCCAACCCGTTCACCATCACGAACGCGACGTGGCCCGAGCTGACCATCCGCCCCGACACTGACCACACCGTGCGGATGAGGGCCTTCCGAGACGACCACGAAGGCTACATCGTCGCCAGGAGCGGCTGGTCGACGTCGCACACGGTGAGAACGAAGGCGGAGCCGCAAGCGCAGGGGGGCGGTCGGGTGGCACGACCGACCAACGTACATGCACGTTGGGTTGATACTCCCGCTGGCAATCCGTGGCCCGCGAATTTGCACGTATATTTGGAGCGCTCGGCTTCTAAGCCCGCAGCAGGCAATGATATTGCGTACGTCTGGGCGATTTACCAAGGTGGCCGTTGGCATGAAGGGTCCTACGTTGGTGGCATGTGGGTCAAAGAGCTCTACGTTTCTATCAGTTGCAAAGATGAGGGGAGCGCACCCATCGCTGGATATTTGGAGCATATCTTTTGCACCTCGTCCCCTCACGGCCATCTTGAACTTGCACCTGGTGTGCGGCTACAGGTGAAGGCCGTCGAAGTGGACGAAGATGGCGACCCGGTCAGGAGTCCGAGCGAGGATGCCTGGGTCGAAATACAGGCACCTGCTTATCCTGACCACTGGTACCAAGTTCGCAACGTCGATTCTGTCGTGACGAACGACTACGTGCGAATCACATGGGATGCGCCCCGAGTCATTAGAGGGGCCAGTCCGACGCTAGACGACTTCTTCAGCGTCCCACGCAGGGTGTCGTACGACGTCCTAGTCAAGACGAATGGCGGCATACGTACCGATAACGGCAACGATTGCGGCGCGGGTGCGCACGTCGGCTTCGATTCCAGGTACGGCCGGGTCGTGACGTTCCGCAAAGGCACCCTGAAACCGGGTTGCGAGTACCTGGCCGAGATCACGGCACTCTACAGTAGCGCCATCACCGGCATCCCTGCAATCCTGGGAAAGAAGGCCGCTCCCGGGAAACAACTCTCCAAGGGCAACACGCAGCATAGGTTCTCGTTCACGAAGCCACAGCGCAAGCTCGTCCTGAAGGTGAACGGTGAAGACCAGGAGGACGGTGCGCAGGTCGACGTCTCCGAAGGCAGCAAAGTTACACTGACAGCCGATGTCGGGGGCGCCGCGCCGGACCACGGACTGAGAATCAAACTCGTAGCCACGGGCACCGCCGGATCACTGGCCGGCTGCAGTACCGGAACGGGACACGATTGGGGGCCGGGGCTGAACTGTGCCGGCGACACGGAGACCGCGAACCTCCACATCGCAGCCGGCGAGAACTCTGCGTCGATTGACCTCAAGTTCCACCAGGACGCCCAGGAAGATCCGGGTGAGACCCTCACCCTGACCGCAAGTTACGTGATCCGGGGCGAGTCCGACAGCCATTCGGTGACCTTCAATATCGAGGACATCTACCACGCCAACAAGCTGTCGGTGCAGTCTTCCTCGGCACGCGAGAAGGTGCCGGAGGGATCCTCTGCCCCGGCAGGGATCGACGACACTAAGCCGGTGAGGTTCCTGGTGGTGCTGCAGCGGTCGACACAGGAAACGGTGACCGTCAGGTACCGGACCGCTGACGGCTTCGGCGACATCGTAGGCGATTCGAATGGCCCGGCAACGGGAAGCGACCGGTGCTTGTCACCCGCCTCCGCGAACAACAGCCCGAACCGGGACTACGTATCGACCAGCGGCACGCTGACCTTCGGACCGGGCGAGACTCGGAAGCACATCGACGTCGAGGTCTGCGACGACACGATTGAAGACAGCATGGAGGTGTTCCGCATGATCCTGTCGGACGCCACCAACGCCATGATCACCCACCCGAAGGCGATTGGGCTCATCATCAACGACGAGGCTCCGAGAAATAGCGCGCCCACCGTGGCCAGCGCCATCTCGGACGCCACCATTCCGAGCCAGAGCGCCACGCGCCAAGTATCCCTGTCCGGCGTGTTCTCCGATGCTGACGGCGACACGCTTACCATTACAACGAACTCTTCGAGTGAGACCGTCGCGACCGTGTCGGTTGCCAGCGACCAGACCGCGCTGACAGTGAGCGCTCAATCCAGTGGGACAACCACGATTACCGTTACCGCAAAGGATGGCAACGGTGGTTCAGTGGATGATTCATTTGACGTAACCGTGAAGTCGGTGCCGGTGGTAGCCTCGGCCTTCGCCGACGTGAACGGGTTGTTCATTGGCGACGAGCACGAAGTACCCGTCTCTGATGTGTTCAGTGATGCTGACAGCGATGCGCTGACCATCACTGCTACATCGTCAAGCGACGCTATTGCTACCGCTGCCGTAGCTGCCGATGGCTCCAGCGTGAATCTGGCTGCCAAGAGCCGTGGCACGGCGACAGTTACGGTCACTGCGCAGGAATCTGACGGCAACACCGTCAGCGACGCTTTCGATGTAACGGTAGTGAACAGAGCGCCCACGGTGGCCAGTGCCATAGCCGACGCGACCATCGTGAACGAAAGCGGAACGCACCAAGAGTCCCTGTCGGGCATGTTCAGCGACGCTGCACAAGACTCCCTGACCATTACAGCTGCATCGTCAAATGAAACGGTGGCCACGGTTTCGGTTTCCGCCGACTATGCAACGTTGACGATGTCCGCCCAAGCCCGTGGTTCTGTGACCATTACGGTTACTGCCAACGACGGGAACGGCGGCTCAGTCAAGGACAGCTTCACCGTAACCGTCAAGGCCACGCCGGTAGTGGCAAACGCCATTGCCGATGTGAGCGAGCTTGAGGTTGACGCGACGCACGAGGTTTCGCTGTCAAGGGTGTTCAGCGACGCCGACGGGGACAGCCTGACCATCACGGCAGGTTCGTCAAAGGACGCCGTGGCGACCGTGTCGGTGGCTGCCGATTATTCCAGCGTGACGGTTGGCGGCAAGGGCGAGGGCACGGCGACCATCATGGTCACCGCGCAGGACGCCGACGGCAACCGGGTCAGCGATGCCTTTGACGTTACGGTGGTCAAGGCCAACAATCCACCCACAGTAGCCAGCGCCATTTCGGACGCCACGATCATCAACGAGAGCGGGACGCACCAAGTGTCCCTGTCTGGCGTGTTCAGCGACGCTGACTCAGACAACCTGACCATCACGGCCGAGTCGTCCAGCGCCAGCGTGGCCAAAGCATCCGTGTCCACCGATTACGCCACGTTGACGGTGTCGGCGCAGGGCCGGGGAACGGCAACCATCACGGTGACCGCGGCCGACGGCAACGGCGGGTCTGTGGAAGACACATTCACAGTAACAGTGAAGGCGGCGCCGGTGTTGGTCAGTGCCATTGCCGACGTGAGCGAGCTGGAGATTGACGCGACCCACGAGGTCTCCCTGTCCAGCGTCTTCAGCGACGCCGACAGGGATGCGCTGACCATCAGTGCCACCACCTCGGACAGCTCGGTTGTCCAGGTCTCCAATACCATTGACCCGTCGACCGGGTCGGCAACCGCCATCACGGTTATCGGGGTGGACGCTGGCGCCGCGACCATCACGGTCACAGCCCGAGACTCCGACGGAAACAGCGTCAACGATACCTTTGATGTCACGGTGCCTGCCGCTGAACAGCAGCAGGCTGCGGAATTGCTTGGCTCGGTGGTTTCACTGGAAGTGATTGCCACGGCGGAGAACAGCGTAGTCGTGCGCTGGAGTGCTCCTGAGACCGGCGGCACGCCCGATGGATACATCGTGCACCTCAAGCCGGAAAACGGCGAGAAAGGCAGCGGCAAGACCAAGCGACCCAAGGCGAAGAAGACGCAGGTGAAGTTCAACAACCTGCAATCCGGTCAGACCTACCAGGTCTGGGTGCGGGCCCAGAACGAGGCCGGCAAGGGCGAGCGAGTCCACGCCAGCATCACACTGCCAGAGGAAGGAGACGGCCAGACGGGGCAATGATCCGCCCTAGAGGGTCAGGCTGAGGAGGGGGCGTCCGGCTGGGGCTGGGCGCCCCCTTCCTCTGTCGTGCGATTAGCAAGCACGAGCAGAGCCTGCAGGTTCTCGACGCCGTGATGTGCCAGGTTGAAGTGGCCGCGAGCAGAGCGGCGCACCGGAAAACGAATAATGTTGCCGTCATCAGTGCTCATGAAACGGGTCCAACTACCCCGGGAGCGGTGCTTAATCGACCGGTAGACACCGGGCATCTCGCTAACATCAAGGCATCAACCCGTGGAGGGCGTCTACGTCGCGCCGGCCTCTGTCGGCACGGACAGGACGCCCTCCCAGCACGATTCACGAGGAGATGTCGAGATGATGAGCGTGATGACGAGAAGAACGGTCCTGCCGCTGTTGGTGGCGCTGCCGCTACTGCTGGCGGCGGCAGTGTGGTGGCAGCAGGCGGGCCTGACGTGGGCGGACGGTCCCGAGGAGGGGGCGGAGGCGCACGAGCATGCCGACCATGACGCCCCTGCCGTGACGCTGGCGGCCCAGTCGGTGTGCAACAGCCGCACTAACCGGACGGTGATCCTGGCGCGCTTCGAGGCATCCGGCGGTGCGGCCGGCTACCAGCAGCAGGTTGCCTGGGGCCATGACCCGAACCTTTCGAGTGGCGACCGTCCCTGGGGACCGGTTGTCAGCAATACCAGGACGGGCAACAGGCCGTGGCCGTTGCGGTTGAACCAGGAACCCGAGGTGGGCAAGTCCTACTCCCTGCGGGTGCGGGCGGTCGATGAAGACGGCAACCACGGTCCTTGGGGCGAGGCGACCTACGAATACTCGGAAGGGACGGCCGCTGCGCCGGTTGGCGTGGCGGTGTCCGACGTCGACGGGGACTATAGCCGCGCCGTCCTCAGCTGGCGGGATGGCAGCGATGGTGCCGGCAACGGGTTCTGGTTCAAGATCCAGCGCCGTGCCTCTGGCAGCGGCGATGACGGCTGGCAGGAGAGCAGGTGGACCAAGGTGGAGCAGCGCGGCTCCGGTGAAGAAAAGTCCTACCGCCACACGGTGACGGGACTTGACCCGGCTCAGGCCCACGACTTTCGGGTTGCGGGGCAGAAGCGCGACTGCGGGGCGACCAAGTGGTCGGACGTGGTGTGGTTGTCCCCTCCGGCTCCGCCGCCGGCGCCCGATTACACGGTAACGGTGGACTATGGAGAGGGTGCGGTCGCGTTGGTGGTGACACCTTCGAACGCGCCGGCCGGCATCACGGGCTACACGCTCCGGCACCGGGTGAAGGGCTCCGATGCCGATTACGTCGAGGTTTCGGCGGATCCGGATGACGCTGCTGACGGCATTGAAGTCTCCGGCGTGTCTCACGGCGAGACCTACCGGGTGGGCCTGCGGGCCAGCAACCAGGTGGGCGATGGCGAGTACGCCTACCGGGACGTGACCGTTGCGGCGCTGCCCGACCCGCCCGGATTCACGGTGACGCCTAACTACGGTACGGACGCCGTGTCCCTGATCGTCAAGGTCACCGGTGCCGTTTCGGGGGCCACCGGCTACGTGGTGCGGGTCAATGGTGACGACACCGCCGTTACGCCGGCCCAGGTTTCGGGCGCAGGCTACGGCGTTCTGGCCCAGCTGGGCACGAAGTACGAGGTCGCCGTGGCAACTGTCAGCCAGGCGGGCCAGGGGGCTTTCTCCGACGCGCAGACGCTCACCACGCTGTCGCTGCCGTCAGCTCCGGACGTAACGGCGGAAGCGCAGTATTCGGGCGGGTCCGCCAGCATCGTCGTGTCCGTGGTGGCTGCGGACGCTGCCGAAGCTCTGCAGGGCTACGTGCTCAGTTACCTGAAGGCGGGCGACGAAGCGTCGGAACGCGTCGGCGAGTTTCTGATTCCGGCTGTGGCCGAGGGTGGTTTCTCCTTCGACGCGGAGCTGGGCGCCAGCTACGCCATCAAGGTCTCGGCGGGCAATCCTGCCGGCACTGGGCCTGCTGCTGCCGTTACCGTCGTGGTCAAGGAGAAGGCGGGCACGCCGGACTTCACCGCTGAGGCAGTCTACGCCGACGGGAAGGCCAAGGTGGTGGTGAAGGTCCAGAATGCGCCTGATGATGCTACGGGCTATTCCGTGCGCTACCGCGCGTCGGCATCCGACCCTTGGACGACGTCGGACGTAAGCGTCGCGGCCGCCAAGGCCGGCTTTGGTTTCGCCGCTGCTGCGGGAACCGACTACACCATCGGCGTGGCGGCGCGCACTGAGGTCGGGCTGGGCGACTACGGCTCGGCCACCGTGTCCATCGTGGCAAAGGTGGACGTGCCGTCGTTCACGGTGACGTTCGCCAGGGGCAATGACGGCGCGGTGGCCACCGTTGCGGTGAGCAACCCGCAGGATCAGGCCAAGTACCACATGTTCAGCGTGGGTGACGTTGCGCCCGTGAAGGTGGACATGCCCGACGCCGGGCACGAGTTCGCCGTTGAGCTGGGCAACACCTACCACATCGGCGTGGCGGCCGGCAACGAATTCGGGACCGGTGAGTATGCCTACCGGAACGTCCTGGCGTTGGTGGTTCCCGACCCGCCGTCCTTCACGCTGTCGCCGGTCTACCGGCAGGGTGAAGCCCACCTGTCGGTGAGCGTGTCCAGTCCTGACCCGCACGCTTCCCGCTACCTGCTGAAGGTGGGTGAAGCGGCTGCGGTGTCTCACACCGGCCTGGCCGGTCTGCGTGTGCCGGTGGTTCCCGGCCAGACCTACACGGTGGGGTTGGCGGCGGGCAATGCGGCTGGCGACAGCGCGTTCACGACAGTCACGCGGGCTACGACGACAACGGAGTTTGAGGCGCTCCTGGAGTGGCGGCTCATCGTGCCGGACCAGGCCACGCCTGCCGAGGCCGTGGGCGATGCCACGCAGTACGTGGCAATCGTGAACGGCAAGCCGGTGCGTTACGACCCGGTGGTGCCCTGCGTGGTGCGGGAGACCGCTCTGGCGCAGTCACGGTCGGATCAAGCCACGGCATTGGCTGCTTGGGTGGGCGGGATGCCTGACGCTTCAGCGGACCTGACCGCCTACGCCGGGTCGCACAAGTCCGCGATGGATGGCGCGCTGACGGCGGCGAAGACTGTCGCAACGACGGCGTGCCATGCTCGGTATCCCGTGGAGGAAAACCTTGGGCAGGATGATGCCCGCTGGGTGAGGATGCCGCGCTAGATGTATGGCAAAGACGGGTTGACCGAACTGGTCAACCCGTCTTTTCTGGTTGGTGGAACTGCGGCTCTATCCGCTTGTCGCCTGCTGATCAGGTCCTGGCCGCGAGTTGCCGATGGTGGTTGACCACTGGCTGAATGCCGTCGACCGCGGCGTTTACGTCATGACAATACGGCATGGACGATGCGTTGGCTGTAATGCTGACTGCTTTCTTGCTGGTGCGGCATGATGTCGCCGCTAGACTGGCAGGCGTCTTTGCTGGTGTCTCCGGGCGTATGCCTCGCCGAAAATCTGCATTGCTTGGTCTTGCGCATAGTTCAGGTTGATTAGCGTTGACGCTTAGGGGAAGGTGGTGTTCAGGGCGTAGTTGCGCAGAGCGTTCCGCAGCCTGCCTGAGGGGAATCGGGCACTGTACCCACCGTCGAGACGCCATGAGCGCGTTTCCAGCCATGGCGTGTTGCGGCCCACGACTTCCACCAGTTCATCGTGCGGCACTAGGTACCAGACTCCCTGGTGGTCCGGAAAGCACACGTGGATGCCGCGGTTTTCCCAATCCTTGTGGATAGCCACACGGCCTGGGCATCTCACAGCGACGGGTTCGGTCGCCCTCTGCTGTCGGGCCAGGATGTCGACATGACGGGATCCGTCGGCTGGCGCAGTGCACACGTAGCCGGCGCGCGCAAGGGCGTCCGCCGCCATCTGGATGTTCGGATGTCGCCATCCCGTAGTTCTCTCTTGGCCGTGCGCTTGTGCATCCCGGCTGGACTCGCTGCCCCCGGCGGGTGCTGCATCACTCTCTTGCCGTGGGGGTGGTTTCGCTCGCGCCGGCTTGTGGTCAGGACGCAACGAAAATGGGCGCAGTTGTTCCAGCAGTTTGGACCCAGGGTTGGCGCTGGAATACGAGCCGTGTTCAAGCCAGGATGAGGTGTTCAACCAGTTCGTCGTTTTTTCCACCAGTTCAACAAGACGGTCGTGTGGGACCAGGTACCACGTGTCTCTTACCGGGAAGTTTATCCACAGCTCTTGGTCAGCGTACTTCCGGTCGATGGTCAGGCGGGCCTTGAGCTGGACCTTGAGGGTGGTTTTGCCGTCGAAGTGGTGGGCCAGGAAGTCGGCGCCCCGCCAATCATCGGCGAGTTTGATGCAGTTAAACCCGTAGTCGGCCAGCAGGGCGGCGGACTTCTGGAAATTGTAGATTTCCTTCTGCCTGCCGTTGAGCTGCTCGGGGTCGATGCGTTGGAACACGGTGGCCTCCTGTCGGAGGCGCATTATGGCAGTCACCGTTGCTGGTGGCAAACTGCGTAGGCGACCGATGCTTTGGTTGGGTTGCTACTCAGAAGATAACGGCAGTGGGTTGTGCAGGGTTGGCAACTGTTGCAGATTCGGTCCCTGCCGGTGCGTGTAGGCTGGTTTGATGGTTACCCCAATGTATCGTATCCCTGCCACTGGGTGTCGGCAAAGGTGTCTGAGGTGGTCGGTGTGCCGCAGCAGGGGTGCTATTAGTCCCTCGGCCTGCGTCAGGATTCTGCGTATTCTTCGTGTTCCTCGAGGATCGAGTCACTCATGTGCGACAGGTACGGGATTTGCTCCAGCGTGTCGATTGAGTCGTAGGAAAGGAAGGAGCATTGCTCGTAGAGCGGTCCTCGTTCGAGCAGGGAGAACACGGGGCGTTTGATCTCTCGGGAAAACTTCTCCCATCTTCCGGCGGGTGCCACGATGTGGAGCCTGATGTCCATGTTCGGCTGCAGGGCGAGAAGGTCGGCCATTCTGAGCAGTCCGGAGAATACGGGTGTCGTGTGCTCGATCTCGAATGCTCGGGCCATTGACCGGCCCTTGAGCCACAGGACATCAATGTTCTCTATGGTTCCTAAAGTTGCATCGTCGAAGTTGAGCGGGAGGGCGTCCAGTATCCTTTCGTGTGCCGCCGGCTGGATGAGTTCCATGACCTTGGCTTTGTCGTTTCTGGGTAGCCAGACGTGGAATCCCATCTGTAGGCCGAGGTGGGCCACCTTAGCCTGATATTGGATGGACTCTTGAAATATCCGTTGCTGGTCTGGTTCTGGGCTTCCCGGTTCAGTGGAAGGTTCTTCGTCCTCCGGATCTGGGATGCTTACCTCTACCTCTCCGGACAGCGTGCGTACTCGCTGCTTCTGGCTGAGTCGTCGCCGGTCTTGGTCGGTGAGTGGGTACGATGTTGGGTTGGACTGCTGATTGGTCAGGAGATCAACGAGGAATCGTCCGTCCTCATCTTCGAAGGTGTTCAGGGATTGTCTGAAGAATCCAGTCCAGTAGGGGTTCCCCGGCTCGAGCAGTTTCGTGATGGTCAAAGCCTGCCAGACCTGTGGGTCCCGTATGGGTACTGCGGACTCCGGGTCAAGTATGACGATGGGTTTGACGTTGAACCGGACGGGGTACGGGTCGGTGGTGCCGAACAGCGGAGTGTCGTTGTCAAACGGTCCTGATTGGACTTCTAGCACGCCGCACCAGCGGGAAATGCGCGTCATGTAGCAGAGGAGGATGTCGCCTGGTTTGACGCGTTCGTTGGCTACACGTCGTAGCCGTTCACTGACGCCGGTGCATTTTGCCCCTGCTTCAGTGAACGCGTGCCACGTCTCGGGAGTACAAACGTCTAGGTGATATTTCATGAAGCCTCTTGCGTGTTCGAGAGGTCCGCTTCGTTTTGTTCAGATGTGGATTGGCTCATTATGCAGTCGGGCAAGTTGTGCACGTGTTCTGCCTTTACTGAAGTTCGGGCCAGAGCTTTTGCGCTGTCTCCACCAGTTGTCGGTTGCGCTCACGGACGGCGTTATCGGCAAAGCGATCCGTGCCGTACTGCTGCAGCAGGTCGTTGGTTATTGCCAGCCCTGAGTGGTCGCGCAGCACGTTTACCTTGTCGGGCCACGGCAGCTCTTTCTGTTTGCCGCTCAGCCCGCGGTCCGTGGTGAGCGTGTAGTTCCCGAGCATTCCGATGCTGGCTTTCCGCTTTTCCTCGGTAGCTTGCCGGTTGCCGGCGCGGTCTACAGGATAGCCGTTGCTGCCCTTGCCAGAAGGTATCAGCTGCGTCAGTCTCAGCGGGTCGTCATGGTTGAGCGGGTAATCGCCGTTCTCTTCCCGCATCTGGTCTTCGATGCGTTGCAGCAACAACAGCTTGTTGGCATCGGAGATGCGTATCTCCTCGCTGCCCTGCGCGTTGTTGATCTGTCGGTCCGTAGGATATTCCGGTGTTCCCTTCAGGCTGGCAAGGTAGTCAGTCATTGCGCTTGCCATGGGGGTGTTCTGCCCGCGCTCTCGCAAGGCTAGGATGGCGTTGGACGGAGTGGAGATCCACATTGCGTAGTTGCCTTGCAGCAGTCGCCGCGCGATGTAGGTTTCCCAAAGCGCGAGTGTCTCGGCTTTGTCGGAGTTCCAGCCGCCTTCGCTTTCATTGAGCAGGTACAGCAGGATGGACATATTGCCGATCTGCTCGTTCTGGCGGATCATTCTGGCCTGTGGTTGGATGTCCGTGATGTCATCGGCTACGATGGCGCGGTAGGTTTCCGCGGCGAGTACCAGGTCGGCAGCCAGGTCCTTGAATTCTTGGGCGTTCATGCCCTTGCTGTACTCACGCAGGGTTGCGCTAATGCGGTCCCGGCTGCGGGGGTTCCGTCCCTTAGCGGTCAGCCATGCGGACATCATCGTCTCGCCACGGATTTCGCCGCGCACAGCGGCAGTCCAGTAGGGTTCCCTGCCGTCTTTGAGTTCGCTGGGCCACACGCTGTTGGCGAGACGCTGGTCCAGCGTCGCGTCGGCGCCGTAGAGCAGCTGGTTCTTTACAAGATCCATTTGGCTTAGCGGCTGACCGAGTGAGTTGAGCGTCTCGTAGATGATGCTTTCGTCGTCGTCAGTGTCCAACTCGAGGTAGGCGAAGGTGAGCCCCTCCAGGACGGATTCCTGGAGTTCCAGGAAAGCGTCCTCGTGGTCGCGGAGCAGGGTGCTGGCTTGGTCGCACATCCAGCGGTAGCCGGCGTGCATAATGGTCTGCTTGTTGGTGTGCGGGTTGCGGATGATGTCCTCGAAGGCGTCGCGGTCCCACGAGTCGGCGAAGTCGATCTTGACGAGATTGTTGCCGTTCTGGTTGGTGTGGTTGGCGGTGTTGATGGCGTGCGCCATCAGGCATACGGTAGTGACGCGTTGCTGGCCGTCGACGATGGCGGTATAGGATTTGCCGTTTAGCGTGATGTCCTTGGTCACCATGGGCCCCAGCCAGTGATGGATTTTGGTGCAGCCGTTGGTGTCCTTGTCGGCGGCGCGGCGTTGGGACAGGGCAACGATGTCTTCCCAGAGACGCTGGATCTGGTCGTCGGTAGTCCAGCAGTAACGGCGTTGGAATGGCGGGATGGCGAAGCTGTTGCGGTGGTTGAGCAGGTCTTGCGTTGTCACACTGCTGGGCTGCATGCGGTGGTTTCTCCTATTGGGCGGCTGCCGTCCGACGATTGGTCTATCGCCACTTGCTGTCGTTCCCGGTAGCGTACCGCCTGTAGCTGAGCCCGTGCAAGTGCGACTCTTGGTGCGGTAGCGATTACACGCGCGTCAGTTGTCTGACGCGTCCAGCACCGTCACGTGCTCCATAACTGTTGTATGAATCACCTTGACAGTGGTTCGTTGGCTTGGCTGGAACGGCTCGTCTGTGAGCTTGGACTACGGGAAGACCGCGCTGGCGCAGTCACGGTCGGATCAAGCCACTGCCCTAGCGGCCTGGGTGGACGGGATGTCGAACGCTCCGGCGGACCTGACCGCCTACGCGGGGTCCCACAAGACTGCGATGGCTGGCGCTCTTACGGCGGCGAAGACTGCCGCAACGACGGCGTGCCAGGCTTGGTATCCCGCCGAGGAAAACCTCGGGCAGGATGACGCCCGCTGGGCGCAGATGCCGCGCTAGCCGTATGGCGAAGACGGGTTGACCATCTCGATCAACCCGTCTTGCACCGTTGGTGAGCCTGTGGCTCTATCCGCTTGCTGCCTACTGATCGAGTCCTGACCGCGAATCGCAGCCGAATGTCTCGTTCTTGGCAAACGGAGGGTCAATGCCGACTAAGTTGACGGAGTCGTCGCTCAGACTGCGCAGGGTGGGTTGTCGAACATGTGGACGCCGTGATTAACGGCGTCCAATGGGTTGTTGGTGCTCATGGCAGTTGGCTCCACCAAGTAAACTCATATTTGGCCTGCTGTCGAAAAGAGTAGAAAGAGGCCCAGCCAAAACCATGTGAAAACATGGGCATCACTTCAAAGACCGGGGATAGTGGGTCGCGGTCATAAATGATCTGGTTTTCCACATCCTCAACGGTCAACCCAATGCCATGTTCCCGTATTTTACGCTCCAACCATGTGCGGTCCCTTCTGATGTTGCCAAGCGCCAGGCTGCTTTGGCGATAATACTCTGCGCACACTGCAAAGTGTGCATCACCGGGCAAGTACCCAGGGTAACGACTCGGCACAATCTGTTCTATGATCCTCGCAAAACACCACAGCGCCTCATACGCGCTTTGGCCTGAGTGCCGTAGTTTCGTCCTTTCCGGATAGCCCGGCGAAGACTGAACAGCGGTAGGAACTACCGATCCAGGCATCCATATATTGGAAGCATTTACGTCCAACTTTTCTCCGCCTACAAGTCCCATGGACACTCTTGTTGATGTCAGTCTCGGCCATTTCATGAGCGCTTGGCCTCCAAGTTGTTGCACGGAGGCTGCGACTTGATTGTCGCCGGCATACCCCCGCCATGTCTAAAATTCTATATGATTCCCTATTATTACAGGCGCACAGATGGTATTCGGGACGCAGCTGCAGGGAAGCGTCTACGGCTCTGGTATCGTCGGAGGCCTGTTCGTGAGGGACGGTATCAGGGGTAGCGTCAAGGTCTACCGTACGGCGACACTCATGGTCTGCGCGGCCCCGGCGATGATGCTCGTCTTGGCCTTCGGCGTTCACGCCGATACCTTCAAGGGCATGGCTGGAAGCGTTTCGTCGGGCGCTGTTGTGGTCACAAAGGCCCTGCTCGGCTGGTTCCGGGAACTGGAGGCGGTTGAATGGTCAGCCCGCCTGACGAAGCGTAACGCCCCAGGCGGAACGAGTAGGTGCCCGGGTGGTCTGGGGCCTCATTCTGTGCCCATCAGGGCGCGCCCACACGACACGGTTCCGATTGGAAGGCCTTGAGCGCTTAGTGCTCGGTGTGGCCGCACTGCTTGCAGGACACGGTCGTGAGCTTTTTGCTCCGCATGTCGGCGAACTTGGCGAGGTTGCTGCTGGCGGCACGAAACTCGTCGGCCTCGAACTCAGTGTGGCCGCACTTGGCGCAGACGAAGGTGGTTTCGGTGGTCGTTATTATGCAATCCTCAGGATCAGTGCCGTTGCCGGAGAGACGACAACAACCGTTCCTGTTCCCCAATAATCGCCCTCTGTGCTGAACGATTACAAGGGCAACCCCCCCTGTGGAATGCGCGACGCGTAGATGTTCAGCGTGCGGTGGGCGGCCTCCGTCAGGTCCATGAGGTCTGACACGTCGTTGACCATGAGCTCGCCGTCCTTGGCAATTTGCTCGCGGTACTCGGCAAGGTGCAAACGCCGATTGCTCTTCATGATGTTGTGATGGGGGCAAAGGGGTGCCCGGTTGGTGATCTGGTGGCTGAACCCCGGCCTGCTCACCGGGTCCATGTGATCAAGGTGGAAGTTTCGGATGGTCTCCACCACGGAGCCGTCGGGTTTCCGGTTGGCGAAACCGCAACACCAGGCTTGGTAACCTGACATGCCAAGCAAGATGTCGAGCATCTCCCGTTCGGGGATGACGCTGGCCGGCGTCTTGAACTTGCGAGGCTTGTCCGGCAGCCGGAAAGGCTGGGGAGTTTGTTCCTCCTCCAGAGTGTCGCGCGCCGGCAGTTCGCCGGGCCCATGGACGGTGACGATGTTCCCGAACAGGCGCTGCTGCACATTGTCGGCGGGCATCGGCTCGGCGCACTTGAGTGGTGCCAGCTTTGGCTTGGAGAACTGGCGCTTGAATACGGTCCAGGCACGGGGGTTGATGTCGCAGGCGACCCAAGCGCGGCCCAGGCGTTCGGCAGCGATGCCCACGTAGGCGCAACCGGCAAAGCAGTCCAACACGACGCCACCCTCGGGGCAGGATGCCTTGATGATGCGCTCGGCAAGGGCCACGGGCTTCTGCGTCGGGTAGCCGGTGCGCTCTTGGCTCGTGAGTTGTAAGTCTGGCCAGAAGTCGTCAACGGCTATCCCCGACATTAGGGCCAATCGTCTCAGCGAAGTGGGGTACTTGCCGTTTGACGCTATGTACATCAAACCATCTTGGTCAAGCCTTGCCCAGCCTTCAGATATTGATTCGTTTGGTAATCGTCCTCCTGGAACGCTCCAATGCCTGCTGGACGGTGGCGAGTAGGTTACGCCCCGGAATGTAGCGGGCTTGCCAGAGTCCCCTTGTCTGTTACCTGGTGCGTGCACGGGGGCGTGGGCCACGTAATCGTTGTGTTCTGGGGACCATCGGTATCCATTTGGTGGACCGTTCGTCAAGTCGTAAGGTTTCCTGATTGAATTGCGGTCGAAATATGTGGCTTTGTCGGACTTCGAGAAACGTAGGATAGTGTCGTGGTTGCGACCGAGATCATTTTCCGTGAAGTTTTTGCTATTCGTGCGCCGCCAAGCAATCTCGTTCCGAAAGTTTTCTTTTCCGAAAATAGCATCCAGCAGTTGCCGCAGGTAAGCTCCAGCCGTGTGGTCGCAGTGCAGGTATAGGCTGCCGGTGTCCTTCAGCACTCTTCGGACCTCGAACAGCCGGATGGCCATGTAGCACAGGTAGGCTGCAGTCCCATCGCCGTGTATTTCTTGGGTGGTCTCGATCAACTTGTGGACGCCAGTGTGGTCGTCTTCAATGTCCTTGAGCCAAGACTCATGGACGTCTTGCCAGCTCCAGATGTCCTTGTAGCGCGTGGCGGGCCAGTCTATGCCGGCGTCGTTTGCTTCCTGCTCGTTCCTGATGCCCCAGCGCCTGAGCAGGGCTAGTTCGGTAGCCTTCTCCTCGTCGGAGAGAGGAGGCTTCAGCGGGTCGGGGGACTTTTCGTTCTTGCGTCCGAAGGTATCGTTCTTGGCGAACGGCGGGTCGATGCAGACGAGGTCGACGCACCTGTCGTTCAGACTCTTGAGGAACGGCAGGTTGTCGGATATGTACACGCCGCGATTGACGGCGTTCAGTGGGTTGGCGTTCATGGTTCTCAGTTCGATCCTTGGGCATGGCCCTCGGTGTTCATGATTCTAGTGACTGCATTGAAAACGGCCCCGGGACGGTGTCGTCCCGGGGCCGTTGGGCGGCGTTTTGATGCCGCATTTCCGGCGGCATTTATGCGGCGTAAGTGCCGCCATTGAGTTCAGTATTAGGGCAGCTCGAGTACGGCAGGCTGTGCGGCCCAAGCAGTGGCGCCGGCCGCATCGCGTTGGCAGCGGCGGCGTGCAAAGGACTGGCCCAACGAGCCAGCCACACACAGCGTCAGGCTATTGCTGGGGCAGTTTCTCCGGCGTTGGAGCAAACGGCGGCGACGCGACCGCAGGATTGCTATGCCATCGGCTTCGCTCTCCCATGCCGAACCTGTGGCCTATTGATTCACAACGGAACCGGCCGGTCAGGCCGGCAATCCGGCGGCGTGAAACGCGGCGTATCAGGCCCGTAGAGTCACGGGGACCGTCCCAGTGGCAACCATTTCCCTATCATCGGTTGAAAAGGCCGTCAGAGGCCGTCTGGTGCGCCAAATAGGCCCGTTGGGTTGGAGGTCCGGATCATGAAAACACGTCGAATGCACGGGTTGCTGACGGCGGGCGTCCTGCTGGTACTCCTGGCGGCGGTCGCCGTCGGATGCGGCGGGTCGGCGCAGACGGGGGCTTCCGGCGGGGAAGCTGCTGACATGATTGTCAATGACGCGATCAGTGACCAACCGGATCCCACTGAGCCGTCGTCAGGGCAGGATTACGCGGGAAGTCATGCCACGGAGCCGGGAGTGCCTGACGTCCCTTCGCGGGAGTCCACTAGGACGTGGGCCACTACGCCGGGCGTTGACCCGTTTTCGCAGGATGGCCCCTCTGCAACGTCGACTCCGGCGCCTGGTGAACCACCGGCTGCGAAGGGGTCCGATGATCCGTTGTCCGGGGATGAACTGGGCGCCTTGGCGCGGGGCAACGGCGAATTTGCTTTCGACCTCTACCGTGCATTGTCCACGACGGACGGAAACCTGTTCTTCTCGCCGCACAGCATCTCGACGGCGTTGGCGATGACCTACGCGGGAGCGGAGGGCGACACCAGGGACGCCATGGCGGACACGCTGCGGTTCCCGCTGCCGCCGGAGCGGCCGCACAGCGCGTTTGAGGCCTTGTCCCGTGACTTGGGATCCAGGACTGCCGGTGAGGATGAGGACAGTTTCCGTCTGAACGTTGCCAACGCGGTCTGGGCGCAGGAAGGACACCCTTTCCGCGACGACTACCTTGAAGTCGTGAGGGACAGCTACGGCGGCGAGGTGAGTCTCGCCAACTTCGCGGGCGACCCCGACGGTTCCCGTTCAGAGATCAACCGTTGGGTTGGTCGCGCTACCGAGGGCAAGATCGAGGATCTGATCCCGCCGGACCTTATCGACGTTCTTACCCGCATGGTGCTGGTGAACGCCGTGTACTTCAAGGCCGGATGGCTTTATCCGTTTGCTGAGGTGTTTACGGCAACTGCGCCTTTCCATCTGCTGGACGGCACGACTGCCGACGTGGATATGATGAGCACCACTCAGTACTTCGGTTACGGGTCGGGGGACGGGTACCAGGTCGTAGTTCTGCCCTACGTGGGCGGTGAGATGTACATGGCGGTGCTGCTGCCTGACTTGGGACGGTTCCAGGAATTCGAGGAGCGGCTGGATGGGGGCTTCGTCGGTCAGGCTCTGGCTCGGGTTTCCGAGAGTTACCTCGCGCTGGAGATGCCCCGGTTCGAGTTCGACGCCGCGTTCCGGCTTGGCGAAACCCTGAAGGCGTTGGGGATGTCCGCCGCCTTTGACGCTGGCGCTGCCGACTTTTCTGGCATGGACGGCCTGTCTTGCGCCGCACGAGACAAGGGCTGCCTGTACATCGGCGCCGTGGTCCACAAGGCATTCGTGTCGGTTGACGAGGCGGGCACCGAGGCTGCGGCCGCCACCGCGGTCATGATGCAGACGGAGTCGGCGAAGCCCATTCCGGTTGAAGTGAAGGTGGACCGGCCTTTCATCTTCGTGATACGGGACTACGCGACGGGGACGAACCTGTTCGTGGGCCGGGTGGTGAAGCCGTGACCTCTGGTACCGGACACGTACGGCTCGCAGGATCCGTCTCTGTGGTAGGGGCCTCATGGTCTGGACGTTAGCCATCTTTTGGCTGGTCTACTGGTCCTTCCGGCTGTCGAAAGGTCCTGACCTTGGGGGGTCCCGCCGTCTCTGGATGGTGCGGGTCGTTTCTGCGGTGGGTGCCTTCGTCGTTGTGGTCATTCACTGGCTGGCGGTGGGATCCTTGGTGGATGCTCTCTGGCCTGATCTGGGATACGAGGGAGTCGCGGCCATCCTTGCCGAGGCTGCGGTGGTCCTTTCCGGCGCTCTCATCTGGGGGTACTTGGTTCCCAAGGTCATGTATGCCAAGTTGGGCGTCCGCTCTTCCTCCACGCTCGACGCGACTCCCAATGGGTGACGGCGCGCTCGTGTCCGCGTAGGGCGAATGCAATTCACCGGCTGTTGCTACTGACTTCAATACAATCTCAAATATTCCGCTCTCCGAGGTGCGTCATGGCAACCACGGGAACAACCTTCGTCTGCGCCAAGTGCGGGCACACCGAGTTTGAGGCCGACGAGTTCCGCGCCACCGGCGGCAACTTCGCCAAGTTTGCCGACGTGCAGAACAAAAAATTCACCACCGTGTCCTGCAAGCAGTGCGGCTACACCGAGCTCTACCGTGGCGAGACCTCCATGCTGGGCAACATCCTGGACTTCTTCGTGGGTGGCTGAGACGGAGTCTTTCGCTCAAGGCCGTTCAGAGGGGTTATGCTGACGCCGATGCGCCCCGCCCGGCATCCCTGTTAACCATGCTAACCTACTTCTTCCTGCTGATCTTCCTCTGGTGGCTGCTGCTGCTGCTCACGTTCGTCCCCGCCTTGGCGGTCGGACTGGTCTGCGCTTGGTGGATGGACGGCGTCAGTTGGCGCAAGGGGGTGCTGGCAGGGATTGCCGGCGGGTTTGTGGGTGTGGCCGGCTCGATGGGCTGGTATTGGTTAGAGGGCTTATTCCTGTTGCCGGAGGCTTCCTCCTCCTTGGTCGGGTACTTCCTGCTGCCCATACCCAGTGGCGCGGCAGCTTGGGGCGCCTGCCGTCTCTGGCGGCGTCGCAGTCTTGTCAATCCCGCGTGACCAGCCAGCCAGACTTTTGAGGCAAGGACCAATTTAAGGGCAGGGCCTGTCAGGCCCCCAGATCGATTTTGATGGACTCAATGGCAAATTCCCTTACCATCGGTTGAAAAGGCCGTCAGAGTGGGTGTATTGCGCCAAATAGGCCTGTTGCGGCTGGGGTCGCGGCGTGAATATGCGTCTGTTACGCATAGCTCCATCGGTGGGTGTCTTGCTGATGGCACCCGGTGCGCGTGAGATCCTGTTCGTAGTCCAGATTACGGATCCGTGAGCATGGGGGCCGGCGTGGCTGAAGTGGACAACTCGCGTCCCACATTCTGCACGCGGGCGTGTCTGTTGGGCGCCGCGCTGCTGCCGTGGTTCGCAGTGTTCTCGGGAACCTATGGCCTGTACTTCTACGTCGTCCTGGCCGCCACATTGCTGGTCCCGTGGCTGTTGATACCGCTGTTGATTATGGCCGCTCCTTTTGCCGTGCTGCTGTTGCTGCTCATGCCGGCGGGGTCCGTTTACGCCGCCGTGCGCCGCAGTCCGCAGGGGTGGCTTGGCTGGCTGACCAGGGCCGGTTGCCTGGTGTCAATGGGCTTTGCCGTCGCCTACGACGGGTTGATGATGGCAACTGCCATGGCGCCGGTGTTCGTGGACGGTGTGGTCGAAGGTTGGGACTTCTCCCTGACTTGGCGTGTCGGTATTCTCGTCGTTGGACTTCTGGCGACGTGGCGCGCCTGGCGGTGGTTGAGGCGGTGAACTGGTCGAACCTGGAGGGGGCGCCCAGCCGCGGCCGGACGCCCCCTTTCTGTCTTGACCCGCCCCGCTACCTCACTGGGTGGTGCCTTGCGCGGGTTCGGACCACGCTCCCACACTGAGTTCGATGAGTGCGCGCACCCGCACCTCATAGGTGGTGCTGCCGTCGAGTTTACGCAGGGTAATCGACGTGCTGTTGAACTCCGAGTACTGGTCGGTGCCAATGGTGTTCCGTTTCTGCCACGCGGTGGCGCCCTGCTTCCGGTACTCCAGGTGGTAGCCGGTTACTCCGCCGGAAGGCGCAGTCCACGAGATGTCAAGTGAATTGTTGATTCCGGCTGTTATGGTGAACCCGGTGGGTGCCGATGGCGGCGCTACCGGCGCGCCTTCCGCCATATGCGAGGACCACGGCCCGGCGCCGCCTTCCGTCTTCGCCCGCACGCGGATCTGGTACGTTATGCCGTTGGCCATGCCCTCTAGGGTATGGCTGCGCTCTGTGCCGGTGTGTCCGGCGTCGTGCCACTCGGTGGCTTCCTTCCGCCGCCATTCCACGTCGTAGCCCGTGTAGGGCGATTGGTCGTCCTTGATGGTCCAGGTTACCTCCAAGCTTCTGTCGCCACGTTTCACCCGCGGGACTGGCTGTTGCCGGGGAGATGTGGCTCTTTCATCGTCTTCGATGGTTACGACCACCGCTCTGGACGAGCCGCCAGTGATACCTGTTGGCAGGTTGTTGCCCAATGCTACCGTCAGCGTCTCGTTGTCCATGTCGCTGTCCTGGTTGACGCGGAACGAGCCGGCGGCCTCGGGCTGGTTCGTCGCTATGGTAATGGACGACAGTGAGGAGAAGTCTCCTGACTCCGCCGTTCCGGCGGTGAGGGTTACCGGGATGGTCACCTGCTTGTTCTGGGCAGGATTGATGCCCAGCACGACGTGAACGGTGTCTCCTTCCCGCGCCGGGTTCGGGCTGATCCGCTTGATCCAGACCTCGGACTCGAACTCGTCGTCGTCGATGGTCACCTGCACCGAGCTGTTCGGGCCCGCCGTCGCCAGTGCTGGCAGGTTGCTGCCCAGTGCTACCGTCAGGGTCTCGTCGTCCATGTCCGGGTCATGGTGAGTCCTCAGGGTGACTGAACCGGACTTGGTGCCGGGGCTGATGCTCACTGACGATGGGGCGGTGTAGTCGTTGGATTCCGCCGACCCCGCTGTGACCGTGAGCGGGATGGTGAGGCTCCGGGTTCTGGCCTCGTCGATCAGTACATCTATCCTGGCGGTCTCGCCCTCTGTGACCGGGTTCGGGCGGACTCGGAGGTTCACCACAGAGGGTCTGTCATCATCCTTGATGGTGATGGTGAATGAATCGGGGTTTCCGCGCTCTTGTCCTGAGGGCAGGGTTCCCAGAGAGACGGTGAAGGTCTCGTCCTCGTTGTCGGTGTCCCGGTTGAGTGTGATGACGCCCTGACCGCGGCGGGAGCTAGGCGCGATTGAGACCTTGGTCGGGACCTGGTAGTCGCCGTTCTCGGCGGTCCCGTTGGTCACAATCAGCGGGACGACGATGATCTCCTGCTGGGGGACTATGCCCGCAATGAAGAAGTTGACGGAGGCGCCCTCGTTGGCCGTTGTCGCGTTTGCGGTCAGCTGGACTCCCGTCTGTGGCGTGGCCGGGGCGGTAGGCTGGATGAGTTGCTGGGCGCCGGCAATCTTTATCGTGATGGAGTAACTGCGCGTGGTCAAGCCGTCGTCGGCCGTGAGGCTCACGTCTATGCGCTGGTCGTTGCGGGCCAGTGTGTCGTTGCTGGAGGTGCCGCTTCCGACGATCACGCCGTCCACCCTGATGGTGGCCCTGATGTTGCTGGCCGTCGGCGTGATCCTCACGTGGGTTGTGCCCTCGGGCAGTTCTTCGGTGTCGTAGGTCGGCCAATTCGTCCGGAACTCCTGGTTCAGCGCCGCCGTGTGGAAGGTTGACCCGTCGGTGCTGTAGCTCACCGCCAGGGCGCTCAGTGAGGCGTCGGTGGATTTGGTGCGTTGACCCACGTAGCGGGCCAGCGCGTATCCATTACCGGCCTTTCCGGCCACGACTATGTTGCCGTCGGCGTCAATCGTCAGGGCCTGGGCCTGGTCGTTACCGCCATGGAAATCGGCAAGGGCCCTGCCGGCTCCGTTCTCGCCGAAGGATGCGTCCCGCACCCGGTTGGCGTGGTAGCGGGCCAGTAGGAAGTCGTTGTTCGAGCCGTTGCTGGCGTAGCCGACCACGAGGATCCTGCCGCTGGGGTCGAGGGTCATGTCGTGGAATCTTCCACCCGTGCCATGCGGGGGAATGGGTGGATGATAATGTACCCCATCGGCGGTGAAGGTGTATAGGATGAACTCGTCGGGGGTGCCTTCCCGGTATCCGGCCACCAGTATCTCGCCGTTTGCCTGTATGGCAACCGCAGTGGCGCGTTCATTGACCGACGATCCTTCCGCGCTCTTGCCGTCTCCGCTGAAGGTCTCGTCCAGGCTCCCATCGGCGTTGTAACGCGCGACGGCTATGTCGAGGTAGGCATCGCTCCCGCTCCCGGTCTGGGTATAGCCGGCTACGACGATCTTGCCGTCGGGCTGGATTGCAACGTCATTGGCGCAGCTGTTGGTGGAGGTTCCGAACTGGGTTGTGACCCGCCCGTTCCTGGTTTCTGTTCCAAAGGTGTTGTCCAGGGAGCCGTCCGTGTTGAATCGCGCCACGCCTAGGTGCCAGGTGGGAGAGCTTCCGGGCGTAAAGTCCGCGCAGCCTACCACGACTATCTTCCCGTTTTCCTGTATGGCTAATGCCCTTGCCTCGTCATAGAACCCCGGGCCGGTCAGGCCAAATTCAGTGGCCGTCCGGCCATCACCGCCGAAGGTGGTGTCAGGTTCCCCGTATTCGGTATAACGGGCTATGAAGATGTCATCGTCTCGTCTTGAGCCGATCTCGTCGGCGGTGCCGGCCACGACTATTTTGCCGTTTTTGTCGATGGCCATGTCGTTGATGCGGTCATTGGCCCCGTAGCCGAAATCTGTGATCACCTGCCCCGTGCGGTGGCGGGCATCTATCGCCTTGCCGAATGACCGGTCCACCGAGCCGTCCGGCCGGTAGCGGGCTATTGCGGAATTGTACTTGGAGCCGCTTTTGGTGTATCCCGCCACGACGATCCTGCCTTTGCTGTCGACGGCCACAGCTTGGGCCACGTCCTCTTGGGTGAAGGCGGTGGTTACACTGCCCTTGGCCCCGAAACTGGTGTCCAGTTTCAGGTTGCCGGGGTGGAACCGGGCCAGCGCAAAGCGGGTATTCCTCTTCGCCTTGCCGTCGCCGTCGCTGGCGTAGCCGGCCAGCACTAATTTCCCGTTGCGGTCGATTATTACTGCGCGGGGCTCACCCAACAGTTCTGAGTGCCCGATGACGTAGCTTTCGACGAGGCCGTTGGAAGCATACGGGTACAGGTTCATGAACTGAACGCCCGCTTTATTCTGGGTTTCCTCGGCTGCCATGATGTTTCCGTTTCCGTCGATGGCCACGTCATTGATGGCTATCACGAATTCGAGGCTACTCCGGGACGCTATTCCGGAACGCTTAACGGTTTTTGTTGTCGAATCGAAAAACTCCTCACCGAACTGGTCGTCCAGCGTACCGTCCGCTTTGTACTGTGCCAGTGCATTTACGTGGGTGGTGCCCCTGGTTGGATCTTCGAAGCTGCCCTGTCCACCGACCAGGATGCGCTGGTTAGCTGTGATGGCGATGGAGTTTATCTGGGCGCTGACATTGTGCAGCCTGGTTTGCGGGGTGTGCCCTACGAGGCGCGTGATAGTTGTGGTTACCTTGCCGGTGGAGTTGAAGTCGGCGGGCAGGATACCCGTGCTGAGGAGAACTGCCAGGGCGAAGTCCTTGTAGTCGTCGGCCGTGTTGGAAGGCGTACCGTTGTCGTTGGTGGCGTACCCGCCGAGCAGGATCCTGCCGTTAGTGAGGATGGCCATGTCCAGCGCATGGTCTGCGCCGGAGCCGAAATTGACGGTGACCTTCCCGTCACCGCCGAAGTTGGTGTCCAGGTCCCCGGCCGTGCTGTAGCGGGCGACGCCGAAGCTGTTGGCCGCCTGTCCGGCCACCACGATCCTGTTGTTTGAGTCGATGGCCACCGCGTGGGCGATGTCCGTTGCGCCCATGTTGGTGGTCTTCTGGCCGGAGCGGTCGTGCTGGTTGAGTATCGCGCCGAAGTTCCGGTCCAGCATCCCGTTGGGTGTGTAGCGGGCCACGGCAAAGTCGTAGGCGCCGCTTACGGATGCCAATCCCGCCACGACGATCTTGCCGTCGGACTGGATGGTCACCGCGCGGGCCTCGTCGTCGGCGCCGAAGTCGGTGAGCACCCGGCCCCCCGTGCCGAAGCTGCCGTCCAGGGAGCCGTTGGGGTTGTAGCGGGCGATGGCGAAGTCCTTGTTCGTGCCGTTGTGGGCGAACCCTACGGCCACGATCTTGCCGTCGGACTGCTCGGCGATGTCATAAATCTCGCTGTTTGAGCTGAAGGACGCGGCCAGCTTTCCGCCCAGGCCGAAGCCTGTGTCGAGGTAGCCGCCTTCACGCTCATCCGCGATGGTGATCCTCATCCGTATTGAAAACCCCGCGGGGATAGCGTCATTTGTTCCGCCCTGCAGCTGGACGGTTGCGCCATTGCTGCCCGCTCCGGTAATGGGGATGGTTTCCTCAAGACCCCGGTGCAGGGTCATCAGGTTGAAGAATGATGGGACTGTCTTGTCAAAGGTCAGGTGAACGTTTCCCTCGTCATCTCCCGTGTTCACGAACCGGATGGTTTCGATGGTGTAGGTCACCCCGCGAACCGTGAAGTCGTCGTCGCTGAGCACATTGGCGTTGGAGCAGGCTACGGATGTGCCGTCGGCGTTGCGGCAGCCGGCATCTTCGTTGCCGCCCGCGCTGATGTCCTTTGTCGTCAGCGTGGCTGACCAGATTTCAACGCCGGTGTTGGCTTCGGCGGGCGGCGTGGCGAATGGGGCCATTGGGCCCAGCGTGATTGCCAGGGCCAGCAGCGACAGCAGCCAGGTTCGGGGCGAGAGCAGCGCGTTCTTCACGCCGGCTCTGCCGCGACGTTGCGAGGGTGAGGGTCTGGAAGAAGTACTGGAGCCGGAGTCGGGTTGGCTGGCGGGAGTTACCGCCCGCAGCAGGCGGTGCGCCATGCTGGTGTTGTCGTGATTGTCATTGAACATGGTTTTACAACCTCCTGGCTGTTTTTCGGCGACCCGTGCGTGGCGACTGGGTTCTCTGCCCCGTCTTCGGCACGGTCTCTCCGATTGATGTGCCCGGCTGTCGCGGCTGGCATGCAGCCTGCCGGTGGCGAACTGGGCACAGTGACTCATCTGCAACATACACCAGTAAACGTGTGATGTAAGTAACAATCGAGTCTGTATACGTATTTTGTATTGTGGGAGTTCTGCCGGCACCCTCCATCAGTGGGGCTCGGAGTGGCGGCTCAGCAAAAGGCGCCTCCATCTGGCGGCGTCGAACCCTCCTGTTACGTTAACCCGGATTTTGAGCCGCTTGCCCGGGCGCATGTCGAATGGCTCGCCGCGTTCCTCAGCAGTTGCGCTGGTTAACCAGTTGACGAACGACGTCCGCCGTACTGCCGACGTGTCGGTGATCTTCCCCTCGGTATGCGTCCAGGCGGACACCGTGGCCCGGTCTCTGGCCATGGGTGCTGCTGACTACCTGGTCAGCCCCTTCTCGTCCACGGAGTTGGCGGCTTGGATCAGGGTGGCGAGATGCAACCGGCAGGAGCTCTGTACTGACCAGGCCCAAACCGCAAACCGCCGCCGGCGGGCAATGGTCGTCTATGCGCTTACAGGTACGACAGCGTCGGTGAATGAAGCATCGCGCCCATACCGCTCAGTACGCCAAGCCACAAGCCACCGCCCCCCTCTGTTCGGAGTGGGGCTTCTCGTTGTTTGCGCCGCCGCCGTCCATCAGGCGTCCCGTTGCTACCGGTACCGGGATGGCGCAGCCCTGCGAACCGCAGTCATCAGACAGACCAGCAGCCTGAATCCTGAACGCAGCAGCGGCGCTTACGCCGTACCAACGCTACCTGCAATGCGGTGGCAACGCACTAGCTAATGGCTCTGAGACGTCGGCGTCCTGGGGCCGTTTTCAACGCGCTCGTTACAATCCTGAACACCAAGGCAGTGTCAAGACACAGAGGTGCGACATGGCGAAAACCCACATCATCGAAGGCCTACAGTACGTAATGGAAATGGTGTCAGATCATGCCCTTTCCATCACAATAGGATACGCAACAGGGTACGTCGCGGTCACTGGTCGAAGCCACGGAGAACCTGTCTACGGGTATACGACAGAGGAAGGCAACCTGATAAACGATGACACCTACGGATACCGGACTCTTGCAAACCCCATCCGGAAATCCACCAATCTGAACGAGATTATTGAAGAATGTGCCAAGGCACTGATCCCCATAGACACTGAAAGGCGACAAACCATGAAAAACATCAAAGTAGGAGCAGCCCAGCTACGATCTTGGGCATAACTCGACCAATGTCGCTGTCACCCCTCGTAGGCGGCTTGGTGAAAGTTCGGAGGATAGCGGTGGTGGCAGCGGCGGCGTGCAAAAGACTGGCCCAACAAACCAGTCTCACATAGCGTCAGGCTATTGCTGGGGCAGCTTCTCCTGCGCTGGAGCAAACGGCGGCGACGCGACCGCAGGATTGCTATGCTATTTGCTTCGCTCTCCCATGCCGAATCTGTGGCGTATTGATTTGCAACGGAACCGGCCGGTCAGTCCAACAATCCGGTGGCGTGAAACGCGGCGTATCAGGCCCATAGAGCCAAGGGGACGGTCCCAGTGGCATTCCCCTTGCCATCGGTTAAGAAGGCCGTCTGGGCCCGTCTAATGCGCCAAACAGGCCCATTGCGGCGGAGGTTGCGTCGTGAATATGCGGGCGTTCCACGCGTACCCAACGGCGATTGTCCTGCTGCCGGCACCCAGGCCTGGGGCGACCCTGTTCCTGTGTCGGGTGATGAAACCCTGAGGGCGGATGACGCTGTGGTTTAGATTGACAACTCTCGGCCAATCCTATTCGCAGTAGCGGGCGTGGGCGGCCCGGATCTCCGCCATGGTAACCTCCCCTCGCTCCAGTTGGGCGCGCGTCCGCGCTGCCACCGCGTCGGCGCTCAGCGGCACAGACCCGACCGCCCCGGACACCCTCAGCCGATGCAGGGCGGTGTTGGGGTCCGCCATGCACTCCGCATACCGGCGCAGCATCCGTTCGTCGGCGTCCACCCCGCAGGCCAACGCGGTCCACAGGCAGACCATCATCGTGGCTACTTTCCACCACCGATGCACGGCTGGCTCCCCCAGGCGCCTGCGACAACCATCCGTCAGGGGCGTCCCGCGCCGTCGGCCAGCGGCTGCCCCGTCCTCTCGTCGAACATCTGGGATCTCGCCGCCGCAGCGAAATCGGGATTGACGAAGTAGCTCCGCAGCGGCCTGTCGGCCGCAACCGGCCGGGGCAGGGTCACCCCACGTTCCCGCTGCAACCTCCGCAGCACGTGCCCTATACGCATCAGCAGCGAGTGCAACTCCCTCGGCGTCAGCTCCGTGCGCTGGCACAGGTCGCTCCGGCGTATACCCGACGCGCCGCCCTGCCAGATGTGCCGCACCACCCGCCGGGCCGCCGGTTCCAGTCCAGCCAGGAATTCGCCGGCCAGGGCCTCCGTCCATTTACCGGCGGATGCTTCGTCCACTGCTCCCGACACCTGCACCCCGGCGGCGGGCGTCTCCATGGATCCGACGGTGTCACCCTCGGCTGCTCCTTGGCCCGCGATTCCAAGCTGCTGAATCACTTGGAGCACCTCCTCAGCGCTGCCCTCGATCTTCAAGCTCACCTTCGCCATGTCGAACTCTCCGCTATTCCTGTGTGCCTGCTGCCCGTTCCGGTGCCCGGATGCGTCGTCATGGCGGTGGCTCGGGCGACGAGGCTGGCGAAACCGAGCGATGGGGCGTCCGGCTGCGGTCGGACGCCCGCGTGGGAACACCGACGGTTAGGGCGGCCACTACCCCGACCCGCCGGCATTGATCTGCTGTGACGTCGCCGCCACCGCCGCCCAGCGCTCTCACCCATAGGTCGGCGTAGCGGACCGCGTCCGCCGCCGTCAGCTTGGAGCCGTCGGCGTCGGCCGACACCATGGTCACGGTTTCAGCGGAGAACACGGCGGTAACGGTAAAACGGTCCTCGCCGGCGGCGCGGAAGATGCCGGACGGCGACCCCTGCCGCGTCAACCCTGATTTCAGGCCGCTTACTGGGGCGTGTGAGGTTTCGCTGTCGGCGGGCTGTGGCGTTGCGCACGTCCCGTACCGGAGAATTTGTCGGTATGCAAAGTTAGACCGGTTCATTATTGGGCACACGCAACAGCGCCGCCGGTATGCGCGCCGAAAGAGACGGCGGAACCGTACACCATCAACCGTGTGGTGTAAGTAGCAATTACGGTCAATCCATGTGTGTTTTGTCGTATAATTCCCGCCGGTTCAGTTCATCGCCGGAACACGGGACGATTTGTCGGCAATTTGCGGCGCGGTGGCCGCCGGGGGAGAAAATATGGCGCAGCAGTCAGACCAACGGGACCGGGAAATGGAGGCCATGCGGGAGCGTTTGTCCCGCCTGAGCCAGGCCAGTCTCCGCATCAACGAGAGCCTGGACTTCGAGACGGTGCTCCAGGGCGTGCTGGACTCCGCCCGCTCACTGACCGGCGCCCGCCACGGGGCGATGACGTTGCTGGACGGCGGCGGTGGGTTGCGGGACTTCCTGTCATCGGGGCTGAGCGCCGAGGAGTCGGAGCGGCTGTGGCTGATGCCCGAGGGCCTGCGCATCTTCCAGGCCCTGACCGGCATCTCCGAGCCCCTGCGTCTGCCCGACCTGACGGCGCACGTTCACGCCCTGGGCTTCACCGGCTTCACCATTCCCATGGCGGTGGGTCCGGTCTACCGCTTCCTGGCGGCCCCCATGTTTCACCAGGGAGTCCGGGTGGGTCACGTTTTCGTGGGGGATAGGGAGGACGGGGCAGAGTTCACCCAGGAGGACCAGGAGACCCTGGTGATGTTCGCCGCCCAGGCGGCGCTGGTCATCGCCAATGCGGGCGCTCACCGGGAGGAACGACGGGCCCGGGCCGACTTGGAGACTTTGGTCAGCACCACGCCGGTGGGGGTGGTGGTATTCGATGCAGCTACGGGAATGCCGGTGTCGGTCAACCGGGAGGCCATGCGCCTGGTGCAAGAGCTGCGGGAGGAGGGCCAGGGAGCGGAGGACCTGCTGGAGGTGGTGACCTGCGTGCGCGGCGATGGCACAGAGGTCTCGCTGCGGGAGTTCCCCTTGGCGGAGCTGTTCCGTGCCGGGGAGACGGTGCGGGCTGAGGAGATCCGGCTCACGGTCCCCGACGGGCGGAGCGTCAGCGTGCTGCTGAACGCCACGCCCATCCACTCGGAGGAGGGACAACTGGCGTCCTTCGTGGTCACCCTGCAGGACCTGACGCCCCTGGAGGAGCAGGAGCGGCTGCGGGCCGAGTTCCTGGCCATGGTCAGCCACGAGCTGAGGACGCCATTAGCGGCGGTCAAGGGGTCGGTGACCACCCTGCTGGAGGGAGCGGGAGATCTGGACCCGGCCGAGACGGCCCAGTTCCACCGCATCATCCGCGACCAGTCGGACCAGATGCGCTTTCTCATCGGCGACCTGCTGGACGTGGCCCGCATTGAGACCGGCGCCCTGTCCATCGACCCGGAACCCACGGACATTCGCGCCCTGGTGGACGAGGCGGGCAGCCGGCTCCAAGGCGGGGACGCCAGGCACCCCCTGAACGTTGATCTGGCGGAGGACCTGCCGATGGTCATGGCCGACAAACGGCGCATCGTTCAGGTGCTGAACAACCTGCTTTCGAATGCCGCCGGCTACTCCCCCGAGGGGTCGCCCATTGCGGTGTCCGCCGTTCGGGACGGGGTTCACGTGGCGGTGTCCGTCTCCGACCAGGGACGGGGCATACCGGCGGAAATGCTGCCCGAGCTGTTTCGCAAGTTCTCGCGGGCCTCAGGCGCCGACACGGCGTCGGGCATGGAGGGGTCGGGGCTGGGCCTGGCCATCTGCAGGGGCATCGTGGAGGCCCACGGCGGGCGCATCCGGGCCGAGAGCGACGGCCCCGGTCTGGGGTCCCGGTTCACCTTCACGTTGCCCATCGCGGAGAGTATCGTTGCGACCGCGCCGGCTCCGCCGTCTCCCGCGCGCAGGACCAGGCGGACGGCAAGGGAACGGGTGCGGGTGCTGGCGGTGGACGACGACCCCCAGTCCTTGCGCTACGTCCGGGACACCCTCACCAGGGCGGGCTACGCGCCCATCGTCACCGGAGACCCCGCCGACGTGCCACGCCTCATGGCCGATGAGAAGCCCCACCTGGTCCTGCTGGACCTGGTGCTGCCCGACCGGGACGGAATCGAGCTGATGAACGACGTACGCAGGATGGCCGACGTGCCGGTGGTCTTCCTGTCGGTGTACGGTCAGGACGACACCGTGGCCCGTGCTTTGGACATGGGCGCCGCCGACTACCTGGTCAAGCCCTTCTCGCCCACGGAGCTGGCGGCCCGGATCCGGGCGGCGCTGCGCAAACGGTTGGAGCCCTTCGGTGGGGAGCCGTCGGCATCCTACGACGTGGGTGGACTGACCATCGACTACGCGCAGCGGCGGGTAGCGTTGGCTGATGAGCCTGTGGACCTGACGGCCACGGAGTACGCGGTGCTCTACGAGCTGGCGGTGCACGCGCCACGGGTGCTGAGCCAGAGCGTGCTGCTGCAGCGGGTGTGGGGGCCGGAGCGGTTGGGGGAGGGCTGGCTGCTGCGGGACGTGGTGAAAAGGCTGCGCCGCAAGCTGGGGGATCCCGCGAGCAACCCCAGGTACGTCATCACCGAACCACGGGCGGGCTACCGCATGCCCGTGGGGGAGACGGCGGACCGCGAGGAAGCCGATTGAACGCAGGGGCTGTAACCTCTTCGTGGCGTTACCGCTGTCCCCGTCAGGTGGCGGTAGAGTCATGAGCCCTGGCTGCGCAGCTGTTCCTCGAGTTCGGTTGGAGTTTGCGGTAAGGAGTTCGGACGAATGACTAATCCCCGAAGGATTTGTGGCTCGACCGTCAGTCGACGGCTACGGCGATGGCCGTGCCCAGCAGATCCGTCGCCAGGAACACGTACAGGACGCTGTGTCCTTGGGAGGCGACGCTAAACCCCGGTACGGCGATGGTCACGGTGGTGGAGCGGGCCAGCAGCATCAGGGAACGCCGGCTCAACCGGGTGGGTGACGTCTCAGAGGCCACGTTGCTTGCCAACCCGTTCATCAACGTGCCCAGGGTGCTCATGGCCGGCATCAACGCGCAGATCAGCATGAGCAGATAGAGCCACGTCGGAGTACTGGAAGGGGGCCACCGAGCCGTTGTCCACCGCGGCGACTCCGGCCAATGCCATGATGGAGGTGAGTGGAATAGTGATGGCGACGGCGGTCCACAGGGTGCGGTTGAGCGACCGCTGGCTTTCGATGGTGTACACCCGCTGCCACATCCCGGGGTGGAAGGCGTTGGATGCCACGATGCCGCTGATGAGAACGATAGCGAAGAAATACCCGTCGGGAGCCGAGCAGGGTATCGGGCCGGCCTCGCCGGCATTGGACCATATGTCGGCCTTCCCGCCCACCGTGACCGCCGCCACGATGACCAGCGGCAGTACCACCGGCGTGAGCGCCAGGAACTGGGTCCGGTCGATGTAGATGGACGTGCTCAGACCTCCGTAGGCAGTGTGGATCGCCACCACCACGCCGACGGCTACGGCGGCGGTCCAGGGTGGCAGGCCGATGCGGCTACTTCCCAACCCGCTCGAAGACCAGCGCCTGCCTGCCTTCGCTGTGCAGCGTGAGTTGTTCCCCCGAGACCTCGAACCGCTCTACCGTCGCCAACGAGTCCTGCATCCGTTGTTCCTGTTGGAACAGCGCCTGGGATGGGCAGCCCGCTTCCGTCCACGTCAGGTCGTCGAGGCGCAGCTCCGACTCCCGCGCACTGTACCTCGCGCCGTAGGAATTGCAGCCCGTCCATCCCGTCATGTCGGTGGCGGTGGTGAATTCGACAGTCGGGTTGCCCCCCACCACCCCTGTGGGAGCGTCGGCATTGCCCAGGGCGACCAGCCGCCACTCCGTATTGGCCAACGGATTCTCTCCGCCGCCGCAGGCGACCAGAAGAAACACGAAGCCAAGTAGAAGCCCGCGCATCATTCTTCTCCTTTCAGCGTAGGATTGTTCAAGCAGGGAATTCTGTAGAGCGGGCTGGACAGCTCCGGTTGGGCAGGGTGATAGCGGCGCCGTTGGCGACGTTAGCGAACGCAAATCCAGGTTCGCCGCATGAAGCGTACTACGAGTCCGTCTCTGGCGAAACGGACGTTTCCGCCGAGTTGCCGCCCAACCTCGACCGCCTTTACCTGCGTTGGCCCGTTCCGGTACCGGACCTCTGGCTGAATCAGATTCGGCCTCGCTGTAGTCCGCCAATTGGCCGAAACCCACGGCGGCGAAATCCGGGTGGAGAGTTCGAAAGTGGAGGGCAGCCGTTTCGATTGCGGCAGGCCCGCCCTATGACGTTGACAACATCTTAACATCCGCTGTGTATTGTTTCCCCATCGAAGCCGCCCATACCAAGAACCAAGCTTCCGGCGGCATCGGGAGGCAAAATGCTCAACAGAATTCGCAACGTCAGGAAGCGCTGGCTGGCCGTTTTCGCCGTCGTCGCTTTGCTGGCTCTCGGCCTGGTCTCCGGATTGGCGTTGGCCGCCAACTCCTCCGACCACCCCTACGAAATGAACCCCGCCGGCTACCACTACAGCGTCGGCCACATGATGAACGGCCCCGACCTCGACGTGCTGGCGCGTGTTTCGGAAATAGTCGACGTGGAGCAGACCACCCTGGAATCGGCCTTCGCCACCGCCTACGACGAGCGCGCCGACGCCATGTTCACCGGCTACATCCACTCCCGGGTGGAGGATGAAACTCTGAATCAGGAACAGGCGGACGCCGCGACGACGTGGTTCGATGCGCGACCTGCCAACTCCGGCCCCATTGCCATCCTGCTGGCGTTCACCGCCAACTCCGGCTTCGTTGACGACCTTCTGTCCAGGATGGTGGAGCACGGCAAGATCACGCAGGAAGAGGCCGACGCGCTCAGCGGATGGCACGAAAACCGCCCCGACGCGATTCCCCAGGAGGAGCGTGGCCGTTTCGGCCATCGCAAGGGCCATCACGACGGCGACGGCGAATTCGCCGCCGATGTTGACTGAATTCAGATACGGAACGCTCGCGAAATGCGAATGACAACCGGAAAACCCTGGCGTGCTATGCTGAATCTACTCCCGTCGTTTCATTGGAGAAGCCTCCATGTCCTGCGACATTCTGGTGATTGAAGACGACCCCGGCATTGCCCGCATCATCGGACTCTATCTGGAACGGGACGGACACCGGGT
>DAOUJD010000026.1:0-17747 GCA_034423115.1 Dehalococcoidia bacterium | reverse complement strand
TCGTGGGAGGTTGGGCATCCTGCATCTGGGCTACGAATACTACCTCGCCACTCCCGATCCGCCTGCTAACCTCTTCCCCATTCAACGCTACCAAACCGGGTACGCGTGAGCCGCGTTTCCATATGGGCCAGGTCAGCCTTGGTGGCGTAATATTGCAGTTCGTTCCGCAGATTGCCGACATCGGCCTTGGTGGCCGGGCTGTCATCCATCGACGCCAATTCATTTCCTCCGTTAGCACGTCTATGTCAGACATTGTAACAGCCAATTGACGTGGCGCTCTCATCGCTCGTCGGGCGCCCCGCCCGCAAGGATGCGTAGGGGCGAACAATCATTCGCCCCTACATGGCGCTGCGATTCTGAACCGCCGTTTGCGCTCTGGTCAACTGCCTACCGTCCTTCCTTCACGTAGTCGGCGCACTTCTCGCCGATCATGATCGTGGTCGCGTTGGTGTTGGCGCGGATGCAGTCGGGCATGATCGACGCATCGGCCACGCGCAGACCCTCCACGCCCTTCACCTTCAGGTGCTGGTCAACCACCGCCAACGGGTCCGAGTCCGGCCCCATCTTGCACGTGCCCGATATGTGGTGCGACGTCCCCGAGTTCTTGCGCAGCCAGTCGTCCAGCAACTCGTCCGACGCCAGTTCCTCGTCGGTGGGCATCAGCCGCTCCTCAATCAGGTCGGAGAACGGCGGCTTTTCCGCCATCCGTACGCCCAGCCGGATCGCCTCGCGCATCCGCCGCAGGTCCTCCGGCTCTTGGTAGTAGTTGTAGTTCAGGTTCGGCTGCACGTGCGGGTCGGTGGATTGCAGCGTAAGCTCACCCTGCCCCAACGCCAGTTGCAGGCTCGCGCCCATGCCGATGTAGTTCAGGTCCTCGTCGATGGCGACGTGGGCCGGCCGGTGCTCGCTGGTCATCAGGTTGGGGCTGAGCTGCATGTCGTTACGCAGGTCGGAACCCTCCACCGTGTAGCGCAGGCCCACCTGGATCACCGGCGCCTGCACGTCCGGTTTCTCTCCCGTGGCCCGGTACAGCACCGACGCGGCGGGATGGTCGCGCAGGTTCTTGCCCACGCCCTGCGAGTCGTGCACCACCGGGATGCCCATGCTCCGCAGGTGCTCCGCCGGCCCAACGCCCGACAGCATCAGCAACTGCGGCGACGCGACGGCCCCGCTGCTCACGATGATCTCGTCGGCCTCCACGGTGAAAACCTCACCGCCGCTTTCCGCCTCTATCCCTACCGCTCGTGGTGAGCCTGTCGAACCCGTGTCGAACAGGATGCGCCGGGCGGTGACGCTGCCCCTGATGGTCAGGTTCAGCCGGTGGCGCGCGATGTCCAGGTAGTTGATCGCCATGCTCATCCGCACGCCGTCGATGGTGTTCCGCGCGCGGGGCGACACCCCCGTCGATTCTGGATGGTTCTGGTCCTCGTCCCGTGGGAAGCCCTCGTCCAGGCACGCCCGCTCGAAGGCCACCGAGTGGGGCAGCCACTCGGTGCGCGGAGCGCGGCGCACCGGCACCGGCCCGTCGGAGCCGTGGAAGTCATCGCCGCCGAAGTCCAAGTCGGTCTCCAGCTTGTTGAAGTACGGCAGCACCCGGGTGAAGCTCCACTCGTCGTTGCCCCATTCCGCCCAGCGGTCGTAGTCCTCGGGAATCCCCCGGAACAGCACCTGCCCGTTCACCGCGCTGGACCCGCCGGTGGCCTTGCCCCTGGGAATCACCAGCTCGGTCTGGTCGTCGGTGATCTTGGCGGTGTAGCCCCAGTTGTGCGGCCCGTACGCCGACAGCCACACGTTGTTGCCCATCTTCAGGTCTTCCGGCAAGTGCTCGAACACCGGATAGTCCGGCCCCGCCTCCAGCAGCAGCACCGTGCGTTCGGGGTCCTCCGACAGCCGGCTGGCGATGGTGCATCCGGCGGACCCGCCGCCCACCACGATTACGTCATACTTCATGCTTGGCCTCCTTCGGTAAAGAAATCTGACCATGGGTCGTTGCGTGTCTGTTCAACTCGCCTAATAATACCCAACGCCGCGCACTCCGCCTAGCGTCGCCACCGCCGTTTCCCATGCACACCGCAGCCGCCAACCCCATTCTGAGCCCTTACCGGTGGGTGATGGCCTCCATGTCTCTGGTGGGACACCTGGCGTTGGGATTCAACCTGTTTGGCATCTCGCCAGTTCTCCCCCTTGCGATAGCGGATTACGGAATCAGCAACTTTGCCGCTGGCCTGCTGGTTTCTCTGCCCATGCTGTTGGCCGCCGCGTTCGGCATTCCGGGCGGCATGCTGGTTGCCCGGATCGGCGTGAAATACTCTCAGCTCATCGCCTGGGGGTCCATGGCCGTGCTCGCGCTGTCGTTCCTTGCCCCCAACTTCGGCGTGATGCTGGTGCTGCGCCTGGCATACGGCCTCGGCTTGGCGATGTTGATCACCTCCACCGGCCCCCTGTTGATGGCATGGTTCTCCCAACGGGAAGTCCTGGTCATGAACTCCCTGAACACCGCAGCGGTCAGCCTTGGCGTGGCTATCGCCGTGGCCGGCGCCGCGCCCCTCGCCGCAATCACCGACTGGAAGATCTCCATGTCCGTTTTCGGATTGGTAGGCGTCTTCGGATCCGTCGCGTGGCTGGCGCTGGGCCGCGACGCCCCGTTGGAAGGCGTGCGCCCGGCTCCCATCTCCCTGCGTCAAACCGGCACCGTGTTGCGCGACCGTACCGTGATCCTGCTGGTACTCACCGATGCCGGCGTCCTCTTCCAGTACACTGCATTGACCGGATGGCTGCCCACATTCTTCAACGATCGGCTCGGCTTGTCGCTGTCTGCGGCTGGCTTCATCACCGGAATGTTGCCCTTCGTTGGCGTGTTCGCGGTGCTGGCTGGCGGTATCGTACCGCTGCGTTTCGACTCGCCCCGAGGAATATTCATCGCCTCAGGAATGGCGGCCCTGCTGGGCGGTTTGGGTTCGTACCTCCTGCCCAACCTGCCGGGCATCTACGCGGCGGCCGGGATACTTGGCTTCGGCTCGTGGTTCTACGTTCCCATCCTGCTCACGCTGCCCCTGAGGCTGCCCGGCATCACGCCCCAGGGCCTCGCCGTCATCTATGGCTCCCTGATGACCTTCTCCGGTTTCGCCATGTTCCTCGCGCCCATCCTGGTCGGCGCAGCTCTGGACGCCACCGGCTCATTCCTGCCGGGCTTCCTCATCTGCACCGCAATGAGTTCAACCGCCCTGTTCGCCGGATTCCTCCTGCCCCGCGATACCTCCCGCGCCGCCAACCCGCCCTGACGCGCCCGACCGCCCACTCATCCAACGGCAGTCGCGGTCCAATAGCGAAACCGTCACACCCGCCAAACCGTCATACCGACGAAAGCCGGTATCCATGAATCCTCGCCATTAGTAGCCTTGCCCCATCCCCTTCAATCGATGATCCTGTCTATCCTGTACATCCTGTAAGACTTACCCACCCAACCCCAGGGTCTTTCCAAAGTCACCACACGTCCCGCTCATGGTGAGCCTGTCGAACCACGAGCGCGTCCTTCGACAGGCTCAGGACGAGCGGATAGACTTCAATCGCACAACTTTAGTAGGGCCCTGATCCAACCCCATGTCGCGTTGACTCGGAGATGAACCCATGCCCATGCTCGAACTGAACGGAGAGAGTGTCCACTACCACGTGGACGACTTCTCCGACCCGTGGCTCAACGCCCAACCCGTCCTGCTCCACCACTCCGCCGGCGGCAACCTCCATCGCTGGCGTCCTTGGGTGCCCACCTTATCTCGCAGTCATCCGGTCACCCGATTCGACATGCGCGGCCACGGAAGTACTACGTCCCGCTCCGACTCGCCGTTCGTCATCACCGAACTCGCCGCCGACATAGCCCGCGTGATGGACGCTCTGAACCTAGACAAGACCCACCTCGTCGGTGCATCCGCCGGCGGCATCGTCAGCCTCCAGTTCGCCCACGATTTCCCCGACCGCCTGCACAGCCTCACCCTGGTGGCCTCAACCCCGCGTCTCGCCCAGATGGGCGCGGACATGGACGCCAGCGGGTGGGGCGATACGCTTCGGCGTGAGGGCACCCGCGCCTGGCTGCTGTCCGACACCGACAAGCGCTTCGGCCTCGACACTCCCCGCGAGGTCATCAACTGGTACGCCGACGAAGGCGCGAAGACCGACGCCACTGAGGTGCTCGCTCTCCAGGCCTGCCTGCTCGCGGCGGACCTCGCCCCATTGTTGCCCCGGATCGCCGTGCCCACGCTGATCCTCGCCGCGCGCCACGACCCCATCACCCCGCTGGAAATCCAGCAACTGATGGCTGATACGATGCCCAACGCCACATTGGAAATAATCGACGGTGTCGGCCACAACATGAAGGTCGAGATCCCCGACACCCTGGCCAAACGAACCCTCGAGTTCATCGACGGCTTGAACTCACCGTAAACTGGACATCGTCAACCGTCGTCCCAACTTTCCACCGGAGCATTCCATGAGCGCCGTATCCACCCGCATCGACCTGTTTGACCACGAAGCCCAGAAGCTGATCGAATTCCTGGGTGCTATGTCTCCCAACGCGTGGGCCGTCCCAAGCGCCTGCGAGGGCTGGACGGTTGCCGACGTCATCGGACACCTCACCAGCGTCGATCTGTCCACCCGCCTCCTCCGCGGTCTGGATGGTATCCACTCCCCGCCTGAGGGTTCACCCTCACCGGAACAACACGATGAGGACGCGTTCGCGCAATCCATCTACCAGCGCGCGGTCGACGCCAGTCAACGATTGAGTTCGGGTCTGCTCGACGATTTTACCGAACGAATCGGCGAAACGGTGAGCCAATTCCGATCCGTGCGACCCGACCAGTGGAACAACCTGGTCTACTGGCCGACCGGCCCAATGACCGTGGATACCCTCCTGACCCAACGCATCGCCGAGTTGACCATGCACGGCTGGGACATCCGCTCCCGGCTGGAAGACCAATTCCACCTGTCCGGCGGCAGCGTAACCGCGCTGGTGGATACCGTGGACCGCGCCGCCCGCCGCGCCTTCCGTCCCGACCCAGCATTGGCAACCAGACCCATCCGCTACCGGTTCCGCATCAGCAGCCCGGAGGAGCGCATTTGCGACCTCGTGCTCAGTAATGACGCGGCCGAGATAATCCACGGTACATCAGCGGAGCCGCCGCTGGGACGGCCGGATGTAACGGTCGAGTGCGACGGCGAGACTTGCGTGCTGATCATGTACGGCCGCCTCACCCCGTCCGACGCAATCACATCCGGTCGTATGGTGGTAGCCGATGGAGACGCCCAGTTGGCCGCCACCTTTGGCGACCGCTTCGTCGGCGGCTGAACTCGTCGAAATACCCAGAGCGTCCAACGGACGCGACGGTCTTGAGCCTACCTTAACTCCGGGCCCGCGCCCCGTCCCGCCGCTGGCGCTTCCGGTCGTGGGCGGACAACTCCATCTTGCGCAGCCGCAGGTTCTGCGGCGTAACCTCCACCAGCTCGTCGTCCGAGATGAACTCTAGGGACTCTTCCAGGCTCAACCGCATCGTGGCATTCAGCCGCTCGGCCACGTCGGCCGTCGATGACCGCATGTTGGTCAGCTTCTTTTCCTTGCAGACGTTGATCTCCAGGTCCCCTTCCTGCCGCCGGCAGCCCACCACCATCCCTTCGTACACCTGCGTGCCGGGATCAATGAACGTCTCCCCGCGACGTTGGGCGTTGAGCAGGCCGTACGTGACCGCGGGGCCGCCATCCGACGCGACCAACGCTCCGCCGCGTTGCGTCTTGATCTCGCCCTCCATCAACCCGTACGAATCAAAACTGCTGTTATGCACGCCGTCCCCACGCGTGGTGCGCAGGAAAAAAGAGTTGAACCCGATCAGGCCGCGAGTCGGTATGCGGTACTCCATGTGCACATAGCCGTCGTCCCCGTACCGCATGTCCCGAAGTTGTGCCAGGTGGCCGGCGAGGTACTCCGTCAGCGCGCCCACGTACTCCTCGCGGGTGCTGATGTGCAGTATCTCGTAGGGTTCGTGGACCTTGCCGTCAACCGTCTTGGTTACCGGCACGGGCCGGGATACCTGGAACTCAAACTGCTCCCGTCGCATTGTCTCCACCAGGATGGACAGGTGCAGTTCTCCACGACCCGCCACCACGAAAATGTCGGGGCTGGAAGTGGTCTCCACCCGCAGGCTGACGTTGGTCCGCAGTTCCCGGATCAGGCGGTCGTACAGATTCCTCGAAGTGCAGTGGGCCCCCTCTCTGCCCACGAACGGCGACGTGCTGATCCCGAAAGTCATCCGCACCGTGGGCTCCTGGATGTCGATGGTCGGCAGTGCCCGTGGGTCCTCCGCGCTCGCAATCGTGTCGCCGATGGACACGCCTTCCGGCCCCGTGACCGCCACGATGTCCCCGGCGTACGCTTCTGTCGTTTCCACTCGTTCCATGCCGTGGAACACGAAAACCCGCTCGACGCTGTGCGTGGTCGTCTCCGCGTCCCGGTGCATCAGGGCCACGGTGTCTCGCAACCGCAGCGTGCCATTGGTTATCCGCCCGATTGCCACCTGCCCTAGGTAGTTGTCATAGTCCAGCGCGGCCACCAGCATCTGCACTGGCTCGTCGGGCTTCCCCACTGGTGGCGGCACCGATTCCAGGATGGCGTCAAACAGGGGTTGCATGTCCGTACCCGGCTGGTCGGGGTCGGTCGTCGCATAACCCTGTTTGGCTGATGCGTACAGCACCGGAAAATCCAGTTGCTCCGCATCGGTGGCCAGTTCCAGGAACAGGTCCTGCACCATCTCCTCCACCTCAGCGACGCGCGCCTCCGGCCGGTCAATCTTGTTGATCACCACCAGCGGCGCAACGTTCTGCTCCAGGGCCTGCCGCAGCACGTATGTCGTCTGGGGCATCGGGCCGTCGACGGCGTCCACCAGCAGCAGGCAGCCGTCCGCCATGTTCATCACCCGCTCCACCTCTCCGCTGAAGTCAGCGTGGCCCGGCGTGTCGATGATGTTGATCTTCACGCCCCGGTACGTAACCGATGCGTTCTTGGCCAGGATCGTGATGCCCCGTTCCCGCTCCAGCGGGTTGGTGTCCATGATCAGTTCGCCCACCTGTTGATGGGCGCGAAACACCTGCCCCTGTTTCAGCAGCGCGTCGACCAGCGTGGTCTTGCCGTGGTCAACGTGGGCGATGATAGCCAGGTTGCGAATGTCGTGTCTCTGATAGTCCTTCAAACGTGTTCACCTCGCGCGACTATCAAGCATACCACCACCCATGACGACATTTCGTCGCGATGCCCCATTAGACCGGCGTCGCGAAGCTACTCGACTCCGAAAGACAACGGAGGCAATGCCGTTCGTGGCGTACTCTTCCGCACAACTGTAAAATACCCCAGACGCTCAGTCCCCGTACACAGGAGGACCCATACCATGACCGCCCAGAATTCCGGACCCAAAGACGCGCTGGCTTCCACTTCCAACTCGGTCATTGAGACATCTAAACAGGCCTTGTTTGACCTCTCGAAAGATGTTCACGCCCACCCCGAATTGAACTATGAGGAATTTTATTCCTCAAACGCCCTCGCGGGATTCCTGGAGCAGCATGACTTTCAGGTGGAACGGGGCATCGGTGGCGTGGAGACCGCGTTTCGCGCCACCATTCCCTGCGGCGCCGGCGCCGGCCCCACCATCGCCGTCCTGGCCGAATACGACGCGCTGCCCGAAATCGGCCACGGCTGCGGACACAACCTCATCGCCATGGCCGCCATGGGCGCGGCCCTCGGGCTGCAAGCCAACGCTCAGGACCTGCCCGGTCGCATCGAAATCATCGGCACGCCGGCCGAGGAGGGCGGCGGCGGCAAGATCCGCTTGCTGGAGGCCGGCGTCTTCGACGGCATCGACGCTACCCTGTCGTCCCACCCGTTCTCCAACCGCACCATCGTGCCCGGCGTGTCGCCCAAGGGCGAGAGTTGGAGCCTCGCCATGGTCGGCTACCGCTACATGTTCCACGGACGGGCCGCCCACGCTGCCGCTGCGCCCGAGGCCGGCATCAACGCCCTCAACGCCGTCATCCATCTGTTCACTGGAATCGACGCCCTGCGCCAGCACCTGCGCGACGACGTCCGCATGCACGGCGTCATCACCGACGGCGGCACCGCGCCCAACGTCGTCCCCGAGTTCGCCGCCGCCAACTTCATGCTGCGTTCCCGCGACGGCCGGTATCTGAGCGATGAGGTGGTAGGCAAGGTAATGCAGGTCGCCGAGGGCGCCGCCGCCATGACCGGCTCACGCCTCGAGGTCGAGGAGTTCTATCCCTTCTACGAGAACGTCCAGCCCAACTTGACCCTCGCCCAGGCCGTGGGCGCCAATCTGCAAGCCCTCGGCGTCCGGCTCGACGACCCAATTCCCGGCCGCCCGGGTAGCGGTGCCTCCACCGACTTCGGTAACGTCAGCCAGGCCATGCCCGCCTATGAGTTGCGCTACGCCGTCAGCGAGACGCCCGTGGCGTCCCACACCCGCGACATGTGCGAAACGGCAATCACCGACTACGCCCTGTCCAGCGCGTTGCAGGTCGCCAAGGCCCTTAGCCTCACCGCCAGTGACCTCCTCCGCGACGCCACCCTCGTGGAGGCCGCCAAGTCCGAGTTCGCCGAACGCAGCAACTGACGATCTACAAAAATTCCCTCTCCCCTTGCGGGCGGAACGTCCGCCTCTGGCGGGAGAGGGTTGGGGTGAGGGGTATTACCCTCGCTCTCGATGGAAGGCCGAAGTCCCTGCCTACTTGACGGAGTAGCAGAACCCCACCGTCAACCCACGCTGGGCAAAACCTCTTCAGTGAACCGCGCCATCTGCCCCATCTGGTCGGGAGACGCGAACCTCACGATGAAGTAGTCGGCCCCGCATTCCCGGTACGCCTTTATCGCGTCCACGATCTTGCTCGGCGGCCCAAACACGCACAGCAACTGCTTGCTGATCACATCGTAGGGAATGCTGTAGTACGCCCGCATGAACTGGTCGCCCTCGGCCAGCGCGGCGTCGGTGTCGTCTTTCAGATTCACCGAGATGTAAAGGCACCGCCCGATTTCCGAGGCGTCGCGCCCCATCTCCCCGGCGCACTGCTCGATCCTCTCCCAGCACTGGCTGAACAACTCCGCCGACGGCACGTTGGTGATCCAGGCGTCGCCCATCTCGGCCACCCGGGCCAGCCCGCGCCGCACCCAGTTGCTGGAGATCCACAGCGGAATGGACTCCTGCACCGGCGTCGGCTCCAGGGCCACATTGTCCAGCGGGTAGAACTCCCCGTCGCTGCTTACCGACTCTCCCGTCCACAGCGCGCGCATGGCGCGAATCCCCTCCTCCATCCGGGGCGCACGTTCCGTTATCGGGATGCCAACGGCCGCGTGCTCATCAATGAACATCTGGTTGTTGCCGCGACCCGCGCCCAACCCCAGGATCGTGCGCCCGCCCGAAATGTTATCGATGGTCGCAGCGGCGTGGGCCAGATGCACAGGATGGCGCAGCGCATTGAGCAGCACGGCGGTTCCCACCTTCACCCGCGACGTGCGCGCAGCGATGGCAGCCATGGCGGTCATGGGTTCCAGGCGCGGCTTGGAGGTGATGCTGTCCCCCACCCAGACGGAATCGTAGCCGGCCCGCTCCGCCGTCTCCGCCATTTGCCAGACCAGTTCCGTTTGCGGCCCCCGGCTGCCGGCGTACACCAGTACCCCTCGCGTGGGTAGCAGGACTCCAAATTGGTCAGCAACCGCCACCGTGTCCTCCTCTCCCCGTCCTTTGTTTCGTCGCGCTCACGTCGCTCGCCACACCCAAACGGCGTGGACTGGCACGCCGGTACGATGGTGCGCCGGGACTTCGCGGGATGCCGAGCCCGGCGCACTTCCGAACTATACGCCGCTAGTCTTCGACCTCGACAATCATCTCAATCTCAATCGGCATCCCACCAGGCAGCGTCGCCATGCCGACGGCAGACCGCGCGTGCCGGCCCTTGTCCCCATAGAGCTCGATCAGCAGGTCCGACGCGCCGTTGGCCACCAGGGGCGGCCCGGTGAAATCGGGCGCGGAGTTCACCATGCACAGCAGCTTGACGATGTGGCTGACCTTGTCCAGGTCGCCGATCGCCCCTTTCAGGTTGGTCAAGAGGTTCAGCATGGTCTGTCGGGCGCAGTCGTATCCCTGCTCTACGGTCAAATCCGTCCCCAGCTTGCCCGTGTGCAGCAACCCACCCCCGGGCAGGCCTGGCCCGGTGCCGGACAGGAACACCAGGTTCCCCGTACGCACAAAGGGAATGATATTGCCGGCTCCCGGCGGACGCGGCGGGGGCAGCTCAAGACCCATTTCGTTCAGCTTGTTTTCTATCTCCGGCATGAAAATCGCTCCTCGTTTGTACATTTTTGTGGGCGGCCTTGATCCCAAGCCGCACGGGCGGGGCCGATGGTAACACGCCCCGGCGTGCTGCGGAACGTCCGCCCCCAAATGTAACTGTTCAGATTCGCTGAGCCATTTGCCCGTGCAACATGTCATTCCGGACTTGATCCGGAATTCAGGAAATCTTTGCCCCTGCTCACGGTTGCCGATGAGCAGGCTTCCTGGATACCGGCATCCGCCTATGGCGGACATCTCCGACTTTCGTGGGTATGACGGTTTTGGTTTGGGATGGTCACTTCAAACCTGAACAGTACACTCAAGTCCATCACCCGGTCGCCGGGGCCGTTGCCCAACTCCGACCGCGTCGTCCGCAGCGATTACTGTCTGAGGTGGCGGTCGTAGAACAACAGCACCCGGTGCCACATGTCCTGCGCCGGCGCCGCCCGGTAGCTGGGCCGGTAGTCGGCGAAGAAAGCGTGCCCCGCGTTGTTATACATCACCCACTCGTAGGTCTTCCCGTGCTCATCCAGGAGCGCTTTCATCTGCTCCGCCTGCTCGGCCGTGGGGTTCTCGTCCTCCACTCCGAATAACGCCAGCAGCGGGCACGACAGGTCGGGCACCATATCCATCGGCTGCACCGGCCGCAACTCAGTCGGATCGTGGACGATGTGTCCACCCGCAGAGTCCACCGCCGCATCGATGTTGCTGCTCAGGCAGGCCATCATCAGCGTGTAGCGTCCGCCCGAGCAGAACCCGATGATGCCCACCTTCCCATTGCTGTGGGCCTGGGACTTGAGGAACGTCGCGGCGCCTTCCAGGTCGTCCATCGCCCGCGAATCCGGCGAGGCGAACAGCGTCGCCAGCACGTTTTCCGGCTCCGGCGTGCCCTCCCGCGTGTACAGGTCGGGCGCGATGGCCAGGTAGCCCTGTCCGGCGAAGCGCACCGCAATTTCCTTGTGGTGGTCCATCAGCCCCATGCCTTCCATGGTCACGATCACGCCGGGGTAAGACCCTTCTCCGACCGGACGGCTGTAGAACGCGTCGATGGTCGTCCCGTCGCGGCTCGTGTACTGAATCGTCCCGGTTTCCAGTTCTTGTCCAACTAGTACCATGATTTACCTCCGACGGTTTGGTATTTCAGGCCAACGTATGGGGTTCGGACGTAGGGGCGAATAATTATTCGCCCCTACCGCACTTTACATTCATGCGTCGCCCAACTGCGCCAATTTCTCCTCGAACGCCTCCACGGCCCGTTGCTCGGGTACGCCCATGAAGAACCGGAGTCCCTGCACGTATTCCAGCACCTCCCTGGACAGCATCAGTACGTCGTTGCGAGGGCCGGTATCCTTGTAGAGGTTGTTCATCCAGTCCTCCTGGCCCACGAACAGCGCATCCTGCAGCGCCAGGAAGTCCTGCCGCTCCATGTCAGACCGGGCCATCCAGCGGTTGAACACGAACGGCAGGCCGGTCCACTCCTGCCACTCCTGCCCCAGGTCATAGCGGTGAGGGAATCCCCGGATGGCCCGGCGTCCCCGCAGCGCCTGGTTCCATGTGAGGAACATGGCGTCGTGTTCCGATTGAGCGTCCACGAACTCCACATCGCCGATGCCGTGTTTCAACTCCAGGATGACCCGCAACAGTTGCAGCGATGTGGGATCCGGTTCGTTGACGGCAATCGCGCTGCCTCCCAACTCGTTCAACTCGCCTTTGGAAATCAGGACGCAGGAAACGGCGCGTGTGACCGATGCCACGCAGAACCTCTGGATCGGGGATGCGCTCGGCTCGAGCCGCGGTACGTCCAACAGTGGCACGGGGCCAGCGTCGATCGCGCCCTCGGCCAGCGCGTCTGCAATCTGGTTGGGCGCCATGTCCACCATGATGATTCCGCGGCGCTCCATGTCGAAATAGAAGGCTTCGCATTCCAGGTTGGGAACATGACCTACTGTGATGGGCATGGCAAAGACTCACTCCCTGATTCGCGACGATTCTGGTCTCAACTTGATACCACCTGAAAGGGCCCCCGTCCATACCCGTCAGGCCGGCGTCCCGGCCGTCTCGGGCGTGGAGCGGAGGCCCCTTGTGGTTCAGGTGTGGTCAGGGCTTACAGGCGCGGCCCCATGAAGGTCAGTGCCTGCTTCTGGAACACCTGGATGCGGTTGCGTGGGCCTTCGCAGACGAATACGCGGTTGTTTTCGTCCACTGCGACGCCGGTGGGCGCCCAGAAGTCCCGCTCCCTTTCGAGATTAGGAGCGCGCTCTCGCTCGCCCCACATTTCGGGGTTCGCGTCCAGCTTGTCCTTGCCCCACTTGGAGACGGTGGCTTCGCCGGTCTTCTGGCCGCAGAAGATGCCGTCCGGGTCAAAGTACTGCAGCCGGTCGTTGAGCCAGTCGGCCACGTAGATGATCCCGTCCTGGTCAACCGCCACGTCGGCGGGCCGGTTGAACTCGCCGTCGCCCGAGCCGGAGGACCCGAACTTCATCAGGAACCGTCCGTCCGGCGCGAACTTCTGGATGCGGTCGTTGCGCCAGTCGGCGATGTAGATGTTGCCATCGCGGTCGATGTCGATGCCCCAAGGGCTGTCGAACTCGCCGTCGCCGTTGCCGTGGCTCCCGATCTTCATCAGGAACTGGCCGTCCGGCGTGAACTTCTGTACCCGGTGGTTGTTCCCGTCCACGACCCAGACGTTGTCGTCTGCGTCAATGGCGAGGCCCGACGGGCGGTCCAGTTGGCCGTCGCCGCTGCCGACGTTCTCATCCCACTTGCCGATGTACTCGCCGTCGCGGGTGAACATCGAAATGCGGTGGAGCCATTCGTCGGATACGTACACGTTGCCGTTGCTGGCAATCGCCACGTTCACCGGCCAAACCAGGGAGCCGTCCTCGAAGTTGTATTCGTGGGGCCCCTGCTGCGGAACGCCGCGGGCGAACGCGTTGACGTATTCCTCGTCAACCGTGCACACCGTGACGCGCGTGCCCTCAGGTCGGTATTCCGACGAGCGGCACAGGACGTACATCAGGTCGTCCTCGCCCCGGGCCATGTGGATCGGATAGGTAAACCCGGGTCCGAACTGCTCGCCGCGCCCGATGGTGTGGCTGTACTGCAACTGGACGTGGGAAATTCTCTGAGCTAGTACCATGATCGCCTCCTCTTGTCGGCCTACGGGCTAAATGAAGTCCATCTGCTCGAAGGAGCCGTTCACGATGGGCTGGGCGTCCAGGCCCATCCACTTCTCCAGGAGGGTGGAATAGAGGCCGCGGAAGTCGTTGTTGAAGTGCAGGTCGCCCTCCAGCAGCTTGTCCTCCTCCAGCGACGGATATTCGCCGTAGAGGCCACCCTTCACGTTTTCGCCCACAACGAACGCAACGCCGCCGGAGCCGTGGTCGGTGCCGGAGCCGTTGTCATGGACGCGACGGCCGAACTCGGTGAAGACCAGCAGGATGACGTTGTCGCCAGCGTTGTGCTCCTTCAGGTCGTCGTAGAAGTCGGCGACGGCGTGAGAGGTCTCGGTCCACAGGCGGGTGTGGTTGGCCAACTCGCCGGCGTGGGTGTCGAAGCTGTTGTACGGCGCGGTGGTGTAGAGCACCCGCGTGCCGAACCCGGCCAGGTGGGTCTGCGCGATGTTGCGCATGTACTGGGCAACGGTGTCGCCGCCGTACTCCACCGAGGAGGAATACATTTGCGGAGCGGTGCTCAGGATGTCCGCGCCTTCCAGCGCGTCCAGGCCGGTCTGGGCGAAGTAGTCCAGCACCGGGCCCTGGCCCAGCATCGGCGAATAGACGCGAGAGAACACGTCCAAAGCCTTCGTCCGCTGCTCTTCAATCTCAATGCCCGTGAGTACGCCGTAGGTCTCCAGGTTGCCCACCGAGGCAACCGGGACGCCCGGGGCCACTAGCGAGCGCGGCAGGCCGCGGCCGAAGTTGACGCCGGTCAGTACGTTGGTTTTCTCGGGGTCCAGGTCGCGCACGGCGCGGCCCAGCCAACCTTCGTCTCCAACCTTGTCCGGCTCACAGGTGTGCCAGATGTCCATGGAGCGGAAGTGCGAGCGGCTGGGGTTGGGATACCCCACGCCCTGGATGACGGCGACTTTGCCCTCGTCATACAGGCGCTTCATGGGCCCCATGGCCGGGTTGAAGCCGATCTGGTCGTTGATCGGCAACACCTGGTCAATGGGAATCCTTACGTTGGGCCGGTTGTCCAGGTACAGGGGATCACCATAAGGAATGATGGTGTTCAGGGCGTCGTTGCCCCCTGACAACTGGAGGACCACCAGCACCGGATCTTTCTTGGTGGCTGTCATATCGTTCCCCCTTTGTTACTCGAACAGGTACTCGGTGGTCGCCACGATGGACTGCAGCATCTGCCCGACGCGCGTGCCGAACTCGTCGGTGCCCGTCCGCAGTTCGCCTTCGCTGTCCGCCAGTGCGACCAGCTCGTTGCGGGTGACGTCGGCCAGCTCGTAGTGGCCGAGCAACTGCAGGCAGCCGTCCACCAACTGCTCCGACGAGATGGTCTCGCCCTGGGAACCCAGGCGGTTGATGATGGACTGCACGCCGCGATGGGAGGTGTCGCCCACTGCGTCGGCGGTGAAGTTGATCCGCTCCACCAGGGTGCCGCTGTCGATCCACTCGCGGCCGGTGTGCCAGCCTTCCACCGTCGGCGGGTTCAGCAGGTCCTGGCCCATGTAGCGGATGGTTAGCGTCATGGCGTTCAAGCCGGGCCTGGGCATGTCGAAGTCCCCGACCAGGCGCATGGTGCCCACGACCGTCTCGGTCGGGCTCTTTACCTTCTCGAACCGGGCGTTCTTGAAGAAGTCGGAGTTGAACAGCACCCGCAGCATGGAGCGAATGTCGTAGTTGGAGCGGAAGTACTCGTCCTCGAGCATCTTGATGGCTTCGGGGTCTCGCGGCGGCGTGTTCTGCCAGGCGGGAACCTGCGGCTCATCGGCCACGAAGAAGTTGTACATGTGCCGCGCTACGAACCGTGCGGCTGCCGGCTGACGGGCGACGATCTCCACGATCTGCTCGCCGTTGAAGTTGCCGGACTCGCCGAGGAACGTCTTTTCGCCATAGTCGTGGTCCGACGGGTCATAGACGAACGCGGCCTCGTACTTGCCGTAGGGGTACCGGGGGATGGAGTTGGTCACGGTCCAGCCGGTGAAGGCGCGGGCGGCTTCCTTGACGTCGTCCTCGGAGTAGTTGGCGTTGCCGTCCATGCCGACGCCCAGGGAGAAGAGCTCCAGCAGTTCGCGGCCCCAGTTCTCGTTGATGGCGTCCTTGTGGCTCATGCAGTTGTCCAGGTAGAACACCATGGCGGGGTCCATGGACAGGCCCATGAGCAGGGTCTCGAAGTTGCCGAACCCGAGGGTGCGGAACATGTCGAGCTCGATATTCTGCTGCTTGGGATACTCGCACTTGGCGTGGCCCGTGCAGAAGATGTGGTGCCAGAACAGGGCGATCTTCTCTTCAAGCGGCCGCTTGGTGTTGATCATCCGGTAGGTCCACTCTTCCTGCTGACCCTCGAGGCCCGCCTTGGACACCCACTGCGGCTGATAGCGCATCAGGATGTCATCCTGAATGGCGGGTTGGGACTCCGGATTCAGCAGCTCTTCCACGGTGGCCTCGTAGCCCTTGGCAGCGCGCGCCTCCAGTTCCTCGTAGGTCGCCCCAAAACCGGCGCGGCGCATGAGGTGAGCCATCAAGGCAATGTCTTGTTCTGCCATCCTGTTACCTCCTGGATCCTAGTTTTTCGCTAACTAACCACCAACGGCCCGGCGGTTGGCGTCCCTGCCGGGTTTGGCGCCGGAGCGTGTCGAAACGGCCGTTTCTTCGGGCGCGCCACGGCGGTTGGCGGCATTTCGTTAATTTGAGCGCCATGCTAGCCCGAACGGCTCAATTCGTCAATGTTTTCTATTATGAAAACACATATGGAAATCCAAGACTTCCTCTCTTCGATGTACCGTCACCGAAGCGTGTTCACGCCAGCGACAACCACCTGACCCCGGAATTGCTTGCCCTTGACAAGCCGGGTCGTTCGCGCGGGCGAGTGCTGGCTCCATTGTCCAGCGGAATGCGACCCGCGGCCCATGCCGGCGCAGGATAGATTACAATCGCCCTGTGGTCAGTATGTTGTGTAGATTGTTGCCGGCGCGGCGAGTTGGACTGCGGTGGGAGCCTGAGGGGTTGACGGCAGGTGCTGTCAGGGCCGACCGGTGCTAGAAACCCAGTCCTCTCGAGGACGCGCGGCTTCCTATGCCGCGCGGATACTGAGTCCGTGGCGCTCGTACAACTTCCGGTGGTATTGGACCGGATCGGCTACCCAGGCTCTCTCCCAGGGGGCGCAGATGCTCGTCCTGAGCTGGCTGGTGCTGGAAGTCAGCGGATCGAGCACGAAGGTGGGTCTGACGCTGTTCCTCTATGGGCTGCCCAACGTCGGCCTGCTGATGGTCGGAGGGGTGATTGCCGACCGCGTCGACCGGAAGCGATTGCTGATAACCATCCAGGCGGTGGTGGGAGTTGCGATGTTGGTGCTGGCAGCGCTGTCACTGACCGGCGTGATTGCCGTCTGGCACGTCTACGTTGCCGCCGCGTTGTTGGGGTCTTTGCAGGCATTGAACGCGCCGGCCCGGGTAACGATGGTTGCCGACCTGGTGGACCAGCGGACCCTGCTGGATGCGGTGGCCCATTTCAACGCCGCCGTGCACATCGGCCGGATCGTCGGGCCGCCGCTGGTGGGCGCGATTATAGACCACTGGAGCATCGGCGCCGCGCTACTGGCGAACGTTGCGTGCTACGTGATCAGCGTGGTGTGCGTGGCAAGGATCCGGCCCGCGCCGCGGGATTCGAGACCGGCATCCCAGCCGATATTGCGGAACTTCACGGACGGCATGGCGCAGATCTGGCGGGCGCCGGTGCTGCTCACCGTCCTGGTGCTGGCGTGCGCCTGGGGCGGCTTCGGCATGAGCCATCTTGCGGTGATCCCTCCCTTCGCGAAGGAACACCTGGGCACCGAGGCGTCGGGAGCAGGGCTGCTGTTGCTGGCCTCGGGAGTTGGTTCGCTGCTGGGGAACCTGCTCATCACCTTCATGCACCGGGCCTGGCTGTACCGGTGGCTGCTAGTCTGCCTGGTGTCGTTCTGCGCCTGTCTCACGTTGTTCGCCTGGTCGAACTGGTTCTGGGTGTCGTGGTCGCTGTTCCTGGTGGTTGGGGTGCTGAGCCTGGGAACCGTTTGGCCCCTGGCAACTACCATCCTGCAACTGTCCGCTCCGGGCGAGATACGCGGCAGGGTCATGGGCGTGCTGCACTTCACGCCGGGGTTCCACAATTTGGGGGCGTTGCCGCTGGCCGCAGCCGCCGGTTGGATGGGTTGGTCCGC
>DAOUJD010000025.1:0-9658 GCA_034423115.1 Dehalococcoidia bacterium | reverse complement strand
TAAATTATAAACAGTCCTGCAACCAGCGCCACATAGCGGTGCGTCATGTGAATCAGGGCGAACTTGCCGCCGGGAAACACCCCGCCCCACTCGTTGGCGCACAAGGGCCAAGTCTGGCAGGCATAAATAGCGGTAGGCGGCGCGATGGCAGTAGCCGACTCGCTGTTGGTCAGATAGGAACCTGACAGTAGAATCAGGAACAGCGCTACCGCCGCAGCCAGTGACAGAGCGGGGAACAGCCGCGTCTTCCCTACGGCCCACGGCGCCGGGCTGTCGCGCATCCCGCCCCGGTGCGCCATCACCGCCAGCAGCACGCAGCAGGCCAGCGTCAGTTCGGCCACGGCCAGGTGGGTCATTACGACATGACCGGAAAGCTTGGTGGTAACCGTGAGACCGCCCAGCAGAGCCTGGATGATGACCAGAACGACGGCGATGGCGGCGGGCCAGATTATCCACGGCTCCCGCCGGTAGCGCAGCCAGGCGCCGATAAACGTCGCCACGATGAGCGGCCCCACCAGAAACGAAGCTGCCACCCGGTGAGCGTACTCGATGATGGCCTTGCTTTCCAGGGGCGGCAGCCATTGCCCGGCGCACAGCGGCCAGTCGTCTCCGCAGCCCAGCCCCGACTCGGTGACCCGCACCACGCCGCCCAGCACCAGCATGGCATATACCGAAGCCACCGTCACCCAGGCCAGCACCCGGAACCATCCGTCCGCTCCCAGGCTGTCAGCCCGGAACCGCCCGCCAACCGCTACGGCCATGAGCTTTCTCCACCCTGGCGGCTGCGCCGAAAATACGTCTCTCCGTCCGGCATGGGACGGACAATGGGAAGGTGTGACAAGGACGAGCGGGAACAGTGAAGGCCCATGCGACAGCCGACGGCAGATGCTCCTGACCAGAGTGCCTTGATGCGCTCACGATAGGCGCAGTAGCTATCCCGAGGTGGAACGTTACGCGCCTGCCAAACGCCCAAGCCCCAAACAGCCAACGAAAAACGTATCATCGCCCCAGAGTGATTGTCAATCGGAACACCTTTCTAGAGAATTGCAAAAGTCCCGATTTCAAAGTCGCCTGTGCGCACTCGTATGCGATACGGGAATTTTCACGCCACCCTGCGGGCAACCACGCGCTCGCCACTCCGCGTCCGTCAGGTCGGCGTGGGTCTTCCCGTCGTAGCAAGGCGGACACAACACCTGCACGTTCTGCAACTCAACTTTCCCTCCCCGCTTCAACGGCACCTTGTAATCAACTTTGCAATAACTGTCGCGCATCGCCAATTCCGTCGTCTTTAGCCTTTCTGGAAACGGCTGTCCACATCCTTGGCACTTCCTCCCAGCTTCTCTGATCAGGTCCTTCTTGATCAACATCGCGGACCTGCCATACGGTGATCGCTTCTGCATCTCTGACCTCCATAATGCTGAATTAACCTCAAGGCGGAACTAAGGTACTGAAAAAGCTTCAACGGCTACGCAAGATGTGATAGCGTCACAAGAGCAATCGGCATAAACGCAAAACAACCGCCCTCGCTACAGGGCGGTCGCTTCGCAAATGAACCGTTGACAGAGAACCGTTTAGCAATCGGCGGTGTCTCGTGACCCGGATAGATTACCCGGGCGAGTCACCCCTTGTCAACGGCCTTGCGAACGGGTTTTGCAGGCCGTTGACTTTTGCCTCGGCGGTGTCTCGCCATGACTCTCCTGCATCCCATTCATTCATCTGCATCCCACCCTTTCTGGACCCAACGCTTCGGCTACCACGAGGTCTTCCGCGTCGTTCTGGAGTGCTTCTACCTGCATTGGATATTCCGCAATGGACACGTCAAGGTGGGCAGAGGAACAAACACAGACCTGTGCCTCAACTGCTATCGACTCCTGATCTGATGCGAACTGGATCCTCCACCCAGTATCAGAATAACTGAGACGGCAGCCATATAAGAAGATAGGAATATCCAATTAGCGTTGCCACAGCAGCAATGAACTGTGCTTGAAACCGCCAATTCACCCGTCGTGGAGGCCGTTGCTGCCTGTCTATGTCGACAGCTCTTCTGGCGGCGAAGGAACATAACATCCCTATAGATACGTAAAAGGTAGCTGGGACAATGGCAATGAGGAAAGGAACCGGGTTACCTAGAGTTTCACCAAGCAACCAGAACCATCCGGCGAAAAGACCAGCCCCTGCGCTTGTAACTCCGGCAAGGCGATCAATCACCCCTACGTTTTGCGGATGATGCGGAATTAGAGCGACGAACAATGACATGGCGCTGAGTACCGCCAAGGTTGCTGCTTTAGCGCCATAAATTTGGTCATACTGCAACCCTGATTCCTTTAACGGCAGGTTCCAACCATCAATTAGTGGCACCTCTACGTTGGCGGTGGCCACAGCAATAGCAAGGCCAGTGATCACAATCCAGGAGCGAATCTTGAGATCCCGTCGATGCTGGTTAGTCCTCTCGCTTTCTTCTTTTGCCATATCCCAACTCTTATGCCGTTGGCTGATAGCTAAGTGGAAATCTCGGAGCGTTCATGCCGCCCTACCCGATACAACATTAGAAAGCCCGGCACTGCCGGGCCTCTGGTCTAACGGTTGATCGTGGGCCGGAGCGGCCTCACAATCGGTCGCGGTAGCCTTGGAAAGGTATCGCCCGTAAACATACCAGTCTCCAATTCTGCGGCGGAGACACTTGCAGCAACGAGCAATCCCGGGTTACACTACATCGTCACATTGCTCGGTGGTGTGCTGCAAGACCTCCACCGGGTTGCCCTTCGCCCCTTCTCCGATGCCAGTCGGATGGGGGCTTTTCTTTATTTGAGCGACCATCGTGACAATACCGGATGTGGTAGCGGGCCGTCAAGCGCACGGTGACGAATCTGCGGTTTACAATTACGGCAATATAGCAACATACCGAGAGCAATTTCCCGAATTCGTGCCTGAGATGCCTAAAGGTTATGGCAATCCAGCTACCAGATATAGTAGAATTTCCGTACCAAAAAGGAAACCCCGGCATTGCAGTGCCGGGGCTTCGATGGGTCCAACCGCCTAGTGGCTACGTTGGGTGTCGTCACACCACATATTGTAGCCCTTACGGAATCGGTTTGTCCAGCCCCCATCGAAACCTCTTTTCGGTGGGGTTTCCTCATTTTGTAAGGGCGGTGCTGTCGTGACCATCAAGAACCAACGTCCCGATTTCAACCTCTACGGCCTCTCCCTATTCATTTCGTCGGTGGGTAAATCGTTGGCCCGCTTCGATTACACCGATCCCGAGTACCGGAATCCCAAGTGGTTCCTCGTCCTGCTGGACGCCGAAATCATTGAGCAGGAAACGGAGCAAGAGTTGTCTCCTGAAGAGAACCACACGCTCCGTCTGCTCCAAAGCGCTCTGGTCGATACGGTACACCTTCAAATCTCCCGCTTTCAGAACGTGCGGGTCTCCGACCCGGACTGGCAGCGGCTGGCCAGCGATCAGGACCGCTGGTTCCCCGAAGTGGATTGGCTGCTTCCAGACGACCAGTAACGACTCCAAAAGTTAGACCGCCTATCCCGACCAAAGCATAGGCGGTCTCGCAGGCCACGGCTCACTCTCCCTGACAGGATCATTTCAACACGTGACCCATCTGGATTCTACGGCATCGGGTGACCGCCCGCAAGCCGCGAAAAGCGGCTATGGCTTCGTTGCGTCCATCCTGAACGGCATCGACGACGCTGAGCTTATAGACGCGCTCCAACGGGCGCGTATGAACGGACGCCCCGGCTACCCATGCCGCTCCATGTGGCGTGCCTGGCTGTGCAAGTACATCCTCAATATCCGCTACAACGTGGACCTCATCGAGCGCCTCCGCCGCAGCCCCAAGCTCCGCCAGATTTGCGGCTTCGATGGCATGGTTCCCAGCGAGTCCACCTTCAGCCGGTTCTTCTCCCGCCTTACCGATTACCAGGACCTCGTTGATAAGATTATGGCCACCATCACGGACAGGCTCCGCGAGAAGTTGCCCAACTTCGGCAGGATTATCGCCGCCGACGCCACCGTGTTCGAGACCTACGGGAACCCTGAACGCAAGACCGTCAAGGGAGACCCTTGTGGCGATATGGACGCCGCTTGGGGCTATAAGAACAGCGTCAGAACCAAGGATAAGGAAGACATCGAATGGTGCTTCGGCTACAGAATGCACGCCATCGCAGACGCCACCTACGGCCTTCCTCTCGGTTTTATCCTCACTCCTGCAAATGCAAGCGAAAATCCGCTCCTGCGAGATGTGATAAGGGCGGCTCAGAAAAGTCACCGATGGCTCAAACCAAGAGTCCTGATCGCTGACAAAGGATACGATTCCAGCAAGAATCACCGCTTCCTGCTGAGGCGTAAGATTGCTCCGGTCATCCACCTTAAGAAACAACGATACAACGCCGACAGCCCACTCCATAAGGGTCTCTACACGGATAATGGACAACCCACTTGCATGGGCAATATCCCGATGGAATACGTCAAGACGGACAAGCAGACCGGCCAGCACTTGTTTCGCTGTCAACAGGGTGGCTGTCCGCTCCAAAGCAAGCGTGGCATCCGCTATTGCGATTACGAAATATGGGAGGACCCGGCCAAAGAACCCCGAATCGTCGGAGCTATAGCGAGAGCCAGCCCGCTTTGGAAGAAGCTGTACAAGATGCGCTGGAGCATCGAGCGGCTCTTCGGTAGCGCCAAGCGCAGCCGCAATCTCGACCAACACTGCTTCCGTGGAATGCGGAAGAACCTGCTGCACGCCACTCTCTCGATGCTGACGTACAGCGCCACTGCCCTAGCCCGTCTGAACGTCGGAGACGGAAAGCGAATGCGGGTCATGCGGGTAAACGCATCGTGAGAGTACCATACTATATATTGTATTAAGCCGATTGCCGCCCAAAGTGAAAGTATCAAATCCGTATTGAGTGCGACGAAATCATTGACACGGATACGCGATTTCTGGTAGAAGAAAGTAGAAGAGACGCCCCTCTCCGCTCAAAAAGAAAGGGCGCCTCTCACATCACCCGCCGAGGCGGCGGTAGGCCACCTGAACGGCAGTGCGCTGACATTGTGTCACGAGAAACCTTCAGGCGTCAACCCCGGCCTCGGCAAAGGAGGTGGTCGCATGAGGGTGCGATTAACGGCCAGGGTTCGTGTACAAACTTCCCGATCAGTCGTTCGGAAAGTGGTTCGCAAAACCGTTCGGATACCCAAGTCGACACGAGTCTCTCGGACCATTCGGCGGAGGTAAGTCTGGCCCGGCGACTGCCGGGCCTTGTCTTTGGGAATTATATATCCCTGTGTCCACCGGGTAGCGTCGCAGAATTGGAGGAGAAGGATAATGGCAAAAGACTGGCGAGTAACAAGCGAGGACGGAAAACTGGTTTATACGCTGAAACCCGGCGATTCGCTAGGGACACTCGAAGTCAAAAAGGCGCCGAATCGGAGTGGTTCGAGTGAGGCGTGGTACGCTTTTCACGAAGGCATACAACTTGCGGGATGGGACGACGTGCAGATTGCGATAGATTACTGCAACGGTCTCGCTGACAAACTCAGCTAAACCCTTTGGGCATCGAAGCGGCCTACGAAAGATACCAATCAGCAAGACGTATCATATAGAAGAGGCCCGGCAACACCTGCCGGGCCTTTCGCTACCGACCTTCTCGCCTCGCTTCCAATTTATCCGTGCGTTCCTTCTGCACAAGCCGTATGCACTCATCACAAGGGCGCCGTTCGCCCGCACCTTCAACCCGAACACCTCCTTGCGAGAACTGGCAATCGTCCCTGAAGTGATAAACGGCTCCATCGCGTAATCTGAATGGTGCCACAGTAGCCATCCTTCGCTCCTATTGCGCAAGCTCGAAGATGATGCTCCAGACAGCCTGAATGCTGTCTACGGGTTATGCAGGTGAATGCTCCATAGACGACAGCGATATGGCGTCCAGATGCGGCGTCAGGATGTTTCTAAGGGCCGTCAGATTGGCGTACATCCAATCCCGCGCTTTATCCCGCAACTCTTCACTGTCCGCCAATGACGCATCTGTCGCCACGCCTATCCACCGGCTGCCGTCGTCTTCCTCTCCCCATTCCAACTCGAAACCCGTCTCCGTCTCAATCTCCGCCTTCAACTCCAACAGAGCATCATACACGTGCTGATTTACATCCAAATCTTCGATCAGCAGAAACGCCCACGCTTTACCTTCGGCGTCTCCGTACTCCAACCCATAGTGGATGTCGGCATATTCGGTGCCAAACCAACGGAAACTGGAAAACCGTTCCGATTCCGATACCGGGTCTGTAGCCCGCATCAGGCCAACGTGCTCCAGACGCTCCACCAAAGGACCGTAGAAGCCCCGGTAAGCTTGGGTCTGGACCCGTTCCGCCAGCACATGAGGGTCCACCCAATCGTGGGGCACCACACGGCGAAACATCGGCGCTACTGCCCCATCAATGCTCCATGCACTGACTTCGACGCAGTAGATGTCGATGCTACTCGAATCACCAAGCCACTTCAGTATCTCCCGATGCTTTGGGTAGAAGCCAGGCGCTATCCAAATCACCACCTGCGCTTCGCTTCTGGCCGCGTAATGGAGCATCCTTACGAAGTGGTCGTCATCCGAGCCTTCCAACTGGTTCTCCACGATGACCACAGCATCGCCCAAGCGGGCCACGATGTCGGCTCGACCAGAACCCGGTATGTTCTTCTCCACTTCCACCACGGTCATGTTCAGATCAAGAGCATCGTTCAGGTAATCAATGTGATCTGCCAGCCACGGCGTAAAATGGTTCTCTTCATGTGGCCAGATTCTACGAACGGGCACGGGTTCCATCTTGGACAGCGACATCACCATGCAACGCCTCCACGGTTGGGCGGCATGGCGACCATCGGGGGGACTCTCATGGCGCTCCCTGCCGCATAGGATCGGGCACTCACCACAAGCGTCCTGTCCTCAGACCATTAGCCTGAACGGCAGAGAGCAAGAAGCCCTCCAAGCCAAGCTGATGGCCTGTAGACAATCCGTGCCTATGAGTAGAGAACGCTTGTGGTGTGAGTACCTTATATCCCGGTATTGCCGTTTGCGTCAACCGCTGGGAATGTCGCGGGAGTCGCCGTATGATAAAGGCCGGACAGTAGCAGCCGTCCGGCCCATACCATCCACCGCAGCAATAGGGGCTACGGAGGATAGCACCCGCGAAGGGCTATCTGAGTTCCCTGTGCTGTGGTGAGACCACGCGCAGGGGGACAGATGGAGGCCCGTGCCAAGGCCGAGACTATTCGGCGTATCCCCGGCACAGACAGGTACGCCGCTCTGGTAGAATTTCCTGAAAACTCAAAACCATTGGCCTTCCCTTACCTCGACATGGAGTTGCCAGCTTGGAAGATCGACTTCCAGCAGACACTGGACGGCTACTGCACGATCAACCTGGTTAGAATCCAGCGAAGACACCGCCGCCGATTATCCGAACGAGGGAAGCTCGAAAAGTTCCTCGACCAGGATGGACAGTGCAACGGATGCCGCCGGAAGTTCTGTATTGATGAGTTACAGACCGACCATATCCATCCATGGAGCCTGGGCGGGGGCGACGAGTGGAGCAACCTGCAATTGCTCTGCGGGCCATGCAACAAAATCAAAGGGAACCGCCCGATGTCCTATCTCATCGGGCGGCTGTATGACCTCTACATTCTTCACCCCGCAGGGCAAGGTTTGTTCACCCTCTAGGTTCAGTCGGGCGGAGATCAGGTTGCTGTGGTGCGAGGTATTTATAACAGATAGCTATCTCCCCGTAAAACCCATTACCGAGACTACCCAGCCTAGCGCCCGCTCTGCCGCTCATGTCGCATCTCATTCCATATTCCCTACTCCTGGGAAGGCGGGTTTGCCGCATTTTCCCTGATGAGTGACCGTTTCGGTCACAATTTTCGTGACTGCGTAGTGACACAGACAAATTCTCGATGAAGGGGCAAAACTGGTTGCGTCAGCAATAACTTTCCGTTCACAATAAAGGCCGGACGGCTGCCACCGTCCGGCCATAATAGCGCCCCTGTCGTCCAACGGATAGGACACCGCGCTCGCTACGTGGGAGATGTCGGTTCGAGTCCGACCAGGGGCACTCCCTGCTGGTATTCTACCAGCGTTCGCAGTCTGTCACAAATTGCCGCCTGCGTCAACCGATAAAAGGGAATCCCGAACGGAGGAATTGTCGTGGGAGTGATTGTCAGTCTCGGAATAGCAGTCGTGGTCATCGGTATACTCCTATTCGTTTGGCTCAGTCAGGACAGCCGTGCCGACTGTCAAAGTGCCGACCGGTATAGCAACCCAGGAAGTAGGACCACTGAGCGCATCGTCCATGCTTGTTTCCGTTACTGACTCGTATCAGGACCCCGACCCTCAAGCCTCGCGCCCGCTCTACCGCTCATCGTCTACCATATCTGCCACGGTTCTTCAATCACTTTTGCAATTCTCTACCTTTCAACTCCAGGGCTATCGCATATGGATGTTGGCGAATTGGGAGAGGATGTTGATGAGGAAGTTGTCGTCCCAGCCGGCCCGTTTCAGCTTGCCTCGCATTGACCCTTTGCCCGATTCCAGCCGCGCCAGGTTCAGCGCCAGTTTGCGCAGCAGGGCCAGATTCTCCGCGCAATGCCCCTTCCGGTTTCGCGCCTGGTCTTCGTTGCAGGTTACGTCCAATACCCAATGCAGCCGGTTCTCAATCCCCCAATGCCCCCGCACGATGTGGTTGCAACGCTCCGGCGGCCAATCCCAACTCAGCAGGTAGTAGCGGGTTTCCTGGCTTTCTTCGCCGTCCTTCCGGCGGGTTGCCGTTACCTTGCCCACTGCCCGCAAACCGGGCCAGTCATGCCGTTCTTGCAGCCAGGCTATGTCGGCGCTGACGCTGGCGATGCGCTTTTCGATGCGCCCGTGTCCCTTGCCGACCTGAGCGGACCGGGTCACCGGCGTGTCCGGGTCGTCCAGAAACAGTTTTACGTCATCGTGGAGCGTGCCTTGATTGCCTTTCAGCGCCAGCGCGTAGTCGCCGCCCTGCTCCACCACCTGCTGGGCCACTTGGCGCTGGCAGTGCATGGCGTCGGCGGTAACCACCTTGCCCCGCAAACTCAGCATTTCCAACAGCTTGGGCACCGCCGTAATCTCGTTGGACTTGCCGTCAACGGCCACCTGTCCCAACACCAAGCGCTGCTCGTCGGCCCAGGCGCTGACCAGGTGCAGCGGCGAACGCCCTTCGGCACGGTCGTAAGAACGGCGCAAGGTCTTGCCATCCAACGCCACCACACCCTGGGTGCCTTCCGCAAACTGCCCCATGAACCCCAGAAACCACCGCTGGAAGGCTTCCGGATCCAGCATCTTCAGCACTCGGGAAAAGGTGTCGTGGCTGGGAATACCGTTTTCCAGCTTCAGAAAGGATTGCAGCAAGTCCCGTTTGGCGTGGCCGTAGAGTTCCATGTCGGTGCAGGTCTGGCCGCCGCTGACCACGGTGCATAAAGCGATAACCAGGATTTCGTTGAGCGAATGGCGCCGGGCATTGACCGCCCGGGGATCGTCCAGTTCGGCAAATACGTCGGCTAACTCGGTCATGGTGTCCCCCCACCTCCGCAGTTTGGACACCATCTTACCTGGGCCTCCCAATTTTCATATGCGATAGCCCTGG
>DAOUJD010000024.1:0-29710 GCA_034423115.1 Dehalococcoidia bacterium | reverse complement strand
CCGCCACCTCCGGCATCGTCTATTCCGACCGGAACCGCGGCCTGGCAAACCATTCTCCTGGCCTCACATCCCTCACCTGACCGGCAATACCGCGTCGCATCGGTGGATTCGGGTTTAGGTGGATTGATTTCGATAAACGCTGCAACTGGTGCAGGTAGGGGCGAATAATTATTCGCCCCTACAGGGAGAAACCCCCTAAATTGCAACGCTACCGACCCGAGACAGCGGCGGATTATTCAGGTCATGCTGTCCAGATGTGCCGTCCGCGGGTTGCGTGCCCTGTTGGTGGATTTTCAAAAAACTCGCAAATCGGCATGCCGGTTATGTCCCGTGGTGGGACGCCGTTTTGATATAAACAGCGCTACTGGGAGCGTCGGCTGCTCGCCCGTTGTACTACAACATGCCGCCGCTCCAATCCTTTGGAAAATTTCATAACCGAACAGCCTCAGGCTGGCAGATCACGAGGACGGATAAACATGCCGGACCAATTTGACAACGAACTCGCCCAGCGATTGCGCAAAGCCGAAGAAGCGGCAGCATACGTCGAAAGGCTGGAATCTCTGGCCTTGGAGGCGCCCGCGCTGCGCGAACAGGTCAGCATCATGCAGCGGATCCAAGAGCGCGAACAGCACCGCAACGATGCCATCGAACGCGCTCGCTACGCGCTGGACGCGGCCAACCAGGCGCAGGAAAACCTTCCCGAAATAATTGCCAGCGCGGCCAACCTGGTGAACCGCCTGACCGAGACGCTGCGAGAGATTGACACGTTCCGGCGGGAAGCCACCGCCGCCCTCAGCGTGGTTGACCGCATGGACTACGAGGACGAACTGGACGAGATTCAAGAGCCGCAGGAACAGGAAGGGGAGGATGGGATCGGTCGCGACACGCAGTCCGCACGCATGATCATCGCCGCACGGCACGGCAGCACCCGGGTGCGGCAGATGATCGACCAACTATCGCCGGGTTTCGACGTGTTCGCCGGGTGCGACCTTGACCGCTCCGCCATGCGCCGGGAACTGGTCACGATGATCATGGCCCAGTTGGCGGCGGAAGCGGAGACTAAACGCCCGCAGACGCGCCGGGCGGCTCCACCTTCCCCGCCTCCGCAGATGTCCGAACGTCCAGCGGCGGTGGCACAGGAATCGGGCGCAAGCGACGACTGAGATCGGCATCAATCTAGGGCGGGTTATTCTCGCCCGGATAACACAGGACGCCTGGGGCGGGTTTGAATCCCGCCCTTTTTGCTGAGCGCTCATAACGAGCTTCTGCGGGGTGAATTTCTGGTAACAGTTTAGCCTTACTGAGCCGTTTCCACTTTCGGCGCGTCATCACGGCCTCCGTATCAGGTACGGAGCAGGCTTTGAGCCGGAATCCAGGGAATCCTGGCCCTACTCTCGGATGTCTGCCGGCAGGCTACTTGGATACCGGCACGCCGTAGGCGCATCTCCGACTTTCGCTGGTATGACGGTTTGGGTTCCTGACGGTCACCTCGAGTCTGAACAATTACAATTTCCGCCGCCGGCGCCACGCTTCCGTTGGCGTTATGGTATGCTTCGTTCGGTTTGCTGCGTCCCGGCACTACCGGGCGCTGCTTTTCTTTGACTGAATTTTGAGGGTATCGGAAGCGGAGCCGGCGAATTCCATGACCACCGGCCGCCGGAACACTGTTTAGGTTGTTGCAGAACTTCGCACTTCTGCTGTGGCTGCTCCCACGACGGCTGCGTTCGGCGTGGGGGCTTTTGGCGGTCACGGCCTTTGGCGTCCTGGCGGCCGTTACCATCATGGCGCTGGGCGCGATGTATTCCCAGGCGCTGGCGGAGGCTGGACTGCGCCACTCGCTGGCGACCACCTCGCCGACGATCATCAACACACAGGTGGTGGTACGAAACCGTCCCCTGGGCCCGGAGGACTACGCGGCGCTACGTACGGATATTGAGGGCATCATATCCGCTGACGTGGGCTACCTGCTGCGGGACGTGCACCGTTACGCCAAGATGCTGCCCACGCTGCCCCTGACCCAGGTGGGAGCGCCGTATGGCGTGAATGACGTTCCCCTGGGACGTCCCTTCTTCGTCACGGGATTCGCGGAAAACTCCACGTTGGTCGAAGGTCGATGGCCTTCGGATTCGGTGATCATGGATCCCGGCGGCTGTCCGAATTTGGGAGGGTGTCCCAAGATTGAGGGCGTGATGGGCGTGGACACCGCGCGCCTGTTGGGATGGGGAGTGGGCAAAGAGACCTGGTTGGTGGTGTTCGAGGGCGACGAGTCCGAAGCTCCCCAGTACATCGCGGTAACCATCGTGGGACTGGCAGAGGCCATCGACCCAAGAGCCGAGTACTGGATGGGGTCCGCCGACTACTTCCGGTTCGGGGACTGGGAAGGCCGGCCGGTCGCTCCCATATTCGTGTCCGAATCCGCGTACTTCGACGGCATCGGGCAGCCGTATCCCACGCTGGTGGGCGATTACGGGTGGTTCCTTTACGTCATACCGGACCTCATCACCGCCGACACCGTTCAGGACACTAGGGACAACCTGACCGCGCTGGAAACCGACATCAACAGCCAGTTCCCTCGCTCGTACATCCTGACGGGCCTGGAGAACAGCCGGAACACAGGCTTGCTGGCCACTTACCAACGGTCGTTAACGCTGGCGCGCGCGCCGTTGTTCCTGTTCATCTCGCTGGTTGTGGTGGTGATTCTGTACTTCCTGGCGCTGGCGGTCAGCCTGTTAGCGGGCGCACGGGCGTCCGAATCGTCCATGATGCGCAGCCGCGGAGCCAGCGTGGGGCAGATCAGCGGCATGCTGGCGGTGGGCGAGGGCCTGCTGGTAGTGGTTGCCACCGTCGTCGGGCCGTTGCTGGCCTGGGGCATCGGGAACGTGTTTCTGTTGGGTTCCATCAACCCGGCCGACCGAGTCGGCGTGGGGGAAACTCCATTGGACGTCACCCTGTCCTGGCAGATGTACGCTATGGGAGCGGTCGGGGGGTTGCTGAGCCTAGTGGTGCTGATGGTGGCCGGCGGCAGTTTGGCCCGCCTGGGGATTTTGGACTTCCTGCGCGCTCGGGCCCGTCCGCCGTCGGCTCCCTGGCTCCAGCGATACTACATCGACGTGCTGGCAGTGATCGCGTTGGCGGTTTTGATCTGGCAGATTCGCCAACGCGGTGGGTTCGTGGAAGGAACGCTGACCGGCTCCGGCCCATCCCTGGACCCATCGCTGCTGGTGGCCCCGTCGGCGGCGCTGCTCACGTTGGCATTCCTGATGCTGCGGGCACTCCCCTGGCTGATGATCGGAACCGCCTGGGCGTCGCAGCGATTGGCGCCGGCCTGGATGGCGTTATCCCTGAGGCGGATGGCCCGACACCCGCTGCCGTACGCATCGTTGACCGTGGTGGTAACGCTGGCGGCGGCGCTGGGGGTATTCGCCGGCTCGTTCCAGACCACGCTGGCGCGCAGCGAATCTGACCAGGCCAGCTACCGCACCGGCGGGGACATGGTGCTGGGCGGCGCGCGCTTCCTGGGCCGCGCGGAAAAGGAACGCCTGGAGCGACTGCATGCCATCGACGGGGTGGAAGGGATCTCTGCGGTGGTGCGGGAACCGGTAGGGTTCATAGATGGCGGAACGCAGCGCGGAGTGGCCCTGGGAGTTGACCCCATCGCCATGCCGCACGCCTCCTGGTGGCGCGACGATTTCGTCGAGGGGGAGCCGGCATCTCTGGATACTCTGCTGGCCCCGCTGCGCCGCACCCTCACGCCGGAGGCCGCCGGTGTTGCATTGCCGCCGGGCACGGAGCGGGTGGGAATCTGGGTCAGGCGCGACGACGGGGAGCACGTTGGCGCGGCGGTGCCGTTGCCCACTTACCGCTTGTGGATGCGCATTGGCACCGAGCAGGGCAGATACCGCAACCTGGAGATGGGGCTGCTGGCTCCGCAGTTCGGCAAGGGTGAACCGTGGCAGTACGTGGTGTCGCCGTTGGCGGGAGAACATGGGACCATATCGCCTGATGATCGTTGGCGGGTGGTATCCCTGCACCTTTCGGGGGACACGTTCTCGCGCACGCCGCCGGGCGGCCTGTCTTTCGACGATATAACGGCGCATGGTCCCACATTGCCGGGCGGTACCGTCGTGGTAGAAGGATTTGAAGAGGTGGGGCCGTGGACCGCGCTTCCACAGGGAGGGGCAGTACCCGACCGCACGGAGCGGTCGGTGGACGCGGCGCGTTCCGGAGACAACGGCTTGTCGATCCGGTGGGAAGAGCCGTTGGGACGTTCGCCCAGGGGGATCGTGATCCCGCCGGGCCAGCTGCCGTTGCCGGCGATAGCGGGGCCGAGTTTTGAGCCGGGCCAACGCGTACGCATCACCGTGGACGGCTACGTAGTTCCCACCAGGGTTACGGCGACGGTAAATCATTTCCCCACCCTGGATACCGGGCGTCCTTTCGTGGTGGTGTCGGCGCATGAGCTGAGGGCATGGTTGGCACAGGCTCCGGGGGCCAACCCAATCACGCCCGAGGAGTGGTGGTTCGACATTTCCGAGGACCCCAACCTTGACCGGGAAGCCGTAAGCGCGGCCATCCTGGATACCGGTTATCGGCTCTCATACCTGCGGGATCGCGACTCGGCCGTCGATCTGGCGACGAGGAATCCGCTGGCCGGCGGCGCGTGGGATGCCCTCACTGCGATTGGGCTGGCGTCTTTGGCGCTGGCGGTGGGATTGGCGCTGTGCGCGCACGCGGCGGTGGCAGTACGGGAGCAGCGGGTGGACCTGTCGGTGGGCGCGGCGTTGGGCGTCCCCCACTGGCAGCGTTTCGCCGGGTTGGCGATGGAGCGGGCCATCATCGGAGTATTGGGAATCATCATCGGAGGACTGTCGGGCTGGGCTTTGGCGCGGTGGACCCTCGGTGAGCTGGCCAGCAACGCATCGGGCGGTCCCGTCACGCCACCGATAATCTTCATCGCACAAGGGCCGTGGCTGGCCGCCACGTTCCTCTGCCTGGCGATTGCGGCCGCCGCAGCGATGGCGCTAGCCGGAACGGTGGCTGGCAGACTGCGACCGCCCGAAGTGCTGCGGGAGACCGAGTGATGCCGGCAATCCTCAACCTCGGTTACGTTCTGGCCCGGAGGCGGCTGATGTCGTCTTTCCGGATAGAACTCACGGTGTTGCTGGGCGTCACGCTGGCCGTGGTGCTGCTGGCGTCTGCGGTGGTGTTCAACGACCTTTTGGCCGAAACCGCGCTGCGTCGAACGCTGGCCGAATCTGAATCGGGCGACGTGAACATGTGGGTGCGCGTGTTCAACGATCTGGACGATCCGCGTACCGCTACCGTCGCCAGCGACCGGTACCGCAACGCCCAACGGTTCGTGGCCGAGCGCGTGCTGCCGCCCCTGGGCGACGCAGTGGGCGCGAAATCTTTCCAGGTGGAAACGGCGACGTTTTACTTTACTGGGAGACCCAACTTGGATTTGCCCAACGACGTGCGGCCTCGGGGCAGGGTCCAGTACCTGGAAGGGTTCCAGGACGGCAAGGGACGGCTGGTTGAAGGTCGCTGGCCCGGCATCTCGGGCGATGGCGGCTACGACGACAGCACCGGCGACACAAGCGACATAGTGATCGAGGTTGCGGTGGACCCGACCGGGTTCGAGTTCCTGGACATCCCATTGGGAGAAGGGTTCGGGATCGTGCCGGCTACGGGAGGGGATGGACAACCCACCACGCGGGTGGTGGTGGTCGGCATCGTGGAGCCCGTGGATCGGGACGAGGAATACTGGTACCGCCGGGACAAGCTCCTTTCGTACCATGATGACGACTGGACGCTGGTGCCGCTGTTTGTGTCGGAAGAGGCGCTGCGCCAGCAGGTGGCGAGGCGATACCCAGGCATCTACACCAGCGCGGCGTGGTTCCTGCAGGTGGACCGCAACGGCTTGCCGGCCAAAAAAGTGGACGAGTTCCAGTTGTCGTTACGACAGGTGCGCCGCGACGTGGCAAATCAACTGCCCAACGGCAGCACATCCACCGGGCTGGTGAGGATATTGGAGGACCACGAGGAACGGCTGCTGTTGGCCCGCATTCCCCTTTTCCTCATGGTGTTCCTGGTTACCGGCATCCTGGCGTACTACCTGATCATCACCGGAGGTATGGTGATCCGTGCCCGGGCCGCCGAAATCGCCATGCTCAAAAGCAGGGGCGCGACCACCTTGCAGATCGGCATACTGACGCTGGTGGAAGGCTTTTTGCTGGCCGTGCCGGCGGTCATCGTCGGAGTGCTGGTGTCACCTCTGCTGGCGAAGGGTCTCGGCGGGCTGGTGTTCGACGCGGCGTCGTCCGGCGCGCCCGTATCGTTATCCTGGCAGGCGTTCGGCATGGGAGCGGCCGGCGCGGCGCTGGCGGTGCTGGTGCTGTCGCTGTCCACCCTGGCAGCCGCCGGCAAGAGCATCGTGGAGTTCCGACAGGCCGGCGCCCGGCCGGCCCAGACACCCTTCGTCCACAGGTATTATCTCGACCTGCTGGCCTTGGTGGTAATAGCGTTCCTGTGGTGGCAGATCTCCAACCGGGGAACGGTGCTCACGCGCAGCCTGGGCGGACGGGAGCTCGAAATCGACTTCGCGTTGCTGTTGGGGCCGGCGCTGGGTCTCATCGCCCTCGGCCTGCTGGTGATGCGGTTTTTCCCCATGGCGATGGGCTTGCTATCCAGGGCCGTCGGGCCAGTTGGCCCCGGGTGGCTGGTGCAGGGCTTGCGCCACATCGCACGGGATCCCATCGCGCCGGGCAGCCTGGTGGCACTGCTGATGCTGGCAACGGCGCTGGGCGTTGTGGGCAGCGCGTTTTCCGCCACGCTGACGCGGAGCATGGATGATCGTGTCCGCTATGAGACCGGCGCCGACATACGCGTGCAGCACGATGCGGGGCGGATTCCCAGGGCCTATACCGGAGCCTCCGACTTCGTGACCGATTCGGCCGAGGTGATGCGAACTGAGGGTAGCCTGTTGACTGAGGGATTTGGGTCTCAGCGGGTCTCGGTGCTCGCGGTGGAATCGGAACGGCTGGCCGACGTGGCGTGGTGGCGCGAGGACTTCGGCGACGGCAACACGCTGTCGGACCTGATGGTACACATCACGCCCGATCCCGACGCTCCGGACGGAATACCGTTACCACAGGGAACCACCGATCTCTCGGTGTGGGCGCGTACCGGCGGCTTGCCCAACCGGTTGGTCAGCGTATCAGCCCGATTGCGAGACGACGTTGGACGCCACTATGACATTTCGATGGGAGACCTGAGCGGACGAGACTGGCAGAAACTCGAGGGCGACGTGGTCCTGCGCTTGGGGCGCACAGGCCGACCCACTGAGGACGAGCAACGCCCGCGGGTGGACGTGCCGCCGCACACTCTCATCAACCTGCAAATTGTGGGGCGCACCGGCGGCGACAGGCCCGGCGTGCTGTTCCTGAACGAGTTGACCGCGCATACGCCGCAGGGCGACGTCGTGATCGCGCCGTTCAACACCGCAGATGACTGGACGGTGATCGAGGACTACGTCCGGCCCGGCCTCTACTCTTTTGAGACCAGCCGAAACGTGTCTCGCAACGGCGCGGCCGGCTCGACCGTTTTCAGTTGGGCTCCCGGAGGCATCGGCGCGCCCGGTGTTAGGCCCGGCGCCGACACGCCACCGCTGCCCGTGGTGGTCAGCCCGGAGATCCTGGACGCCGCCGGCGCGGAGGTGGGGGATCGCATAAATCTGGGCATGTCCACTTTTGCGCTTCCGGTGCAAATCAACGGAGTGACCGATTTCTTCCCTACGGTGGACCCGCGTGAGCAGCCATTCGTCATCGCAGACCTGGGAGCGTTTGTAGATTATTCAAACCAGCACGGACGCCGCATTTTCGGCGGAGCGGGCGAACTGTGGGTGGACCGGGAAATCCCGCACGGCGATCTGCCCGGAGCATTGGACAAAGCTGAGGCCACCACTGAGGCCATCCGCGACCTGGGATTGACCTCCGGGCGCGTGATTGTCGCGGAAGAAGAGGTCGCATTGCGCGGCCAACAACCTTTGGCCAACGCCGGTTGGGGCGGTTTGCTGGTGATAATGTTCCTGGCCCTGGCCCTGGCAAGCGCGGCCGGCATCGCGCTGTTCTGCTGGCTGGACACGCGTGAGCGTCAGACCGAATTCGCCTTGCTGCGGACCCTTGGCAGCAGCCGGGGACAGCTGAATGGCGTGGTCTGGTTCAACCTGGCCGTCGTGGTGATCGCGGGGGTGGCCGTGGGCACGTGGGCCGGCGCGCAGATCGGTGCGGCGCTGCTGCCGGTGCTGGAGGTCGCTGAAGGCGGGGTGCGGGCCACACCACCACTAACTTTTGAAACGGACTGGCGGATGTTGGCGCTGGCCTACGCGGTGCTGGCCGTCGTCAGCGTAGTAACCGTGTTCTGGCTGGCATACGTGACGGGGCGGCTGGAGGTCCAAAGGGTGCTGCGGGCCGGCGAGGGAGGCTGACACCCGACCATCGCGCACTGGTTATTCGTTATCGGATCCGTTATCGCGTCCGTTCTCACGCCGGAGTTCGGTGATGGCGCCCGTCAGTTCGGTAATAGTTGCCATCAAGATCCGGCGTTCTTCTGCGGCCTGGCGGCGTTCTTCATCTAATCGTTCGTCGGATTGGCGGGGTTCATCACGCAGCTCGTTCATCAGGGCTTCGATGCGTTGGTCAGCGCGCTTGCGTTCCTCGCCTGCCCTTCGGTTGGCTTCTTCGGTACGCTCTCGTTCTCTGCTGAGCATGATCGCGTTGATACCTCGCGTCAGCGTGGTGGCTCCCAGTATTAGTTTTCGGATCCGTTATTGCGACCGTTCTCACGCCGGAGTTCGGTGATGGCGCCCGTCAGTTCGGTAATAGTTGCCATCAAAACTCGCCGTTCCTCTGCGGCTAGGCGGCGTTCATCACGCAATTCGTTGATCAGCGCTTCGATGCGCTCTTCGGCTCGTCTGCGTTCGTCATCAGCGCGCTTTCGTTCCTCGTCGGCCCTTCGGTTGGCTTCCTCGGTACGCTCTCGTTCTCTGCTGAGCATGATCGCGTTGATACCTCGCGCCAGCGTGGTGGCTCCCAGTATCAGTTTTCGGATCCGTTATTGCGTCCGTTCTCACGCCGGAGCTCGGTGATGGCACCCGTCAGTTCGGCGATGGTTGCCATCAAAAGTCGGCGTTCCTCTGCGGCCAGCCGTCGTTCTTCAGCGACCCGCTCTGCGGCCTCCCGACGTTCTTCATCTAATCGTTCGTCGGCTTGCCGGCGTTCATCACGCAATTCGTTGATCAGCGCTTCGATGCGCTCTTCGGCTCGTCTGCGTTCGTCATCAGCGCGCTTGCGTTCTTCGTCTGCCCTTCGATTGGCTTCCTCGGTACGCTCTCGTTCTCTGCTGAGCATGATCGCGTTGATACCTCCCGTCAGCGTGGTGGCCCCCAGCCAGGCGCCAGTACACCGAGACACGATGTCGGCGTTGATGAAACTCGCGATGACGCTGGGATTGCACAATCCACTGGCTGCATTATCAATCGCGCAGGGTACCTTCGTAAAGTACCACACCAGCCAGGTCAATCCGGCCAGCATCGCTCCCAATATGACGGGGCCGCGCCAGAAATCGGCGTCGTAGCCCAGCACATCCCAAAAGCGCCGGACGGCACGAAACATCGGGCTTTAGACCAGTCCAAGGCTACGGCACTTCTCCAGCATCGCCTTGGCAGTCTCCTCGTGGGCCACGTCCACCATGTCGCCGGCGTAGGTCACGGCGGCGGTTCCCTGTCGGCGGCTCTCTTCCATGGCGTCCAGCAGGCCTTGCCAGAAGGCGATCTCTTCGGGCGTTGGGGTGAAGATCTCGTTCACGATGGGCACATGGGACGGGTGAATCAGGTGCATTCCCGTGTAACCCAGCGCTTTGAGGTTGTTGGCCCAATATCTCAGGCCGTCCAGGTCGCGGATGTCGAACCAGCCCCCGCTGATGGGCCACTGGATACCGGCGGCGCGGCTGTCGATGAGCACCTTGCTCCGAAGGTAGAGGGTTTCCGTACCCTCTAAAGTCCAGCGGTATCCGACGCTGCGGGCCGTGTCGCCGCCCTTGCCGCCGCTGCCGCCCATGTGGGCGACGCGGTCCGACGCCATAGCGATGTCGTAGGCCGTGCGGATGCCGGCAGCGGTTTCAAGCCCGGGGTCGATGCAGACCGTGTTCAGTTCCATACCGGCCTTGCGTTCGAAATAGCGCAAGAGCACGTCGGCCTCCACCACATCGGCCGGCGATTCCACCTTGGGCAGCAGGATGCCGTACAGGCCTGGACGGGTCACCGCTTCCAGATCAAATCCGGTCAATCCCGTTTCCAGCCGGTTGACCCGAACGAACAGTGTCTGGCCGCGCTCTGCCAGCTCGTCGATCATTCTGGCGACCACTGGGCGGGCGGCGTCCTTGTCGTATTCGGGTACCGAGTCCTCCAGGTCCAGGATCAGCGCGTCGGGCCCGTACTGCGGCGCCTTGCGCATCCAATCCTCTTTGTTGCCGGGAACGAACATGACGGAGCGCAGGGGTTTGGTGGTGATGCGTGGCATGGGGCGACTTCCTCCTGAGAGTGGTGAGACAGCCCTAATCGTATCATCGCCAAGCCGGTTTGTATGGCGGCACGGGCGGTTGATACAATGGTCATATCAGGTGATTGAGATGACCACGGTAAATACCATAGAGGACTTGATCAGAATCCTGGATGAGCACCCAGAGTGGAACGACGCACTCCGCGCCAGGGTGCTGTCGCAGGAGTTGCTGAATCTGCCCCAAACGCTTGCGGATTTTGCCGAGAGCACAGAACGAAAGCTAACCGCGTTGGAGGCGACGCAGGCCGAGATGCAAGTGGCATTGGCCAAGTTCATTGAGAACACGGATCAGCGACTGATGGCCTTGGAGAGTGGAGTGAATCGCCTCGATTCTCACTTGGCCCCAATAAGAGGAGCGCACGCTCGCAATGGCGCGTTGCTCATTGTCGGGCGTATTGCCCGAGTGGTTGGCTGTAGGGAGTACCGAGTCCTGGACCTAGCCGACGTACTGAATATGATTGATGACGCTGATACCGACGACATTCCGCCCAACGAGTTGACCAGCTTTGAAAACGCCGACATCATCATTGAAGCAACACCCCGCGACAACGGCGAAATCCATTACATCGCGGTGGAAGCTTCCTACACGGGCGGTTGGCGGGACGTTGACCGCGCCACCCGCAACGCCGGCTATCTGACCCGGTTCACCGGGCAGCCGGCCCACGCGGTGGTGGCCGCACAGCGCATCAGACCGGGGATCGAGCGGCTGGTAGAACGGGGCGAAGTGCACTGGGCACAGATATTGCAGAAGGAACTGGAAACGGAGTAAAGGACAAGCGCGAGGGTTACACCACTCCCTCCGCCCGCAACCGTTCCAATTCCGCCTCATCCACGCCGCACAACTCCCCGAACACGTCGGTGTTGTGCATCCCCAGCGACGGCGCGCCGGGAACGTCGGGCAGGGGCTGGCCGTCGAACAGCACCGGAAAGCCGGCCACCACCTCGTCCACCTCACCTCCAAATGCCGCATTGCGCATGGGCCGGAGCGCTCCGCGATCCCTGAAATGTGGATCTGCCAGGATCTCGGGCACGGTGCGGACGGGAGCGCAGGGCACGTCACCCGCGGAGAGGCACTCCAGGGCTTCGGCACGGGACATTTTGCCGACTCGCTTCTGCACCTCTGACCGCGCATCTTCGGCGTTTTCGGATCGCACCTGGTAGCGGGCGAATCGCTCGTCCTCGATGAGTTCCGGCGTGCCGATGGCGTTGCAGAGGCGACGCCACTGGTCGTCGCTGGCCGCGGTGATGATGATGGCGCCATCGCTGGCGTGATACTGGCCCGTGGGCCCGCTGCGGCTATTGTTGCCGGTGCGCAGGGGGATGCCGGCGGCAAGGTCTTCCTCTAGGTTCTCCATGAGCATGAGCGAGGTCAGGGTGTCCATCATGGACACGTCGAGGTAGGTTCCCTTGCCGGTGCGTTCCTTTTCACGAAGAGCGGCCAGGATGCTGGTGGCGGCGAACATGGGCGTAACGAGGTCGCCGATGTAAAAGCCCACGCGGGTGGGCGGGCCGTCGGGTTCGCCGTTGATATCCATGAGGCCGCTCATGCCCTGAATCTGCGGGTCGTGGGCCGGCTGCTGAGCGTAGGGGCCGGTCTGGCCGTAGCCGGAGATGCTGGCGTAGATCACGCCGGGATTCACCGCCGCCACCTCATCGTATCCGAGACCCAATCGCGTCATGGACCCGGGGGCGAGGTTTTCCAGGACGATGTCCGACTGCCGCGCCATTTCGAGGAACAACTCGCGGCCCCTGGGGGTCCTCAGGTTCAGGGTGATGCTCTTGACGCCCTGGCTGCGCTTCAGGAAACGGGTGGCGATGTATTCCTCCGAAAGCTGCTCCGTATGGATACCGTCGGGGCCGGCGAATGGACCGTTGCCGCGCACCGGGTCGCCCCGGCCGGGGATTTCCACCTTGATGACCTCGGCGCCCAAACGGGCCAGGGTCATGCTCAGGAACGGCCCGGCCAGGAACACGGTAACGGCAAGGACCCTCAAATCCGAAAGCGGCTGCATATGTATCTCCCTCCCGCTATCGCGCAGCCTGACGGGGCCCGGCGGAGCGGTTTCAACCTGATTGGTGCCGGATTATACACGGGGAAGGGAACGCTGAGAGAGCCAGATATGCTATAATAGAACAAACATGCTCTCACCTAATACCGTCGACGCGCCATCAAGGTACAAGATACCGGTATTGTTCATTGGTTACTCCCGCTAACCCGGACCATCAGTAGGGCGGCATCAATTACTGACGGTTATGAAAACGCTCGATACCACCATGACGGTGATGCAAATCATATTCTTCGCTTCACCGTTGCTGATCGCTGTGGCGACGCTTTTGCTGGCGGCCTGGAAGTTCAAGTTATTCAGGGTGACCGAGCCGGTCATAAACGCCACCCTCGATGTTTCCAGCCGGCGTTGCAGCCCGTCGTATAATGCGTTGAATGTCGTTGCCAGCTTGACCAATGTTTCAAGGGTAGCCTCTCGGGTCAACCGGTTGGAATGGTCTGTTTTCGTTCTGGCTCCGCACACGGATGATGCTATTGAGACGAAAATCGCTGAATATGCTCCCTACATGGAAGTCATAGATTCGCGTTACGAATTTCCGTGGAATGTGAACTACCATCTTGTACAGCAAAATCCCGGCATATCATTGGAACCAGGGGAATCCAATGCAATCAGCATGAGTTTGGCGATACCGGATTGGATTGAAGCAGTCGAAGTGTTGCTAGAGTTAGACGGTCCCCCTGGCATTGACGGTTCGCCGATGTATTGGGAAGCTCGGCAACCCCACGACATCAGCAAGGAGCGAAAAGATGGCAATCAAACTCCGGCGTGACAAACCGCTTCCCGAAGGGTTGGTGTACGGAATCACGTCCATCCGATTGAAAAGCTCGCTCAAGCCGGCGGAGCCACCGCAACCATCCTCCAAGGGTCCAACCAAGAATACCGAACCCCTGACTCAACCAGACGAGGATTCGAACGATGAGTAACGAATCGACTAACCGAAGTTCTGAACCGCCGCAAGAGGAGAGTAGGCACTCGGCATCTGAATTCCAACGCGGGCTGTCCAAGTCAATTGTCCTACCATCAGCAAGTCAACCCGCAGGTCCTCCAGTCGCGTCAGCCAAAGAGCAGTCTCCGCCAGTGGAGGAGCCCGACCTGCCAGTTTCAAAAGCGGTCGTGTTGCCTTCTGCTCAGAATTCTGCGGAATCGCCAAAAGACTCTGACGAAAAATCGTAAACACCCGAGTTGCCGCATATGTGCCGAAGCATAAAAACACTGCGGCGGGCCGGCAAGCCCGCCACCGACGACGAGATTCAGGCGGCGGCGTTGCAGTTTGTTCGCAAGATCAGCGGGTATCGCCAGCCGTCCCGGGCCAATACGCCGGCGTTTGAACAGGCGGTGGGCGATGTAGCGCGGGCCGCCCGCGTCTTGATGGACTCGCTACAGGCGCCGGCGGCGCGCTGACCCGATGTTGAACCTCACGCCGGCGGAGGCCAGCCGCATCTGCATGGACGAGTGCCGCGCCATGTGCTGTCGCGGGCCGTTGATCCTCAAACTCGCGCCGGACGAGGTCGCCGGATTTTATCGAGCCGCCGATCGCCTGGAGGTTACCGCCACCATCACCCGCACCGCTGACGGCGGCGGGAACGTCTTGTTCCTGGACCATCAGGGCGAATGCTGCCCGATGCTGGATCAGGCCACCTTCGCCTGCCGCATCTACGACGAACGTCCGGGGGTATGCCGTGAGTTTCCTCGCAAACCCGAACCCGGTTGCGCCATATCCGGCTGGACGGACGACGAAGAATTGCCCAGCTGATGGCACCGCCCGCCCATGGTTCGCCGGGCTCACCATGAGCGGAGGATACGGTTAGTGTCGGGGGAAGTTGACCCTTTGGATCGAGGAGAGCGTTTCGATCCCGCAGTGCGTCAGCTTGCGGTGAACCGCGCCGCTTCCTCGGAACCGCCGGTGGCGTCGCCCTCGCTGTAGGAGTGGGCACCCGTCCCTGCCAGACCGCCGCCCTGCACGATGAGATATTCATCGCGGATGGGTCGGCCATCCAGCCAGCACTCCAGGATCTCACGGACGCCGGCGGCGTAGCGCGCCTGGGCGGATAGCGAGGTGCCGGAAGTGTGGGGCGTCATCGCGTGGTTGGGCATGGAGCGCCACGGGTGGTCGTTGGGAGCCGGCTGCGGGAACCACACGTCGCCGGCGTAGCCCGCCAACTGGCCACTCTCCAGCGCCCGCACGATGGCCTCACGGTTGCAGATCTTGCCCCGGGCGGTGTTGACGATGTACGAGCCGCGCTTCATCCTGCCGATCAGCGCGTCGTCGAACATGTCCTCGGTCTCTGGGTGCAGGGGGCAGTGAATGCTGACCACGTCGCATACGCTCACCAGCGATTCGACGGTAGGGTGGAAGGTGGCGCCCAGTTCCGCCTCCACATCAGCGGGCAGCCGGTGCCGGTCGGTGTAGTGCAGGTTCACGTCAAAGGGTTTCATCCGCTTGAGCACAGCCAGCCCGATGCGGCCCGCCGCCACGACGCCCACATCCATCCCTTCGATGTCATACGAACGCGACGCGGCGTCGGCGATGTTCCAGCCGCCGCGCATGACCCATCCGTACTGGGGAATGTAGTCGCGAACCAGGGCCAGCATCTGCATGACGGCGTGCTCGGCGACGCTGATGCTGTTGCACCACGTGACCTCGGCCACCGTTATCCCACGGTCGATGGCGGCCTGGAGATCGACGTGGTCCGAGCCGATGCCGGCGGTGATTGCCATCTTGAGGTTGGCGGCTTTTTCGATACGTTCCGCCGTGAGGTACGCCGGCCAGAAGGGTTGCGAGATAACAACGTCGGCGTCGGGCAGTTCTCGCTCGAAGACCGAGTCGGGGCCGTCCTTGTCGGAGGTCACGACAAACCGGTGTCCGCGTCCTTTGAGAAACTGCTCAAGACCCAGTCCGCCGGATACCGATCCCAACAAATGGCCCGGAGTAAAGTCAACGGATGACGGGGACGGCAAGGTCTGCCCGTCTGGGTAGGTGTTGAGCGCGGGTATCGCCTGGCGCGCGTAGTCGGGCGGGAAGCCGGCCACCGGATCGTCGTAGAGAACGCAGAGGACTTTCTGACCGGAATTGGAACTCATCGATAACCTCCTTGGCAGACGCCCGAATCCCACGGTTTTTGAAAAGTTTTGAAATTTCGCCCACTTTAGCGTCAAGAGCCGCTGCGCGCAATGTAACCCCCCTCCGACTTCAGGGTAATTAGGCGCAATGCCGCAATACAGCGCAGCCCAGCACTCGCGGGTTTTCAGCGCTGCCGGGCGGTTACGGCTCGCTCTTGTCGCGCCGCCAGCGCTTCACTCGTCGCTCGATGAGGTACCGGGTCAACCACCCTATCCCCAGCGCGATCCCCACGCACACCAGGACGTAGCTATACGGTTCCGCCATAATGAGCACCTGCGCCCATGGTCGGGTATTTCCCAACCGTCGTTATTATGACGTGTTACGTCAAGCAGCAGGACGCGGATTGACAATCGGGTCTCCCGGGTCGAGAAGCGGGAGCCGAATTTCACGCCATCCGCCGCCCGGGGACTCGGTTACAAAATAGCGCGGTATGGGCATTCGGTCGATCTTGACCGGCATCGCGCACGCGCCCGAGACAACATTGAAGAAAGCGGCAAAAAGGCCACGTGTTTCAGAATCCTTGGACAACACCAAGATTTTGCCGCCGACGTCCATCTCGTCGGTGTATTCGGCGGTGGCCAAGCCGGAATGTTCGGGGATAACGGCGACCCAATCCGTTGTCGTTATTGGGTTCTTACAAATGCAGACGCCGTCAAGGCATAGTGCCGGCAGACGCTATTGCAAGTATCAACTCCGACAAATAATTTACAAAAAACATAATAGATAAAGTTAGCATCTGAAGGTATAACCAGACTACCGAACTGCGCACCACTTCGAGACCTGTAACCCCAGATGCACGACCCAGCACCTCGCCTACCGTGATGAATGTCAGGAAATAGAAAATCGCTGCAACGAAAGGCGCAACTATGGCTACCCAATAGGCAATTACAATCTCCGCGGAGTGGCCGCTTGGGTAAGTCAGATCAAAATCCTGCTGCCAAAGCGCAAATCCCATCGCAGCGGTTGCAATGGCCAAAATGCCAATAGCCATCTGCTGATAATCACGTGTCCTCGGATCCAAACCACGTTACCTTCAGTCACACGTTACCTTCAGTCAGACGTGGCTTGCTTCCCTTTTGTGCCACGCCGCAAGCCCCACAGGGTTGCCGCCAATCCAACCAAAATCCAAGCGACCGCAACCGCGATTGCCGGCCAGTATCTTTGGTCCGATAACACACCGGCCTCACTGCCGGCAATCAGAGCTATTGCGGTAGCGACGACTCCTCCGCCTAGCGTAGGTATCCCGAGCATCGTGAATAACGACGTATTCTTGCCAAACATAAACGCCTCCCAACACCCATTCTACCCACTTCGCCATTCATTGTACAGAACTAATCCAGTTCCTGGTTAGTACTATCGAATTATAACACCCCCGGGCGGTCGATACGTCCCGCCAGACCGTGCTCTTGAAGCACCGGTTTGATCGCCGCCACCACAGCGGGCAGGTATTCGTTCCAGTCGCCGACTATGCCGTAGTCAGCGGCGCGGAAGATGGCGGCGCGATGGTTGCGGTTGATGGCGAGGATCACGCCGGCCTTCTGAATTCCGACGGTGTGGTTGAACGCGCCGCGAATGCCAACCGCCAAGTAAACCTGCGGCGCGATGGTGCGCCCGCTGATGCCGACCTGGATGTGGTGGGGCAGCCATCCGGAATGCACCACATTGCGGGTGGTGCATATGGTCGCGCCGATGGTAGAGGCCAAGTGCTGCGCGGTGGGCACGCCCTCTTCGGTCACGCCCATGCCGACGCCGACCACCACCTCAGCGGAGGTCAATTCCAAGGCGCCGTGCTCTTCCGACAGATGCTCGCTGACCAGAGTTACATCGGCGCCGGCAGGCGTCGCCGGTGATATGGGGTCGATGCGAGCCAACTGCGGCCCGTCCTCGGGGGGCACCGGCGACAACACACCGGGTCGCAGGGTGACCAGGTTGGGCAGGGTTTTGGACAGGATGGGCGCGACGACGTTGCCGCCCAGGGCCGGCTTGAGTTGCACCAACTGACCGGCGTCGTTGATCTCCAGGTCGATGGCGTCGCCGGTTAGTCCCAGGCGTTGGCGGGCGGCGATGCGGGCGGCCAGATCGCGGCCATCGGCGGTGGCGGCGAACAGCACGGCGTAGGGTGGTTCGGCGGCGATGGCATCGGAGAGGCTGTCGGCAACGCCGCGCCCGCAGATGGGGCCGAGACCCGTGGTGTCCAGCGTCAGCACGCGGTCCGCGCCGCCTCTGACCAGTTGGCGCAGTATCCCCGCTTGAGTCGCGGGTTCGCCGATGGAGTCGCTGATAACCACCGCTACTACTTCGCTCTGGGTGATGGGCGTGAGCGCGCGGGCCTTGCCCAGCATCTCCAGCGTTACCTGCCGCACGCCGTCGGATGAAAGCTCGGCCACCACCCAGATGGGCCGGTCGCCGCCCGTGTGGTGGGGCAGATCAGTGTCGTCGGAGTCCTGCCCGTCTTCAGCAGCCAAGGACGCCAGGCGGTCCCGCAGATGCTCGGCAATCTGCCGTGCGGCTTCCTCGGGTGTTTCGTCCCGGACCACCACGCCCAGGCGGTCAGGCTCCACGAGGCGGATGTCCTCAACCCAGGTGGGCGAACCCTCCAGCCCGAACAGCGAGAGATCATCGGTGAGGTCGGCGCACGTGAGTTGCTCTACGGTTTTTTCCTCCGCTTCGGTCATCTCATCGCGCCCGGGGTAGCGTTCCTGTCCGGCCCCTTCAGTGACGCACACCACGGCGGGGAGGGCGCACTCTAAAACTTGGTATCCCTCATCGGTGGCACGTTCCACCATGATGCGGTTGCCGGCGCGGTCGATCTCCAGCTTGCGCACGTTGCTGATGTGGGGCAAACCCATGAGTTCCGCGACCTCAGGGCCAACCTGGCCGGTTTCGGCGTCGCTGCTGTTGCGTCCGCACACGATGAGGTCGGGTTCCTCGCGCTGTAGAGCCAGCGACAAGGCCTGCGCCGTGGCGAGGGTGTCGCTGCCGGCCAACGCACGGTCGGACAGCAGCACAGCGCGGTCGGCTCCCAACGCGTAGCACTGCGTGAGACCCTCGGCGGCGTTGGGCGGTCCCATGGACAAGGCGATCACGCTGTCGGCGTCGCCGTCCTTGAGATCGACGGCCATGTTGATGCCCAACAGGTCGAATGGGTTGATCTCTGATGGCACGCCCTCGCGCTGGATAACCTTGTTCTCGTAGTCGAACTGTATGCGCGATACGACGGGAACGTACTTCACGCAGACTGCTATTTTCATCGAGGTTATGCTCCTTAATTCGGATGCCTCGCCCGGGAAACGCTGACCGATTCGTGGCTACCTGGATTCCTGCTTTCGCCGGAATGACGAGGAAGAACGCAGGAATGACGCCTGTTCAATGTCGCCGCGAATTTGCGTTTCCAGCCGTTGGACGCCGGCGCTGGTCGAAACCGGATATCGGGCCGGCGCTGTGAGTTTCCGGTATTGTTCAGGCAGAGATGCCAAGCCGTCGGCGACGCGCTGGCGGGCCGCATCAATGGGACTGGCAGGCATCAAACGCCGCCCGTCGGACATCGCCAAGGTTAGCAGCGGCTCAGTGGAATCGATTTCCTCGTGGTCCAGCGCGATAACGTCGCCGGCCATTTTGCCGTCGGCGTTATGCTGGCGGAAAACCTGCTTGCCACCGGGCAGGGACGACTTTCCAGTACTGAGCTTCATCACCGGCCGGCCGTCGTAGCACACCATCTTGTAGACCATGTCGCAATACGGGGCATCGGCGGATACGCCCACACGGGTGCCCACACCGAACATATCGATGGGCGCGCCGCCCTGGATCAGCCGCTCCAGTTCGTACTCGTCCAGGCCACCGCTGGCGACGATGCGCACGTAGTCCAGACCGGCGGCGTCCAGGATGCTGCGCACCTGCCGGCTCAGATCGTCGAAGTCGCCGGAGTCCAGGCGCACGCCGGTCAAGCGGTGGCCGTCCGCCTCCATCTCTTTGGCGACGTCCACCGCGATGTGGGCGGCGTTGATGGTGTCGTAGGTGTCCAGCAACAGGATGCTGCGATCGGGGAACCGGCGGGCGTAGGCGCGAAAGGCATCGGCCTCGTTGTCGAAACTGGTGATGTAGGAATGGGCCATGGTGCCGGTGGGTGGGATGCCGTAGCGACGGGCGGCCAGGACGTTGCTGGTGGCGCCGAACCCTGCCATGTACGACGTTCGGGCCATGCGCAGAGCCGCCTCGGAACCGTGGGTCCGGCGGGCGGCGAAGTCGGCGAGGGGTCGCCCTTGCGACGCATCGACGCAGCGTGCCGATTTGGTCGCCAAGAGCGTTTGGTACTGGACCTGGTTGATGACGATGGTCTCGGCCAGTTGCGCCGCAATGACGGGGGCCGTCACCTCCAGGATCGGTTCATCGGTGAAGAACACGGAGCCCTCGGCCATTGCGCGGACGCTGCCGGTGAACCGGAAGTCTCGCAGGTAGCCCAGGAAATCCTCGGTGAATACACCGGTGTCGCGCAGGTACTCCACGCTATCGTCATTGAACGACAGAGCGGCCAGGCAATCGAGCGCGTCGTCCACGCCGGCGGCGACCAAATAACCGCGACCAGGGGGATACTCACGTACGAAGAGGCTGAATGTGGCTTCGCCGTTCATTCCCTCGGCGAAGTAGGACTGCGCCATGGTCAGTTCGTAGAAATCGGTCAGCAGGCCAATATCGCCGGCCGGCACGGGAAGATAGGGCTGTTCGCTGTGGCTGACCATGGCAATGCGTTACCGCCGACGGCTACGTCCGGGAACGGCGCTCAAACTGGGAGTGCCCGCATTATCGGGCGGCCCTGCGGTGGTGTCAAACGTCGGTTACACTGTCCGCCACACCAAAAAAGGACGCCATCAACATGAGCCAATCCCTTGTTCGCCACGATGGGCGCATGCCCGATCAACTGCGCGACATCCGCATCACGACCGGCTGCCAACAGGCCGCCGAGGGTTCCGCGCTGATCGAGATGGGGAACACGGCGGTGCTTTGCGCCGCTTCGGTGGAAGAAGAGGTGCCCCGCTGGATGCGAGGGCGCGGCAGCGGATGGGTCACCGCCGAATACGACATGCTGCCGAGGGCCACGTCGTCCCGTCGCCGACGGGACCGCGATTCGGGCCGCACGGCGAGCCGTTCCCAGGAGATACAGAGATTGATCGGGCGGTCGCTGAGGGCGGCAACCGACCTCCCTGGCCTGGGAGAGCGGGCCATCTACCTCGACTGCGACGTGCTACAGGCCGACGGCGGCACGCGCACGGCTGCGATCACCGGCGCGTACGTGGCGCTACACCAGGCGATGCAGGGGCTGGTGGATGCCGGCGCGCTGGAGGGGGTGCCGCTGCGGTGCGCGGTTGCTGCGATCAGCGTTGGATTGAAAGACGGAGAGTTGCTGCTTGATCTGGACTATGCGGAGGACTCAACCGCCGACGCCGACTTCAACATCGTCATGACCGACGCCGGCGACCTGGTGGAAATACAAGCTACGGCGGAGGGTGAGGCGTTCCCCCGCCAACGGGTCGGCGACGCCCTGGCCCTGGCCGCGCGGGGAATGGAGCGGCTATTCGCCGCCCAGCGGCGGGCTTTGGGGTGATGTGCTAACATCTGCGATCGGACGGTCGGTTGCGCAATGGACAACAACTACTGTGATACGGAACGTCAGCATGACATTTGAACAACAAATGGAACAATTCTCGCTGGCACACATCCGAGCCGTAGCCGCCCGTGCAGGTTACCAGGTGACCAGGGATGAAACGGATACCGGATTGGACGGCACGTTGAGGGGGGACGGCCTGGGCCGTCCCCGGATTGATTTTCAAGCAAAGTCAACATCCGTTGACATACGAAGAGATGGACATCTGCACTTGCCGCTACCTGTTCATAACTACGACGTACTGCGTGATATGAACTCCGCGTCGCCCGCAATCCTAATCGTTGTACTGATACCTCGCGATGAGAGTGAATGGCTCACTCAGACTGCGGAACAGCTTTGCCTCCGTCATTGCGCATATTGGCTTTCACTGGAAGGTGAACCACCGGTGCCCAACACGACCAGCGTTACCGTCCATATTCCGGTCGGCAACGTATTCGACAGTGATCAATTGCACATATTGATGAACCAGAGTATCGGGTAGGTGAATGTCATGCTGGTGACAATACGCGACCGAGTAGCCCTGGAATCCCTGTCCGTACTGGGAGTTCGCGCCTACCTCAGTTCACGCGACTGGGTCGGCGATGGCCCTTGGGGACGTCGCCGCCTAGCGACCCTGTACCTGAAAGAGCAGGGTGGAAAAACTTGGGATTTGGTTGTGCCGAACTTGGACACCGTCGCCGACTACGCCCGACGGATGCTTGAGATCGTGGATACGTTGGCGCAAGTCGAAGAACGCACGCAGTTGGAGGTATTTTATGACCTCAAAAACGCGGGAGGCGACATAATCCGATTGACCGCAAGGAACGGAAAATCCGGACAGGAAATGTCATTGAAAGACAGCTCTGATCTGCTCAGTGACGCTTACGATATGCTCGTTGCGGCCGCGCGTTCCGTCGAAAACCCGCAGGCTGTCCACCGCGGTCGAATCAGTTCTGACGTTGCCGAGTACCTGGACGCAGTGCGTCCGCTGCCACACCAATTCGACAGCTACGCCCTGGCGTTACACTCGCCGGCACCCGTTGGCGTGGGTCCTCAGCAGGACCTGGGAGACGAGTACCACATTCCATTAGCTCGACAGGCCACGCTGCAACTGAGTCGTGCCCTGCAATCGATCATTGACGCTGTGGGCGAATCCATCTCAGGGGACACGCTGGAGCCGTTTCAACGCGCCGTGTCTGCCGGCGTCAGCGCCAATCTATGCAGCTCTGTCGCGGGACTCGCGGAACACGGTCACGGTATCGAGATCAGCCTGAATTGGGCGCAAACTCGACCGTCCACATTTCCCGAAAACCTCTACTCGTTCAGCGCGAACTCTGCAAGTATCCTGCGCCACGCAGCCGCTGATTTTCGCCGGAACGAACCTTCCGCCGCCGAGCTCATAACGGGCCACATCGCAAGGCTGGAAAGGGACCGTCCCGAGGAGTTTGACGGTAGAGCCGTCATCCTGTCGGTGCGAGATGGACGACAGGTCCGAATCCGTGTGGAATTTGCGGAGCCGGACTTTGTAAGGGTAATACAGGCATTTCGGGATCTGTCGCCCATCGGCGTCACCGGCGACGTGCACCGGGAAGGCAACACGTTCGTATTGCGTAATCCCCGCAATCTGACTTTGCGCGAATAGGGAAGCAGTCAACACATAGGTTTCCGCTCAACCTTGCTGCTAACCCATTTTGGGACTTACGTCATCGCTTCCACCCCTTCAGAATCCAGTAGAGTCAGGCCGTAGCCCAGCGAACGGAGGGGTTCTTCCACTTGCTCACGGTCGCCCACTACCAGGATGGTGAGGCGGTTGGTTGCCAGGTACTGGGCGCCGACGCGGTGCGTGTCGGCCAGGCTCACGCTGGCCAGTCGTTCCTCGAAGGTGCGGAAGTAATCGTCGGGCAAGCCGAACTGCGACAGAGTGACCAACTGGGACAGCAACTGCGCCGGACGCTCGAAGCCGGCCGGATAGCCCAACCGCAAGCCGTTCTTGGCGTTGTTCAACTCCTCGTCGGTCAGCGGACGGTCGCCGCTGATGTCGGCGAACTCTTTGAGCGTTTCGAGCACGGCCTCCCGCGTCACCGCGGTTTGGACGCTTCCGCCGGCTCCCAACAGCGAGGGTGCGTTGTACCAGGATATGCCTGAGTTGTAGCCGTAGGTGTATCCCTTATCCTGCCGCAGGTTCTGATTGAGGCGAGCCGAGAACTGGCCGCCGAAAGCGTAGTTCAGCACGGAGATCGGCATGTGGTCCGAGTGGGAACGTTCCACCAGAGGCATGCCGGCGCGGATCACCGACTGCGCCGCGCCCGGTTTGTCGATGAGGTAAACGTGGGGGCCCTCGCCGTCGTTCAAAGATCCACCATTCGCGATGCTGCCTGCCGGCTCTGACGGAGCTATCCAATCGCCGAAATGCTCCTGGGCAGCCGAGATTGCAGAGTCCAGATCGATATCGCCGGATACAAGGAGGCACAAGCGGTCGGGGCGCAGCGACTCAGCGTGTCGGGACACCATGTGAGTCCTCTGCATCCCCGCCACGCTGTCCTCGTTGCCCAGGTTTGAGTGGGCGTATGGCGAATTCGAACCAAACACCAGATTCCCGAAGTTGGACTCGGCAATGAAACCGGCGTCGTCCTTGGCTCGGCGCAGGTCCGTCAATCGTTCGCGACGAACTCGCTCCAGTTCGTGCTCGGGGAAGTTGGCATTGCGGGCCACGTCGGCGGCCAGGCCGAGCGCGTGCTGCCAGTGCCGACCAAGCGTTTCCGCCGTGAGCAGCGTGTATTCCTTGCGGGCCTCGGTAGCCAGGCGGGACCCGATGTGCTCGAATGCCGCCGAGATCTCCTGGCTGGTGCGGTTGGTGGTGCCCTCGTCCATCATGGCCGCAGTGAAAGACGATAGGCCCGGCAGATCCGCAGGGTCTCCGGTGGCGCCGGCGCGGGCCATCAGCGCGAAGGACACCAAAGGAAGCCCCGGCTTGTTGGCGACGATGACTTCCATCCCGTTGTCCAGCCGGCCACGTTTGGGAGTAGGCGGCACGAACGCCGGCGTGGGGCCGCCGTCGGGCTGCTTGGTGCGATCTACGGGCCTGGAAGTGGTCGTCAGAGGCCGCTCGGGATGCACACGCATCCGCACCAGTCCGCTGTCCATAATCTGGCTGTGCGCGTGCAATACGTCCTCGCGGGTGACTTTGCGATAGTCGTCCATTACGCGGTTCAGGCGATCCGGATCGCCGGTGAAAACGTTGAAATAATTCAACGCGTCGGCCCGCCCACCGAATCCGCCGACGCGGGACAGCGTGCGATAGTGCTGCATCTCGATGCGGTTGATCGCTCGCTCGAATTCCTCGTCCGTGGGCGGATCGGTAGCGATGCTGGCCAGCACCTCTTCGGCGACTTCCTCCACCTCGTCCAGCGTGTGGCCCTCGGCGGGCGTGAGTTCCATACGGAACTGGCCGGCGATCTCGGCGGCGTAGTAGCTCACCGAGGCCGACTGAGCGATCTGTTTTTCGTACACCAGCGACCGGTACATCCGGCTGCTGTGCCCGTCTGACAAGATTGCCCTCAAAATGTCGCTGGCGTCGTCCTGGCCCGACAGGTTGGCCGGGGCCAGCCTGACCGAATACTGGCGGGGCAACGTCACGCGATCGGTCATCTCCAACTCAACACGGCCCGACAGCGGCGAGTCGGCACGGGCAATGCGGCGCACCGCTGGCCCTGGGTCCAGATCCGAGAAGTAACGCTCCGCCAGGCCCAGCGCTTCGCCGGTGTCGATGTCGCCGGCGATGGCAAGGCTGGCGTTGGACGGCGCATAGAAACGTCGGAAAAAGTCTTTGACGTCGTCCAGGCTCGCGGCGTCCAGATCTTCCTGTGAACCAATGGTCATCCAGTGGTAGGGGTGAGGCAGGGGAAACAGGGCTTGCTGGATGTGCCACTGGGCCATGCCGTAGGGCCGGTTCTCGTAACTTTGCCGCCGTTCGTTCTTGACCACGTCCCTTTCGGTATCGAAACCCTCCTGGTCCAGCGCGTCCAGCAGGAACCCCATGCGGTCGGCCTCCAGCCACAGGGCCAGCTCCAAGTAGTTTGACGGGACATCCTCCCAATAGTTGGTGCGGTCGCCGGTGGTGGAGCCGTTCAGCGTCGCGCCGATCTTCTGCAACGGCTCGAAGTGGCTGGCTTTGTGGTGTTTCGTCCCGCGAAACATGATGTGTTCGAAGAGGTGCGCGAACCCGGTGCGCCCGACCTCTTCATCCTTGGATCCAACGTGGTACCAGACGTTGACCGCCGTCACGGGGATTGAGCGGTCCTGGTGCAGGATGACGTCCAGGCCATTGGGTAGGGTGTGCTTTTCAAATGCGATGCCAGCCATAAAACAGCGTTCCTTCAGGGTGTGATGGGGCCATTGTAGCATCGGACGGCTGACGCATTCGGCGCCCGAAATTGACGATGCGTTTGGGCGTTGCTATATTCGATTTGGGTACTGAGAACCGATCTAATGTAGTGCAACTCCAATGTAGTGCAACGGGTGAATTGCAATGAATGAATCCAAGATTACGGCGAAAGGTCAAACCACTTTACCTAAGGCGGTACGCGAGGCCCTGTCCCTGGAGACCGGGGACCGGGTACGATACATGATTCTTGATGGCGAGGTGCGGATCCGCAAGGTGCGCACCATACATGGACTCTACGGAGCGTTGCCATATGATGGACCTCCAGTATCGTTAGAAGAAATGCAGCAGGCTATCATATCCGGCGCGACTGACGAGTGATTGCGTTGGATACCAACGTCCTGGTGCGCTACTTGGTACGAGACATTCCGGAACAGGCCGAGGCAGCCCAGGACTTGCTGCAAAGGCTAACGCTAGAAGATCCCGGTTTCGTCAGTCGAGAGGTTGCCATCGAAACGGCGTGGGTGCTGGAACGGTCGTATCGGTTTCCACGTGAACAGATCGCAGACATTCTCGAAGAGTTGACCGCCGTTGGGAGCTTAGTTTTTGAAGTCGGCGACGACGTGAGGCGCGCAGTTCTGTACTTTCGGCAGGGTGGCCCGGATTTCGCCGATTTGATGATACTGGCGGCTGCGGAACGGGCGGGCGCCAATCCGCTGTATACTTTTGACCAACGCTTCGCTCGTTCAACCAATGCGGTTTTGATTGAGACCGGCGACAGCAACACAGCCTGAGGGTTCATTCCTTGCTTTACGAAGTTGAAGTTGTCGCCGACGGCAACAGTCCCATGGATCTCAACCGCGTGTTCGACCTGCTCACGGACCCTCAGCCGGTGCTGCGGATCCTCGCGCCCGACCCCATGGGCAACGACGTGTGGTGCGACGTCGCCGGTTGGGAGAACGGAGAACCCTGTCCCGCCATGGCCGCGCTATCCGAGGATTCCGGCGAGGGCGTAATCATGCTGATCTACGGCGGCGAGGACGGCATCCGCCTCAAGCCGGCCGATGATCCATCCGGCTGGGACACCGATGCGCCGAACCAATGGGGCGAGGCGTGCCTGATGCTGGGCAGCGACGTTGCCATCGAGTACGCCCCGTCGGACTGGGACTACTCCCAACACCCGCACTGATCCACGCGGCTAACCCGCCGCTGCCGGAGTGTCGTCCTCCGCAGGGGCGTCGGGCCAGGGCTCCTCGGCGGGTTTGACATCGGCAGTCAGCGTCGCCAGCACGCCGGGCACGTCTCGCCGGTAGCCGCCCTTGCCGTCTTTCCGAGGCCGCAACCGTGCCGCCGGCCCGCCGTGCAGCAGTTGGAACGCTTCGTCGTCCGACGCCGGCGGATTATCCAGGCAGTCGTCGAGTTCGACCGCGGCGATGTACACACGGCGGGCCGCCGAATCGGCCTGTCGCTGCATGATCTCGCGGTACAGGCGCCACACCGCGGGACTCTCCAGCGCGCCACCAGAGCAGACCAACGCGACCCGGTCGTAGTTCCGAAAGCGGCTCATTGGAGGGATGACCTGTGAGTTGTAGATCGTCTCTTCATCGTCCCCCAGGAGGCTCCAGCACTGAAGACCGCGTTGGCGCAACTCGTCGCGCAGCCAGTCCACGATGGTGGCGTCCACCGTCGATCCGATCAGCAATACCCTGCGGTGGGGGGTCTCACCCTGCTGCAGCCCGACATGACCGTTGATGAAATCGGGAGGCACACCGGCGGACAGCAGGAAAATCTCGGGAAGATGAGATCCGGAGCGTGCCAGCGTATCCGCGCCCACGATGCTGGGCCCCTCGTGGCGGAGCGTATGCAAACTCAGAACCGCGCTGAGATCGCAGTCCGCGAAGAGGGTCATGTCCACCACGCAGTCTTCCAGCAGCGTCCCGTCCAGCCGCGTGCGCACCAACGCGGTTTGCCGAAGATCGCAACGGGTCAGGTTCGCCACGTCCAGACAGGCCGCGTTCAGTCGCGCCCCGCTCAGGTTGGCGTCGGTTAAGTCCGACATGGTGAGGTCGGCCTCGGAGAGATCTGCGCCGGACAGGTTCGCCCCCACCAGAGTGGAGAAGGCGATGTCGCAGTTGGTCAGGTTCGCGCCGCGAAGGTCGGCGTTGTTGAGGTTGCTGCCGCGCAGATCCGACCGGGTGAAGACGGCGCCCGAAGCCAGGGAATCCTCGAAACTGGCCCGATTCAGGTTGCAACGGGTGAGGTGGGCCTCGCGCATCCGCGCGCCGTTGAACCGACCGTGGCGCAGATCGGCGGACGTGAAATCGATCTGGGTGAGGTCGTCGAAGGAGAGGTCGACGCCCGGCATCCGGGCGCGGCTAAAGTACCCGCCCGACAGGTCGAGATGGGCCCGTTCCTGAAAGAAGCGAGCGCGCCAGCGTGCTATGGCAAAAGTGCGCCCCTTGGCAACTGCAATATGCTCAGGGTTGGCCAACCCACTACTCCGCTCCAGTATATGCGGCTTGCCTAATCGTCGCCGGCCACCAGCGACGCCTCTCTACCGGCGAACGCTGGCATCACCTCGGATGAGAAGACCGACAGCTGTTCCTTGAACTCGCTCCACGGCATACCCTCGGGCCACTGCAGCACAATGTCCTCCAACCCGGGGTACTTATCCTCAATCTCGCGCAGGAAGTCGATGAAATCGCCGGGCGAACCGCAGAACCATGCCTTCTGGGCAACGCCGTCCTCGACGCGCGGTGTGCGCGCCGGAGCTCCCGGCGTGCCCCAGGGACGACCCTCTTCGTCGGTGTAGCGCACGAACCCGAAGGGCGCGAACCACTTGTACCGCTCGTCGTGGAAGGGGCGCACCCGCTCGATGGCTTCCTCGCGGCTGCCGGCGATGTAGAACCCAAAGCCCAATGCCATATCGCCGCCCAGCGGGATGTCGCGGCCGGCGGACACGGCTGCGGAATGGTACTGCGTGATCATCTGCTCGGCGTACAGTTCGCCGGTTAGGGCCACCATGGCCTTGATGCCGCGCTCAGCGATGTAGTTCAGCGTGCGGCCGCTGGCGATGGGCTGCCAGATCTCCACGGGCCGGTTCACGGGCCGCGGCACCATGGTGATTTCTTTCAGGTCGTAGCCGCGGTAGGGGACCGTGGGCGGGATGGTGTAATACTTGCCCTGGTGGCTCCACGAGTCCTCGTTGAACGCTTTGAGGATGACCTCCATCTGCTCCAGGAACAACTCGCGGTTGGCGTCGTTGTCGATGACGGGAGAGCCAAAAGTCTCCACCTCGCGGGAGTGGTAGCCGCGTCCCACGCCGAAAATCATCCGGCCACCGGTCAGGATGTCCGCCATGGCGAAGTCCTCGGCGATACGCAGCGGATGCCACATGGGAATGATGTTGAAAGCCTGTCCGAACTTCAGGTGTTTGGTCTGTCCCGCCAGGTGCACACCCATGAGTATCAGGTTGGGGATGCACTCGTAGCCTTCATGCTGGAAGTGGTGCTCGGCCATCCACATGCAATAGAAGCCGCGCTCGTCCATGTGCTGGGCCAGTGCCTGGGCATGGTCGTACGCCTGCGCCAACTGCTCGTTGGTGTACCGACGCTGGTCGGGGGGCGTACCGTCGGCGCCCACGTTGTCCAGGTCAATTTGCCCCACGTACAGAACCGAAAACCGCTTAATCATCCAAGCCATGCTCCCCTGTGATAAGAATCGCCGCCGATTATAGCATGGGGGCGATGTATATCTTCATACACATAGGACTCCGTCCAGGGCAATCGCGTCTTAATGAGATTTTTAGAAATGTGCTAATGTCCGATGATTCGTTGAGGACGTGGAGGGAGATGGGCATGGCACAACGACCCAAGGCAACTATTCTCG
>DAOUJD010000023.1:0-26253 GCA_034423115.1 Dehalococcoidia bacterium | reverse complement strand
AGGAATTTGTGGTAGCGGTCGCCGTCAATCCAGGGAAGGAGGTTGATGACGATGTCTTCAGGGTGAGGGACGTCCCCCTGGCGTCGGGCACGGTCCAGGCAGTGGCGAAGGTTGCCGAAGGTGGGGAGGCGGCAGCCGGCTTTGACGAAGCGCTCGATGACTTCGGCGGGTTCGGGAGGTTCAGAGGGGTCCCAGTGGTCGGCGACGGCTTCGGCGATGCGGCGGAGCTTGATGATGGTGAGTTCGAGGGCGAACCTGCGCTTGAGGACGTTGATGCGGCGGCGGATTTGGGAGATGGTCATGCGGTTACCTCTGACGGGAGAGTATTTACATGGATAAAGGGGATAAACGGGATGGGCAGGATTGGGTATTGTGATGAAGTGGCGGCGATTTTTTCGATATCCCGCTCATTACCGTTCATTTCCGGTCATTTGAGTAGGGCGTTGGGGTGGGATGTGGGGGTGAATGGGGGCGGCGAGGGCGATTTTGGGGGCGATATTGGCGGTTTTGGCGGGCCGGTGGGAGGATTTGGGGAGCGGCGTTGGGGAGTTCGGCGTCTGGATGTGGGCGTTGGGTTGGCTCGGGGCCTGAGTGGCGGTTGGATTTGGTGTATTAGTTAATGGTAAAGATGGGTGAAAGGTGGAGGAAAGGGGGAAGTGTCACTGGCAGTGGGAAAGGGCAGAGGGGGATTTCCTAGAGAATCGAACGTCCTTGAAGACGCGGTCAGTCTCCTGAAATTATCCAGTGGCCGAAACATGGGCCGAATCAGTTGCGCCCGTTGAACCGAGAGTGGAATGCAATACTGAAGACCGTTGAAATATGCTGGCGGTCTGCGACCCGGAGACCGCCCCATCGCCTGGTGTTCGATTGCGCGAATCCGGATTTCGTTGACAGACCGGGGCCCAAAACCGTAAACTTTCCGCATCAGCCGGACTTGGGCTGATGTTTCCAGTTGTTCAAAAAAGGAGGCCCTCGCAAGATGACCACCACAAACAAGAGCCGGTCGCTCGTTGTGATTCAGTTGACTGGCGCGAATGACCCGCTGAACACAGTCATTCCTTACGCGGATGGGCTCTATTACGATTTCCGTCCCAACGTGGGCATTCCCACGGACCAGGTAATCCCCATTGACGGGCGCTTTGGCTTCAACCCCAACATGGCGCCCATCAAAGCCCTCTACGACGAGGGCAAGGTTGCTGTCGTCAATGGCATCGGATATCCCAATCCGACCCGCTCGCACTTCCGAAGCATGGACATCTGGCACACCTGCGAGCCGGAAAAGATCGCCACCGAAGGCTGGCTTGGTCGCGTAATCCGAGATTTGGACCCCAACGGCCAGAATGTCATTACCGGCGTGAACTTCGGCCGTGGCCTGCCACGCTCCATGGGCGCGACGGGCGTTCCAGTGGCATCCGTCGGCAATCTGGAAACCTACGGGCTGTTCCCGGACGTGGAAGAAGAGCGGATCCGTGGCCTGTGCCTGGACGCGTTCGGCAAGATGTACGGCGGAACCATCCAGGGCGCCGTTATGGAATACCTAGGTCAGACCGGACGGGACGCGCTGAAGGGCGCCGACATCCTGCGGACCGCCCCTGAAAACTATTCATCCAACGTCGAGTATGCGGATAACCCCATCGCGCAGGCGCTCAAGAATGCCGCCCAGGTAATGACCGCTGAACTAGGCACCCGCGTCTATTACACCCAGCATGGTAGCTTCGACACGCACGGCGACGAGGTGAAGGTCCACGGCGGCCTGTGGCAGCAAGTCTCCGGCGCGGTCAGCGACTTCATGGCCGACCTAGAAGAGCATGGCAAGGCCGACGACGCCATTGTGCTCGTCTGGACCGAGTTTGGCCGCCGCATTCGCGATAACGGCTCCGGAACCGACCACGGATCGGGCGGAACCGCGTTCATCATCGGCAACCAGGTCAACGGCGGCCTCTACGGGGAGTACCCGTCCCTCGCCGAGCGCGACCAATTGGACGGCGACCTGCACTGGAACAACGACTTCCGTTCCACTTATTCGACCATAGCCGAGCAGTGGCTGGGATTGGACCCCGTTTCCATCGTGAACGGCCAGTTCGAGCAGTGGGACTTCATCCGCAACTAGCGCCTCGTCGCTGAAGCGGACCGTATAGCAAGATATTCCGGAGGCGATTATGAGCAACGCCGACATTGCCCTGATGGCGCACCTGATGCGTCGCGCCGGTTTCGGCGCAAGCCGAGACGAGTTGGAACAGCGGGTGGCACAGGGTTACGAAGCTGTGGTGGAGGATCTGCTCCATCCAGGCGACGCGAATTCCATGCCCGACGACGTCATCCGTCGTTACCATTCGGAAATGGGCGAGATGCGCGAATTGAACAGCGCCGGCGCCTATTGGATGTACCGGATGGTCACCACCGACAACCAGCTTGAAGAAAAGCTGGCCCTGTTCTGGCACGGCCTGTTCGCCACTGGCTACTCCAAGCTGAACCAGGCCAGCGCGCTGACCAGTCAGATCAGCACGTTCCGCAGGCACGCCCTGGGTTCATTCCCGAACATGCTGGTGGAACTGTCAAAGGATCCGGCCATGATCATCTGGCTGGATAACCACGACAATCACAAGGACGACATCAACGAGAACTATGGTCGGGAGTTGTTGGAACTCTTCTCCATGGGCATCGGAAATTATACCGAGGATGACGTCAAAGAATGCGCGCGCGCGTTCACTGGGTGGACGCTGGGCAACGCGGAGTACATGTCCACCCGCGCGAGCCGGGATTCGATCTGGCCCTACAGCCGCATCAACTGGCACTTCAACTACCGAGAGTACGACCACGACGACGGCGAGAAGACCTTCCTGGGCCATACCGGCAACTTCAACGGTGAGGACATTATCGACATCATCGTGCAGCAGGAAGCCACGGCCCGCTTTATCAGCACACGGCTGTTCCAGTATTTCGCCGCCGACGAGGTGGACGAAGCCGGAGAAGCGGTCATCGAAGAGATGATGCAGTCCTACTTCGCTTCGGACTACGAGATCCGCTCGGTACTACGCACGCTGTTCAACTCCGATTACTTCAAATCGGAGGAGGCGCGGTTCGCTCGGGTCAAGGGCCCGGTGGAACTGGTGGTGGGCGCAGTAAGGATGGCCGGCACGTACCAGCAGCCGACATTTGGAGCCGACCAGTTGGCCCGTCAGACCATGTACATGGGTCAGGGCATCTTCCAGCCGCCCAGCGTGGAGGGTTGGCACGAGGGCGCCGAGTGGATCGACAGTGGCGCGTTGGTTGAACGCGTCAACTTTGTCGGCCAGGAACTGGGTGATCCTTCCCATCCGGGGGTCAAGGCCATTATTGACCGCCTAGCCGAGCGTGGAACCGGTTTGCTCTCCCCTCAGGAGCAAGTGGTTGGTTGCGCCGATCTCATCGGGCCGTTGGAACTGTCCGACGATACCAGCGCGTCAATCAGCGAGTTTGCCAGGCAGCAGGGCGAGGCCGACCTCCGGGACGGCGCCCGGTCTGAGGCCGACGAGCAGCGCATCGCTAACCTGCTCAGGTTGTTGACGGCGACGCGCGAATACCAACTGGCCTGATCTCCAGCTTGACCAATTCGACCATGTTGCAACAGGGGCGGCCGGCCGGTCGCCCCTAACCAAAAATAGGAGACATCGTTATGACCACCGCGACTGCGGTAGGCGCCGGCCCGGTCGAATACGTAAAGACCATCGGGCTCACGACCAACCAGAGCGGACGGGGTTTCATCAACCCGTATGACTGTTGTTTCACCAACGACGGGCGCATTTTGGTACTGAACCACGCCGACGCCGCCCGCGCCGCCCTCATACGCATTGGCGTCCTCAATTGGGATGAGGATTACCTGGGCGAGTTCAGCAAGGGCACCGGGCGGGGCGAAGGCCAATGGATGCTGCCCATCGGCATGACCATCTCCGCCGACCAACGGGTGCACGTTACCGATGAACACCTTCACCGTGTAACGGTATTCGACACCGAAGGGGAATTCATTCGGATGTGGGGGGAGAAGGGTGAGGCAGTCGGCCAGCTAAACGGCCCGTCGGGCATCGCAGTCGCGTCCGACGGTACCGTGTACGTAGCTGAGCAGTACAATCATCGGATCCAGGCGTTCACTGCGGAAGGCGAACCCGTGGCTCATTGGGGCGGTTTCGGCGACGGCTCGGGCCAGTTCAACATGCCTTGGGGCATTGGCTTGGATCAAGCCGGTAATGTATACGTCGCCGACTGGCGCAATGATCGGGTCCAGAAGTTCACACCAGATGGTCAGCACGTCGTATCCTACGGCTCCTCCGGCGCCGGTGATGGGGAGTTCAGTCGGCCGTCGGGCGTTTGCGTCGATTCGGACGGGTATATTTACGTGTCCGACTGGGGCAACGAGCGGGTGCAACTGCTCGACCCGGACGGAAACTTCATCCAAACTCTACGGGGGCAAGCGACTCTGTCCAAATGGGCCCAGGATTTCATGTCGGTGAATCCTGACGAATACAACACTAGGCAGATCGCCAACCTGGTCCCCGAGTTGCCCGACCATCTGGACACTCCGTATCTCATCTCGGCGCAGACTGAACCATACTTCTGGGGCCCGGTATCCTTGCGTTTGGATCCCGAAGAGCGGTTGTTCGTGGTGGAAGCCAACCGGCACCGCATCCAGGTGTATCAGCGCCGAAAGGACTGATTGACGGTTGCCTGATTTCCTGTCCAAGATCAAAGCCGTCGTCGGTGACGATTATGTGATCGATCACCGCGAGGATCTTCTGGTCTACGAATATGACGGTTCCGTTGACCGCTCGATGCCGCGCGCTGTCGTTTTGCCGGCGGACACCTCCGAGGTGAGTCGGATCATTGCTTTGGCGTACGAGGAAGGCGTTACGGTAGTGGGGCGGGGAAGCGGCACCGGTCTCAGCGGCGGCGCCATCACTCCGCCCGATGGTCTGCAGATCGCGTTCCCCCGGATGAACCAAATCCTGGACGTGGATACCATCAATCGCACCGCCCTCGTCGAACCGGGCGTGATCAACCTCGACTTGGACAACCACGTCCGGAAATTCGGGATGCGTTACGCTCCAGACCCGTCCAGCCAGCGGGCGTGCAGCCTTGGTGGGAACATCGCGGAAAACGCCGGCGGTCCCCATTGCCTGGCGTACGGAGCGACCACCAACCACGTCATTGGTATGGAAGTCGTCCTCGAAGATGGCGAGGTCGTGTACCTCGGCAGTGAAACTAGAGAGGCTGTGGGCTACGATCTGCGGGGAGCTTTCATAGGATCGGAGGGAACCTTCGGCATCGCCACCAAGATACTCGTGCGGTTGTTGCCGACACCCGAAACCGTGCGCACCTTCCTGGGTATATTCCCCGACATCGACTCGGCGTGCACCGCGGTTTCGGCCATCATCGGATATGGAATCGTCCCCGCGGCTTTGGAGATGATCGACGCGTTGAGCATCAAAGCGGTCCAGAACGTTACCGATGCGGGTTACCCAAACGATGCCGAAGCTGTGTTGCTCATCGAACTGGAAGGATTGCAGGAAGAGGTCGAAGAGGCCACGCGAGAGGTAGAATCCGCCTTGTGGGACACCGGCGCAGCAGACGTCCGAATAGCCGAGGACGATGCAGAACGTGAGCGCCTGTGGGTGGGCAGAAAAACCGCGTTTGGAGCTTTCGGCACCATCGCCCCAAACTACTACTTGGTCGATGGAGTTGTTCCCAGGACCCGCCTAACCCAGATGCTGCGCAAAGTTACCGAGGTGAGCGAACGATACGGAATCACCATCGCAAACGTGTTTCACGCCGGTGATGGCAATTTGCACCCGTGTATGCTGTTCGACGCCAGGGATCCCGGCGTTATGGACAACGCAATGGCGGCAGCCGCCGAGTTGATGGAGGAATGCGCGGCCTTGGGCGGCACATTGAGCGGCGAGCACGGTATCGGTCTGGAAAAGAAGGAGTTTATGCCGCTGGTCTACGACGATGCAGACATGGTGGCAATGCAGCGCGTGAGAGAGGCTTTTGCCCCCAAAAACCGCCTGAATCCAGGGAAGATCTTCCCAGACGGAAGCTATTTCCGGCCGTCCCCGCACCCGGCATCGCACACCGCGGGCCTGTACGTATGATGAATGGTGGCATCTGCTGATCCTGCCCGCCATTTGACGGCGCAGCTCGCTAACCTGCTCGGAGACGGCCTAGTCTCCGATTCAGATCCGGTTACCGACTACTCCATCGGATCTTTCGTTCCAGCGGCAGTGGCGCGTCCGACCTCCGTAGACCACGTTACGGCGGTGCTGGATTGGGCTTCCCGTAACGAAGTCTCGGTTTATCCATACGGGGGCAGAACCCTCACCCACCTTGGCAACAATCCGTCGCGTCAGGGCATTGCCCTAGACATGCGTGGCTTGAACCGTATGCTCGATTTGCAGCCGGCCGACCTCACAGTGCGTGCCCAGGCCGGCATGACCATCGCACAACTGGACGCAGCGCTCTCCCAGGACGGCAAGTACGTACCGTTAGCCCCACCGCTGGCGGAACGGGCTACCATCGGCGGCACGTTGGCTACCGGAATCAGCGGACCATTGCGCGCCACCTACGGGTTGCCCCGGGATTGGCTGATCGGGATCACTGTAGTCGGCCCTGATGGAACGATCAGTAAATCCGGCGGCCAGGTGGTAAAAAACGTTACCGGCTACGACCTGAACCGCTTGTATACCGGGTCGTTGGGTACGCTGGCGGTGATCACTGAAGCAACGTTCAAAATCACGCCGGCACCAACCGCATGGGCGGCCGTAGTCGCCGCATTCGACGACAACCAGGCGGCGAAAGCTGCCTGCCACGATCTCCTAGCCAAACCGTTCGCTCCGCATGCGCTGCACCTCCTGAATCCGACTGCGGCAACCCGTCTCGAACCCGATCGGATCCCCACGGGACACGGTCCGGTAGCGATCGCTGTCATCGCCGGCCGGTCAGCGTCCACGAAACGCAGAGTTCAAGATATCGCGTTGGCTTGGCACGGAGCGGCCAGCACCATCCGAGTCGAGGCCGACGAGGCCGTGCGGCTGACGGAATCGTTGGCGAACTTTTCGGTGGATCCCGCACAGCCGCCAACTCTGTGTGTCCGATTGAATGCGCAACCCGGCGCTCTGCAACAGTTGATGGCTATGGAAACCATCGAGATCGCCGGGGCTAACCCCGGGGTGATTGCCGACGCGGGATTTGGCGGCGGCAGATTAATGTGGTGGGATGATGTTTCGCAGGAGGACCCGGTCCAGATAGCCGAATTCCTTAGTAAAATACAGGCTCAGGCGGTTGGATTGGGAGGGAACGCCATCGTCGAAACCTGCCCAGCCGAAGCGAAAGCGCTCATCGATGTTTGGGGACCTGAACCGTCGGCAATGGAAATCATGCGTCGGATCAAACGCCAATTCGACCCCAAGGGTGTGCTCAACCCCGGGCGTTTCATCGGGGGATTGTGATGGTAACCGGTACGGATCCACGTGGGGAAGAGTTTCAGCACGCGGGCGGCGGAATCGATGCGGGGCACGGATTTCCGTATGGCGTACCATTCGAAGGCTCGCTGAACGACGGTCCTGGGTTCGTTGGCGCTGACGCGCCTACCGAAGCCGATCTCTACCGCTGCGTCCATTGCGGGTTGTGCCTGAGCGCCTGCCCAACCTACGTTGAGACCCGATTGGAAACAGAGTCCCCTCGGGGCCGTATAGCGTTGATGAAAGCGGTGCACGAAGGACGGACCGGCATCAGCGACCGCCTGGTCTCCCACTGGGAACTTTGCTTGCAGTGCCGCGCTTGCGAAGCGGTGTGCCCTTCCGGAGTTCCATACGGCAGGCTGATGGAGCACACCCGAGCTCAAGTTCAGGACAACCGCCTCCAAAGCCCGGAACTGAATCGCTTATCTCAGTTGTTCCTGCGCGCCGCATTGCCGCACAAGCGCCGTCTCAGAGTCGCTGGCCACTTGATGCGCTTTTACCAGAAATCTGGTGTGCAGCGGTTGCTGCGGCGTTCAGGCGTGCTGAAGGCTCTGCCCGGCGGGTTACATTCAATGGAAGCCCAAATGCCCGTCATGGGGGACCGGTTTTTCTCTCCTCGGACGACCGTGTTTCCCGCGCAGGGTCACCGTCGGGCGACGGTCGGCCTGCTGTCCGGCTGCGTCATGCCGTTGATGCACGGTGACGCGATGCGGGCAACGGTGCGGGTGTTGCAACGCAACGGTTGCGACGTAGTGGTGCCAACGGATCAAGGTTGCTGTGGCGCGCTTAACCTCCACGCTGGCGACCTGGAACTGGGCAGGCAGATGGCACGAAGGAACATAGACGCCTTCCTTGCCGCCGGGGTTGACGCGGTTGTTACTGCCTCAGCCGGCTGTGGCTCCTCAATGAAAGAGTACGCGGATTTGCTGCGCGATGACCCCGAGTACGCGGCGCTGGCGAGCGAGTTCTCCGAAAAAATGCGGGATATTACGGAATTTCTCGCCGCGCTCCCGATGGATCCGCCACGCTCCGATCTATCTTGGCGCGTCACCATGCAGGACCCATGCCACTTGGCCCACGCCCAGCGCATTACGGAGGCTCCCAGACGGGTGCTCAGGAGTATCCCGGGCCTGGAACTGGTAGAAATGAACGAATCGTCGCTGTGCTGCGGGTCAGCAGGGTTCTACTCGCTGATTCAACGCGACATGTCCCAACGTTTGCAGGGCCGCAAGATCGGTAATGCTCTGGCAACGGAAGCCGAGATCGTCGCCTCCGCTAACCCGGGCTGCATGGCGCAAATCGAGCAAGGATTGCGGAACGCCGGCTCCCCGGTACGCGTCAAGCACGTGGTGGAAATACTTGACGCCGCGTACCAGGCAGAAAACTCGTAGCCTGGGGCGGCGCCTCAGTAGCGTTGTGAGTGTAGGGGAAAAGGCTAAGTTTGAAACCTTAGAAGCATTTTACAGGGTTCAGAAGCCTAAGCCATCGCGATCGTATTGAGCCCTAATCTCCGGACCCGTCGTTCGCGAAACTCCGTTGCGCCGCGGCCACGCTGGCACCAAACGCCACCTCGTATCCGGCATCGGCCAGGATCATTTCCAGTGCCGATAGCACCGACAGTACGCTGGTTTCCCGCGCGCCGTCACCCATCATACCGATGCGCCAAACTCGGTTGCGGAATTCTCCCAGGCCGCCGCTCACTTCGATATTGAACTCGTTGAGCAGCCGCCCCCGTACGGCAGCTTCGTCCACGCCTTCGGGAGACTTGACCACTGTGATGGGGTTCAACTGGTAGCCCTCTGCAGTGGCCAACTCCAACCCCATTGCGGACAAACCGGCCCTCAAACCCGCCGCTACGTGGGCGTGACGCGCGTGCCGTTCCTCGATGCCCTCCTCCATCATCATCCTCAGCGATTCTCGCATCGCATATGTCATGGTGATCGGGCTGGTGTGATGGTAGACGCGTTGGGTTTCGTTCCAGTACTCGGCAACACCTTGGAGGTTGAAATAGAAGCTCTCCACGCGTGTTGAGCGGTTGTTAATGGCTTCCATGGCCCGTTCGCCGAAGCTGATGGGCGCCAAACCAGGAGGAGCACCCAGGCATTTCTGGCTGGCGCTGTAGCACACATCGATGTCCCAGTCGTCCACCTGCACTTCGTGGCTACCCAGCGAGGTAACCGCGTCCACCACCACCAACGCTCCATAGCGGTGCGCCAGGTCGATGGCGTTTTGCAACGGCGTGATCGCTCCGGTGGAGGTCTCCGCGTGCACCAAACCCACCATCTTGGTCCCGGGGTTGGCTTTCAGCGCATCTTCCAATGCGTTCAGGTCTGCGGGTTCGCCCCAGGGAGAATCCACCATCACCGTGTTCGCCCCGCAACGCTCGGCGATGTCGGCCAGACGCACTCCAAAATAACCGTTCCTACAAACGATGGCGGTATCGCCCCGCTCCAGCACATTCACGCACGCCGTTTCCATCGCGCCGGTGCCCGTCGCCGAGATGGGCATGGTCACGTAGTTCTGGGTGTGGAAAACCTGCCGGAGCATCTCGCACACCTCGTCCATGATCTGAAAAAAGAGGGGATCAAGATGACCAACCACAGGTTGCGTCATGGCGCGCAACACTCGGGGGTGGACCGTACAGGGACCGGCTCCCAACAGCAATCGGTTCGGAGCCTGGAATTCTTTTAAAAATGACTCGCTCACTGTGTTCTCCGTCTTTAGAACGCTGGCAGGTAGGGTACCGTACGAACTACACCACCGCCGACGCGCCTCCGTCGATGTTGATGGCTACGCCGGTCAGGTAACTGGCCCGTTCCGATGCCAGGAAAGCAATCACATCGCCCGCTTCGGAGCCTTCGCCAACTCGACCCAACGGCACTCCCCGGCCTGTCGCCAACTGAGAGTAGAAGTCACCCAGATCCAAGTCCGGTTCGTTCGTGATTCGAGCGTCATATCGCCGCTGATGCTGTCCGCTCTTGATGAGCCCGATGCACACGGTGTTGACCAGGATGTTGTCCGAGGCCAGGTCTTTGGATAGCCCCTTGGTGATGGCGATGCCGGCCGCCCGGGAGATCGATGTGGGCATGGAATTGGCACCCGGCGTGCGGCCACCCAGGTTGGTAACGTTGATGACCCGACCCCCGCCGACTTTCCGCATTTCAGGGATGGAAGCCCGAATCAAGCGTACGGCCCCCCACACCTTCAACTCGAAATCGAACTCCCAGTCGTCGTCGCTCACGTCCTCAAAGCCCTTGGCCATGGACGTCCCTGCGTTGTTCACCAGGATATCCACCCGACCGTACCTCTCAACCGCAGTGTTGACCACACGGGCGGCGGTCTCCCGGTCCGTTACGTCGGCGGACAGGGGCAGGACCTCGCCCTCGGTGGCGGTCCGGATCTCATCAGCCGCCGCGTCCAATACGTCCTGGCGACGCGCTACGATGATAACGTTCGCCCCCTCTCCCGCCATACGTTGGGCGGCCGCTTTTCCAATGCCTTCGCTGCCGCCCGTAACAATTGCTACCTTACCATCCAGTCCCAGCTCCATCGCTCGCCTCCTTTCACAAACCCGGATCACGTGACGGGTTCCGGGCACAAGTTCGTCGATAAACGCCGTCGATTATAGCACAGCAGCCCCTCCGCTCACTCAGACGTCGCGCCTTTCAACCCCCAGGAGCCGGCGTTGTCACAAGTGTCCAACATGTCTGCCAGCGCGCGAAATTCAGCTTTGGTAACGGTCAAATCCCATTGTTCCTTGACCGATATCCAGTCCGCCGCGTACCGGCACCAACCGGCCGGATTCTCGGGCCGCCATTCGTCGGGCGGCTTTTTGCCCTTGGAGCGATTAACGGATGAGTCGGTGACCTGTAGGCTGTTGGGGTTGGTCAAATCGTTGGCATAGGCGCGTTTTCGGTCCGCATCCCACCGCCATCCACCAGAGACGTGAGCGTGGCCCAAGGGAACGTGGTGGTCGATGTCCACGTCGGATGCATCTCCGAACGTCTCTCCCGACCACGGGCCGATCCATTCTCCCATCATCACTCGACATCGTTCGTCAGTTGCAAAGGAAACGGCTGCCAAACTTTCTTGGATCAACACCTCGGCGCGGGTATTCTGGCAGTCTTTGTCGGCGTCAATCCAGTGACGCCAATCGCGCCGATCGTATTCAATTGCGCTACCGCGCTGGGCGCTTTCCAGACTTTCTAGCGCGGCGAATACGGCTGCCACCTCCGGCTCCGCGGGCGTCTCTGTGCCGCGCGTTAGGACAGGAGCCGTCGTTTGAGTCCGGTCGCTCGGAGTAGGGCGCGCCTCACCGACCGTCGTCGCAATGTCGTCTCTGATATTTCGCGCCGTACTTGCCGCTTGGTCGCCGGCGTCGCAGGCGATGACGGCCAACCCATTCAGAACCAACAGGGCTGCCAACCACGCCAGGAAACCTAGCCCCCGCGATATCAGGATCCGAATCCCTCGCGTTCCGCTATGGATGGGACGTCCTTATCCCCGCGGCCACTCAGGCAGACCACGATGATGTTGTTCGAAGGCATGTCGGCGGCCATTTTGCTTACGTGGTAAATGGCGTGCGCCGATTCCAGGGCTGGGATGATTCCTTCGGTGCGGCACAAGAGGCGGAATCCTTCTAAGGCCTCATCATCGGTCACCGCCAGGTATTCCGCCCGACCCGTCGCTTTCAGCCAACTGTGCTCCGGACCTACGCCCGGGTAGTCCAAGCCGGCGGAGATGCTGTGCGCCTCTTGAATCTGACCGTTTTCATCTTGGAGTAGGTAGGACATGGACCCGTGCAGAACACCCGGCCGTCCCGCTGACAATGTGGCTGAGTGGCGACCGGTCTCAACACCTTCGCCGGCAGCTTCGACCCCTACCAAACGAACGTCGGGATCATTGATGAACTCGTAAAACGTGCCGATGGCGTTGCTGCCGCCACCCACGCAGGCGGCCACCGCGTCGGGCAATCGCCCCTCCGCCTCCAGGATTTGCTCCCTGGCTTCGCGTCCGATTACCGATTGGAAATCGCGAACCAGCATTGGGTATGGATGCGGGCCCACCACGCTGCCGATCAGGTAGTGGGTAGTTTCGACGTTTGTGACCCAGTCGCGTATCGCCTCGTTGATGGCGTCCTTGAGGGTGCGTGTGCCCGATTCTACGGCAATGACCTCCGCCCCCAATAGCCTCATGCGGTAAACGTTGAGCGCCTGGCGGATGGTGTCTTCCACCCCCATGTACACGATGCACTGCAGGCCGAGCATGGCGCACACGGTGGCGGTAGCGACGCCGTGCTGCCCGGCGCCAGTCTCGGCGATTATCCGCTGTTTGCCCATACGCTGCGCGAGCAGGCACTGGCCCAGTGCGTTGTTGATTTTGTGCGCCCCGGTATGGGCCAGGTCTTCGCGTTTGAGGTATATCCGGGCTCCGCCACAATGACGGGTCAGGTTTTCGGCAAAATACAGCGCCGTGGGACGGCCGGCATAGTTTTGCATCAGATGGTGCAACTGCTCGCCAAAACCGGCATCATCTTGAGCAGCCCGGTACGCGTCTTCCAACTCGGTGAGCGCGGCCATCACGGTCTCGGGTACGAATTTTCCGCCGAAATCGCCGAACCGGCCTCGCTCGTCGGGAAGTTCGGTTCGCGTGGTCGTTACCATGATCAACTCACCTCAGCCGATGGGCTGCCACGCCTTGCGTTGGCAACAAAGTCCCTTATCTTGTCGTGGTCCTGTTCCCCGTCTGTTTCCACACCGCTCGACACATCAACGCCCCAGGGTTTGGCAACGGCGACTGCTTGCGAAACGTTATGCGGGGTCAGGCCACCCGCAAGCAAAAAGCGTCGCCCTGACGCCGACAACCGGCCCGCCACGGTCCAGTCAAACGATTGACCCGTCCCGCCGTGCAATCCGGGCACCTGGCTATCAAGAGTCACGACACACCCGGCCGCGGAAAAGGCGTCAATTTGCCCAGCCAACTCCTCGACCGAGGCTGCATCCGCATCATTCGGGACGTGAAGCACCTTGATAACCCGCCCGTGATTCAGCACTCTCCGGCAATACTCTAAAGATTCCTCGCCGCAGAGCTGCGCCCCGTCCAAGCCTGCATCTCGTATGGTGTCAATAACTTCATGAAGCGGCTGGTCTCCGAAGAGGCCCACCGAAAGGGGGATATCCGGCCCCGATTCGCGTAATCCATCGGTGATCGATAACGCATCGTCGGGTTCAATCCTTCGACGCCTACCAGGTACAAACACCATGCCAAAGTAGTCGGCGCCGGCATCGGCCGCAGCCAGCGCACTTTCTAGGCTGCGTACGCCGCAGATTTTTACTAATGGAACCGCCACCGAATCTACCGACTGGCGAGCACGGGAGCGCCCGTCAACGTACGTACTTTGGCTGCTGTATCGTCAGCAGTCACCAGCGCTTCGCCCACCAGGACCGCGTCAACTCCGTAAGGTTGGAGGCGCACCAGATCCGCGGGTGTGCTGATACCGCTTTCGCTGACAATTACTTTGCCGGCCGGAATGACTGGAGCTAACGCTTCGGTGGTGGCTAGATCCGTCGCGAACGTGTGCAGGTCCCGGTTGTTGATGCCAATGACCTCCGCGCCGGCTTGGACAGCAGTCTCGATTTCCCCAGCGTCGTGGGTTTCCACCAGCGGCGTCATACCCAGGGACCGGCCCAAATCTATCAATTCCGACAGTTGCGACGCGGATAGGATGTCGACGATCAGCAGGTACGTGTCTGCGCCGATGGCCCGTGCCTCATATACCTGGTAAGGGTCGAAGAGGAAGTCTTTGCGAAGGACCGGAGCGCTTCCGGATGCGCCGCTCTCTTTGACGGCGGTTAGATGGGCCGGTTCCCCCATGAAATGCCCATCGGTGATTACCGATACCGCGGATGCCCCGTTGCCCACGTAAGTGCTAGCCAGATCCAGAGGCCGGAAATCTTCCTTCAACAAACCCTTGGACGGAGATGCTTTCTTGACCTCGGCGATCAGGCTGATGCCTTCACCACGAAGGGCGCCCGCGAAATCCAGCGCCGGCGGACGGGCAGCTATCGAGTCGTTTAGCGCGCTGAGCGGTACCCGGTTCTTTGATTCGTTGAGTTCCTCCCGCTTGGTGGCGACAATCTTGTCCAGGATGCTTGGCATCTCGTACGTCTCCTTCACTCCGCCGTTCCAGCCAGCTCTTGCGTCAACGCAATCATAGCTTCGAGCTTCTCAGTCGCCTTGCCATCATGGATGGAACCCTTCGCCATTTCGATTCCTTCCGATAGAGTCGCCACCATATCGCCGGCGACCAGCGCTGCGCCGCTGTTCAGCACCACTGCGTCCGTGATCGCATCCTCGGCACCGGCCAGGACCCTGCGCATGGTTGCAGCGTTTTCCGCGGGGTTACCGCCCCGGAGATCGTCCGGAGTAGCGTTGCGTAGGCCCAGTTCGCGGGGTTGCACTACGTATGGCTGGACGGCCCCGTCCAGCACTACCCATCCCTTGGTGTCGCTGCCCAGCGAAATTTCGTCCATGCCGTCATCGCTGTGCACGATGATGGCGTGGTGGGCGCCGAACAATCGCAACGCTTCGGCCATTTTTTCGCCGACCTCCGGATATCCAACGCCGATGAGTTGGCAGGAAACGCCGGCCGGATTTGTCATGGGCCCCAGAACGTTGAACACGGTACGAATTCCGATTTCCCGTCGGACCGGCGCCGCATACCGCATGGCGGGATGGTAGGCGGGAGCGAACATGAACCCGATGCCTATTTCTCGCAGACACCGCTCCACTGCATCCGGGGGCAACTCGATTTGCACTCCCAGCGCCTCCAGCACGTCGGCGCTCCCGCAGTCTCCGGACGCAGCGCGGTTACCGTGCTTCGCGACCGTCAACCCCGCGCCGGCCACCACGAACGCCGCCGCCGTTGAGATGTTGAACGTGCCCTTGCGGTCGCCTCCAGTTCCGCAGGTGTCTATCGCGGGCCCACCAGGGTCAACACGCAGCGATTTTTCCCGCATTACCGTGGCGAATCCGGCGATTTCTTCGGGAGTCTCTCCTTTCAAGGCCAGCGCGGTCAGGTAAGCTCCCAGTTGCGCCGGGGTTGCTTCCCCTTCCATTACTTCCCGCATCACCTCGATGGCGTCATCCATCGTAAGGGACGCCCCGGCGGTGGCGGCTGATATAGCTTCGCGAATCATCAGGTACCGCTACTCAGGTAGAATGATCGTCGACTATCATAGCACGCTAATTTTACCGCCTATCCGTTATAGCTGGCCTTCCGGGAGGTTAATGTATGCGAGTTGATGTCCACACCCACATTTGGCCGGACCGCATCGCCGATGCCGTCGCGGACAGCATGGAATCAGACTTGGGTTTTGCGCCCATCGCGTCCAACACCGTGGAGGGAATCAAAGCCCACATGCGAGAGTCGGGTGTCGACAAATCGATTGTGCTGGGTGTAGCGGCGCGAGCCGACCAGGTGAGGCGAGCCAACGATTGGCTTATCTCAATCGCGGACGACATGCTCGTTCCATTTGGAGCGGTGCATCCTGACCTGGAGGACAAGGCAGGGGAAATCCGACACCTGAGGGACCACGGCGTCAAAGGTATCAAGATGCACCCCGTCATCAACGGTTTCTATCCCGACGATCCACAGTGGTTTCCGGTTTACGAGGAACTGGGCGACGACATGACCCTGGCGATCCACTCGGGCCGATTGCCTCACCAGGCCTCCGACGCGACCTTGTACGCGGCCCCGGAACGGATCATGAACGTCGTGCGGCGTTTCCCCAGGCTCAAGGTGATCGCGTTGCATCTGGGCGGCTTCTACATGCTGGATGAGGCCGAACGGGTCTTGTTGGGCCACGAAAACGTCCTGGTGGACACTACATGGCCGCCGTCCATTCGGGAACTCACTCCGGAGACCATCACCGCGATAATCGCGAAACACGGGGCCCACAAAGTGTGCTTCGGCACCGATTATCCCCTGGTGGACATGGGCGCTGAATCAGACTATCTGGCTTCTCTGCCGCTGTCGTCCGATCAAGTGGAGGGGATCCTGGGCGAGAATGCCAGGAAATTCATTGGGCTTTAGTCGTCCAGGGCTTTGGTCATTCCCATCGCGTGCAACACAAACGCGTATTCCTCAGCCACTTCCTTGATCCGCTCGAACCGACCAGATGCTCCGGCATGCCCTGAATCCATGTGGATTTTCAGCAGCAGTGGATTGGAGTCGGTGCGAGATGCCCGCAGCTTGGCCACCCACTTGGCCGGCTCCCAATAGGTCACGCGAGGATCGCTGATTCCCGCGGTGACCAGCAGGGGCGGGTAGTCCTGCTCCGTGACGTTGTCGTAGGGAGAGTAGGACCGGATGTACCGGTAATACTCGGATTCGTTGGGGTTGCCCCACTCGTTGTACTCCATGGTTGTGAGCGGCAGGGTGTCGTCCAGCATGGTGTTCAGGACATCCACGAACGGAACATGGGCGACCATACAACCAAAAAGGTCCGGGCGTTCGTTGGCAACCACGCCCATCAGCATACCGCCGGCGCTGCCGCCCACGGCCGCGATGCGTCCCCGCGATGTGTAACCCTCGGCGACCAGGTGTTCGGCGCAGTCTACGAAATCGTTGAACGTGTTGCGCTTGTTCAGCAATTTACCGTTCTCGTACCAGTCCCAGCCCATCTCCATGCCGCCCCGGATGTGCGCGATGGCGAAAATGAAGCCTCGTTCCACCAGGCTCAACGCGGAGATGCTAAAGCTGGCCTCCATCGTCAACCCGTAACTGCCGTAACCGTACAGGTATAACGGGGCCGATCCGTCTATGACCGCGTCGCGTCGCATGAGCAAGCTGATAGGGATTTGGGTTCCGTCCCTCCCTGTTGCCCATATTCGACGAGTTTCGTATTTCGTCGGGTCGTAGCCTGACGGGATTTCCTGCTGCTTTCTGAGCACTCGCAGTCCGGTTTCCATGTCGTAGTCGTAGACCGCAGCCGGGGTTTTAAGCGAGGTGTATCCGAACCTAAGCGACGTTGTATCGAACTCTCGCCCCGAACGGGGAGACATCGCGAAATCGTCCTCGTCGATCCCCTCGATGTAGTGGACATCCCCGTCGGAGAGGCGCAGCACCATCACCTGGGGTAATCCCTCCCGACGGCAACCGACCACCAGATGATCCTGGTACGCGTCGATGCCGCGTATGGGCCGTCCGGGTTCATGCGGCAAGAATTCGGTCCAACTTTCCCAGCCGGGCGACGAAACCGGAGTGGTTGCCACCACAAAATCCTTGGCCCCGTTTCCATTATGGCGGACGAAAAAGCGATCGCCGTGATCGACTATGTCATATTCGAAATCGGCGGCCCTCGGTTCGATCATTGTCAAATCCGATCCTGGGTCGTCAGCGTCCAGGAAATACCACTCGGACATGTTGTTGCCGCCCGCAACGACGTAGATGAACCTCCCGGAGTTGGATTTGCCCACGCCTACAAAAAAGCGGGGATCGTCTTCGTGATAGACCAGCCGGTCCTGCGTTGGATCATCCCCCAGTGTGTGCCGGTAAACGCTCACTGGCCGGTGGTGTTCGTCCAGGACCGAGTAGTAAAGGTTCCGGTTGTCGTTGCACCATTCGAGGCTGTAGTAGGTGTTTGGAATGGTGTCCGGTAGCGTTTCGCCGGTTTCGAGGTTCACCACCCGAATGGTGTACTGCTCCGACCCATCGTGATCGACTCCATATGCGATCAAACGATGATCCGGACTGTTTTCGAACGTGCCAACGCGCGTGTAGTCATGGCCTTCTGCCAGCGCGTTGACGTCCAGCAAAATCTCCTCGGCGCCTTCTTCACTCCCGTGTTTTCGGCAGTAAATCGGGTACTGGCCGCCTTCCTCGTACCGCACGTAGTAATAGTAGTCGCCTTCTTTCTCGGGTACGGTGTTGTCGTCTTCTTTGATGCGCCCCCGTATTTCCTCGTAGACAGTGTCTTGCAATGATTTCAACGGGTCCAGGAACGCATCGGTGTAGGCGTTTTCCGCGTGCAGATATTCCATGGTCGCCGGGTCGTCCTGCTCGCGTAACCAGAACCACGGATCCGCCCAGGTATCGCCGTGTGCGGCGACAACATGCTCCCGGCGTGGAGCGACCGGCTGAGGTGGCGAAGCTTCAGAGTTCGTCATCGGTACTCTCTGTGTCAGTGTATCCGGCCTGGGTTGCGCTAACCGGCTCCGCGCGAACCGATTCAGCTGCTGAATAAATTGATGCCATTTCGTCCTCTACGTACCTACGGCATGCGCCTGGCCTGAGCTTGGCGATCAGGCTGCCCAACCAGCCACCGTATTCCGCCCGGATACCCAAATACGCGAAACCGGAATCCTCATTGGTGTACCCGGGATCCAGTTCATCGCATATCCGTACGCGGTAGGAGTATTCGGCCCAGAACCCCGGCCCAATGGCGCGGTGTGAAAAGGCGCCAGGTTTCTGAGCCGTGGTGACGATGCTGGTGAATCGGTCCCGACCAATGTGAAAAAGGATTCGGTGACCCGGCGTCGGATCATGGCCGTCCGGCAAGTCGGCTCTGCGATACCGTTTGTTATGTATCGGGCGGCTCGGGAAATCGACGACGGCTTCCCAGGCATCGTCCAATGGACAAGGCAATATTTTGGACACTTCGAACGCAGGCATAAGCGAAACCGAGCGGAGTTACGAGCATCTGAAGGTCAGTTTGACCCCATCGGCGATTTGTGCAATTGTAGCGCACCACCAGTCGCCGGCGGATGCTAAAGCAGGAACAGAACTATGCAAAATGGAGCGCTGTCCGGCCTTAGGGTCCTGGATTTTACCCATTATATCGCTGGCCCCTATTGTACGAAGTTGCTCGCCGACTACGGAGCCGACGTAATCAAAGTGGAGCCGCCCTCTGGCGACGGAGCGCGGCGCGTTGGGCCGTTCCCTGATGATGTGGTCGATCCCGAAAAAAGCGGGCTTTTCCTCCATCTGAATACCAACAAGCGTGGAATGGTCATCAATCTGAAACGGCCGGGAGCGAACGAAATTGTTCGACAGTTGGCGGCGTGGAGCGACATCGTCGTTGAGAACTTCCGCCCTGGGGTTGCGACACGGTTGGGCATTGGGTACGAAGAGCTATCCGGCATTAATCCAAACCTGATTTACACCAGCATTTCCAATTTCGGACAGACCGGCCCGTATCGGGACTATCGTGGTTCCGAGATCGTCTTCTACGGCATGGGCGGCGAAATGCACTCCACCGGATTGGCGGACCGGGAACCGCTCAAACTGGGTGGCAATGTGGGCCTCTATCAAGCGGGCGCGGTTGCCGCGGTGGCGACCATGGGCGCCGCCCTGGCCGGGGCGTTCGATCTGGGCGATCACAGCGATGAATCTATCGGACAGCATATCGACGTTTCCATCCTGGAAACTCAACTCGGTTCGGTTGACCGCAGGCAGAGCGCGTTGCTGGCGCATCAGTACACCGGCGAGTTGAGCCATCGTCCGGCCTCGGGTGGATCCGGCGGGTTTCCCAATGCGGTGTATCCGTGTTCGGATGGCTACCTGCAAATCAACGGTAGCCGGATGTATTTTCCCCGCGCAGTGGCGATGCTCGGGGATCCGCCCGAATTGACGAACGAAAGGTGGCGAGATCCGGCATCACAAGGCGATCCGGAAATGCAGGAGGAGTTTGAATCCGGGTATTTCCTTCCCTGGATTCTCGAACGGACCCGTGCTGAGGCATGGCAGGCGGCCCAGGATAGCCGTGTGCTGTCGGGCCCCATCAACACCATGGCGGACCTTGATGTCGATCCTTCATTCAATTCAAGGGGCGTTTTCGCCGAGGGCGATCATCCGTCTGCCGGTACGCTTCGTTACCCCGGCCGACCGTTCATCATGAACGAGTCACCGTGGCAATTGCGGAGGACGGCACCGCATCTGGGCCAACACACCGGCGCGGTCCTTCGCGAACTCGGTTACCCGGAAGAGGCCATCGAGCAATTGTACGCATCCGGCATCGTTCTCCTTGGTCACACGGAAGTGGACTAGAGCCTGATGACACGACTGCCGTTGCAAGGATTGCGAGTCCTCGAGATCACCGTGGTTTGGGCCGGCCCATACTGCGGATCATTCCTCGCCGATCTCGGCGCCGAGGTAATCAGGGTCGAATCGACGAAAACGTTCGTCCCGTTGACCCGCGGCGCGGCACCCCATCTAACGCAGGCAGTTATCGACAACCTTCCGTTGTACTCAGGCGGCACTCCGGGCCGAGTGCCCGGGGAGCGCCCGTTCAACCGCTCGCCGATGTTCAACTCGCATGCGCGGAACAAGCGCAGCATGACGGTGAATTTGCTGGATCCCGGAGGCCGCGAGATTTTCGACCGACTGGTGGCCGTCAGCGACGTCCTGGTGGAAAACAACCCCACCGAGACCATGGACAAGTTGGGCATCTCTTATGAATCGCTCAAAGCGGTCAAAGACGACATCATCATGCTCAGGATGCCGGCGTACGGGAGCACCGGTCCATACCGAGATTATCGTGCCCACGGCGTTCATATCGAGGGCGTTGTCGGACACACCATGCTGAGGGGCTATGAGGACACAGATCCCTCGTACAACACGACGGTCTTGATGTCGGACGCCGCGGCAGGGGCACAAGGCGCTTTCGCCGTGCTGGCCGCGTTGCACCATCGGAAGCGCACCGGGGAAGGCCAGTTGGTGGAACTTGGCCAGGCCGAAAACGTGTTTCCTTTCCTTGGCGAATATTACATGGACTACCAGATGAACGGGAGAACGCACGGTCCGAAGGGAAACCGTCATCCTTGGGCATTGCAGAACTGCTATCCATGCGCGGGCGAAAATCGATGGGTCGTGATTACCGTTTATGATGACCGTCAATGGGCAGCATTGTGCGAGGCCATAACTGCGCCGGATCTGGCCGCTGATGAAGGCTTGTCCCAACGGGCGACTCGACGTGAACGACAGGATGAGATGGATGTCCGGATTTCTCAGTGGACCCGGCAACGAGACCCCGACGAGATCATGCACCAATTGCAGCGCAGAGGTATTCCGGCGGGCGTGGTGATGAACCAGGCCGATGCCTTCGGCGACCCACACATTCAAAGCCGTGGATTCTTCCAAGAAGCATGGCAGGAAGATTGTGGAACGCATTTGTATCCCGGTCCGCTGTACAAGCTGTCGGAAACGCCTTTGAGCATCCGACGGGGTCCTGTGATGTTCGGCCAGGACAACGAGTACGTCTATCGCGAGTTACTGGGATACTCGGCTGAGGAGTACGCGGCATTCGAGGCCGCCGGGCACATCGGGACCGATTACGCCGAAGGAGTGGGTTAAAGAGCATCGCTCGTTCGGGTGTAACGCCTCCTCCATATCCTCTACAAAACCGGCGAGCGATGGTACGATTGGCTCAATCCCTTTCGAGGTTAGAACCATGCCCGACAAACGCATTGGCATACACGCCGGAGCCCCGAACGCTGAGGCCTCCCTGGATTTGACGCGGCGCGCAGAGGCCGCCGGAGTGCAAGCCACCTGGTTGACCACCGGCGGCACCGGACTTGATGCGCTCACATTGTTTTCCGCTGCGGCCGTGCAAACCGACAACATCCTTTTCGGTACTTCCATAGTGCCAACCTACCCAAGACATCCCATTGTCGTGGCCCAGCAGGCCCAGGTTATTGACCAGTTGGCGCCGGGCCGCCTGCGCATTGGCGTCGGACCCAGCCATCGGCCACCCATGAGGGCAATGTTCGGTTTCGAACTGAGAGCGCCGCTCACCAACCTGCGCGAGTATCTGCAAATTCTCCGTGCGTTGTTGCAGGAAGGATCCGTTGATTTCGACGGCCAGGAATATACCGCACACGCCAGCATCCCGAGGCCGCTCAACGTTCCGGTCATGGCGTCGGCTTTGCAGGAAGGATCTTTCGAGCTGTGTGGGGCCGAGGCCGATGGAGCCATCAGCTGGGTGAGCCCGGCGGTATATCTCAGGGACAAAGCCCTGCCTGCCATGCGAAAGGGATCGGATCAGGCCGGTCGTGAAACGCCCCCACTGATCGCCCATGCCCCCGTTTGCATCAGTACCGACGCCGGGGCCACCCGACTCGCCGTACAACAGCAACTGTCAAACTATCCGCGGCTGCCGTTTTACCAGCGGATGTGGGCGGCGGCCGGTTACCCGGAAGCTGCAGAGGAAACTTGGAGCGACGGAATGATCGAGGCCACCGTGCTGACTGGCGATGCCGACACTGTCGGTGAGCGCATGGTCGCCATGCTGGGCATGGGGATCGATGAATTGCTGGTCACTCCGGTCACCGCGGGTGAAGACCCGTCCGACGATATGGAGCAGACCATCCAACTGCTGGGAAGGGTCGCCCAATCACTTTAGCAAGGAGTTGATCTGTGCAGCTCGGACTGTTCAATATGCCGCTGCATCCGCCAGGTCGGCTGCACGCCGACACTTACGACGAGGACCTGGAGCTCATGGCGTACGCCGACGAACTCGGCTACGCTGAGGCATGGATTGGCGAGCATTTCACCACAGAGTGGGAGAACATGCCGGCGCCGGAACTATTCATCGCGCGTGCTTTGGGTGCGACGAAAAACCTGGTTATGGGAACCGGGGTTTCGCTGCTGGCATTTCACGACCCCATCATGGTGGCCCATCGCATGGCGATGCTGGACCACCTGGCGCGGGGGAGGTTTTTCTTTGGTATCGGCTCCGGTGGTGTCCCGTCCGATTCCGAAATGTTCGCTTTAGATCGGCAATCGGGACAGCAGCGGAATCTCATGCGCGAGGCGGCCGAACTCATCGTTGAGATGTGGACTACCGATGACCCCGGCAATTTTCACTACCAGGGCGAACACTACGACGTGAAATTGCCGGCGTCGCGCCCAGAGATGGGCCTGGCGTTCCACATGCGGCCGTACCAGAAACCGCACCCGCCCATCGCCGTCGCGGGCAGCAGTCCCGCGTCGCAGACCCTTGAAGTGGCTGGCGAGATGGGTTGGTGGCCGATGAGCACCTTTTTCCTCCATGCGTCCAATTTGCCGATGCACTGGGAGGCGTACGCCAAGGGTGCAGAAAAAGGAGGGCGCAACGTTTCGCGTGCCAGTTGGCGGATCGCACGCGAGGTATATGTCGCCGATAGCACCGAGCAGGCCGTTGCGGACGTAATGGATGGGCCGCCCGCAAAGACTTTCACCGACTATTTCCTGCCGTTGCTGGGACAAGGGTTGCGCGGTTTGGACGGAATAAAGACGTCCCCGGACTTGCCGGATTCGGCCCTGACTCCCGAATACATGCTAGAGAACTTCTGGATCGTCGGCGATCCGGACCACTGCGCCACGCAGATCCGCCAATTGTACGAGGACACCGGAGGGTTCGGTACGCTTTTGATTCTGTGCCACGACTGGGGTGACCAACGTGCCAAAGGACTGCGGTCGTTGAAACTTCTGGCGGAGGAAACCCTGCCGCAATTAGCAGATCTTTCCCTCGTCTGATCTCTCAGTGTTCTGACCTGCGCAAAGACAAGGAGGCCAATATGTTCATCGCGGCCAACCGGATCAAAGTCAAGACAGGCTACGGCGATACCCTTGAGCACATGTTCAAGGCGCGCGGCGCCGTGCAGGACCATCCCGGGTTTGTCAGTTTCGAGCTTTGGAAAATGAACAAAACGCCGGACCACGAGGAATTCCTGGTAGTAACGCACTGGGATACTGAGGAACACCATCAAACGTGGACCCGGAGCGATGCTTTCCGTTCAGCACACGCCGGCGGGCCGCCTGATTTCCTGTTGGGTCCGGGCGAGTTTCACACGTACGAAGTGGTGCATCGCCTGGAGGCATCAGTGGTACCCGCCGCAGACTAGCAATTCCCCTTAGACCACCAAATTAGGCCACCAAACCGCAGCCCCGGAAAATACCGGGGCTGATTTTTGTCGGTAGATCGCGTCGGACTATAACCGAATGGATAGGGCGACAATACTGATATATTGGGTCACCTAAGAACCCACTTTTTCCGAGGAGGCCGCGGATGGGGCCGGCGCAACCCACTTTGGTTACCGAACAATTCGGGGCGCTCCAGGGCGTACGCATATTGTCGACCGGCAGCATCGTCGCCGAACCGGTAGCCGCTGGGCTGGCGGCGGATGTTGGCGCGGAGGTGATCCATGTCGAACGGCCGCCGGGGGGTGAGGACTGGCGGCACGCGGAGTTTCCAATTGTTGCTCCAGATGGGGAATTAGTAGCAAGTTCCTGGATTCAGGATCACCGCAACATGTTCCACACCACCCTGGATTTCAGCACGCCGGAAGGTCGTGATATTTTCCTAAAGTTGGCTCAGCGGTCGGACATCTGGATGGAGAGTTCCAAAGCCCGGACCTACGACAAGTGGGGACTGGATGACGCTACGGTTCTGGCAGCGAATCCAAGCCTGGTGATCTGCCACATATCCGGGTACGGCCAAAATGGAGACCCGGAATACGTCGACCGGGCCTCGTACGATTTCACGGCTCAGGCGTTTGGCGGCATGATGAACCTGATGGGCAACCCAGAGCCCGATCCGCCAACGCGGGCCGTGCCCTGGACGGCGGACTACATTACGGCTCTGTTCTGCCTGTGGTCGTCGCTGGCGGCGTACATCCACGCGCAGCGGACTGGCGAAGGGCAAGTCATCGACCTCGCCCAGTTCGAGGCGGTCCACCGGATTTTGTCAGGAACGATGGTGGCTTACCACGAGCTTGGGCTGGTGCGGGAACGGGCTGGGAACAAAGCAGGGAACGCGCAGCCCTGGGACACGTTCCAAGCAAGCGACGGTTGGGTAGTGATCGCCGCCGTAGGGCCGGCGGTGTACGCCAGGGTGTGCAGGGTGTTGGGTTTGGACCCGGAGGAAGAAAAGTGGGTGGTGGCCCGGCGCGAGGTGAACTCGCCTGAGGGTATCGAGTTCGACGCAATCCTGCGGGGCTGGGTGCTGGACCGAACGGTAGACGAGGTGGTGAAGATTTTCAGCGATGCGCTGGTCGGCTGCAGCAAGATCATGGATGCTCGGGAAATGGCCGCGAACCCGCACTACCGGGCCCGTGAAGTCCACGTCGAATGGGATGACCAGCAACTGGGCAGGCCGGTGAAAGGAGTCGGAATAGTACCCAAGTTTTCGGCGACTCCAGGCAAAATCTGGCGCGGGTCGGTTCCCGTAGGTTACGACAACGACTTGGTATACGGCGACTTGCTGGGCATTGAAGCGCAAACCCTGAAGGATTTGGCAGCGCGTGGCGTGATCTGAGGTAGAGAACGATAAACTGATGCAAAAGACCCCCGGTCATGCCGGGGGTCTCTAAATTGCATCAAGTTGTTTTGGTAGCGGGGGTTGGACTCGAACCAACGACCTTCGGGTTATGAGCCCGACGAGCTGCCACTGCTCCACCCCGCATCGTTCCAGCGGTTACGAGCCCGATCCGCCCCTGGCGGGCCACTGCTCGATCCCGCATTTACTTTCAAAGGCTGTGAACCGGGTTCGCTGGTAGCGAGCCATTGCCACAACCCATGAAATACTTGGATTAACACTGAAATAGGAAGTCTGAACTATTTTGTCGAGAACCGAGCCAGGAATTTGAAGCTCCTGGCGTGGGTCAAATCTCTCGACTGGTTAGTACCGGTTTGCTGAAGCTGTTACCAGCCTTACACATCCGGCCTATCAAGCAGCTAGTCTCGCTGCAGTCTTACCCCCGAACTGAATCGGGGAGGGAGGCC
>DAOUJD010000022.1:0-32014 GCA_034423115.1 Dehalococcoidia bacterium | reverse complement strand
TCTCGTGGGAGGTTGGGCATCCTGCATCTGGGCTACGAATACTACCTCGCCACTCCCGATCCGCCTGCTAACCTCTTCCCCATTCAACGCTACCAAACCGGGTACGCGTGAGCGGGGATTACTCGTCCCGCGCCGGCCGGCGACGGTGCTGGAATATATCGGCCAGCGGTATCTCCAGACCGGACAGCAGCGGCGTGGTAAGAGTGTCGCCGGCGGTAAGCACGGCCCGCTCCACGTACTCGCCGTCGCGTAACTCCAGTTGGGTCACCGTGTCGTTGCGCGGGTCTATCGGCCAGTATTCCAGAACACCGGCCTCGGCGTAAATCTGCCGCTTGCGTACCAGATCCCGATTGCGGTCAGTGGACAGTATTTCCACCACGATGTCGGGCGGAGCCTCGACGCGGGCGCGGCTCACGATGTCCCGGCGCTCATTGAGGATAATGACGATGTCCGGTTCGGGAGCGCGTTGCAGTTCCCGCGACAATATGGTGGTCATTTCAGTGTAGAGATGAGCTGGCGGCTGATCAAATACGTCCAGATGATCTAAAATTCGGCGGGAAAACTCGAGCTCCAAAAACTGGTGCTCTGGTGTACCTGACGCCATTATATAAAGCACTCCATCGTCAAGTTCCCACTTGCCGTCGGTCTCTCCCAAGGCCAGAAACTCGTCGAGGGACATCCGGGTTCCCGTGCGCAGTTTTTCGGTGATGGTCATGGTCAACCCCTCTTGCCGGCAGCGATAGATCCGCCTAATCTGCGGCGGCGCTTACCGCCGGCGCCGGCTGGTAGCGCACTGAGTAGCGTCGCTCGCGTATGGTAAACGCGCTGATTGCGGCGGGGTACAGCAAGACGGCGGCGATGCAGAATGCCAGCACGTAGTTGCCGGTCATCTCGCGCAGGTAGCCGGCCAGCAGCACGCTGCTGAATCCGCCCAGTTGGTGGAACAGGAACGCCACACCGGATATGGTCGCCAGCGACTTGAGCCCATACACCTCGGCGGTGAGCGACGTGGTCAGCGGCGCGGTGGCGATCCAAGAGAGACCGGCTACGAAGGCGAATATGAGCAGACCGGCCAACAACGGAATACCCGGCACCACCAGCGACAGCACCAGGATCACATACCCCGTGCCACGACAGAAGTACACCGCCGCCAGCCAGTTCTTGCGGCCACCGATGCGGTCGGAAATCCAGCCGGCCCCCGTGGCTCCCAGGGCATTGAGGCCGGACATCAGGCCAAATATCAACGCCGCGGTCTGCGGGTTGATGCCTTCCTCCACCGCCATGGGCACGAAGTGCACCGAGAGCATGAACGTGGTGGAGCCGCAGATGAAGTACGAGAAACTCATCTGCCAGATGGGGAAGGACTTGAACGCCTGACGCCAGTTCTCGGCGAACAACGGCTGCGGCGGCGGACCGGCAGCCACGCCCGGAGACCCAGCGGGTCCGGGAGCAGGTTCAGGGTCGCCGTCGGGCGTCAGGCCCTTCTTGGCCGGGTCGTCGTGCAGGAACACGAAGGCCAGCGGGATACCCAGCGCCAGGATCATCACTCCCAGCACGATCCACGACAGCCGCCAATCGATCAGGCTGATCAGGTACGCGGCGAAGGGGACTATGATCAGGCCGCCCAGGGACATGCCCGAAGCGTTCAGGCCGATGACCAGGCCGCGACGTCGCCGGAACCACTTGCTCAGGGTCGCGCCGGTGTTGGTCAGCGAGGTGCCGCTCTGTCCGATGGCAGACACCACTCCGAACACCGCGATGAGGAACCAGATGCTGCCGGTGGCGGCCATCAACAGCGTTGACGCGCCGACAACACATATGCCGGCCATCACCACGATGCGGACGCCGACCCGGTCGAACAGGTAGCCCATGAAGGGCTGGGTTACGCCATTTAGCAACGCGCCCAAAGCGGCGGCCCAGGAGACGACGGTGCGGTTCCACTCGAATTCGGCCTCCATGGGCACCACGAACGCGCCGAAGGCGTTGCGCGTTCCCATGGTGAGGAACGCGATAAACATACAGGTGGCAACAACGAACCACCCGTAGAAGATGCCGGAACGCGCCGGATTATTGGCCGCCATGGTTTCCCCCGTCCCCGGAACCGCTCCGGAACCCCGAGTAGGCCCGATTGTATGCCCCGCAAGGCGCGGGGCGCAAGTTGAAAGGTTCGTTGCCGTATACTACCGTCAACAAAACGGCGGGAGTCATCGCTATGGGAGTCACCTACGCCAGAGGCAGCATCGCCGGCAAGTCGGAAAATCGCGAGTACGATTTTCTGGTGGATACCGGCGCGACGTGGGTCGGCATCCCGCAGGCCGACATTGACGCTTTGGGGCTGGATACCGTACCCAACGCCAGCGCTGCTCTGATGACCGCCGACGGCAAAATTATGCGCACGCCGATTTACGTCGGAATCGGTATGCTGGAAGGAACGGGCTTCGTCAACGGCGTGGTGCCGGCGGCAGTGCCGTTGGTGGGCTACAAGCTGCTGCAGGATCTGGGGTTCAAGGTTGACCTGGTAAACGAGCGCATCGAGCCGCGCCCGGACGAAGAAATCGGGCCGCCGTTTTTGCTGTGACGGATTGCGCGTTTACCACTGATCCATGAGGGTTTTGAGCGATTGCGTTCAGGCTCTGGTGAAAATCTTGGTATGCGGGTCTTGCGCTACTACGCCGCGGGCCATCAGGCCACCCAGCACGGAGTAGGTCAGGTAGTTCCGATGACCGTTGCGGATGGAAGAGCGCAGGCCCAACAAGTCCGCAATCTGCGCGTTGCCCAGACCAGCAGGATGTGATCCAGCAACGTCAAAACGGCGTCCTCGATATGGCGCAAGCCCTCCTGGGCCACGGCGCGCGCGGCGTCATCGTCGGTCATAATGCAACTGCCGCCTGTGAGTGGCTATTTGCAAGATGCCGGGCAACGCAGTCGATGCATGTAATGATGTCGCAGTCGTCCTCCTGACAAGCTTGGCAGGCTTCGTCGCAGAATAAACGACCGCAACTAACACAGCCGTAGTCGTACATTGGGCACAAGGGACGGTTGCAGTGACAACAATGCGCTACCGGCTTATCATCGCTGTCAATGTGCCACAACTTGCACAGTTCGCAGTAAAAGTGAACCACAGCCTCATCTTGGTTGGTGTCGGCGTGGGCGCCCATTACAAGTCCTCAATATCACAGGCGAACGTGCACTGCATATCCAGCCTAGCAGCGGCTACGTGAAAGCCGTCGATGCCACAGAACAGATCCGTGAACGTCAGCGGCAGAGTGCCGTCAATATGCACCATGATTAGATACACAGTTTGAGAGCAGGCTGTGTTATTCCCGCTCGTCTAGTTTTTCCTGTACCAAGCGAATAATGGTTTCAATATCTTCAGGCAATAGTCTTGCTAGCAGATTTGCCAGATCAGTCGGTTCTGCGGGAACCGTCGCCTCTTCGTCCATTCCTTCTTGAACGTCCTGGTAATCCTCACTCTCCAAACGTTCTTGCTCTCGCTGGGCTATCTGGTCATCATGGGCGGATGGCAGAAAGGATGGGTCTATGAGTTCGCCCCAGAGGTCTAGCTCTGTCTCAGCATCCCCTCCGTACCACGACTCCAAACTCATCCCGTACCCTCCTCTGCCCTCCTTTCAGCAATCAGCGCTGCATAGTAATCACGGATAACATGGTTATGAATGATTTGGCTCCGAGGGTCTCGCTCATGAGTTTGGTCCCATGGCGACCCTGCGACGTGCGTCATCCGCGATAACTGCAACCCGTCCAACTTGCCGTACCGGCTCCAAACAACGCGAATCAGATTCTCCTCCCGCTCGGTGAAAGTCGCAGGCTGTTCCAGTACAGGTTCCTGAACCGTGTTCGCCCTATGGTGTTTGAGCGCATGATATACAGCCCTGACGACAGGGCCATACTGCCACGCCTCAACCGCATCTTGGAAAAGAGGGCCATGTCCCAACCCCAGCATCCAAGCGTGGCAGAAGTAGGTTAACTTCTGTACCTGCATGGGAGTGATTGGTGTTTCGTCTGCTACAGAAAGGCGGATTAACTTGTCTGCGACTGCCAACGCAGTATGCTGCACTCCCACGTTGCACCTCCGACGGACTTGGGGCGTCGTGTGCCATCTTAAGGCTTTTCCACAATGCTACCAGAATGTCAAGCGTTTAGTGTGCATTTTATGTCATATTGCTAAATCAGCGCGGTTGCTGACCAAGCAGAAATGCCGAGGCAGTCATGAGTCGCCCCGGCATCGCAAGCGAGCAAATCGCCGCCCCTACACGTCTTTCAGCGCCAGCGCGTCCTCGCCGGCGCTGTTGCCGGCCAGGCGGCCGAAGACCATGCCGGCGCTGAGGCCGCTGCCGCCCGGGTAGTTGTGGTAGAACAGCCCGCCCACCATCTCGCCGGCGGCGTACAGGCCGGGGATGGGATCCTGGGCGTTGGTGACCACCTGCCCGCGGTTGTTGACCTTGACGCCCCCGAAAGTGAATGTGATGCCGGTAGTAACGGCCCAGCCGCGATAGGGCGGCGTGTCGATGGTCTCGGCCCAGTTGGTCTTGTCCACCGCCAGGCCCTCGGTGCGGCGGCCGTCCTTGACGGTGGCGTTGTAGGGGATGTCCTTGCGGACGGCGGCGTTGTATTCCTCGACGGTCCTGGCCAATCCGACGGGGTCGATGTCCAGCATTCGGGCCAGTTCCTCAATGGAGTTGGCCTCGGCGGTGGTGGCCTGCGGAATCCAGTACTCATCGCGCAGCAGGTGCTTGACCTTCTCGTCGAAGACCTGGAAGCACAGGCCCTGGGGCTGGTCCATCAGCGCGCGCCCGTAGGTGACGTAGGTGTAGTTGCGGAAGTCTGCCCCTTCGTCCAGGAACCGCTCGCCGTCGATGTTCACCATGATGCCGAACGGGTACGAGTGCTTCTGGAAAAGCTCGGTGACGGTGCGGTCGCCGAAGGTGGGGGCGTTCATGTCCCAGGCCACGGCGTGGCAGGACGACCAGTGCCCGTAGCTCTGCGCGCCCACGTCGAGGGCCATCTTGATGCCGTCGCCGGTGTTGTAGGGGATGCCACGCACCTTGACGGTCTCCCAGCCGGGGCCCAGGTAGCGGCAGCGCATCTCGGCGTTGGCCTCAAAACCGCCGGCAGCCAGCACGACCGCACGGCCGGCGATGTCCTCGAAACCGTCGGGGCCTTTCACCCGCAGGCCGGCGACGCGACCCATCTGGTCCTGGATCAGCGAGACGCCCTCAGTGGAGTAGCGCACCTCCACGCCCAACCGCTCGCACACGTCAAACTGCTGGTCGGACAGGCCCTTGCCGGCGCCCACGGCCTCGACGACCAAGCCGCCCCAGAAGCGGAACTTGTCCCCGTCGCGGAATGCCTGCCGCCCGAAGGACAGGACGAACCGGACGCCGTGCTCCTGCAGCCACTTCATGGTGGGGTACGAATGACTGACCAGGATCTCGGCCAGCTCGGGATCGGACAGGCCATGTGTGACGCGCATCATATCGTCGTAGAACTGGTTCTCGGTGTACTGGCCCACCTCGATGGAGTTGGCCTCGGTCTCCGACATGTCGGGAATCAGGCCCTTGATGTCGTCCAGGCCGTTGTAGGCGAAGCGGATGATGCCGCCGGTGAAGTAGGTGTTGCCGCCTCGGAAATACTCGGGGGCTTTCTCGACCACGAGCACCGATTGGGTCTGCTCGCGGGCGGCGATGGCGGCGGACAGGGCGGCGTTGCCGGCCCCGACAACGATAACGTCGTAAACAGTGTCATTAGCAGGCACAGTGGCACCTCAAAAAGCTGGCCGGCGAGCGGCCGAACGGGGAATTTGCAGCGACGATGATACCACAGGGGCCCTGCCCAAACGCCCGGGCTACAGCGGCTCAGTGCCCTCGCTGAGGATGGAGAGGTACTGATCGTAGGCGAAGAGACGGTTGCGGCGCTGGCCGGTAATTTCGCGCACGATACCCAGTTCGACCAACATTTCCATCACACTCGACGTGGTACGAAACGACAACCCTGTAATTTCGGCGGCATCCGATAGCGACAGTATGGGGTGTTCCTTGATGGTCTGGTATATCTGCAACGCTGAAGCGGTTCGACGCCCGGTTTGTTGCACTCGGCTGCGGTCCGATTCGAACATCTGAGACAAACGCACGGACGTGGAGACTGCCCCTTGCGCCGTTTCTCTCACCCCATCCAGAAAATAAGCCAGCCAACGTTCCCAATCACCGGTTTGGCGTACCCGATCGAGCATCTGATAATAGACTGAACGATGCTGTTTGAAGTACAGGCTCAGGTACAACAACGGTTCTTGAAGGGCTCCAGCGTGGCAGAGCATAAGGGTAATGAGCAAGCGTCCCACACGCCCGTTGCCATCGAGAAACGGATGGATGGTTTCAAACTGCAAGTGTGCCAGCCCCGCGCGCAGCAGCGTTGGCATACCGTCGTCAATGGTATGGATGAAATCCTCCAACTTGCCCATACAACCGGCGACCTCGTGAAGTGGCGGCGGCACAAAGTCGGCATCACCGGGACGACGCCCGCCAATCCAATTCTGAGATGTGCGGAATTCTCCGGGATGCAGCTGGCTGCCCCGTCCGCTGGACAGCAGTATGGCGTGCATTTCCCGGATCAGCCGATTCGACAGTGGAAATCCATTTCGCATCCGTTCGAGCCCGTGTTCCAACGCGGCGACATAGTTGGATACTTCGGTTATGTCGTCGATGGGAACGCCTGGCGCTTCGTCCAGCTCAGACAACAAGAGGTCTGCCAACGATGACCGGGAACCCTCAATCTGCGAAGACAGGACAGCTTCCTTGCGCACGTAGGCGTAGATGAAAAGGGCTTTATCCGGTATCAACGCAGCCGTGGCATTAAGGCCTCCCAGAGCGAAAGATGCCGCTTCCAGAGATTGCAGGAACTCTCCGTCCAGCTCTAGAGGCGGGTCCGGCGGCAACCCATCAGGTACGAAGGCATTGATGCGTTCACCGCCAACCACTCGAATGTCGTACCGGCCAATTGGCCCCCGTTCCATGGATATGTCACCTTTTATTGCACGTTTCGCCAATAACCGCTGAGCTTATTTTACTTTATGCCACCAATTGCCGATAAGGTAGATGCTTCCATCTCACATCACACCCCAGTCAGCCACCACCGCGCCTCGTCGTTTGCACCATCTACGCCAATCTCCATGCCCTCCAGGAGCCAGGCGCCGGTGATGCCCTGGGTCTCGGCCCGCACCGCCACCACGTCGGACAGCTCCGTCTCGATGGCGGCCCGCGCATTCTTGAGACCCGACAATGGGAGCGCCACTTCGAGGTGGGGCCGCGTAGTGGAACGCTCGGCCAGCCGGGCCTCGGCCGCGCCCTGTGCCGCCGCGTAGTTGTCGACGTACCGACAGTTGACCAACCGTCCGTTTCCGGTTTCCAGTCCCGGCGTGGACACCGAGGACCGGGCGCGCACGGCGTTGGAAGTCTGCGTGCGCCAGCAGTGGTCGGCGTACAGGTTCAGGGTCTGAAGGTAGGCGGGGTTGGACCCGCCATTGCCGATCCGCACGGCCTGTCCCCGACCGGCGATGCCAGATTCCGCCTCCGTGAGCAACTGGATGGTTATATCGTCGGTAACGTCCGCGCCGACGCCGGCGGCGTCATCGGTTGCGGCGTAGTCCGTTCCGGCCACGGGCGCAGCAATTCCGGCGATCACATCCCAGGTGTCCGTGGCCGCCAGGATCAGCAGATCGCCGTCGCCGGGAATCTCCAACGGCTCGTTCAAGCGCCACACCTGCTGGCGACCCACATCCGACGAACGGCGGTAGCGGAACGTGACCGAATCCTCCACGGAGGCCGCTCCATCGTCTCGGCGAATGACGCTTGCGTACGGGCCGGTAGAGTCGGCGGTGTCCCCAACGGAGAATCTCGCCAGGGATACCGGATCCTGGTGGCCCCGGATTTCGGATCGACGGGGCGCGACTTCCAATCGGACGCGCCCCAGACCATCGGCGTAGATGAAACCGTGCTCCTCACGTTGCAGCCGGCGCAGGGCGCGGGCGGCGGACACATCCCACACCGAGCGTGGGCCACCGGTCAGCAGCGGCCGTACGTCATCAACCGCGTATTCATCGGGCGACAGGCCGGCCCAATCCAGAATCGCCGCCGCCACATCGCCGGAGCGCATGAGGCCACCGGCCAGCGCCCGATGCAGGGGCACCGTCTCCAAACGCTGCATCGTGTCGGCGGCGGTGATGGCACACACGCCGGCGTCAAAATCGGGGGCGATGCGGGTGATGTGCCCGGTGAACAGGCTACGGCCAACCGCGAACTCCGCCCAACTGTCCTGGGAACTGCGGAACCCATGCCACAGGCCATGCCGCGTGGAATCCGGCGGGTCGGCTATGTCCGTGGCCGCCAGAATTTCGCTCCGATGGGAGCCCGCCTGCCCGAGTTTGACGGCATAAACGCGCACGCTGTTGGCGGACTGCTGGATCTCGAGGTCGTACCACGCTCCGGCATCCAACGCCGCCCCGTCTTCAAGCCTGGTGGCGATACGCCCCGACACCCGTTCCAGGATGGTGGCGTCGTTGGCGAACCGGAGGCGCAGGCAGTCGTCGCGCGCGGCGCAACGCAGGACGAACCCGCCCTGGCCACTGCTGCCCCGCCGGTACCGGACCATCAGGGTCGCCAACGGATCGCCGGTGTCCAGCAGCGCCACCGCGTCCGACGGAGGCCAGCCTCCGCCCTCACCCATCACGACCCCGTCCAACGCGGAAAAGCCGTTGCCGGGGACCGCGGACACTTCCCAACGCACATCTCCTACTGCTATGGTGCGCCCGTCCAGATCAGCCGATGCTCCGTTGTCGGTTGCGAAATCGTCGTGGACCCGGCTGGCGCGCAGCCAGATCGTCCGACCGCTCTGGACGTTGCTTCCCAATGGCCCGTTGTCATTGCCGGGAGTGTAGTGGTGATTATCGTTCCTGAAAGTTAGCTCCAGTTGGGCCGGCGGCGCGAACTCGGGAACCGGCAACCCGCGCCTCCCCCATCGCCAGCGCAGACCCAGCACGTCGGCGGAGACGCCCGCAGTTTCCTGAACCCAGGAACCGTCCCCGGCCCAGTCAACCCAAACCTGCCACCGCAGGGCCGGCGGCGCTATATTGTTTGCCACTTTTCCCTCCGTCAATTGCAGCCGCGCATCGCCCATGCCATAATCGTGTCGTCAATCACCGAGGAAACACGTGACATGACTCCCAATGAGCTCTACATCCTCTACGGCTTCTTGGCGTTCATCTGTCTGCTGCTGGTTACTCTCATTGGCATTCAGTTACGGCAGTCGCGTGACATTGGAGAACTCAAAAGCCTCATTCCCAGAGTGGAAAGGATTGAGGATCAAATTGGGAACCTCCGCGAGCAACTCGGTGAAGCCAGGGGAATGTTAATCAACCTCAACTCCCGCATTGACTTGTTGATGCGCCACCACCACAACGACGCCGGCCAGGTGGTGATCGTTCCCGCGGAGGAAGTTGCGGCCGCGGACTGATCCCCCGCCGTCACCAAACCCCGAGCTCCACCGGCCCGTCCTGCCGGAACGTTGCTTCGAACCGCACCGGCTCGCCGGACCGGCTGCTGATGCGATAGGACAGGCACACGAACGTCCCCGACACGCGCCGTTGGTCCGGTGCGTTGCCCACGGGCCCGTACTCCACCGCAACCGAGCGACCCACCACGCCGGACAGCACGGCATCCGGGCCGATGTCCGGCGCATCGTCCCAACGTCCGGATACCGTGAATTCCTGCGCCGCGGGCGGGCCGGCCACCGTACGCGCTGCGGTGTCGTTCACACCGGTGACGTCCCGCCCGGCGAACTCCAACCCCAAAGGGCCGGCGCGTTCGACCCATGGCGACAGGTCTCTGAGCGTGCCGCCGGCGTCCGCAACGGCGACGTAGCTGCGGCCCGTGCTGGCGTATCCGGTCATACTCACACCCCCAGCGCGGCGTTGCGGCGGCGATACGGGGCAAGCAGGGTTCGCACGGCGGGAGAGACGCCGCCAACATCTCCCCCACCATCGCCATCCGGCGGCCGGAAAGGTCCCACCAACCTCTCCCGCCACCAGACGGCGGCCTGCAGCAGGCACGCCTCGGATACACCTTTGGGATAGCGATACAGCGAGATGGGAGTGGCGACGGAGTGGGTGGCCGCTTCCGTGCCGTTCATCCCGCGCCGCACCGTGAGCGTCAACGCGCCCTGGCCGTCATATGCGACACCTTCGACGTACAGTTGCTCGTGGTCGATGCGGATGGTGTGGCCGGCAGACAATGCAATCGCGCCGTCGCCGGCCGTTAGTGGCAGCGCGGTATCTCCGGCGGTGATTTCCACATTTCCGCCCACCTGCAATCCCGCATCCTCGCGCACGTCGCCGTATCCCCAGATGCCGCTGACCGCCACGCCGGCTCGGCTCAACGGGAGCCGGCGATACGTGCCCGACGCCAGCATGACGCGGGTGTAGGGGCGGCCACCCGGCGTGGTGGGCGCGGCGTTCAGCGGGTACAGCAGCCAGTCGCCGGACGGCCAGGCAACCCACTGGCCCGACGCTTCCCGCACCCGCACCTCGCTGGCCGACACCACGTCGGGCACCGTCAGCGACGCCTTTCCTGTCCCGTCGAACCGGCGCTCGCCGTGGGTCGCGAAAAACTGCCGCCCGCAGTAGCCGTCGATCCAGCGGGATGCTGCCTCCAGCATATCCAGCAACCGGGCGTCGTGAGCGTCGTCCGGCACGTTCAGGACCGCCGGCGACTTCAGCGTCGCCAGATCCGCGTAAGCATTTGCCATTCAGATTCCTCCATTTCCTCCCTCTCCCCTGGCGGGAGAGGGCTGGGGTGAGGGGGTTTTTGCAGGGGTTTTCACCCTCACCCTGACCCTCTCCCATCAAGGGAGAGGGAACGTTCGGGTTTGGACGCTCAGCTACACCGTGATGTTGTATTGCAGCGCGGTATGGGTGGCCTTGGACCGATCGCCGGACCGTTCCATAAAGGCCAACCGCATGCTCACCACCATGATGTTCTGCCGCTTCTGGATGTCCCGCGTGGTCTCGATCATCAGCTCGCGGCGGAATCCAAGACGCCACTGGGTGCGGTTCACCACCAGCAGGCGGCCCTTGGTGTTGGTGTTGCCGCCGTCGGTCACCTTCCCGTCGGCGTCCGACTTCGCCATCTGCTCGGACACGACGACGGGGATGCCGTCCACCTGGGCCAGTTGTCCGTTGAGCAGCGTGGCCTGGGGCCCCAGCTTGTCCAGCGTGCGGAACTCGTCGATGCCCAGGGACTTGATGTAGGTACCCACGTCGGCAACGTAGGCCAACTCCGACGGGCGCACGCCGTACTTGCCCAGCAGGCCGCGCGCCTCGTTGAACATGTCGGCGGTGGGCGCGGCGCCGTGGTCGTTGCTCTGGGCGGCGTTGTCCACCAGCGGCAGGTGCAACAGCCCGTCGAATCCCAGCAGCCAGTGAGCCTTGCCCGCCGTGGACGCGGCGATGGTCGCGTCGTCGGCGTTGATGTTGTTCTGCGCGGTCGTGTCGGCGTTCAGCAGCACGTCGTCGATGACCTCGACGGCGTTGCGCACCAGCGTGCTGCGTACCTCCGAGGCCATGGCGATCACCGCGTCCTCGTCCAGTGTCAGCGACCAGGGCACCTCGGCCACCAGTTCCCGCGCCGTGAGGGTCTGCCGCGCGGTAGTCAAAGCCGTATCGGTTGTAGCGGTGTTCTCGACGCCCGGGTACCAGGACACGTTGCCGAGCTGCAGCGGGATCTCGAAGGGGTTGGTGGGCATGTCCACCCGCGTGAACAGCGACGCGACGTGTGTATCGATGTTGATGTCGGCCCAAAGGGCGGCGGCCTCGCTGGTGGCGACCAGTTCGTCGCCGCTGCCGGCAGTGGTGCTGTCCATGGCGGCTTTGAGGTTCGCCTGCCAGTCGGCCAGTCCGCCGTGGGCGGATGGGTTGGCATCGCCCGGCTCGCGCTGTTGCGACGCCAGGACGCTGCGGACGCAGGCCAGGTCCAGCGCATCCATGCCCTGGTATTTGCCGAAGGGCACGCGGGGACGGTCGCCGGCATTGCCATACCGCGCCAGCATCGCCTGGCGCTCGCCGGCCCGCTGCTTCTCGGTGAGATCGCCTACCGTGCGGCTCAACCGATCGATCTCTTCGCGCAGCGGCGGAATGTCCGCGTCCAGCCTTTGACGGTAGAAGTCGCGCACTTCGGCCACTTCGTTCTTAATGGTTTCCAGTTCCCATGTTGATAGGGTCATAAACTTGCAAACTCCTTTGCAATCAGTGTTGGTACGTTTTCCAAATGCGTTGGCTCCAGGCGCGGTAGGGGCGAGGCATGCCTCGCCCCTACACACGTAGTTGACGCAGTATCCCGACCACCTCATCGGCAAGCCCCTCTCCCCACCGAGGGAGAGGGGTTGGGGTGAGGGCAGCCATCAACGCGCCGCGGTTGGCGGGCACCGGCACCGCGCTGATCTCCAGCAGCTCCTGCTCCAGGAACCGGATGCCCAGGAACGCGCCGGTGCGGGCGTCGCGCCGTTCCTCGAACCGCAGCGGGCGGAATCCTACCGACACGCCCTGCTGGTAGCCTTGGCGGTACAGGCCCTCCACTTCCCGGGCGAACTCGGTGCCTGCGAACTCCAGCCGGGCCAGCAGCGCCGCGCCGTCCCGCCAGACCGACTGCGCCCGACCAATGGCGGGACGGCGGTAGTCGTGAGCCCACAGCACCACCGGGTTCTCGCGGTAGGCGTCCAGCCGCCAGCCCTCCGGAGCGACGGTGTCGCCGTGGCGGTCCACCGCGCCCGTGGATGCCACGAAGGTCAGCGTGTCCGCGTTCTTTTCCAATCCCCTCTCCCTTGATGGGAGAGGGTCAGGGTGAGGGTGATCCCCGACGCCCAACGCGCTGATCCGCTGATCGCCCACAGCAGCATCCGTCAGCGTTCCCCACTTGCACACCATCGGCGCGTCGCCGACGCCACGAGCGCAGGCGGCCAACGCGCGGAGCAGAGCGGCCCGGCTGTGTACAGAGTCGGCCCACCGGCCGTCATTCATCATCGCAACCTCCTTGCAGATCGCGCCGGCGCGACGACGAATCAGTCCGCTGAGACCAGCAAAAAGCCGGCAGGACCGACCCGGCATCAGGTCAGTCCCACCGGCAGTTGTTTCGTGTGATTTAGTTCAGATTATCGCGAGGGTCGAGGGAGGGTCAACGGCGCGGTGTCACCGGTCGAAAATTCTTCCGAGCCCGATCTGCGCTACAATGACCGTAGATTGCTACTTCGAGGCTGGATCATGGCTGAAACCGCCCGAGAAACTATCCAGGTATTTCACAGCGACGCCCGGGGTTCCCTGGATTTTGCTATCACCCTCACCTGTACCTACAGCCAGGAGGAAGAGCAATGGGTGGGCATCTGCGACGAGCTGGGCACGTCAGCATTCGCGGATACTTTGGACCAGGCCCGTATCGAAACCCAGGAAGCGGTGCAGCTGCAACTGAACGAGGTCGAGCGGATCACCGACATCCGGGGATACCTGGCCGACAATGAAGTTCCCATCCGCCCGGTTCGTCAACCGGAGCAGGCCGGGTTCTCCGTTGCCGTAGGTAGCGATCTTGAATATATCGGGGCGTGAGTTGATGCGCCTGCTGGAGCAGGACGGGTGGATACGCGGACGCCGTGCCAATCACGGCATTTTCTTTTACAAGCAATTCCCCGGCGAAGCGCGCCCACGCACGACCGTGATCCCAGACAAATCCGCCCCGCTGCCGAACGGAACGCTGGGCGCAATCCTCGGCCCCAAGCAGACCGGCATCGGCAGGGCTGGCCTGCAAGGGCTGATCGACGCGGGATAGATGCCCTCTGGCGTATCAGGCTCTTACGCCGCCAACCAGCCGGTGTCATCAAATGACGTCGATTTGACGTAGTGTCACGCATGTGGCTACCATCACTTGAGGATGGCGCGACCGATGACAGCTCAACGCGAAACGCTGCAATTGCAACCCGACGTATTGCGTTGGGCGCGAGAGCGTGCTGACCTTACGCCAGATGAATTGGCGCACAAAGTCCATCTGATCACCGATCGGGTGCTTGAATGGGAAAACTCCGGTCGGATCAGTATGGACTGGGCAGAACGCGTGGCCCATGCTACCCACACCCCTTTGGGGTATTTGTTCCTTTCCTTCCCGCCGGTTGAACCGCTTCCTATCACGGACTTTCGGACACGCACCAATGGCACTCCTACTCGCCCCAGTCTGAATCTCTTGGAAACCGTGTACTCCATGCAACATCGCCAGGACTGGATGCGGGATGAAATGATCGACACTGGCGCAGAACCCCTGGCATTCGTGAGCGCCTTCCGACGCGATAGCAACCTCGGTGCCATGGCCGACGCAATGCGCAATGCCCTTGCGCTTTCCCAGGGCTGGGCTTCATCATCACCTACCTGGTCCAATGCCCTTTCATATCTCCGAGACGTTATCGAAAGCGCGGGCATAATGGTGGTTTTCAACGGGGTGGTGGACAACAATACCAGCAGAAAACTGGATCCCGACGAATTCCAAGGTTTTGCCCTGGTGGATGAGTACGCCCCGCTCATCTTCATCAACAACGCTGATTACAAAGCGGCGCAGATGTTCACGTTGGCCCATGAACTAGCCCATCTATTCATTGGGGAGGAAGGTGTTTCGGCATTCGACTCATTGATCCCATCTGAGCACAGTGTCGAACAATTTTGCGACAAGGTCGCTGCGGAATTCCTAGTACCGGAAGCCAAATTCCTTGAGTTCTGGCCCCTTGTGGCGAACTCGCCGGACCCTTACCAACAAACGGCTCGGCATTTCAAGGTCAGCCGAATCGTAGCGGCACGCAGAGCTTTGGACATGGATTTGATCGAACGGGACGACTTCTTTGGTTTCTACCAACATTACAAGTCTCAAGGAAATCGTAACCAAATGGCGGGAAGCGGAGGCGATTTTTGGAACACCCAACGCTGGCGCATTGGGATGCGTTTTGCTTCTGCGGTGGTTCGCGCCGTTAGGGCGGGGCGGTTACCATACCGCGAAGCATGTAACCTTACCGGCTTAAATGGAACCAGCTTCGCGGAGATGCCTGAAAAAATGGGTATCAGCATATGACAACTCTAGGTGGGCCGCGATATGCTCTAGATGCCAATGTCCTGATGACGGCGCACCATCATTACTACGCACCCGACATCTGTCCCGGGTTCTGGGCTCTTCTCGATGATAGAATTGCAAATGGTCAACTCGTGATCGTCGACCGCGTGTACGACGAAGTGCTTTCGCCAGCTGAGCTGGCTACATGGGTACAACAGACCGCTAATGATTATTTTCCCACCACCGCAACTCAGCCCATCGTCGATTCTTACCGTCAACTTATGGATTGGGTACAGGAAAATCCCCAATTCACCCCCACAGCACGTGTTGATTTCGCTCGTGGAGCTGATGGCTGGCTCGCTGCGTACTGCATGACTAACGACACGGTCGTCGTCACCAACGAAGTATCCGCGCCTGACGCAAAGCGCAGGGTGCCCCTGCCGAATCTATGTGATCAGTTCGGTATCCGGCGCACCAACACTTTTGATATGTTGCGCGACCTCGGAGCACGCTTCGACTGGCAACGGTCCTGACCGCTTCCGGAGCCTTTCGCCTACATTGACATACCAAATCATTGCCCGGCCGGATTCTTACCAACCACTCTACCCCAGCTCCACCACTACATGCCGCCGCCACTCGTCCGACTGATCCGGGAAGTCCTCGCGGTGGTGCGCGCCGCGGCTCTCGCGACGCTGTAGGGCGGCCTCGACGATGAGGCGGGACACCACCAGCATGTTGCGCAGTTCATAGTCGGCGGCGGTCTCCGGCATGGGCATGGTGCGCTGCCACAGGTTCAGAATGCGCGCGGACAGCAGCAGGCGAGTGCCGTTGCGGGTGATGCCGGCGTTGCGCCACATCAGGTCCTGCAGGTTTTCGCGGCCCCGCTCCGGCACCGTAGCGCAGACCATCGCCCGATCCGCCAACGGGATGCGGAGGTTGTCCCCGTCGTCCGGCGAGTAGTCCGGAGCGTTGCCCAGCGTGGCGTCCACCAGGCGGCGCGAGAACACCAGCGTGTCCAGCAGCGAGTTGCTGGCCAGGCGATTGGCTCCATGCACCGCCGCGCACGCCGCCTCACCACAGGCGTACAGGCCGGCGATGTTGGTGCGGCCCCAGGTGTCGATGCAGATGCCGCCCATCATGTAGTGCGCGGCCGGCGCGACGGGAATCGGATCCCGCGTGATGTCCAGCCCGTACCGCCGGCACTCGGCATAGATGGTGGGGAAGCGGCTGGAAACGGTGGCCGCCGGCAGGTGTGATATGTCCAGCAAGGTTGGCTGTCCATCCGCACGTTCCATCTCGGCGGCGATGGCTCTCGATACCACGTCGCGGGGCGCGAGATCGGCCATCGGGTGGTAGTTTGCCATGAACGGCTGCCCATCAGCATTGCGCAGGACCGCGCCCTCGCCGCGCATGGCCTCCGACAGCAGGAACGTGGGCGCGCCCTCCAGCCACAGAGCGGTGGGATGGAACTGGTAGAACTCCATGTCCATCACGTCCGCGCCGGCCAGGAACGCCAGCGCGACGCCATCGCCGGTGGCAACCTGCGGGTTGGTGGTGTACCGGTACAGTTGGCCCGCGCCGCCCGAGGCGATGATCACGACTCCACCGCTGACTATGCGCCGTTCGCCCGTGTCGGATTCCATCACCTCCACGCCGGACGCGACGCCTTCTTCCACGCAGATGCGGATGGCATGGGTGTACTCCAGCACCGTGATGCCCTCATTCGACCGCACCCGCTCGGCCAGCGTGTTCTCGATGTGCTGGCCCGTGGCGTCGCCGCCGGCGTGAAGGATGCGCGGCATGCTGTGAGCGCCCTCACGTCCCAGGGCGATCTGCCCATGCATCGTGTCGAACGGGACGCCCCACCGTATCAAGCCGGCGATGCTATTGGGCCCCTGCCCGGTAAGCACGGCCACGGCGTCAGGATCACACAGGCCGGCGCCGGCCTCCAGGGTATCCCGCTGGTGCAGGGCCGCCGAGTCGCCCGGCCCGACCGCCGCCGCGATGCCGCCCTGTGCGTAGCGGCTGTTGCAATCGTCGATACGTTCCTTGGTGATCACCAGGACGCTGCCATGCTCGGCGGCCAGCAGCGCGGTGTTCAGCCCGGCAATACCGCTGCCGATGATGATGTAGTCGTAGCCGGTGTCAGCCGCTTGCCGCTGCGTAAGCAAAGGGTTGCTATGCTAGGCAGCCGGCGCATCCGGCCTGCCCCCGTTGGTTTGCCGGCGACGAGAGGCTTGCAGCAGGGTGGTAGCCTGTTCCAATCCTTCCCGCAATAATCGCGAACCTTCGCTCCAAACCGTCATTCCCTGCGTGATTTCGGAGGCGGCCTGTTGGGTGAGTTCGTAAGATTGACTTGATATGACCCGTGCCCGGCGTGAGGCTGCCGTAGCCTGCGCCGCCAATCCCATCGCTCTGACTATGTTGCCTTGTGGATTTTCCTGCACAAGGGCAATGGCCTCCAGCAGCATTTCCGTAGCTTCGTCCGATACAACGTCGGCTTCGCGCATTATGTCGCTGCTCTGCCGGTGCAACTCAATTCCCAAGTTGAGCTGCGGCAATGCGGCCTCGAAGTGAAACGATGCCTCCCGGTGCGCTGCGCTTGCTGCTTCAAGGTAATCGATGAGCACTTCATTAATGTCGGGCTCGTCCGGTGGTGGTAGAGGCGTAGTCATGCTGGTGTGGCTTTTCCCCATACAGGTAGGGGCGAATGATAATTCGCCCCCAAGATGGTCTGCGTATGTTGCGGACGCGGTTTAGTCGTCGTCGCCAACGGCCGCCGGCTCCGGCTCCTCGATGGGGTCGAGCTGCCAGGGGAAGTTGCCCTCGAACAGGAACCCGTCCTTGTTGCCCCATTCCGACTCGGGAGATTCGTAGTAAATCTCGATCTCGTTGTCGTCGGGGTCATAGATGTACACGCCCATGGAGATGCCGTGATCGCCCAGCCTCTTGAACTTGACGTTGTGGTCCTTGCACCGCTGGTACAGTTCCTTCAGGTCGCGGAAGGAGTTCATCTGCCATGCCATGTGGGCCATGCCGACCCGCCGGTCCTCGGGGCCGGGAGCGTCCATGCCCAGCGGAATCAGGGCCAGCTCGTGGGACATCGTGGTGTCGGCGGACAGGAACGTCATTCCGCCCGGTCGCCCCGTCATCACCGTGAGGCCCAGCACGTTGGTGTAAAAATCAACGCTGCGCTCGATGTCGCGGACCTTGATGACCAGATGGCCCAACTGTTTCGGTGTGTAAGCCATGCCATTACCTCCCTGAACTGGAAATGAGAGTTTCTAAGTTGCTCGCATTATAACGCAACCCAGATAAGGCGTGCATCACGACTATTGTGGCAAACCCGCAAATACGTTATGTACTGTCGGGCCGGCGGGGTTAGTATAATGTGCGACACCGGCAGTTGGAGTTTCCGGGCCAATCTCAGCCAACGATCCACGACAAGTTGCTGATGACGGAAATCACACGACATACCTCGAAACCCGGCGCTCCGCCCAATGCTTCGGCGACTCATGATCGCTCGTCTGCCAATGGTCGGCATGGCGATGATTCCGGCGCCAACGGTTCCGGCCTGGTTTTCAAGCAGGCCACCGAGCCCTGGGAATTCGAGGAGATTTACCAGCTGAACTACGCCTCCTTCGTGGAGGAGGTGCCCCAGCATCCGACCAACGACGACCATCTCCTGGTGGACCAGTTCCACGAGGAGAATACTTACTTCATCTGCCGCCGCGGCTCGGACCTGCTGGGCATGATCTGCGCCCGCGACCGCCGCCCTTTTTCCCTTGACCAGAAGCTCGGCCGCCTGGAAGACTACCTGCCCCAGGCCGAGGGCGCCAAAGTCTGCGAGATCCGCCTGCTGGCGGTGCGGCCCGACCTGCGTCGCACCCGCGTGCTGCCCGGCCTGCTCACCATGATGGCGCGATACTGCCAGGAGGGCGGCTACGACTACGTGGTGATGTCGGGCCGCGTATCCCAGCAGCCGTTGTATCGCCACATCGGTTTCATACCGTTCGGCCCGGTGGTGGGCGACGATGCCGCGCCGTACCAGCCCATGTACCGGCCCGTGGGCAACGTGGGCGCGGAGTTCTCCGGCAAATTCCACGAGAACGTGGACGCGCCGCCAGATGAGCCGGTGATCCTGACCCCCGGCCCGGTTGCCATGCCGGCGGAGGTGGTACAGGCATTCCAACATCCGCCGCTCTCCCATCGCTCGCCCGAATTTCAGGCGCTCATGCGCGAGGTCCGGCAACGCCTTTGCACTTTGACCAACGCCAACCACTGCGCGGTGATGGTCGGCTCCGGCACGCTGGCCAATGACGTGGTCGCGGCGCAGCTATCCCGCCTCAACGCTCCGGGCGTAATCGTAACCGCCGGCGAGTTCGGCGAACGCCTCCTCGATCACGCCGACCGGCTGGGTCTGGAATACGTCCCGGTGCAGCACGAATGGGGCGAGTCGCTGGACTACAAGTGCATCGGGCGGGCGCTGGCCGCCAATCCCGGCGGCTGGCTCTGGACGGTGCACTGCGAAACGTCCACCGGCGCCCTGGTTGACCTGCCGCGCCTCAAAGCCCTGTGCGGCAAGCACAGTACGCGTCTCGCGCTGGATTGCATCAGCAGCATCGCTGCCACGCCGGTTGACCTCAACGGCGTCTGGCTCGCCAGCGGCGCCAGCGGCAAGGGTTTCGCCGCCTATCCCGGCCTTGGGCTGGTGTTTTGCCAGGAACGGCCCGCCCCCGACGGTAGCTTGCCGCGTTACCTGGATCTGGGATTGCACTGCGGAGGCGACGACGCCGGCGCGGTTCCCTTCACCCTGTCGTCCAACCTGCTGGCGGCGTTGGATGCTGGCTTGCGGCGTCAGACCGGCGAGTTGCTGGCACGAATCAACGAGGACGGCCGCTGGCTGCGGGGGCAACTCCGCAACCTCGGCTTCAAACTCGTGGCGTCCGAAGGGGACAGCATCGGCGCGGTTACCACCATCGCCCTGCCCAAAAGCAAACTGGACTCGGAGCAACTCGGGAACGCCTTGGAGTCCCAGGGGTTCTATACGTCCTACGCCAGCGGCTACCTGCGGGAGCGCAACTGGCTGCAAATCTGCCTCATGGGCGAGGTCGAACGCCCTCAGTTGGAGCGGTTGTTACCAGTGCTGGCCGCGCAGGTCGACGCGATGACTAGGCCGCAGACGCCGAAGTAGCCCGCTATATCAGGTAACGGCTGATCAGAGCTGCGGGCGGGTCAGTCCTTCAGGGGCGTCGCAACAGGGCGCATTGCGGCCCAATGGCTTCGCGAAACTGCTCTGAGATGCGGGGCCATTCCACAAAGTCCACGGTAAAGGGCAGGTCTGATTCCTCAAACGCCTCACGCAAAGCATCCGAAAGCCCATATCCCAGGGGCTCGGTTCGGACAACTGCAAGGTCCAGGTCGGAATATCGCCATGCCGTGCCCTTGGCTCGGGACCCAAACACCCAAACTTCAGCGTCCGGTATATGAGCGATAAGGATTTCCTCTACCAGCTTTCGATGTGCCGGGTTGAGGTCAATTTCCTTCGTGTTCTTCATCGCCTGCCCCGCTGAGCCGATTCAACAATCGCACTGCGTCCTCCAGGAATCGCGGCGCCACGCGAGACACGTCTGCCGCTTTCTCTTCGTCGTAGTCATGGCTGGTATCTTGACGGGCCCCGTTGTAGGTCAGCCAATCTTCGACGCTATCGATCAGTCTCAACTGACCGGCGGCGCGAATCGCTGACCGATATCCCAAATCGCCTTCGGGCGGAATATTTTCCTCCGTCTTCATATATCGTTTGACGGTACGAATGGACATCTCAAAGGTGAACTCAAACCGTTTGATGAGTCCGTCTCTCAGCAAATCATCATCAGGGTTCTGACTGTGACGCACCAACGCCTCACGCAATCTCGCGATTGCGCTTTGCAGATAGGTTAGATTTACCGTTGGTTCCGGCACGTTTGAATCCGGCGCAATGGAGCCGTTATTACCTAGTAGGGGCGAACCCACCTTAGACGGGTTCGCCCCTAGTGCACTTCACCCTCACGCGTGGCGGATTATCCGCCCGCTTCCTCCAGGTTCTTCATGTAGTTCATCGCGCTGCCCGCCTTGAACCATTCGATTTGGGTCTGGTTCAGCGTGTGGCGCAGGTTGAGGGTTTCCTCGCTGCCGTCGGCGTGCTTCAGAACGGCCTGCACCGGCACGTCCGGAGCCAGATTGTTCAACCCCAGCAGGCTCATGCGGTCGTCCTCCAGCACGCGATCCCAGTCCGCCGGGTCCTCGAAGGTCAGGGGCAGCAACCCCTGCTTCTTCAGGTTCGACTCGTGGATGCGCGCGAAACTGCGGACGATGATGGCCGCCGCGCCCAGCATGCGGGGTGAAAGCGCAGCGTGCTCACGGCTGGAACCCTCGCCGTAGTTCTCGTCACCGATGGCGACCCAGCGCAGGTTCTCGGCCTTGTAGGCGCGGGCGATCTCCGGAATCGGCATGATCTCCTCGCCCGAGAGCTGGTTCTTGCCCGTGCCGGTGTCCTCGGTATAGGCGTTGTTGGCCGCCAGGAACATGTTGTCGCTGAGGTTGTTCAGGTGTCCGCGGAAGCGCAGCCAGGGGCCGGCCGGCGAAATCGAGTCAGTGGTCGTCTTCCCCTCGGTCTTGACCAGGATGGGGATGTCCTCAAAGTCGTTGCCATCCCAGGCTTCCCACGGCTCAAGCACCTGCAGGCGGTTGCTGGCCGGGTCAACCCGAACCTCAACGTCGCTGCCGTCTTCCGGCGGCTCCACGTACATGTCGGTGCCGGGATCAAATCCGGTCGGGGGTACTTCAGGGGCTTCCGTCGGCGGCTGCAGCATGAACTCGTTGCCATCGGCGTCCACCAGCGGATCCGTCAGCGGGTTGAAGGCGAGGCTGCCGCCCAAGCCCATGGCGATGGCCAGCTCGGGGCTGGTGATGAAGTTCATGGTGCCCGCGTTGCCATCGTTCCGGCTGGGGAAGTTGCGGTTGTAGGAGGTCACGATGCTGTTGTCGGTGCCGCGCGCCTCGGGCCGGTTCCACTGGCCGATGCACGGGCCGCAGGCATTCGCCAGCACCGTGGCGCCGATGGACTCCAGGGCTTCCTGCTGACCATCGCGCTCGATGGTGGCGCGCACCTGCTCCGAGCCTGGTGTTACTAGCAACCCGGACGCCGCGGTTACGCCACGGGCCGCTGCCTGGCGGGCCACGTCGGCGCAGCGTTCCATGTCCTCGTAGGATGAGTTGGTGCAGCTACCCACCAGAGCAACCGACACGGTTTCGGGGAACCCTTCCTGCTCCACTTCGGCCTTCAGCGCGGAGATCGGGCGCGCCCGGTCGGGCGAGTGCGGGCCCGTGATGTGAGGCTCCAGCGTGGACAGGTCGATCTCCACGATGTGATCGTAGAACTGCTCGGGCTGCTCCTCAACCTCGGGGTCGGACCGCAGCAGGTGGACGTACTCTTCGGCCAGCGCAACCAGTTCGCCCCGGCCGGTGGCCCGCAGGTAGGTTGCCATGCGCTCGTCGTAGGGGAAAACGTCGCCGGTGGCTCCCAACTCCGCGCCCATGTTGCAGATGGTCCCCTTGCCGGTGGCGGAGATCGACGCGGTGCCGGGGCCGAAGTACTCGATGATAGCGTTGGTGCCGCCGGAAACGGTCAACTCGTAGGCCAACTTGATGATCACGTCCTTGGGCGCGGTCCAGCCGCTCATGGAGCCGGTCAGCTTGACGCCGATGATGCGCGGGTAGCGCACTTCCCAGGGCAGGCCGGCCATCACGTCGGCCGCGTCCGCGCCGCCCACGCCGATGGCCAGGGAGCACAACCCGCCGCCATTAACGGTGTGGGAGTCGGTGCCGATGATCAGCGCGCCGGGGAAGGCGTACTTTTCCAGCACCACCTGGTGGATGATGCCCGAACCAGGCCGCCAGAAGCCCATGCCGAAGCGGCGGCTCGCGGATTCCAGGAACTGGTAAACCTCATTGCTCTCGTTGAGGGCGTCCTGCAGGTCGGAGGACGCGCCCACGCGCGCCTGGACCAGGTGGTCGCAGTGCACGGTCGTAGGCACGGCCACTCTTTCGCGTCCCGACTGCATGAACTGCAAAATCGCCATCTGGCCGGTCACGTCCTGGTGGGCCACCCGGTCGGGCCGCAGGTTGATGTAGCTGTCTCCAGGGCGCAGATCGGCGTCGGCCACGTCGTCCAGGTGAGAGAGCAGCAGCTTTTCCGACATGGTCAGCGGGCGGTTGAGACGGGCTCGAACTTGCGCCAGCTTTTCGTCCATCTTGCGGTACGTTTCCCGCACGAATTCCGGCGTGGAATCAATGTTGCTCATTGTGTTTCACTCCTCCTCAGAAGGTAACTGTGCTTCCGTACTTCTCGATCAGCGCCATAAAAAGTTTGTGCCGCAGTGGATTGTTGGCGGCAATTTCGGACCGGCGCAGGTAAATTCGATAGACCGTCTCCAGCTGGCCGTCTCCCATCCAGATGGCGTAACTGGGCATCCCGTTGCCCAGCGTGCGGTGGATGAACTCCAGCCGACGGACGCGGCTGAGTTGCAGGGCGACCCTGCCATCGCCGTCGGTGGTCAGGACCGCGATACCGCCGTCCGGGTCGGCCCTCCCGCTGCCGTCCACGAACTCGAGGTCATCCAACGTCGCAGGAATGGATACGGTCGCGGCCGCGTTGTGCACCATCACCACCGCCTCGCCCAAGCCGATGGGAACGTCATCTGTGCCGGCGCTGGTATCCAGCAGCACGTTCCGAAGCAGGTCAACGTCGGGCGATAGCTCGCGAGCTTGCAAGGCGGCCAACGGAGCGGCGCTATCGGGCAGATGATTCTCTATAACCTGGCCCAGGTCTTCGGGAATCGGAACGAATTGCACCCGCCCGCGACGGGTTACGGTAGCCTCGCCGGAGATCGAACCATAAAGCGCCTTTTCGCCGGACCAGCGCCTCGCCACGTCGAATCTCGGACCATAGGTGCAGCCCAGGATGCAACCCGCCGTGGTGATCTGCACGTTGCCGGCATCATCGGCGCCGACGGCGTCGTTCAGATCACTCAGGATAGCGTCGGCGTTCCGGCCCCGGTGATACCATCGCCCGCAGCCGTAATCGTCCGTGCAGACGACGATGTTGACGTCCGGGCGTCTGGAAGATTGTGTGGATGTTGCGGTCATGTCGTTGCCTTGGTGGGCATACCGGAGAGGTACCCGAAAACGTCCGCCCGGCTGCTGGGCGCCGGGCGGGAGAATGCTGAGACTGTCGCTGCGATGGGTCCGCTCTGCGAAGCCAGGCGAACGGTCGCGGCCGGCGCGAGACTACTTGTCGAAGTAGTCGTAGTTGATCTTGATGTATTCCTCGTACATGGCCGGCACCGCTTCCTCGGCGAAGATGGCCGTAACGGGGCACACGGGCTCGCAGGCCGCGCAGTCGATGCACTCATCGGGGCTGATGAAGTACATGTCGTCATCATCGGTGGTATAGATGCAGTCTACCGGGCAGACATCGACGCAAGCGGCGTCTTTCACGCCGACACACGGCTCGGTAATGATGTAGGTCATAGCGGCTTTCCCCTCGGTTGGTTTGGTGTGGGTCTGGGCGACTCCCGGAACAAAGTGGCAGCCGATAGCCCGGGCCACTTCCACAGATGCGAAATTATAGCATGGCGGTAGGGCTATGCAACCGGAAAGGCTTGAATTATCGCTATCCTCGTCCGGTTATAGCCGAGGTCCGGTTACACGCGGGTGAACCGTTTCTTGGTGGAAAGGGTGACGAAGGTTTGGGTTTTCTGGACGCCATCGATGACGCCGATCTGGGTGCGCAGAAAGTCGCCCAGGCTCTCCGCGGATTCCAGGGCGGTCCACACGAAAACGTCGTAGGGCCCGGTGGCCACCACGACGTAGTGGGCTTCGTCGAGATCCGCAATGCGCTCCGCCACGAAATCGGACTTGCCGGGGCCGGTTTCCAGGCCGATCAGGGCGGTGGTGCCGTAGCCCATCTTTTCCAGGTTCGGGACGGCCACCACATGCACGATGTCATCCTTGATCAGGCGACGCAACCGGCGGCGCACGGTACCTTCGCTCACCCCGACTGCGCGGGCGATTTTGGCGTTCGATGCACGCCCGTCGGACTGCAGGATCCCGATAATCTTGAGGTCGAGTTCATCCATTGGTTGGTTTGACTCCGTGTGAATCCACCGGAGCGATTCAGAATATCCCCGGCGCAAAAAGTTGACGATTGATAATATTATCTACTTTGCGGATTGTCAACCATCAACGGCTTGCAACTGTCATGATTCGTCAAAACATAGACGGTATTCCCGCCAAATTGCGTATAGACACGCATCATAAACGTAATGTCGTCGCGCGCTTATCCGAGGCTCAGCGTCCCCACACCGGCCACAATCATCACGATGGACGCGGCCTTGACAGCCAGCGCCTGTGGCGTCAGCGACTCGTCCAGCAACTGCCAGCGCACCCGGGACAGGATGGTGGACGCCACGAACACGAACAGGGGACGCGTCGCCAATACCGCCGCCACCAGCGATGCCGGCCCCAGGCTGTAGGCATACACGCCCAGCAGGATGGAGATGGCAGGCATCAACGCCTCGCCGGTGATCAGCATCCCGAGCACCGTGGGCTGCCGCACGCCGCTCCACAAACGGAGGAATGCGTTCCGTCCACCGCTCAACCCCACCATGAAGAAAACCACACCCACCGTCGCTTGCTGGATTCCGAAAACCGTCAGCACCGGGAGGTGCGCATTCAGCGACGCCTTGGTGACCACGAAACTGCCGGCGGCGCACAGCGCACTGAGCAACAATATCGCCGGCCCGTACACGGTGGTGCGGTCTCCCAGGTTCAACACCGCCGTGCTGGGCAAGCCTACGCCCGGCCCGATCCGCCCGAAGGGCCGCTCTTGGTACAACCGCACGGAAATCAAAACGGCGCCGGCCACCACCAGTCCGATGCCTCCCCACTGGCCGATGGAGATCTGCTCACCCAGGAACAGCATCGCCAGTACGGCGACGTATATGGGGTTGGTCTGGGAGATGGCGACGGCGCGGGACGCCTCCATCAGCCGCATCCCGCGGAACAGCAGCGCCACCGAGCAGCCCATCAGCAAACCCGCTACCACCGGATACACCGCCACCTGCCCGGGGGTGCCATCCGGAATCCCGACCACCAGGGTGATGATGCTGCCGTACACCATGCCGGCGGCGCCGCACCACAGGCACATGGGCGGCACCCCCTGGAAATGGAAAGACAGCAGGCGTTTGTCGCAGACGCTGACGAAACAGAAGGCCAGCGAACTGCCCAACGCTAAAATTGCCCACATCGTACGTAGCCTGAACGTCCCTCAGCGCACTCCGGCCGGCAGATGATACAGGCCGAAGCGGGTTACGCTGGCTTTGGCTACCAGGTGGCGAGCCTGACTTTCGGTATAGCGATACCAACTGCGCGCCGCACGCCGGTATTCGTCGTCCTGGGAAGGCGGAGTGGCCGATAATCGATTCTCTTGATATACCCTCAAGATGTAGGCGCACACGTCAGCAATCGGAATTCCAGCGCTGGTCACTGAGTCAACAAATGCGGGAGTATCGGCGACGTGGACGCCGGACGCAGTTTGCGGATCGAAAGGTCTTCGCACGATCACCCCAAAGATGGTTATATCCCAGTCTCTCAGCGCCGCGAAAAAGTCCTCCGCAAACATACGAGATGCCCGACTGCCTTCAAAGGTCTTCTTCTTGAGCATTTCTTACCTTTCAGTTCCGCTTCGGCCCGTTGCAGACCCAGCAGATCACGCTTCATAGCATACAGCCCCCGGCTTCCAGCGTGGCATCAACGTCGATGGTCAGGGCAATCGCATTTAGAATTTAGACGCCCGACACTCCGGCGCAAGTCGAAGATGTCCGCCATAGACGGATGCCGGAGTCCAGAGGTCGCCGAAAGAAGAGAGCGACCGCGAAACTGCCGATTTCAGGCACTGGATACCGGCACGCCAGAGGCGCATCTGCGACTTTCGCCGGTATGACGGTGGCCGGGAGAGCCTTATCCAAGGGCCGACAATTGAAATGCGATTGTCCTGCGTCGATGGTGGCGATCAGCAGGAGCGCATTCAAAACTTTTTGGTCTCGAACAGGTTGGTCATAGTTTCCCCGTAAGGGATAGTGGGTGCGCCAGACCGGGACGGTCCGCCGCAATCGTGGATTCCTCTTGATGCGGTTTGGTCAAGTTACGTTAAACCGCGTCCCTCCTCTAATCGAACAGAGTGGGTCAAGCCGTGTCGCTCATTCTCGGTCATCATCGGAGAGCCTCCTACGGGGCGGCGGCCCATACAAAGACGTAATTTCGCTAATCCAGATTTGACTGACAGGCAGTCAGAACTGGTCAATTTGATGACGAATCTCTTCGCAGAGCGCTGGCTATCTTGGAACAAACATCGCCGTCTAATAGATGGCCTTTTTCCAAGATGCTTCTACCGAAAAGCCCGCCATCCGCGAAACTGCCGGCAATCCAAGAGCCACGCGGTCACCCAACTCAACCTCTCGGCAAAATTGTGCTGCCAAGGCCACCGACCGGGATTCTACGGGATGTTATACGTGGAAAGCGAAAATCCCGTAACGTGGCTTGACACGGCGATTTTCGCCGGGGATCACAACGCCCGTCCCGGGCAGAGTTTCTAATGCCGCTGGGGTCCGAGAACCCGGACATGCCCGCAATTTCAGGCGTTTTGGCTAATTGCGAAATCCGTCGGATAATTGGCCGATATCCGACGCACCGGCGCGTGGAATCAGAGTAGCGAAATTCCCTCTTATATCATATGTCCTGCCGAGCGCGGATATAGAAACTGGCTGGATGCCGTAGAGCGTCCGCTAGGAGAGTGGGACCTGCAAAGCCAAGTGATCACCGCGATGCTCATTCCGCTCGCAGATCGTATGCCGACGGACCGAGCCTTTAGGGAAGCCGGAGAACGGTGCGGGTGATGTTGAGCGCTACGTCGTCCGTGTTCCAATGGGGCAAATGATAAAATCCCGTAGGCAGTGGGTACCCCTGTGCCCCGCTCTTGTGGCTGACCGAAGCGCCAAACCACCGAGGGGAGTGATGGATGCGCCATGAGATTCCAGGCAACAAAATCCAACACTGTGCGCTGCCTCACCCTTTGGGCCACATTGCTCACCCTAGCCTGGCTCGTCGTCGCCTGCGCCGGCCAATCGGATGACGCTTTCCGCATCGGCGTGATGGAATCGTTGACCGGACCCGGCGAAACCTACGGCACCGTGGCGAACCAGTCCAAGCAGATGGCCGCCGACGAGATCAACGCCGCCGGCGGTATCAACGGCCGACCCTTGGAACTCATCGTCGAGGACTCCCAGTGCAGCGCCCAGGGCGCCGTCGCCGCTTACACCAAGCTCACCGACGTGGACGGCGTGAAGATCATCCTCGGCACGTCGTGCAGCAGCGCCATGCTCGGCGCCGCCCCGCTGGCCGAGGCGGACGGCATCATCCTCTTCTCGGGCCTCGCCAGCAACCCCGACATCGCCAACGCCGGCGACTACATTTTCCGTACCCAGATGAGCGACATCCAGGTTGGCATCGACACGGGAAACCAGCTTTGGGCCGACGGCGTCCGCACCCTCGCCACCATCACCGAGTCCACTGACTACGCCGAGGGCGTCCGACGCACCACGGTGGCCCAGTTCGAAAAGCGCGGCGGCCAGGTGGTGGCCGAGGAGTATTATGCGTCGGACATTACCGATTTCCGCACTCAGCTCAGCAAGCTGTTCGATGCCCAGCCGGACGCCCTGCACCTCGCGCCCCAGTCCGAGTTCGCCGCCGGCGCCATCATCAAGCAGGCCCGCGAGGTCGGCTACGACGGCCCAATCTACGCGGAAACGGTTTCCGTCGGCACCACCGCGCTGGACATCGCCGGCGACGCCGCCACCGGCATGAAAGCCATCACGGCCGACCTGGACCCCGACAACCCCAAGGCCCAGCAGGTGTTGTCCGACTTCAGGCAACGCTACAACTACGTCACCCTGCCGTGGCACCTGGGGTCGGCGTACGACGACGTGTACATCGCCGCCGAGTGTCTCAAGCAGACCGACGACGACCAGGACGCGGACGGCTTCCGCGACTGTATGTACGCCATCACCTGGAGCGGCGCCATCGGCAACGACTACAGTTTCGACGAACAGGGCGAGGTGGTCGGCTTATCCCGCCTGGTGGTCGAGGTGCTGCCCGCGGCGGAAAGAACGCCCGACCGCAAATACCGCGCCCTGGGACCGGCGCCCAAGAAATAGGAACCACGCCCAACCGAAAATCCCCGCCTGGCTATGGTTGATCCTGAACGACATAACCTCCGCCAGCGTGCCTGCCCTGCCGGCCATCCTGCACACACATGATGACGGCCCCCTTCGCCCTGTTCCTGGTGGCCGTATCCACCCTAGCCGCCGCGCTGGTGGAGACGCTCCGCCGCTTCAAGCGCCCCGCTGGTGCGTGAAGGCGCGGTAAGTCCGGAATGCCAAGTCGCGGATGCGAGGCGTCACGGCCGTGTCACACCACGGTAGCCTCAACTGAAAATTGTCATAGACAAGATCCTAGAGAAACGTTGCGGGTATAAGACGTGAGTCGTTGCCATATGACGCAAACGACCGCCGTGTCGCTGTTGTGAGGAGTGGTTGCACTTCGAAATCTCCATGAATTCGTTCATTCCAGCCAACAAAACAGTGTTTCGACCTATTGGTTCGTTGTCCAAGTTAACCGGCAGGTGGACGCGGAGTACGCGAATATTTCTGTTTGATTTCTTGTGCAGATTCGTCGATACCCGGGAACAATGTTTGTCTCGTTACATTGAGCAACCGCAGGTCATCAAGGAGACGCTCTTTGTGTGGTTTGGGTGGGACCTTCAATGAGTAATGGGCGTAGACGTTCACGTTTGGAATTTGCTCAACATGTGCTCGTTCAAATCTATCGTGGTAGGCGGACGCCAAAACGGCACCAGCCTGTGCACGAATGCGCTCAGAGGAATATTGCGGTTCAACCAAAAAAACCTTGAAAAGGTCAGGCAATTCTATGCGTTCTACGAACCCGGGTTTCTCCTCTTGAATGAGTTGACACAATTTTCCCATTACCGACGGGTAATCATCTCCAATCCGCACAGGGCTTTTTATGTTGCCTATCACCATTTCTTGTTCTTGTTGTCGGAGCCTAGCGTAGTTTGCTATGACGCTGATCGTATCGCTGTTGAACGGTTTGATCATCGATTGAGGCGCCGCGAAGATATGGAGCTTCCCAGACTCATCCGCGTCTGTTTCTGATGCGAAAAATAGAGCCACCAATGGGTTTTTGGTCACGTCTAGAAAACGAGTCCTAAGTAGATGGTGTTGAGCTAATACCCATTTTGACAAAGCGGAGTGCTCGTCAGCAAATTCAGCAGGGTGCATTGACATTAGATCGACCAACATTTGGCGTTCGAAAGCAGAGAAACCTTGGCGTTTCACAGCAGGCCTCAGTGCCCACTCGCCGTCCTCGTCTCCCCACCTTGGTTCTCCCCTGAAATAAAGCGTGATACCAAGGTCAGGTTGTTCGGCATCGTAGGCAGCTTTTAGGCGTCTGACGACCCCTAAAAGTTGGTCGATACTTTGGATTTCTTCCTCCAGCAAAAATTGTTGTTTGGGTAATTCCACAGCAGGGAACAGGACAGCCGATGACGGATAGGTTCCACCGAAATGAACTCCAGCCAGATGAGTCATAGAGAATACAGCGTTGGTAATAGTCGCATACATAAGATTAGCTGGTCCCAATCGATGTGGTGCGCCATTCGCGATATTGAAGTTTTCACCCTCAAGGTAGGCGTCGGTGAAATCGGCGCCGGTGAGATCCGCTTGATAAAACCTCGAACCTGACAGGAAGCACGTATGGAAATTCGCGCCTCTTAAATTTGCGCCAGAGAAATTGATATCCACTGGAACGGAGTGGCTAAAGTCTGCATTGCTCAGATTGACGCCCCTCAGGTCCTTGCCTCTGAACAGCGATAAATTTGCGTTTGGTCCGGAAAAATCAGGAGCGAACGTGTCGCACTCTCTACGTTTGTTCCATTCTTCGGGTCCTTCCCCAAACCAAATCTCATGCTCTGGATTTGCCATTTGTCTCCTCCTGTCCGAAGACAAGCAGTGTGAGGACGTCTTCTAATACCGAGTCGTACAAAATCACCGGCGACAACCCGAAACAGCTCGAATCGTTTCGCCCTCGGTTAAACCGTTGCTCTGAAACTCGGCCAGCGCGTCCTCAAACGCCATCGGCTCGGATGGCGTCAACACCACTCCCTCGGCAGTCCTCCGAACCACCATGAAACCCTCACCGACTAAGCGGGTTTCCATTTCAGGCGGCGCCGTAAATTGAGCCCCGACCTGCGACGGCAAGGACCTGACGTGGGTACAGACCAGGTACTTCACAAACTCTTCGACGCCAATCGCCCGCTCGGCGCACTGGGCCTTTAGCTCATCGTGCGCCCATTCCGGAAGGTCGAAATCATCAACTTGGAACAACATGGCGTCAGGTCTCCTATCATGCCCAGAGCCATTATACCGCAACGTCCTTAACCCCCCATCCTATTATTCCGATTCATCCTGTTGAACTTGTCCGCCTCTGACGGATCCTGTGAATTTGCTCACCAGCACCGTCATCCATCCCTTCCCCGCAATCTCCGTCCAAACCGCCTCTTGACACACCCTTGCGGAACAAATATCCTAATATTCGCCAAGGCAAAAACGCGCGTTTCATCACGATCCAAAAAGAGAGGCAGGATTCCAGCATCGACGGCCAACCCCGTCAGTTTCAAAATCGCAACCGGCCCACGGGGGCTA
>DAOUJD010000021.1:0-39013 GCA_034423115.1 Dehalococcoidia bacterium | reverse complement strand
ATTGAGATTGGCCGAAATTGGCATTTTTGGATTCCTGCGGAAGCAGGAATGACGGATGTTGGCAGGAATGACGGATGTTGGCAGGAATGACGGATGTTGGCAGGAATGACGGTTGGGCGAGGGTAGGCCGGTGGGCGCTGGATCAGCCTTGACTACGGAGGGATCTAATGGTGATCAACCGAGCCGGTCGAGGACGGCGGGCAGTTCAAGGAGATCGCGGACCTGGGCGTCCGGCGCGGGCAGGTCGGGATTGATTGGTTCGGCGCGGCGGTTGATCCACACTACCGACATTCCTGCTCCGCGCGCGCCCTTAACGTCTTCGAACTGCTTGTCACCCACATAGACGCACTCGGTCGGATCGGCCTGGAGTTTGTTGAGGACGACCTCGAACAAACGGGGTTCGGGTTTGTAACACTGGCCGCCTTCGGATGATACGACGGCGGCGAATTTAATGGGGATGCGGGCGACGACCGGGTCAAGATAGGCGTCGTCGGCGTTGGACAGGACGGCCAAGCGACGTTGCTGGCCGAGGACGGACAGGGCTTCGGGAGCATCGGGGAACAGTGGGCGAGCGCCCAGATCGTCGATGGATTTTCGGGAGGCGGCCATCGGATCGCCCTGGAGTTTCAGGTCATCGAACGCCCGGGCGAAAGCGTCGGCCCAGCCGTCGAGGTATGAAATGAAAGGCTCGTCCGGGTCGATGCGGCGGGCTCGGAAATTGTTGGAGCCGAAATCCCAAGCCTGCCGGAGGGTTTCGGGATCTGTGTCCAGGCCCTGCTCCGCGATGATCTTGACGAAAGACTGGCGCCAGTGTTCCGGCCCGTCCTGCGCTATCGTGTTGAACATATCGAAGATTACGGTGGTGATAGCGCTCATGTAGCTGCCTCGTGATTTGACGATTCCCCCTCACCCCAACCCCCTGCCGCCAGGGGAGAGGGAGTTACGGGATGGCGTCAGATTCGCATGGGGATGCCGCGGTCGGACAGGAAATCCTTGGCCTGGGCGATTGAATACGTGCCGAAGTGGAAGATGCTGGCGGCCAACACGGCGTCGGCTTCGCCATCGGTGAAGGCGTCATATAGATGGTTAAGACTGCCGGCGCCGCCGCTGGCGATGACGGGCACGGGCACGGCGCGCGAGATGGCCCGGGTGAGCGGGAGATCGTAGCCGTCCTGCTGGCCGTCCTCATCCATGCTGGTGAGCAGGATTTCGCCGGAGCCGAGGGAGACGGTGCGCTGGGCCCATTTCACGGCGTCGAGGCCGGTGGGATTGCGGCCGCCGTGGGTGTAGACCTGCCAACCCGAGGTGTCGTCCAATCCGATGGTGGCGTCTTTGGGTTCGGGATAGAACTCGCCGGGTACGACGCGGCGGGCGTCGATGGCGGTGACGATGCACTGGCTGCCGAACTGCGCTGATCCCTGCACGACCAATTCCGGGGTGTTGATCGCCGCGGTGTTGACGGAGACCTTGTCGGCGCCGGCGTTGAGCATGCGGCGGACGTCCTCAATGGATCGGATACCGCCGCCCACGGTGAGGGGGATGAAGACCTGCTCGGATACGGCGCGCACGACATCGACCATGGTATCGCGGGAATCGCTGCTGGCGGTGATGTCGAGGAACACCAACTCGTCGGCGCCTTCCTGGTCGTACCGGGACGCCAACTCCGCCGGGTCGCCGGCGTCGCGCAGGTTGACGAAACTGGTGCCCTTGACGACGCGGCCGGCGTCGACGTCAAGGCAAGGGATGATCCGGCGAGTCAACACGTGGGGGTACAGTCCGCTCAAGGGAAATCGGCGGACAGTATAGCATTTGGCCGGCGACCGGGTTGGTCCCGATGCCGTTGATTCAACCGTAGTGGGACGCTTGGGTCAAAGGATATTTCAAGGCGATTTGCCTCCGTTGGGGTTGGTGGTTGGATTTGGGAATTCGGTGTCAGGTTGTGGTTCGGGTTGCGTGTTCCGCCTGAGGCGGATGAACTCTGCACGGCCAACACTGTTTTTTTGCTTGCGCAGAAAGATATCGTCCTAGGCTTCCGTGTCCTCGCGGGTAGCCGGCCAATGGTACCGGGGCAGCGCGAGCACGGGGCGGTGATAACACCCGCTGGGTTCCGGAAGCTTGGCCGGGGAATATCGGTCCACCGGTGGCGGATCTGCGATCCTCCAGAGGCGGACCTGCGGCTCTAGGCTCCTTGGGAACCGTATTCTGCTTTTGGGTAACCGACAGGCCGTTATGCGACCCGAACCTTTTTGACACCTCGCCATGATGAGTAGTTTGGTGGCTGCCGCTGCATGCGATGCGGCGACCCCGCCCGGTTCTCGAGTGCCGAGCGGGGAACCTGACACAGTTAGGATAGAACGCGGGTGCGGTTAGCGGCAACGGGCGGGTGTCACTGTTGGGAAATCAGTTATTTTTCATGGATGTAAAGGATGGACGAGATTTTGTTTTTGGATTAGGGATGGGTCGCTTTGCTTCATCACACCCTTGCGCAGGGATGATGAGGGTACGGTCAGGGCCTTTTCAAAGTCTCCATGCGTCCCGCTCATGGTGAGCCTGTCGAACCACGAGCGCGTCCTTCGACAGGCTCAGGACGAGCGGATGCCAGAAGATCACGTAACTTTGGAATGGCCCTGGGGTAACGTGCGTCGCTATTGCCCCAGACGGTTGGCGGACATACTATGTCGGGCGAATCGCCGGTCCAGAGTGGCCGGCACCTGGAGGAATGAAGATGGCTCTAACACTTGCAGACAGCAACCGGATCATGGCGGCGGCGATTGCCAAGGCCGAGGAACTGAACATCAAGGTCAGCGTGGCCGTGGTCGATTCGGGCGGACGGCTGGTTGGCCTGCAGCGGATGGACGGCGCGATCTGGGCGTCGGCGTACGGCTGCCAGGGCAAGGCCGCGGCGTCGGCAGCGTTCGGGCGTCCCAGCGGCGAGATGCAGGACCGGGCGAATGCTCCGACCCCGGCGGGCATCAGGGAACGTTCCGGTTCGGAGATGATCTTCGGGCAGGGCGCGGTGCCCATTACCAGCGACGGGGCCGTGGTTGGCGCGTGCGGCGTTGGCGGCGGCACCAGCGAGGAAGACGAGCAGTGTGCGGCGGCGGGAGCGGCTGCGCTTTAGAACAGGGTCGCGAAGATAGTCTCACACGTACCGCAGCCCTCTCCCGCTAGAGGCGGATCCGCCAAAGGCGGACAGGCTCGCACGCCAACCTCTCCCGACGGGGGCGGACGTTCCCCCATCAAGGGAGAGGAGATTGAGATCGTGACCGCCGGGGAGGGCACCGCTCATCCCCAACGCGTGAGTGCGTGAATGCAGATTTCACCCTCACCCTTGCCCTCTCCCATCTAGGGAGAGGGTTTTTGATTTCGGTTGTGCAGGATTCCCGCACGCTGGGGGTGGATCTATGACTTTCGCGGGAACGACGGACTTTGTGGTGGGATTGCGGGAACGGAGGTGGGTTTAGGGGACGAGAGCCAGGACGCTGGCGGGGGAGCCGCTGCCTCCGACGAGGGGCAGGCGGCCGACGATCAGCGTGGCTCCGGTGGCGGGCAGTTGGTCTAGGTTGTTGAGACACTCGAGGACCAGGGACGATTGGGCCAGGGCCAACCTGCTGACCGATAGCTCGGTGTCCATGCCGGGGTCGATCCCGTGGGTGTCGATGCCCAGACCGCAGACGTATCGCCACTTGAGGAGGAAGCGCGCGGCTTCCACGGTGAAACCGGGGGTGTGCATCACGCCTGCGGGGTCCGCGTTGATGAACCGTTCCGGCCGGTCCCAGAGACGGGACCAGCCGGTGTTCATCAGGACGACTGCGCCGGCTGGCACCTGTCCGTGGTTGCGCTCCCACTCGGCGACGTCCCTGGCCGATAGCGTGTAATCGGGATTCTCGGACGCGCGTTCACTTATGTCGATGACGACGGCGCTCACCACCAACGACCAAGGTTGCAGAGCGTCCGGGCCTGCGCCGTCGGTGTAATAGGTTGAAGGCGAGGCAAGATGAGTGCCGCTGTGCTCGCCCATGCTGAACTTTCTCAGGAAGTAGCCGTGGCGGTCGGGCAGGGCAACGTCTTGAAACTCGACCGCCGGGTCGCCGGGCCATACGGGAATCTCAGGCGCGATGGGATGGCTCAAGTCCACGACGCGGCGATAGGCGATGAGTTTCTCTGACTCGCCGGACAAGGATCAGACGCTCTTCACGCGGCGGCGGCAAAACGGTCCGGGCCCGAACAGACGGGGCCCTGGGTGTCGACGGGCATCATTTGCTGCATCTGGGTGGAGTGTCGGTCAACCCAACGCATCGCCGAGGGGAAGGTGCGGGCCGCGCCGAGTTCCGCGACCTGGCCGAACTCGTTTCGTCCGTAGATGACATACGAGATGCCGGGAATTTCACCGTGAATGAGGTAACCACGGTAGTACACCTTGCGTCCGGAGTCCGGGATGGTGGTGGTGCGGATGGCTGTGGTGGCTCCCATGATGCTGGCATTGCTGAACATAACAGAAAATACTCCTGAAGCGCCCAGTTGAGGGCATTTGTGCTGTCTGTATGTTCTAGCAAACGCGCGTTCGCTGTCAATAACATTTTGACACGTTATTTTCGATTTTGTTTTCTATTTTGTGGACTTGGCTACCAAGCATAAGGCCGGCCACAGGGCCGGCCCGTGATACATCATGGAACTAGCGTTCAGCCGGATGCCAGCCCGGCGATGAACGCGTCGGTGGATACAGCTTCCTGGCTGGAGGTGGCCATGTCGCGCACCATGACGGTGCCATCGCGGACCTCATCCTCACCAAGGATCAGCGCGGCCGAGACGCCAAGGGCGTTGGCCTGTCGCATCTGGCCGCGCAAGGCACGCCCGCCGTTGGCGAGGATTGCGCCGACGCCGTTGGCGCGCATACGGTTGGCGAGGCGCACGCCCTCGACCCGGGCTTCCTCGCCGATGGTCACGACGATGTACTGCGGGGATGGCTCGTCAGGAACGTCGACGGCGGAACGCTGGACGTTCAAGGCAAGGCGTTCGATGCCGCTGCCGAAACCGATGCCGGGGGTGTGCCGCCCGCCGAGCTGTTCGATGAGGCCGTCGTAGCGTCCGCCGCCGAGGATGGTGGACTGGGCACCCTCCACGGCCGGCTGGATCTCGAAGACGGTGCGGGTATAGTAGTCGAGGCCGCGGACGAGGCGGTGGTCGACGCGGTTTTGGATGCCCATGGCGTTGAGGTAGGACTGGACGCGGCCCCAGTGGGTGTCGCAGGCGGCGCAGAGGCACTCGGTGGACTTGGGGGCTTCCTCGCCCAAGGCGCGGCAGGTTTCGACCTTGCAGTCGAGGAGACGCAGCGGGTTGCGTTCGAGGCGGGCCTTGCAGTCCTGGCAGAGGTGGGTCTTCCGGTTTTCGTAGTAGGACTTGAGGGATCGGATGTACTCGGGGCGGCACTCGGGACAGCCGATGCTGTTGGTCACCAGGGTGATGTCGGAGAGGCCGATGTCGTGCATGAAAGTCCAGCCCAACTCGATGACCTCGGCGTCGACGGACGGGTCGGGATCGCCGATGGCTTCGATGCCGAACTGGTGGTGCTGGCGGAATCGGCCGGCCTGGGGGCGCTCGTAGCGGAACACGGGGCAGATATAGTACATGCGGACGGGCTGGGCCTGGTTCTGCATACCGTGCTGGAGGTAGGCTCGGCACACTGGAGCGGTGCCCTCGGCGCGGAGGGTGAGCATGTCGCCACCGCGGTCCTCGAAGACGTACATCTCCTTTTCGACAATGTCGGTTCCTTCGCCGACGCCGCGGATGAACAGGCCGGCGTCCTCGAACATGGGGCTGTCGATGCGGCCGTAGCCGAAACGGCGGGCGAGGTTCATCGCCTTGCCCTCGATATAGCGCCAGTATTTCTGCTCCGGCGGAAGGCGGTCGGTGGTGCCTCTTGGGGACTGGAAGGTAGGCATGGCGGTGGCGGCTGCTCCGTGGTTTTTGGACGGTGATGGCTAGTCGGACCGGGTTTCGGATTCGCCAAACAGGGCTTGTTCCGCGTCCGGCTCCAACGATACCCCGTGCTCCTGGAGTTCTCGCTTCACTCGGGCGCGCTCCTCTTTCCGCCCCTCTTCGCGGCCTTGCTCAAGCCGTTCTTCCTGGTAGGTTTCCCACCATCTCTTGTAATCCCGGTAAGCTGAAAAGATCATTTTGACCCCCAAGTAGAAAACCAGCGCGGTGGGAAACAGCAGGGCCATCCCCGCTATTATCACCCCGTCTTCTTGTTCGGTCAGCCTTTTGAAAAATCTGATTGCCGGCCAGCCGCCGCAGCGGTCGCACCGGGCAATAGCGTCCGCCATCAGGATACTAGCACTTATCGATATCGAACCCTCAACGAACGCCCACGGCGTACCGCCAGTGTTCGCAGTCAGTATATCACCCGATTCTCTGTGGTCACGGCGACGACGCCGGGGCCGCATTACGCTTTGCCCTCCGCTTCCAACTGGGCGAGTTCCTCCGGTGTGAGGCCGCCGATGTCGCAAAGGATATCGCGGTTGTGCTGGCCGAGGGTCGGCGGCGGGTTGGCCGGCGTGTCTTCGCAGTCGGTTAGCTGGACGGGAGTGTTGACGGTGCGGAACGAGCCGCCAAAGGTGTCGCCGCTGTCGACGAACATATTGCGTGCCTCGAGATGAGGGCAGGCGTCCAGGTCGGCGGTGTCCTGGACGATGCCCATGGAAAAGCCGCAATCCAGCAGGTGCTGGTTGAGTTCGCGCTTGGGGATGTGCTGGGACCATTCCTCGATGATGGGCACAATGTTGGTGAAATAGAACTGGCCTGATACGCCGCGGCCGAGGTAGCGGGGGTCCTCACCAAGCTCGGGGCGGCCAATGAGGTTCCACATGGCGCGCCACTTATCGTCGGCGTTGCCGGCGCCGGCGAGGACGACGTAGCCGTCGGACGCGCGCAGGGCCAGTTGAGCGGAGAACATGTTCTCGCGGGCGGTGGTGGTGATCTGGCCGTTGGTCTGGTAGAGGGGCATGCTGCTGGTGGTGTGGGCGACCATGCAGTCGTACATCGCCATATCGACGTGCTGGCCCTTGCCCGTCTTGCGGCGCGACTCGAGGGCGAGCATCACACCTAGGGCGGTCCAGACGCCGGGGACGGAGTCGCCCATGTTGTCGCCGACCATCTGGGGGCCGCTTTCGGGGGTGCCCGTGGAGATCATCCAGCCGCCCATGCCCTGGACGCAGGGGTTGTTTGCCGGCCAGTTGGAGTAGGGGCCGCGTAGGCCGTCGCTGTCGCCGTAGCCGGAGATGCTGGCGTACACCAGGCCGGGGTTGATCTCGCTGAGGCGTTCGTAGGGATAGCCGAGGCGGCCCATGGCTCCCGGGCCCCAGTTGTCCAGCAGGACGTCGGAGACGCGGAGCATGTTCTCGAAGGCGCGCTTGGCGACCGGGTCGCGGAGGTCGAGGGACACGCTCTTCTTGTTGCGGTTGACGCCGAGGTAGCGGGCGCTGACCTGCGCGCCGTCTGGGCCCTCGACGAAAGGATCGTTCAGGCGCGCCTGATCGCCGCGACCGGGACGTTCGATTTTGATGACCTCGGCTCCCATGTCGGCGAGGATCATGGAGCAGAAGGGGCCGGCCACGATATGGGTGGCGTCGAGGACACGGAGGCCGTCGAGAGGCAACGGCTGGAGTTGGGGGTTAGTTTGAGTTTGGGTGGTCATAGTGGGCTCCGATGACGCGTCGGGGTTGGTGGAATCCAGAGGAGAACAGGTTTCCGCCAACTATACAGACCACCTTGAGACAATCAAAGACTGATGGGTATTTCGTGGGGTGTTGGAGCCCCATGAGTGCGAGTCCGGGTTTGACAATTCTTTAGGCATCCGCCTAAAATTATCGTAACGCAGTTCGTGCTGCGTATGATGTGGCCCGGTGGTGTAGCGGTTAACATACTGCCCTGTCAAGGCAGAGATCGGCGGTTCGAATCCGCTCCGGGTCGCCATTACCAAGACAACCTAATTTTGACGGCTCCCTTGGTGGGAGCCGTTTTCGTTTGTATGGGCAGTATTGATAAGGGGTGTGCATTGGCATCGCCGATAGTGATTATCCAAAGATTTGACACCATGGAGACGCGGCAATAAACTCGGCGGCGGATTTCTTCGGTCGGTTTCCTCAACGATGACGCGTGGTTGCGTCGGATAGGATAGGGGGCAACGCAATGATTCGAGTGATTCCAGTGGTCGGGCTGTTGTGTCTAGCGGTAGTGGTGATCGCATGCGGTGGCGGCGGAGATACAGGGGGTGGCGGTGGTGGCGGTGCGGCCAGCGCACCTGTGGCGACGGCTGCGCCGGAACCGACGGCAATGCCGGAACCTACCGCCATGGCTGAACCCACTGCTATGGCGGAGCCGACGGCAATGCCAGAACCCACCGCGATGGCGGAGCCCGAAGCGACGGGCGAAACGGAGTTGGTGTCCAGCGGCTACCATTTTGATTTTCAGTACGTGTGCGTGAACCGGACGTTGCGCCCGTGCCAGTTGGTGGAAGAGTTCATCGAGGGCGTGGAGGAGCGCACCGAAGGGCAGATCCACATCAACCTGAGCTCGTACCCTGAGCTGGGGATCAGCGGGTTCGACATGATCCGGCTGATTGACGATGGGACGGTGGAGTTCGGCGAGATCTATTCCGGTTTCGTGGCGGGGGACTTCCCCATTTTCAACATCACGAACATCTGGGGTCTGGCGGACTCGCCGGAGCAGTATTTGGAGATGGTGGCTGCGGTGAAGGAGGACCTTTATCGCATCGTGACGCGGGAGAGCGGCGGGCAGGTGGTTTTCCGCAACTTCTATCCCAGCCAGTACTTCTACAGCAAGCGACCGCTGCAAACCATCGAAGACTTCGAGGGGATGAAAACGCGGGTGCACAGCCCGGTTCTGGGCGACCTGATCAGCGCGCTGGGCGCGGACGACCAAACGATGGCGTTCGCGGAGGTGTACACGGCGCTGGAACGCGGAATCCTGGAGGCTGGCGTCACGGCGGCGTCGGCGGGATACGGGCAACGCTGGTACGAGGTTACTGACTACCTGACGGGGCCGTTTATCGGGTCGTTCGCGCAGACGTTCATCACGATCAATGGGGACACGTGGGCGGAGATTCCCCCGGACCTACAGCAGATATTGCTGGAGGAAGGGCTGAAACACGAGCAGCGCAACCTGGAAGCGGTGTACGTCTGGGACGACGAAGCGGTGGGGCAGAATATCGAGGAAGGCATGGAGTACAGCGAGTTCTCGCCTGAACTGCACGTAATCCTCAAGGAGGCCGCCATCAACGAGGTGCTGCCCAAGTGGATCGAGAGGTCGGGAGGGCCGGATTCGGAGGCGGGCCAGTTGTACAACGACTTGATCGCGCCGATTTCGGGCGTGGTGGTCAATCCGGACGGGACGGCGAGCCGGCAGTAGGCCTGCCTGACATACGGTTAATTTCGGGGGCGGTCCGGAAGGTCCGCTCCCGTTTTTTGACTGGATGCGCGTCCGGGTGAGTATCGAAACCAGACCTCGCGACCGGCACCGGGGGCCAACGTTTGTTGACGCTTGCCGGGCGCGCCGTTACCATCGCGCCACGCAAAAATTCATCATTCGGAGGGATGTGTAGATGAAAGCAGCAGTTTTGCGCGAGGTGAACCAGCCCGTTGTAATCGAGGACGTGCAGGTGGATGCGCCGGCGCCCCGCGAGGTGTTGGTTAGGACGGGCGCGTCGGGCGTGTGCCACAGCGACCTGCATTTTGTGGAAGGTCTGTACACGACGCCGATGCCTTGCATCCTGGGACACGAAGCAGCCGGCACGGTTGAAGCGGTGGGCGAGCAGGTTAGCTACGTACGGCCGGGAGACTCGGTGATCATGTGCCTGTCGGTGTTCTGCGGGACGTGCGAATTTTGTACCCGAGGCCAACCCTACTTGTGTGACCGGAGGGCAGTGACTCGCAGACGCACCGATCCACCGCGGTTGCGTAAGGACGGAGAGGCGATCACGCAGTTTGCACAGCTGGGGTCGTACGCGGGGGAGATGCTGGTGCACGAGAACGCGCTGGTGAAGGTGGAGGACGATATCCCGTTCCCGCAGTTGGCGTTGATCGGGTGCGGCGCGACGACCGGCCTGGGGGCGGTGCTGAACACGGCGCGGGTCGAGGCGGGCAGCACGGTAGCGGTGGTCGGCTGCGGCGGCATTGGCATCCACTGCGTGCAGGCGGCGGCGTTGGCCGGCGCGTTGCGCATCATCGCGGTGGACACCACCGAGGACAAATTCGCGCTGGCGCGGGAGTTCGGCGCGACAGACGTGATCGACGCGACGACGGGCAACGTGGCCGAGAGGATTGTGGAGTTGACCGGAGGCGGCGTCGACTATTCGTTCGAAGCCATCGGGCTGAAGCAGACGGCAGAGGACTGCTACAACATGCTGCGGCCCGGCGGCATGGCGACCATCATCGGGATGGTTCCGGAGGGCGTAAAAATCGAGCTGGACGCGGGTAACTACCTGCGGCGTGGCCGAGCGATTCAAGGCTGCACGATGGGTTCCAACCGGTTCCGCACCGACATGCCTCGTTACATCGAGTTCTACAAGCAGGGACGGCTCAAACTGGACGAGTTGGTGACGCAGGAGTTGCCGTTGTCCGAGATCAATCGGGCGTTCGCGGATATGAAAGCGGGGTCCGTGCGACGGAGCGTGATCACCGACTTCGAGAACTAATCACCGCAAAAATTCTGGCGGGTTTGCGCCGGCGCCATTGGATCTGGCGTCGGCGCGTTTTTGTGACGCACCGGGTGGGACGACGAGCGGGGGTGGGCGTTAGATTGGAGGGGATGAGTGGATTGAGGCATCTCTTTGGGCGTTCTCGACGCTGGATCGGCGACGGGTTGATCGTTGTGTCGGTCGGAGCCGTGCTGCTCCTGGCGGCAATTGGTTTGAGTTACTGGCTGCCCGAGGTCGACCGGGTGGGAGATGCATTGGGCGTGTTGCAGGTTTTCGTTACGGCCTTGGTAATTGTGGCCGGCGGGATATTTGCGTATCGGAAACTTCAGCTGTTCCGGGATTTTGAGCCGCACCTGACTGTAACCCAGACGGTCACAAGCCGCGCAGTTGGAACTCGGTACTCGCACATCGCGATCACGACCACGCTCCACAACAGCTCGAAGGTAAGGGTGGAAGTGCGGGAGAGCCTGTTTAGGATTCACCAGATTCAGCCATGGAGTGATGAAGATGTGGAGCACTACTACGTGGAATCATTTCAGGCTGGTGGAGACGGATACGTAGGATGGCCGGTGCTGGACGAGATAGAACGAAGTCTGGAACCGAATGAGTTGGTGGTAGAGCCGGGCGAGTACCATCACGAACCATGCGAGTTCATAGTTTCGAGGGACGTATCGACCGTGCTGGTGTATTCGTACTTCTTCAATCTAGAGTGGTCCGAATACTCACAGTCCGCCCAGGGTTGGACTGCGACAACCGTCCACGATATAGTATTAACCGATCGCCAATCGGGAGATTAGAAGGAGGCGATGATGCCTGCCAGTAACAAAAGACCGGCCCGACCCGGCATCCGGGTCAGGAAAATCGTAGGTACCGCCCCTCGTAAAGGTAAGTACGTCGCATGGCCTGAGGGGAAGCCGCCGGGCGGCAAGTTGCCGGACAGCGCCAAACCGCAGAACAACACGACGGAATGATTTCGGGCCGCCAGAGCGCGGCCCGATTTAGTTAGCGGGGTGGGTCAGTAGATGACGCCCGCGTCTTCCAGTTCGGCGATTTCGGGGGCAGTTAGGCCGAGGAGTTTTCCGAAGACGTAGGCGTTGTCCTCGCCGATGTTGCTGTACTTGCCGAACGCGATGGGTGTGCCGGACATCTTGGCAGGGATGGACCAGGAGACGCTTTCGCCCTCGACCCATTCGGTGGCCTTGATGCCGCGTTCAGCCTCCCAGTACTGGGTGTCCTGGTAAAAGTCGCGGGACTTCAGGTGCTTGCTGGCGTTGAGGTCGGCGCCCTGGGAAACCATGCCGGCGGGGACACCTGATTGCTGCAGCAGATTCATTAGTGCGGCGGAATCCTGGGGGATGGTCCATTCGGTGATGGCGGCATCGAGCGGGTCCTGGTTGCGGCGGCGGCCAATACGGGTGTCGTATTCGGGTGCGGATGCCCAGTCCGGGTCACCCATGGCTTTGCGGAACTTGACCCATTGGTCGTCGTCGGCGATGGAGATGGCGATGAACCGATCCGGGTCGCCCGAAACGGGGTCGGGAGCGCAGGGATAGACCCCGTGGGGAGCGGCCCAGGCGTCGCGGTTGCCGCGTCGTTCGGGTGGCCGATTGTTGACCTGGTAGTCGAGCAGTGCGGGGCCGCAGGTGGCGACGCCGGACTTGAAGATGGACGACTCCAGGGTAGCGGTCTTGCCGGTGAGGTTGCGGCGCATGAGGGCGGCGATGATGCCGGCCGGTTGGAATACGCCGGTGTGATAGTCGGAGTAGGAGGTGTTGACCACGCCGGGCGGGTCGCCCGGGAGGCCGGTCATCAGCGAGACGCCCGAGAGGTGCTGTACCAGGATGCCGAAGGACTTGTAGGTATAGTAGGGGCCGTGGCCGCCGAGACCGGTCTGCCACATGATGATGGAGTCGGGACGGTGCTTGCGGATTTCGGGGAAGTCGATACCCCAGCGGTCAAGCACGTTGCGGCGGAAGTTGGTCATGAACACGTCGCTGATGCGCACCATTTCGAGGATCAGGTCGCGGCCGGCGTCGGTGCGGACGTCGAGGGTGATGCGCCGCTTGCCGCGCTGGTACTCCGGCTGGCCGGCGCCGCGGGACCATGCGGGGATGAAGGCCATTTCGTCGAGAACCTTGTTGGTCTCGACCTTGATGACCTCTGCGCCCAGGGATCCGAGGATGCGGCCGGTGAGCGGCAGGGCGACGTAGGGGCCGAACTCGACGACGCGGATGCCGGAGAGGGCGTTGGGGGTGGTGCTGGCATCGGTCATGCTTCCGACTCCTCGGTGTGGCGGTCGAAGATGAGGCTCCGTACCTGGAACGTGAACCCGGACAAGACGTCCTCGCCCGAGAGAGTTTCAGGGTTTTCCAGCAATTCGGGACCCACCTGTCCAGCCCGGTAGATATAACCGTGGCGATTCCGCGGGTCGATACCCCAACCCAAGCGGGCCCCTCCGTCCACCCATTCCTGCATCTTGGCGAGGAAAGGAGACAGGCGATCCGTGCGGGAGCGAACTTCCACCACGAAATCCGGAGCGCCGTTGATGGTCCCGCGACGCTCCGAGGGGGTCAGGTTGTTGTACCGTTCCTGGGTAATCCAGGCGGCATCGGGAATGAGCACTGCCCCGCTGGACAGTTGGAAGCCAATGGTTGACGGATAACTCATGCCGCCGTTATTGAGCCGCCAGTTGCCCAGGACAATGATAACTTGTCCTTCGTCGGCGCTACTTTCAGAACCCGGTGGGGCCATTACGATCAGTTCTCCTTGGGCGGAATACTCGAACTGCCAGCCCGGGTTGTCGCTGGACAACTGGCAAAGGCGCTCGCCGAAATCCTTGGCGAGATGGTTGACGCCGAGGGCGGCGAGATTCAGGCGCAGTTCGCCCACCAGGGACCAATTTGGTTCCGGGAGATCTTGAGTTTCTACAGTGTCTGCCGGCACCGGTTTCACTGAAACCATTACGCAAACCTCCGTTTATCTTCAGCTATATGATGCCATCGGAGCTGAGGGCGGCCAACTCCTGGGTGGACAGGCCGAGTTCGCCCTGGTACACGGCTGCGTTGTCCGCGCCGAGGGACGGGGCGGGACGGTTGCGGGCCTCAACGTCTTCGCTGTGGAAGATGCCCAATGGGTATTTGATCGCGCCGATGGACGGGTCGGCGTGATCGATGTCGTACCAGAAACCAGACTCGGCGAGTTGGGGGTCGGCGAGGAGGTCGGAAACTTCGTTGACGGGGAGGAAGACGAGGTTGCGACGCTGGCCCTCGTGGAAGAGTTCCTGGACGGTGAAGTTTTCGGCGAACTCGAGGAACAGTGCGGTGATGATGTCGATGTGCTCGGCGCGGTCCTGGTTGCCGCCGCGATAGGCTTCGTTGAGCACTTCGTCGTTGCCGGTGACCTCGTGGATCCATTCGGCCAGGGCGTCCCACTCGCGGGGCGTGATGACGCCGGCGGCGATCCAGCCGTCCTTGCAGGGGTATGCGCCGAGGGGTATGACCAGCGTGGAGTTGGTGCCGACGCGGGTGACGTTTTGTCCGAGTTTGCGCCAGAGGAGCGCGGGATGGGCGTCGGTGTAGTAGGTGATGAGGGCTTCCTGGGACGATACGTCGATGTGTTGGCCCTGACCGCCGCCGAAGTCGCGATGGTACAGGGCCGCCAGGATGCCGACGGCGGCGTACTGTGCCGCCGGGTAGTGGCTGTGCTCGTTGCCCTGACGCACGGGCGGCTCGTCGGGTTCGCCGGTGATCTGCATGTAGCCGCTGGCGGCCATGACCACGAGGTCGTCGCCCTGATAATCGGCCCAGTCGCCGGTGTTGCCGAAGGGCGTTACGGAGGCCATGATCAGGCCGGAGTTGTCGGCGCGGAGGGCGTCGAATCCGATGCCCCGATCGTAGAGGTAGTGGCGGTCGAAACTCTCGATGATTACGTCGGCGTCGGCTGCGAGTCGGCGGAACAAGTCTCGCCCTGACTGGGATTCGAGGTCCAGGGTGATGGAGCGCTTGTTGGTGTTGTAGAAGAGGAAGTCGAGGCTGCGGTCAGGGTCGGGGTTATCGTCGGGAAATGGGCCGAGGTGGCGGGATGGGTCGCCGGCCGGAGGTTCAACCTTGACGACATCGGCGCCGTAGTCGGCCAGCAAACGGCCGCAAAACGCAGCGCGGCGGTCGGTGAGGTCTAGGATGCGGTAGGGCGGAATCAGGTTTTCGCCGGTGTATTCGTCGAAACGCGGCATGCGGCCAACTCCGGTTGCGGGTGGGAATATATTGAAATGTATAGCGGGCGTTGGGCTATGTCAAAAGGTCGCAGGCCAAGGCGCGAGTGGCAATGGTTATAATACGCGACGTTTTTTGCAATCTGATTTCGACCATCCAATCGACATGCGGAGTTTTCATGTCCACAATGCACCCCACCGACATCAATGCCGCCCTGATCAACCTGCTGCGCAAACGTTCGCCGGCGTATTGGCAATCTACCACCATTGGGCTGACGCCCGAATTGCGGCCCATTGTCGCGCTGCAGGACACGCGGACGCTGCCGTTCGCCGACGGCGAGCACAGGCCGTCGATCCTGCTGGTGGCGGGACTGCGGGGTGATACGGCGGACACGCCGCGCATACTGACGGCATTGGAGCGGTTCACCGGCACGGCGGCGGCGCAGGCATCGGGCGTCGCGTTGTCGGCTATCGTCGCGGCGAACCCCGATGCTCTCGCCGGCGGGGACTGGGAAGAGGAAGCGGCGAACAAGGTGGACCTGACCGGTGGGTATCCGCCTGAGGGTGGCTATTACTTCGATGAGACGGCGCCGGAACGTCGGTATCTGTGGCGGTGGATCTGCTACCACGCGGCGGACCTGGTGGTGGAGGTGGCGCTTTCGGACGACGAGAGCCACGAGACGAGGTGGGAAGCCAACGGAGCGGCACCGGGCGGAAGCGTTGCGGTCGCGGTGAACGCCGTCCCGGTGGGCGATGATGACTCGCTGGTGGCGGCGCTGGGACGGCCGGCGGATGATATGCCTGGTGTGTTACCGGCGCTGCGTTTGACGACTCACTGGACCGGATTGACCGACGCTTTCAGGGAACTGTGGGCGTTGACCGGGAAGGATGCCGACGTGCCCGCCTCGCCCGGACGACTGGCGCTGGAGGCGCGGCGAGCGAGGTCGCCGCTGGAGATCGCTCGGGTCCTCGCGGGGCGGTACGGGCACGCGCTGGACCCGGTGAACTACACGCAGGGGGTTGGAATCAGCGGACGGCTGCGATTGCGGGAACTGGATAATGGCGGCGACGATCCAACGGTGGAAATCGCGGGACTGATCGCGCACATTGCGGCGGACCCGGCTGCTTACCTGACCGATGTGGGCGGAGCGGCTTTGACCGGCGTGGTATGGGCGGCACGGCTGGCGGATTACACCGGAGACGAGAGGTACCGGAGGCTGTTTTTCTACGCGGCGGACCGGTTCCAGGCGCGTGGTTCCAACGAAGCTCCATCGCCCTGCGACCCCGATTTTCGTGTGGAGGACATGTTCATGTGCGGCGCGATGCTGGGGCGGGCGTACCGGATTTCGGGGGATGCCAAGTACGCCGACCTGTTGGCGCGTTTCCTGATCGACGGCGGAAACGTGCAGGACGGCAGCGGGCTGTTCAAGCACGCGCGGTCGGCCCCGCATTTCTGGAGCCGGGGCAACGGGTTCGCCGCGTTGGGCTACGCCGAGGCGTTGACGTATTTGCCGCAAGACCACCCGGCCAGGCCCGAACTGTTGACGCGGCACCGGAGTCATCTGGAGGCTCTGCTGCGACGACAGCAACCGTGGGGGACGTTTGGCGAATTGGTGGACGTCCCCGGCGCTTGGGGCGAATTAACATCAACGTGCATGGTGGGATATGCGCTGGCGCGCGGGTTGAGGGAGGGATGGCTGCCGGACGGCGAGGATGAGGTGTATCGGGGCGGGTTGGAGGCCTGCTGGCGGGCGTTGTCCGAGCGGATCGACAACGACGGCGGCGTCGTGGACGGCTGCATCAGCACGGGGGTGATGCCGGACACGCGAGCGTACCTGGACCGGGCGGCATTGAGCGGGCACGACGACCGGACGGGCAGCATGGCGCTGTGGTTCGCGTGCGAGATGGAGCGGTTTCGGAGGGTGTCGGAATAGCGCGTGCTAGAATTGGGCATCATCGCCGTGTCTCTCTTGTGCGGAGGCGATCATGCTGACCCGATTGGAAGTCAACGGATTCAAAAATCTGGTGGATTTTTCGCTTGATTTTGGGCCGTACACGTGCATCGCCGGACCCAACGGAGTAGGCAAGTCCAACATATTTGACGCCATCCGGTTCCTGTCGCTACTGACCGAACATACCATCAACGACGCGGCGCTCAGAATACGCAACGCCGGCGAGGAAACCGGGGACATTCAGGACCTGCTTTTCTACGGCGGTGGGGAACGAGCCAGCCGTATGGAATTCGCGGCGGAGATGATTGTTAGCGACGCGGTTCGCGACGATTTTGGCCGCGAAGCCAAGGCGTCTTCCTCCTTCTTGCGCTACGAGGTCGCATTTCGGTACGAACCACCGTCTCCGACGGGAAGCTTATTGGGTGGATTGACGTTGGAGCGGGAAGAGTTGCGGCCCATCGCCACGGGCCGGGCCGTGCATCACTTGAAATTCCCGCACAGCAAGGCCAAGTTCCGTGATAGCGTGGTGTACAACCGCAGGCATGCGCGCAGCGGGTTCATATCAACCCAGATTGACCCTGAAACAGAACAGACGGCTATCGTGGTGCATCAGGATGGTGGCTCTTACGGACGGGGCCGGCCCTCCCCGGCAGAGGGAGCGGCGCGTACCATCATCGGCACTGAGAACACTACGGCGACACCGACAATACTGGCGGCACACCGGGAGATGCAAAGCTGGCGCGTGTTGGCACTCGACCCGGCGGCAATGCGCCGGCCCGACCGGTACACACAGCAGCCTGGCATCGCGGCTAACGGGGCGCACATACCGGCGACGCTGCAGCATCTGTCAAACATCGCGCCCGAGCATGGCGACGATTCCCATGCTGTGTTTCAGATGGTGTCCATCTATCTGTCATCGCTGGTTCCCGCTCAGATGGTGCGGGTGGTTCGGGACGAAGAGCGTCAGTTGCTGTCGTTGGAACTGGAAGAGTATTCGGGAGTGAAGGTGCGGGCCAATGCGATCTCGGACGGCGCGCTTAGGTTTCTGGCATTAGCGGCGGTGTGCGAATCTTGCTACGAAAGTGGAGTTTATTGCATTGAGGAACCGGAGAACGGCGTCCATCCGGATCAGTTGGCTGCTATGAATCGCCTGCTTCACAACATAGCCGTTGAAATAGATGAGCCTGTCGGCATTGAGAATCCGATGCGCCAAGTGATAGTGATTACCCATTCACCGTACTTTGTTCAGTTGCAGAACAAAGATGAACTGGTGCTGGCAAAAAGCCGAATGGCCCGTTACCCATCGAACAAGTTGACGGAACATCTGATGCATTGCATGCCTTACCAAGGCACTTGGCGCTCCGCTGACGAACGGGATGGTTTCAGCTTGCTGTCGTTGCAGTCTTATCTGAAGCCACCGGAAGAAACCCAGATTGCGTTTCCTAGAGAATTCTGGGAATCGACGTGGTAGTGGCGTGCCTATTGGTTTGCGAAGGCAATTCGGACGCTCCGCTGGTTTCGCATATTCAGCGCCTGCTGGACAAATTTGGTTGTCATTCGTCAGTTTTCGATGTATCGACGAATGGGCGACGGTTGGTCGACAAGGTACGGAATGGGCTAGCTCGTGCCTCGCACTATGATTTACTATTCGGACATCGAGATGCCGACCGCACTGGCGTAGATGCCAGATACCGGGAAATTGACGAGGCAGTCCAACAGTCAGGATACGGCGGCCCGTGGGTGGGCATAGTCCCCGTGCGGACGACGGAAGCATGGCTGCTATTGGATGAAACGGCAATCCGGGATATTGTCCGAAACCCTGATGGCCGAATACGATTGAACCTGCCATCGCCTGCCGAAGCGGAACGCCTGGCTGATCCTAAATCCGCCCTACGATCCGCAATGCTGTTTGCCGCGGGTGTGCATGGTCGTAAACGGCGAGAATTGGCGCGAGAGCTTCCCAATTTGCAAAACCGGCTACTGGAAAATCTCCCTATTGACGGGCTGCTGGAGCAAGTACCGTCATGGGTGCGGTTTCGGGACGACACTGTCGTTGCGTTGCGAGACGTCAGGCGTTAGGGGCATACTCGCGCGATGCACCTGCTGATTGGATATCTGTCGCGGCGGCTGCCGTTTTATTATGGCTGGCTGGTGCTGGGGTCGGCCGGCAGCAGCATGTTCGTGCGCAACGCGGCGGGGAGTTTGACGTTCGCGGTGTTCGTGCCGCTGATTGCCGACGACACCGGCTGGAGCCGGGCGTTGATCGGGGGAGCGGCGGCGGTGGGAGGATTGCTGGCTACGGGAGCATCGCCGCCCGTCGGCTGGGCGATAGACCGGTATGGCGCGCGGGTGGTGCTCGTGCTGGGGATAATCATCATTGGCCTAAGCACGATGGCGATGGCGTGGCTGTCGGTGCACATCGCCATTTTCTACGCGGCGCTGGCGATTGGGCGGATCATGTTCAGCAGCCCGCTGAACGTGGGACCGGCGACGGTGGTGGGTCGCTGGTTCGTGCGGCAGCGGGGGCGAGCGACAGGCCTGTTGTTCCTGTCGCACTCGGGCGGCATGGTGGTTTTCCCGATGGTGGCGACGTGGGTCAGCGTGGTCTGGGGATGGGAGACGGCCTGGATGGTGCTGGGTTTGATGGTGTATGTCATCGCGCTGGGGCCGGCGGCGCTGCTGATCGCGCAAAGGCCTGAGGATGTTGGGCTATTGCCGGATGGTGACAACCCGGACGAGGCCGTGGACACGGCGGAATCGACGGATGCGTCGGACGCGACGGCCGCTGAATCGGGAATTGAATGGACGACGCGGGAAGCGCTGAGGACACCGGCCCTGTGGGTGCTGGCGTTGGGAACCGGTTTCCTGTTTTTGCTGCAATCTGGCACCAACACCTATCAAGCCGACCTGCTGCGTTCCAAGGGAATCGACTTGGCGTTGTCGCAGTTCAGCATCGTGATCAATGCGGTCGGTACGGGCGTCGGAAGCTTGCTGTGGGGTCGCGTTCTGGAGCAGGTGCGGGTGTCGTACACCTACGCGATCGTTGCACTGGTCATGGCATTGGCGTGCGGGATTTTCGTGATTGCGGACACGGTGTTATTGACTTACTTTGCTGCCGGGCTGTTCGGCGTGGCGGTGGCGGGGATCCTGGTGGTGCCGCCGGTGGCGTACGCCGGTTTCTTTGGGCGGCAGTCGTTGGGTACGATCAGGGGCGTAACCGAACCGTTCACTTCACTCGGGCAGGCCATCGGCGCGGTGGCGTCTGGCCTCGTGTTTCACTTCACCGGCGGCTCCTACGCTATCGCGTTCATCATCTACACGGCGCTGGGCGTTCTGACGGCGGCGGCGCTACTGCTGGCCAGGCCGCCCAGGCATCCGTCGGTGGCTGTTGCGGCAGTGGCGGGTGAGCCGGGGGATGGGTAGCGTTGGCTGGAACAATTTTCGGGGAGTCGTCACGCATCCGCTCTGAGGACTTGCCGCCAACGTATCAGGGTAAGGGCACAAGATGTAATGTTCCCCCTCACCCCAGCCCTCTCCCACCAGGGGAGAGGGAGTTGTGTCTGATTGCTAGGGGTTGACGCGGCGGAGGAGGTAGGTGTCGGAAGCCATGATGGCATCGACGCGATCTGGGATGTCCTCGAATGCGTCGAGGTTGGCGCGGATGAGGCGGCCGGACAGGTTGCCGCACTGGTCGCTGCCGAGCATGATGGCTAGTTCGGCGGCGCGCTCGATGGATGCCCCGCCGCCGGATGTGACCTCCACGCCCTTTTCGTACATCTCCATGTCGCCAGCCTCGTAGGCCATGTCGCGCACCTCCTCCCACATGCGGGTGTGAATGGAGCCGGGACTGATGGCGTTGACGGTGATGCCGGCGCCGGCCAACTCGACGCTGAGGTTCTCGGTCAGGTTGACGATGGCGGTCTTGGCGGCGTCGTAGGAGGTGTCGTTGGGTCCGCCGACGCCGGACATGTTGACGATGCGGCCGCGGCCGCGTTCCAGCATGTGGGGGATGGCGGCGCGGCAACCGTAGTAGGTGCCGAGGATGTGGACGTGGATCGTGTTGGCCCAGCGGTCGGGGTCGAGGGTCCAGAGAGGGCCGATCTGGCCGGTGTTGCCGGCGTTGTTGACGAGGGTATCGATGACGCCGTAGGTTTCGATGGTTCGGGCGACGGCGTTCTCCACCTGTTCGCGGATGGTGACGTCGGTGACGATGGTGATGACCTCGGAGCCGAATTGATCGCGGATGTCCTGGGCAGTTTCCTGGAGTTCGGCGTCGGTGCGGGCGCCGAGGGCCAGTTTCGCACCCTCGGCGGCGTAGGCGCGGGCGATGGCCTGACCGATGCCCCGACCGCCGCCGGTGATGAGGGCGACCTTGCCGTCGAGTCGGTTGGTGTCTGCCATGGTTTGCCTCCTGTGGATGAGGTCCGAGAAGGAAAATATCAGATTCGCAGTGTTGGGGATGTTTCGCTCGTCCCGGGTCTGTCGAGGGGCGGGGGCCGTGGTTCGACAGGCTCACCACGAGCGGAAGGTGAGCTATCTGCTGAAGGCGAGGGATTTCATGCAGTCGGCGAGTCCACTTGGGTAACGGTGTTACAATTCGCACGAATACTACACGATGGGAGTAACTGGATGGCTGACGCCACACAGACCGCGACCGAGACGGTGTCTTTCACCAGCATGGCGGCGGGCACCAAAGAGGACTACGAGTTGCTGGAACGGCTGGAGGCTGAGTTCGCCGCCAGCACGCCGGACCGAGTCCTGGAGCAGTTGCGAGGGCTGGCTGGGTCGCTGGGTGGATACAAGGTGGATCGGCTGGAGCACTCGCTGCAAAGCGCGACGCGGGCGTACCGCGACGATGCGGACGAGGAGATGGTGGTGGCCGCGCTGCTGCACGACATCGGCGACCTGCTGTCGCCGCACAACCACAGCGCACTGGCTGCCGAGGTGCTGCGGCCGTACGTGTCGGAGCGAACCTACTGGATCGTGCGGCAGCACGGGTTGTTCCAAAGCTATTACTACGCGCACCATTTCGGCGACGACCGGCACGCGCGGGACCGGTATATCGATCACAAGTGGTATCAGGACACGGTGGATTTCTGCGAACGCTGGGATCAGTCGTCGTTTGATCCGGACTATGAATCGCTGCCGCTGGAATTTTTCGAGCCGATGGTACGACGAATTTTCGCGCGGGAACCGTTCAGCGCCGGGGGACGGGGTGAGTGATGGTGGCAACGGGGTCTGCTGGCTCGCAACACTCAAACGAGTTGCAGCTCTTTGCGGATGCCATTGACCGACTGGATGAAGGGCTGGCAGTGATGAATGAGTATCCCGGTATAACGGTGGTTCGCGACGGTGTCATCAAGCGGTTTGAGTTCACCTACGAAATGGCGATCCGTTGTCTGCGTAGCCGACTGCGGCAGGGATCGCATTCCGAAGCCGGCCGATTCGGTTATCGCACCACCATCAGGTTCGCCGCCGACGCTGGATTGATTGACGACCCGGTGGCGTGGATTGGCTACACCAATTCCCGGCAGAGTACCACGCACGACTATAACGAGCCGGTGGCCGTGAGCATCGCCGTGGACATTCCGCAGTTTGCCGGTGACGCGCGTCGCCTGCTGGAGCGATTGTTGACCGGAACGGAGACCGATCTATGAACGCGGACAGCGAATCGACATGCGAGGGGATAAAAATTCCCTCACACTGGTTGGATATGGTGTGCAACATACTTCGGCAATACGTGCCGGAGCGGGAAGTGCGCGCATTCGGTTCCCGCGTCACCGGGGGCAATCGCCCGTTCTCCGACCTGGACATCGCGATCTGTGGCGCGGAACCGTTGGATGACATGACTATGTTCCGGCTCAGGGACGCGCTGGAGGAGTCGGACTTGCCAATTAACGTTGATGTATTGGCTCTGCAACAAGCCGGGCCGCATATCGTTGATGCAGTGCGACACAGCAGTATCGTAATTCAGAGTGGAAAGATACCCACAACGTGAGGATAACCATGAGTCTCGAAGGTAAAGTTGCGTTGATTACCGGCGCCGGCGGGATGCGAGGCGTTGGTCGGGCGACGGCGCTGAAACTGGCGTCGCAGGGAGCGGACGTGGCGATCACGGATGTGCGCAGACAGGTGGATGATCTGCCGCCGGGTGAAGTGCGGGCCGAGTGGCAATCGATTGACAGCGTGGCGGAGGAGGTCAAGAACCTCGGGCGTCGCGTGCTGCCGATTTACGCGGACCTGTCCAAGCCGGACGAGATTGAGGGTCTGGTGGCCGAGACGGTGAACCACTACGGCCGGCTGGACATAATGGTGAACAACGCCAGGGCCATCATCGGGCGGGACAAGGTGCCGGTGACCGAGCTTGAGGAGGAGGTGTGGCAGCATTTTCTCGCAATCAACACGACCGCGGTGTTCCTGTGCACCAAACACGCGGGTCGCGAGATGGTGCGGTTAGGCAATGGCGGGCGCGTGGTGAACATCGCGAGCAACGCGGGCAAGCAGGCCAGCGCAGACGGGGCGGCGTATTCGGCCAGCAAGTTCGCGGTGATCGGGCTGACACAAGCATCGGCGATGGATTTGGCTCCCCATGGGATCACGGTGAACGCGGTGTGTCCCGGCCCAATCAACACGGACCGAATGAGCTATTGGGAGCGGGCGCAGGCGCAGGAACGGGGGATGACGCAGGAAGAGTTCCGGGCGCAGATCGTGTCGGCGTCATCGGACCGCACGCCGTTGGGTCGGATCGCCGAGCCGGAGGACGTGGCGAACCTGGTGGCGTTCCTGGCTGGGCCAGACTCGGAGTTGATCACGGGGCAGTCGTACAACGTGAACGGCGGGATATTGTTCCACTGACGCCTCGTCCGTGTGGGAGCATGTGCGATGACGACGATGGGATACGACAACCCGTTTCCGGGGATGAATCCTTACCTGGAGCAACCGCGCTTGTGGCCCGAAGTTCACAACGAACTGATAGCGTTGTTGTGGTCGAGCATGGCGGCTCAAATGCCATTGGGATATCGGTTGGCCATCGAAGAGCGATTGGAAGTATGGGAGGCGTCGTTGGTTGACGATAGATCCAGGTACGTCGTTCCCGATCTGTCGGTAACAGAGCGCAGGGAGGCGCAAATCGAAGTTGCGCTGAAAGAGCGAACGATTCCGGAGGGCGGAATCGAGGTAATGATTCCGGTACCCACGCGAGTCACATTCCTGGAAGTGCAGGCGGCGTCCGGTCAAGTTGTTACGGTGGTGGAAGTCCTGTCCCCTACCAACAAAGCGCCGGGACGGGGAAGAATGGACTACTTGAGCAAGAGGGCCGACATTCTCGAATCGGACGTCAACTTGGTGGAAATAGACCTGTTACGGGCCGGCGAGCCGATGCCGCTGGCAACGGCAGTTCCGGATTGCCACTACCGGATTCTGGTGAGCCGGGAGTGGGAGCGCCCCCGGGCTTACCTCCTTCCGTTCATGATTCAAGACCCCGTTCCCAAATTCCCGCTGCCGCTGAGACTTGGGGACGATGAGTTAACGGTTGATCTGGGGTTGTTGTTGGCACAATTGCACCGTATGTCCAGATACAACAGTTTTCTTGACTACGCCAACCCGCCGGCGGGTCCTATGCTGGAACCCCAGCACGGCAAATGGCTGGAAGAACGGCTCGCGGTGTTCCGAAATCCAGCGTGGCATCCCGGGGATTAGCGCCCATAGCCGGCGATTACAGAGGAGATACGAAGATGCAGTACGGAATCACCCTTCCCGGGCGGGGGCCGCTGGCCACGCCGGACAACATGGCGACCATCGCGCAGAAAGCGGAGGAGTTGGGATTCGACTCGATAGCGCTGGGCGACCACATCCTGGTGCCCAAGAATATTGACTCGGACTACCCGTACACCGAGACGGGCGAATTTCCCGGGTCGGCGTCGGGGCAGGCGATGGAGCAGATCACGGCGCTGGCTTTCATGGCCGGAGCGACGCAGAAAATCAGGCTGGCGACGTCGGTGTTGATCGTGCCGCATCGCAACCCGCTGGTGGCGGCCAAGGCGCTGGCCACGCTGGACGTGCTATCGGGCGGCCGGTTGATCGTGGGAGTGGGCGTGGGCTGGTGCCGCGAGGAGTTCGAGGCTGTGGGCTGCGAACCGTTTGACGAGCGGGGCGCCGTTACCGACGAGTACATCCGGGCGTTCAAGGAGCTTTGGACGTCGGATGACCCGACGTTTGAGGGCAAGTACGTCAGTTTCTCGGACATCTGGTTCCTGCCCAAGCCGGTGCAGAAGCCGCACCCGCCGTTCTGGGTGGGCGGCGAGAGCCAGCCGGCGATTCGCAGGGCAGCGACGCTGTGCGATGGGTGGTATCCGATTGGGAACAATCCGGCATTTCCGGTGGGGACGCCGGAGGCGTTGCAGGACAGCATGGGGCGGTTGCGACGCACCGCGGAACGGGCGGGACGCAATCCTGATGAGATCCAGATCATCTACCGGTCGCACGACTATCGCATCACGGGAACGGACACCAGCGACGACCGCCGGCGTTTCGTGGGCAACAGCGATCAGATCGCGGGCGACATCCGGCACTATGAGGAGATGGGAGTCAGCTACCTGGTCCTGGACATCGCGCGGTTGAGCGCGGACGGCAACCTGGAGGAGACGCTGGGCCATCTGGAGGACTTCACGACGCAGGTGGCGGCGAAGGTTTAGGTTCGCGAATTCACTCATTCTGTTGGGTTGGGGAATCCGACAGCGTCCGCTCGTGGTTCGACAGGCTCACCATGAGCGGACCACCTGAGTCAGTCCACAAAAACGCGATTGCGGGCGTGGCAGAACGCGCGTCTTAAAACGTAGCCGCACCATGGGTTTTGAACTTTCGACGGAGAACGCTGCCACCTATCTAGTGGAACGTGGCATTCTCAAGCCTGACGATGGAAGGGCTGCCGTTGCCGAATTCTTGGGCGGCGGCGTTTCCAACATTGTCATCAAGGTGGAAGTGGCAGGGAACGCTGATCGTGGTCTGGTGCTCAAGCAGTCGCTCCCTAAGCTGAGGGTGGAAGATGATTGGTTCGCGGACCGGGAGAGGATTCACCGGGAGCGGGCGGGCATCGATTATCTGTCGCACACTCACGCGGATCCCGGGGGTTCGCGGCCGACGTGGACCGTGCCGAGGGTGGTGGATGAGGACCGGGACAATTTTCTTTTCGTGATGACTGCCGCGCCGCCGGATGGCGCGAACTGGAAGGAGCGGTTGCTGGCGGGACATATCGACGTCGCGGTCGCGGAGCGGGTGGGATCTATGCTGGGCGAGATCCATGGTTCGTCGATGGTGACCGGGACGGAGGCGCCGGACGGTCTGAAGGAGTTCGAGGACCTGGACTGTTTCGTTCAGTTGAGGATCGATCCGTACCACCGGGCGACTGCTTTGGAGCATCCGAGTTTGGGGAATGTGCTGGAGGCTGAAGCGCAACGAATGTTGCCGACGGCCCACGACAGGCGGGCGCTGGTGCATGGTGATTTCAGTCCCAAGAACATTATCGTCAGCGGGCAGGGGGACGAGGCGCAGGTATTTCTACTGGACTTTGAAGTGGTGCATCTCGGCAACCCGGTGTTCGATCTGGCGTTCATGCTGAATCACCTGACTTTGAAAGCGATACACCGGCCAGTGTGGGTAGAACAGTATTGTACGGCGGCGCGCGGATTCTGGAACGCTTATCTGGATTCAGCCGGATCTGGAATCGGGGAACCGCAAGCGCTCGAACGCGACACGGTGCGGCAGATGGGGGCATTGCTGCTGGCGCGGGTGGACGGGAAATCGCCGGCGGAGTACATCACGCTGGATGGGGAGAAACGGTGCGCTCGTGAGATTGCAAGGGAGATGCTGACGGGCGGGGTGACGTCGTTGGCGGAACTGCACGAGCGGCTTGCCGATGTGCGGGACGATGCTCATGGTTCGACAAGCTCACCATGAGCGGACTACACCGTCCGACCCGAACAGTCGAATGGCCCTGGCGCGGTTCGGGTTTCTGGTGACACCGCAGACGGCAGAGTGTAAACTTGGCGGCGGGTCGCCTACGGAGATTGGGTGGCCCTACTCCGAATCGAGGAGATGAGACCTTGCCGCAAGAGATTAGTGGTGGAATAGATGGGGCCGGCCTGCGGGTAGCTGTGGTCGCGGCCCGTTTTAATAATGTAATTACCAAGAATCTGATGGAGGGGGCCCTGGGCACGCTGGCCGAGTATGGAGTGCGCGACGGCGACATTTCGACGGCGTGGGTTCCGGGTTCGTTTGAGTTGCCGGTGGCGGCGAAGACCTTCGCGGAGTCGGGGAGGTACGACGCGGTAATCTGCCTGGGGGCGGTGATTCGCGGCGAGACGAGCCACTACGACATGGTGTGCAACCAGGCGGCGTCGGGAATCGCCGCGGTAGGCAGGGAGACGGGCATCCCTACGTTGTTCGGGGTGCTGACGACGGAGAACATGGAGCAAGCCATCAACCGCTCGGGCGGGAAGGTGGGCAACCTGGGCTCGGACTGTGCGGTGGGAGCGATCCAGTCGGCGCGGTTGGTGCAGGCGATAAAAACCGGGTGAGACTCGCGGAACGTAGATTGCATGCTGGGCGCGCACGACGGCGCGCAAACAACATGCCATAGGGAGGCGGAGATGCGAGCGAATGTTGAGTTTAACCCGAGTTACTCGCTGCTGACTATCGAGCTTGGTCCGGGAGAGTCCATCAAAGCGGAAACGGGCGCGATGGTGGCGCAAGCCGGTGTGGACATGAAGACCGGCATGGGCGGCGGCGGTCTGTTCGGCGGGATACGCCGGATGATGGGCGGCGAGTCATTTTTCCTGAACACTTTCACCGGAGAAAGAGGGGGCGGCTGGGTGAGCTTGGCGCCGCCATCGCCCGGGGATATTGGGTCGTTCGACCTGAACCCTGGAGAGAACCTTTTCATACAGGGTAGTTCGTTCCTGGCCTGTACGGAGAACGTGGAAACGGATACCAGGTTCCAGGGATTCCGCGGGTTTTTCAGCGGCGAGAGCCTGTTTTTCATCAGGGCTTATTCGGACCGGGGATCCGGAACCGTCTATTACAACTCGTTTGGAGCGATCAAGCAGGTGCCGGTTACTCCGCACCAGGAATTGGTGGTGGACACCGGGCACCTGGTGGCGTTCAGCGACGACGTGGAGTATTCCATTGGCAAGGTGGGCGGAATCGGATCGCTGATCGCCGGCGGCGAGGGCCTGGTGATGAGGTTTCGCGGCAATGGGCACGTCTGGGTGCAGACCCGCAACCTGGCGTCGCTGGCGGACAAGCTCACGCCGTTCCTGCCGCAACCGAGAGGCCAATAGGACGAATGGCTGGGGCGTGTCGGGTGGTATGGCGTCGCCGATATGAGGCGGCGCGAATCCGCAAGCAAGGAGTGTGAGATGGAGTTCGGCGTTACGGTTCCCAACAACTGGGGGGTTGAAGACCCGCAGGAGGTCATCAGGTTTGGCGTGTTGGCAGAGGAGTTGGGCTACGACTCCATCTGGGTGATGGACCACCTGTTCAACAACGGTTACATCCGTGAGCGGCTGGACGACAAACCCTACTACCATCCGATGGCGACGCTGTCGCACATTTCGGTGTTGACCTCGCGGATCAAGCTGGGAACGTCGGTGCTGGTGCTGCCTTACCACAACCCGGTGGAGTTGGCGAAATACGCGGCAACGCTGGACCAGATGTCAGGCGGGCGGCTGCTGTTGGGGGTTGGTGTGGGCGCGATGACGCCGGAGTTCGAGGCCTTGGGGATCCCGCTGAGCCAACGAGGTTCGCTGACCAACGAATCGATGGACATAATGCGCGAGTTGTGGTCCAACGAGGATCCGCGATTCAGCAGCAACCGTTGGGAGTTTGAGGACCTGAAGTTCTCGCCGAAGCCGGCGCAGACGGTGTCAGGCAATCACGGGATTCCGCTGTGGGTTGGCGGGAACAGCACGGGCGCGTTACGGCGTGCTGGCCGTCGCGGTGACGGATGGCATCCGTCTGGGGTGAGCGCAGAGGAGTTTGCGATAGGACGCCAAACGGTACTGGAAATTGCGGAGGCGGCGGGTCGTGATCCTGACGGGCTGGTGATGTCGGTGCGGGTTGAGGTGGAGGCGCACGGCGGGCCGTCGAGTCAACGTGCGGCGGACCGGTCGCGATTGCCGGGTGACGATCCTGCCGGAATGGCGGCGGGGATCGCGGCATATCGAGACGCAGGCGCAGAGCATCTCGCGCTGGCGTTGAACACGGGTGACGTGGGGCGAATCGGCGAGTTGATGCAGGTGCTGGCGGAGGACGTGATTACGCAGTTCAGGTAAGCGGTGATCACGGCGGCACCGTGCCGCAGGCAAAAATCAGGGGCGGGTTTCAAACCCGCCCCTACGTGATTTTCGTTGTTGTGGGTTGGTTAGACCTGGCGCTGCTTGGGGTCGAGGCGGTCGCGGAGCCAATCGCCGAGCAGGTTCATGCTGAGCACGACGAGCATGATGGCGAGGCCGGGGAACAGTGACACCCACCATCCCTGGGCTGAGGCGATCAAGACGCGGCCGTCGGCAACCATCAGGCCCCACGCCGGTTGTGGCGGTGGAATCCCCACGGCCAAGAAGCTGAGTGTGGCCTCAAGGATGATCACGAAACCCACGTTGAGCGTGGCCAGCACTATCACGCTGTTGAAGACGTTGGGGAAAACGTGCCGGAACATGATTCTACGGTGAGATGCGCCGGACACGCGGGCCCGCGAGATGAAGTCCTGCACGCGTACTGCCAGAGTTTCGCCGCGGACGAGGCGGGCATAGCGAGACCACAAAAGAAGCACCAGGACCAGGATCACGTTGGTGATGCTGGGTTTGGTGGCAGCAACTATGACGAGGGCAAGGAGGATGATCGGGATCGATAAGGATATGTCGACGAGACGCATCACCAGCGAATCGACCCAACCACCCCAATAACCGGCGGCGATGCCAAGGCTGGTTCCCACGAAGCCGGCGATAAATATCGCGACGGCAGCGATGATTACCGAGACGCGGGCGCCGTGCATGATACGGGAAAGGATGTCCCGACCGACGCGGTCAGTGCCCAAGAGGTATTGAGGGTCGCCGCCTTCCATCCAGGCTGGGGGTAGGAGACGAGTGCTGAGGGTGCCCAGCTTGGGGTCGTGCGGGGCGATCCAGTCCGCGAAAATGGCTGGGATCACCAACACGATAAGCAGCAACAAGATAGGAAACAGCGGGTAGCGGCGCGCTTCATCCAGGAACCTGACGACGCGCCCACGATCACGATGGACCGGGGTCGAAATGGGTTCGGCGACCAACTGTGGTTCGGCGGTGCGGTTTTCCGCAGCCATATTGTGATTCTCCTAACTGTACCGGATCCTGGGGTCGACGTACGCGTAGGCGATGTCGACTATCAGGTTGGCGACGATGTACACCAAACAGAAGGTGATTACCACGGCCTGTACGACCGGGAAGTCCTTGGTGACCGCGGCGTCCACCGCCAAGCGCCCGACACCCGGCCATGCAAACACGAACTCGATGGAAACCGATCCGACCATCAGTGATCCGATGATGAGAGCGAAGTAGGTGAACGGAGCGATGGCGGCGTTGCGGAGGCAGTGTTTCCAGACCACTTTCCATTCCGCCACACCTTTGATGCGAGCCAGTTTCACATACTCAGTGTCCAGGACGTCGAGCATGGACGAACGCACGAGGCGCATCAAGGCAGCGACCTGGAACCATCCGATTGCGATGGCGGGCAGGATGTATGAAATGGGCCCCGCTTCGTTGCCGGATACTGGGAACCATCCCAATTGGGCCGCGAAAACCCACATCAGCATCAGTCCAAGCCAGAAAGCCGGCAGGGACTGACCGAAGAGGGCGATCAATTTGCCCAGATAATCGAATGGGGTGTCCTTCTTTACGGCGGACATCACTCCGATGGGAACGGCGATGACAATGGCGACGACGACAGCGACACCGGCCAACGCCGCGGTGTTGGGCAGCCGCTCGAGCACGAGGCTCATTGCGGTGCGCCCGCGCACTCGGAGAGAGTCGCCGAAATCGCCGGTGACGGCGTTGCCGATGAACGTGAAGTACTGGACGTAGAGTGGACGGTCCAGACCCCACGCAGCCCGCAGGCGTTCCGCGTCCTCATTGGTCGCTTCGAGGGGCAGGAGGACGTCCAGTGGGTCGCCGGAGAGACGCGCTAGCGAGAATACGATGACCGTGAGGACCAGTAGGGTGAGGACGGATTGCCCGACCCTGAAGATGATGTAACGCTGCACGGCGGACTACCTTGGTTTTCAGAGAGGGTAGGGGCAACCTTTCGGCCGCCCCTACGTTTTGATCTTCCGGTTCCGCCTATTGCGCGGCGGGAGTGATGTATTCGGTGTGGGTGAAGCTGGCGTTGATGTTGCCGGGCCAGACCATCTCACCGATGACCGCGGGGTCCACCACTATCTGAGCGGGGAGCCAGACAATCGGGACTTCGGAGTAGAGGTCGAATTTGAGGTCGCCAAGATCACGGAGAGCCTGGGCCTTGACTTCAGGATCGACACTCTGGGTTGCCTTGTCATACAGGATGTCGGTCATGGGATCGACAGAGGTGCGCCAGAATCCGGCGTCGCCGCTGCGGTTGTAGAACCGAAGGGTGATGTCGGCCGGGCGATAGGTGCCACGGGTGGCCGCGATGGTCCCGTGGGTCTTGCCGGGACGATAGTACTTGGCTCGGTAGTCGGACCACTGGATGGCTTCCGACGTTACGTTGATGCCGATGTTGGTGAGGTAGGTGAACGCGGCCTCGCCCATGGGGATCATTTCAGGAACGCCCGGCAACTGGGTGAGAAGCAGTGTCAGTTCGTAGCCCTCGTAGCCGGATTCCCTGAGAAGTTCCTTGGCCCGTTCGGGATCGAATCCGTACTTGTCGTCAAACTCTTCGGTCCAGCGGGGGTTATAGCCGGGAAGGGCCGGGTGATAGCCCCACACGGTGTGCTGGCGACCAATGCCCCCGAAGAGCTGCTCATTGATCTCCTGACGGTTGATGCCCCGGTTGATGGCCTCGCGAACCATGGGGTTGAGGTGCGGTTCGTCGGGCTGGTAGAAGCAGCCCTGGAATTCTTCCGTCAGGCAAGGTCCCGCTTCCTCGGGATTGTAGATGCCACCAATGATGAAGGCCACCTGGATGGATGGGAGTTCGCTCTGGAGGACGGCCAGGCCGGCGTTTTGAGCGTCAAGGTGCAATTCGCGGCTGACCTCGCCGATGTGGACCTGTTGCGTTTGGAGTTGAGCCAGGCGCGTGGTTTCCTCGGGGATCAGGACGTATTCCATCTCTTCGAAGAAAGGCGACCGGCGATAGTGGTCAGGGTTGCGGGAGTAGAGGACGTTGACATCGATGGTGCGCTCCTCAAACACCCATGGACCCACGCCGGCGGGATTTTCCTGCAACTGTTCAATCCCATCGGTTTCGTACTGGTTCTTGGAGTAAACGAACAGGTTGCCCTGCTGAGCCCCAGCGAAGAAATCCATCAGGGAGTTCGGAGTCTTCAGGTTGAACTGGACGGTGTTGTTGTCCAAAGCAACGATGTTGGTGAGAAGTTCCTCTTCGGTATTTCCGAAAAGGCCACGGAACAGACCGGTGTCCGTCGCAATGGCGTCTTCCCTGATGATGAACGCCGCGCTTATGGGAACATCGTGGGCTGAGAAAGTACCCCATTCACCGTGAAAGTCGACGTCGTCGCGCAGGAAGAAGGTCCACTGTGTACCGTCTTCGTTGGCTTCCCAACTGGTGGCCAGTCCGGGGACGAGAGAACCGTCGAAGCGGTCGGTGTGCACTAGCGGGTCGGTAAAGGGTCGGACCTGGGTATTCGCTGCGGTGGTGGTACCGAGCCAGCTACCAGTCAGTTGCTGGATTGGCGGGATGGTAGCGATGCGCAGACGGCCTCCCAAGGCGGTGGTTTCCTGCGCGGCAGTCGGCGTGTTGGTGGGACTCGGAGTCGCCGTCGCAATCACCGTTGGGACCGGGGTTGGGGGAGCGGAGGTAGCCTGCTCGGAGGCAGGAGCCTGCTGCTGCTGAGTTTGCTGCTGTTGTTGAGCTTGCTGTTGAGCGGCTTGCTGGGGCTGAGCAGCGGGAGCCGATGTTCCGCCCGTCTCTTCCGCGGCGCCACCGCAGGCTACGCCGATGGCCATCAGCAGCGCTGCTGCCATGGCAACTAGGATCGTAGGTTTAACCAATTTGTTCCCTCCGGAGAGTAGTTGACGACGCGCTCAAACCAAGGTACGGCTGACGCAACGGCCCGCTAGTATATTCGTCCGATACAGGAACGTCAACGCCCCATGAGACGACGTAACTAACTCAGTGGACAACGTAATTCGCTATGATTCCGGTAGCAGTCGGGCGATTACGTTTCAGGCGTCAACTACCGGCCTCAACGTCGACGTTTTCGGAAACTGACAAGGTGCAGCGAGATCGAGGGGCAGCAAATACTTGCTTCCCGTCGAGATGGCCTGCGAAGGTTTTCCGCGAATTGGAGCTAGTCGCGCTCGAGGGGGGCCAGAGATACCAGGAGGCGCTTGAGGCCCACGTCGCCGCCGAATTCTATGGAGGCCTGCTCGGTTTCGCCTTCGCCCTGGACTTCCTGCACGACGCCTTCGCCGAACACGCGATGGCGGACTATTTCGCCGACCGTGAGCGGAGTGCGCCTGGGTTGTGGAGATCGGACGGACCGGCTGGATTCCCACTCCGTTAGCTTTTCGTCGATGTTGCCGCGCAGGCGGCCGCGGGTGGATTGTCCGGACGCGCCGTCGCCATCGCCAAGGCGGGTACGGGTCTCGCGGCGGCGGGTGGCGTAGTCGCCGCCGATGACGGCGTTTTCGTTGCGTCCGGGGCGGTCGCCGGACCCGGTGAGGGAATACGCGCCGGCGCGGGTGCCGGCAGGTCGATCCACCGCCGGAGTCGCCATAACGTCGTCTGGGATATCCTCAAGGAAACGGGACGGCAGCGAAACGCCGCCGGCGGACGGGTAACGGCGACGGAACGCCCTCAGCAGATACAGCCGTTCCTTGGCGCGGGTCATGCCGACGTAGCACAGCCGCCGTTCCTCCTCGATCTCCTTGAGGGTGTCCATGGAGCGGCTGTGGGGAAGCAGGCCCTCCTCCATGCCGGCCATCATGACGACGGGAAATTCGAGGCCCTTGGCCTGGTGGAGGGTGATGAGGGTCAACGCGTCCTCGGAGTGCTCGTATTGGTCCACGTCGGAGACCAGGGACACACGCTCCAGGAATGCGCTGAGGCCGTCGATGCTGCCATCGCCCGGAGGGCCGTAATCCTCGGCCAGGCCACGGAGTTCCAGGATGTTCTCCCAGCGTTCGTCGCCGTCGTCCTGTGCGTGGATGTGCTTGGCGAGGCCGGACATGTCGAGGACGCGGTCAAGGAGATCGGCGACGGGCAACTCGCGGGCAGCATCTCCGAGGCGGTCGAGGGTCACCGAGAGGCTGGCGATGGAGCGGGCGGCGCGGGCGGTGACGTCGATGGGGCAGGGACGCTCTTCGGCGCGGGCGGCGGCAACGTCCCGCATGGTGGTGCGTGTGGTCAGGCCGTTGCGGGCGGCGTAGGCGGTCAACACCTGCACGGTTTTGGCGCCGATGCCCCGGGGCGGCGTGTTGATGATGCGCTGCAGGCTGACCTCGTCGCCGGGATTGTAGATCACCCGCAGGTAGCACATCGTGTCCTTGATTTCCTTGCGGTGGTAGAAACGGACGCCGCCCACCAGGCGGTACGGGATGCCCTGTCGCATGCACTGGTCTTCGAAGGCGCGGCTCTGGGCGTTGATGCGGTACATGATGGCGCAGTCGCCGGAGCGGAATTGGTTGGACCGGGAGAGGCGGGACACCTCGTCGATGGCCCAGGCAGCCTCGTCCTCTTCGCTGTACGCCTCGTGCAGGGTCAGACGGTCTCCGTCTGGGTTGTTGGTGAAAAGCTCGCGTTCGATGCGTTCGCGGTTGGACCGGATCACGTTATCGGCGGCGTTCAGGATGTTCTTGGTGGAGCGGTAGTTTTCGCCGAGGCTGATTACGGTGGCGTTGGGGAAGTCGCTCTGGAAACTCAAGATGTTGCGAATGTCGGCGTTGCGCCAGGAATAGATGCTCTGGTCGGGGTCGCCGACGACGCAGAGGTTCTGATGGGTTCCCGTGAGCAGGCGGGCGAGGCGGTACTGGGCGACGTTGGTGTCCTGGAACTCGTCGATGAGCAGGTATCTATAGCGGTCGTGGTACTGGGCCTGGACCTCGGGGGATGTGTCCAGGAGTTGGGCGGTGCGCATCAGGAGGTCGTCAAAATCCAGGGCGTTCTGGCGGGTGAGGGCTTCCTCATAGTAGCGGTAGACGCGGGCGCAGACGTCGACCCAATGGGCGCCATACTCGTCGTCGGCATCGTAGGCGGTCTGGGCCATCTGGCGGGAATCTTGCAGGCTGCTCTTGGCGGCGGAGATGCGGGACAGCAGGGCGCGCGGGTTGTAGCTGCGGGGGTCGATGTCGGCGAGTTGCATGGCCGACTTGATGGCGTCGGTCTGGTCGTCCTGATCGTAGATGGTGAAATTGCGGTCCAGACCCACGCGCTCGCCGTGACGGCGGAGGATGCGGGCGCAGACGGCGTGGAAGGTGCCCATGGTTACCGCCTCCCCTGAGCCGAGCATGAGGCGATCCAAACGTTCGCGCATTTCGCGGGCGGCCTTGTTGGTGAAGGTAACGGCGAGGATGCGCCAGGGCGCGACGCCACATTCCTCCACCAGGTAGGCGATGCGGTGGGTGATGACGCGGGTCTTGCCGGAGCCCGGGCCGGCGACGATGAGGAGCGGGCCATCGGTGGACAGGACGGCCTGCTGCTGGGGTTCATTGAGGCCTTGGAGGATGGCGGGAGAGCCTGCGCGCTGCTGGTCGGGCGAGGGCGGAATTGGGTCGAACGCGGCTACCTCGGATTCATCCCAATAGGGAGATGAGGCAGGTTCTTCCCAGTATGGCGAGGAGGCCGGCCCGTCGGTGCGGGCGGATTGATTATCGGAGAACTGGGCCTGGAGGGACATGACGGGGCGATTATAGCATCCATGTGCTTGCGCGTCGGGGTTGACCAACGGCGAATGATCTCCTGACAGGGTTGAGCGAATCCCAATTTCGTACGCCGGCGTCTGGTAAAATGAGTGAGACTGCCGCGCGGAGAGGTGGCCGAGTGGTTGAAGGCGCCGGTCTCGAAAACCGGTATACCCCTCTGGGGTATCGCGGGTTCGAATCCCGCTCTCTCCGCCATTCACGCATCGTGGATTTTCCCGATTGTGGGACGTTTAGCGCTCTATGTGGTTGGTCCGCGATCGTGCGTCGACCCTAACCAACGGCGCGGCGCGCGTCGTTGAACGCGGTTCCAACGGCACTTGGCCGAAGCTACGATAACCTCCGACTTTCTGAACTCATTGTGATCTCCCTGGCTGAGCGATTCGGTTAGGTCGTGTCATATCCGGCGGGTTGTCTAGGATTTCGAGATTGATTGGAGATCGCATTCGGGCGCTGCGCGACCTTGACCGTACACACGTTTGGCAGGGGTTCGTTGGCCCGGGCGTAGGTGGAGGGAACATGAACTCCCTGAATGGGCGACCAAGTGAGGCTGCCCTCGACAACTCAACTGATGCGTACTTGCCATTCTTCTGGGACTTGCCCGCAGCCGCTCCAGGCCGTAAAGTATGCACGCCGTTAGATCCACGCACTGAGAGCGCTGCCCCGTAGCCCATGCCGGGCGGGGAGGGGCGGGCAGGATCCGTCTCCAAAGGGAGGTCCAAATGAGACTCGACCCCATCAATCTGTACGACTACGAAGAACGCGCCAGGCTGGTCCTGCCCCACGACGATTGGGACACCATCGACGCCGGCGCCATGGACATGTTCACCACCCGGCGCAACCGGACAGCCTTCGAGGAACTGACGCTTCGTCCCAGGTTCCTCCGCGACATCGGAGAGCGGGACCTCTCGACCACCATGCTGGGCAACGAAATCAGTATGCCGGTGTTCGTCTGCCCCGCAGGTTCCCATCACCGCGCCCATCCCGAGGGGGAAGTGGCCACCGCCCGGGGCGCAAGCATGTCCGACACCCTGATGATGCTCAGCACCGGTTCCAACTGCAGCATGGAAGAGGTCGCCGAGGAAGCCACCAGCCCCCTCTTCTTCCAGCTCTACCACCGCGGTTACGACCTCACCGAAATGCTGGTCCGCCGCGCCGAGGAGGCCGGGTTCAAGGCCATCACCCTGACGGTGGACACCCCCACCCCCAGCCCCAAGGAGCGTGACCTGCGCAACCGGTACAACCGTAACTTTGAGCAGGGCAACTTCCGCGGCGTCAACCAGCCGGAGAACGTGCTGCGCGGCACCGACGAGTCCGTCGGCTGGAACGTCAACCGCACCGTTCCACTCACCTGGCACGAACTCGATTGGCTCCGTAATCTCACCGGCCTGCCCCTGGTGCTCAAGGGCATCCGCACGGCCGAGGACGCTCACATCGCCGCGGAGAGCGGCATCGACGGCGTCCTGGTGTCGACCCACGGCGGACGCCAACTGGACATGACCATGGGCGCAATCGAGATGCTGCCCGAGGTCGTCGATGCGGTCAAGGGCAATTGCGAGGTCTACGTCGACTCCGGCGTCCGGCGCGGCAGCGATGTCGTCAAGGCGCTGGCCCTGGGAGCCACGGCCGTTGGCATCGGGCGTCCCCTCTTCTGGGGGCTGGCCGTCAACGGGGCCGAGGGCGTCCACGGCGTCCTGGAATTGCTCCGGGAAGAGGTTGATCGGGCCATGGCCTACTGCGGCCAGACCTCCGTCCAGGACCTGGAACCAAACCTGGTCAACATCCCCCAGGGCTGGGGAGCAGCGCCCCAACCTGACTTCTAGACAACCTGACCTGCCCCCTTTGGTCGTGCCAACTGCCATTTGTGGCTGAACGCCGCCGGCGCAGGCGATCGGGCAGCATCGCCTCCCGCGCCGGTGGTGGGCATTTGCCCGACCCTGGCACCGTGGACCCGGACGTACCGCTCGGTAAGCGTTTGCATGTTCGACAACGTGTAAACGCTTGCCGCCTTGACGGTTTCGCGTTGAAACCACTCGTGCAGCGCTTCGCGCCCGGCGGTCCTGCCTAGATGTGCGGGCAGCTGCCTCCGCCACCTCATCGCCCGTTCTCTTGCTTGGACCAGTTCCCATCGGTCGCGCCCAGGGCAGCGCCTTGGGGACCTTGAGGGAGAACGGCGTGCGATGCGTGCGCAGCCTCAGGGCGATTCGATCATTGCTCCGCGACCACCAGTGTCCGTCATTCCCGCGAAAGAACGTCACCCCGTACTCGATACGGGGCCGGAATCCAGCAACTGTTAGCGACCAGCGACGTCGCCACATTTATGAAGCTTTGGATTCCGGATCAAGTCCGGAACGACGGGAATAATCGGAAGGCCCTGTCGGCTGCCTGGGGTTGCTTTGACACTCACTTCCGCGCATCTATAATTGCTGCCATAACGCTCACGGAAGCAGTTTGGTCACCAAGGAGATTACGATATGCCCACCTGGAAAGTTGCGTATTTCAGCGGAGTAGGGGGACGCCCCCAGACCATGCTGGACAATGCCCCGGACGACATCGAGGTCACCGTGGTCAACCCCGCACTGTCGGAAGAAGAAAAGATCGAACTGTGCCGCGACGCCGACGCGATAATCAGTAGCGATCTCTCACTCAACCTGGTCCGGGAGTGTTCCAGGCTCAAGTTGATCCAGACCCTCAGCGCGGGATACGACCGCCTGCCTCTCGAGGAAATCCTGGAAATGGGCATAGCGGTCGCCAACAACGGCGGAGCCAACGCCATCTCGGTTTCGGAGCAAACCCTGGCCCTGATGATCGGCATCAGCCGGAACCTCATGGCGCAGTGGGACAGCACCACGCGGCAGCGAGCCTGGCGGAGCGACCTCTATCAGACCGACCTGTCGGAGGTTACCGATAAGACGGTGGGCATTGTAGGGCTCGGGCGGATCGGGCGTCAGGTCGCCAAGCGGCTCACCGGGTTCGATACCCGCACCATCTACTACGACATCGAGGACATTCCGGAAGACGTCCAGCGTGA
>DAOUJD010000020.1:0-9054 GCA_034423115.1 Dehalococcoidia bacterium | reverse complement strand
AGGGTTGCCAACTGTTGAAAATTTAGTGGACTTGGGTGGCCAATTGTACGTAATGGTCGCCCCTCTTCCGGAGCAGAGCCTGCGTTCCCAAGAGGTCCTGACGACACCTTCCGGCACTTGGGTTCTGATAGCATGATGAGCATGGACGAAAATCCAATTGCCACCTACTAGGCCAGGGTGCGTGAGTACGTGGGGCCGGAGCGGTCCGATGGTGACGCCGCGCTGTCGGCATACGCGGACCTGTACGGGCGGATAGAACGGAAATTGTTTGCCGAGGTGTCGGCGGGCCGTCCCTCCGCGCCGTTGAAGCGCGAGTACCTGAGGCGGTACCGGATACCGGCTCGGATGTTCAATTCCATTCGGGTGTCGCTGGAGGGGAAGATTGCATCCGTGCGGGAGCAGCAGAAACTGCGGCTGGACGAGATGGCAAGGCGCATCGTCCGGGCCGAGACGCATATCGCAGGGGCGGAGCAGAAGGGAGACTGGAACGCAGCGCATCACAAGCGTCGCCGGCTGGCCAATCTGACCCATCGGCGGACGGTATTGGAAGGTGATGTTACCGAGGGCCGGGCGAGGTTGTGCTTTGGGTCCAGAAGGTTGTGGCGCAAGCAGCGCAATCTGGAAGCCAACGGCTACGGAAGCCACGAGGAGTGGCTGGCCGATTGGCAGGAAGCCCGCGGCGACGAGTTCTTCGTGCTGGGCAGTAGGGATGAAACCGGTGGATGCCAGTTGTGCGTGGCCAGTGTAGCCGACGATGGTTCGCTCACCCTGCGATTGCGAATGCCGGACGCTCTGGCGGAGCAGCACGGCAAGTACGTTTTCATCAATGGTGTGCGGTTCGCCTACGGCCACGAGCAGGTGCTGGCGGCGCTGGCGAGCAACGACGAATACGCCGCTCACCGGCGTAAACACGGCGAGAAGTCCGCCCGGGCCAGCGACCTGGGCCAGGCCGTCAGTTACCGGTTCCGGCGGGACCACAAGGGCTGGCGGGTGTTCGCCACCACGGACATGATGGACGTGCCGGTGGTTACGGACCGGGGCCGTGGCGCCGTGGGCGTGGACCTGAACGCCGACCATCTGGCGGTGTGCGAGACCGACGCCAGCGGGAACTACGTCCACGCCTTCAGTGTACCGCTGGTGACCTACGGGAAGACCACCAACCAATCCCAGGCCATCATCGGCGACGCCGTAGCGGATGTGGTGGCCCACGCCCGCGAGGCCGGCAAGCCCATCGTGATGGAGAAGCTGGACTTCCGGCAGAAGAAGGCTGCTCTGGAGGGTGAATCTCGCAAGTACAGCCGGATGCTGTCCGGCTTCAGCTACGGCAAGATCAACGCACACTTCATCTCCCGAGGCCACCGCCAGGGAGTGGAAGTGCACCAGGTCAACCCGGCCTTCAGTTCGGTGATCGGCCGGGTGAAGTTCATGGAGCGTTACGGGCTCAGCGTCCACCAGGCGGCGGCCCTGGTGCTGGCCCGACGTTTGCTCGGCTGTTCCGAGCGCATCCCCCGCCGGTGGGTTGCTCCCGTCGGCAATGGCGTTCAGGTCGCCTTCACCGTACCTGCAAGGAAGCGAGTGAAGCACGTGTGGACGCACTGGGGTGCTGTTCTGGGACAACTGAGACCGGCGCTTGCAGCGCAACGACGGCTGGTCCGGCAGCAACGCCGGACCAATCCGGTATCGGCTGGGACGGATGCTAATGCTCGTGTTGTGGCCGATATGGGGACCAGTTCGTCGTTCCCGGGCGAGATTCCCGGGCGGAGCCGTCTTGAACTGTTGGGGCGGCGGTCCGCCTTAGGCGGACCTCAGAAGTGTTTGACAGTCCATTGCGACTAAAGTTGACCTACCAAGTAACTGAATTCCCTATGATGCTTTCGCAGCTGTCAGCTCGAACGGATCGCCGGCTTGTTGATGGTCATCAGATATGGGGATCAGCTCGTAACCCAACTGAGCGGCCCGTCGTTTGGCGGCCCGTAATGCCCGACGCTGGTACTGGGTTTCGTAGTATTCCGCACCGGCGTCCACGTAGTCTTGGCCAAACCGGAGCATCGAGTAGATGATCCTCGCCAGCTTGTGCGCCGTGGCGGTAATTGCTTTGGGCGCTCCCAGTTGGGCCTTCTTGCGGCGCAGAAAAGCGCCCAGAGCGCTATCGGAGCGTGCCAGCGCATTCGCTGCCATGCGTAGCGCCATCGCCGCTCGATTGGCACTAGGCTTGGTGCGGGAACTGATGACCTTGCCTCCGGTGATGCGGTTGTTGGGACTCAGGCCCAACCAAGAAGCGAAGTGCTTGGCAGTGGGCCACTTCGTCATGTCCGTGCCCACCTCGCTGACGACTTTCAGGGCAGTGTAGGCATCCACGCCATCAATCTGAGTGAGGTCCACGCCGGTCATCCGGTGCAAGTATCTTCGTGCGTCGAACCGGGGCGCATTCTTCTGGCGGCGCTTTTTGCCGTTGCCGGGTGCCATCATCCCCTCGCTGCGGTCCTCGAACCGCGCCAGCTGTGCTTCGATCTCCCAGTCACACTCGGCGATCTTGTCCTGATACACCCGGTAAAGCTCCAGCGCCTGGGTCAGTTCGAAGATGTGCTCCTCCCGCCAGTGCCCCTGCAGCGACCGCGCGATGGTCGCTTCATCAGCCCGTATCCGGTAATTGCGCAGCTGTGCCAGTTTAATCGGATCCTGTACACCGTCGACGATGGCTTCGATGATGTCCATGCCTGTCTTGCCGGTGAGATCGCTGATCACATGGTGAAGTTTCACGTTCATCTGAGTTAACGCCTTCTGCATGTGCTGGATGTGCTGGGCTGCGCACCTCACGAGCATGGAACGTTGCCTCAGATAACTTCGCAAGCGGCGGATGTCACTGTCCGGTCGGAAGGCTCCGGATAGCAATCCGTAGGTGTGCAGTTGCTGCAACCACTGGCAGTCCGCCACGTCGGTCTTGCGGCCAGGGACGTTTTTGATGCGGCGTGGGTCCACCAGCATCACCGTGAACTGGCGCTCTTCCAATACCCCGAACAACGGTATCCAATAGACGCCGGTAGACTCCATGACTACCGTGTCCACCCGACACTCGGCCAGCCAGTCAGCCAGACGGTACAGGTCCGCCGTGAAGGCGCCAAACTCACGCACTGGCTGTTCGTCCCGGTCGGCTGGTACCGCTACGAAGTGGCCAGTAGAACCTACGTCGATGCCCGCTGCATCCAGGTTCACTTGGGATAGCTCTGGAGGAAGGCGCTGCTTCCGACTTTTTCCGTCCGGCGTTGTGCCGCTCTGCCGCGTAATCATCATCCCCCCTTACCATGGCCGTGTGGGCACATCGCCGGAGGGAGCCACGGGTAATGAACAATCTACCGAACGGGAGTCCCTGATCCAGGGTGTCACCAATGAAGCCGCCGTAAGGCTCCCCAACCAAGCTTTTTTCCGGGCAACTCACGCCATTGTTAATTCGGTTTTCATCCGAACGACGTACCGCGTCGGGAGCATAACCGATCGGTACGAGTTCGTCAGTTACTTGCCCACGCACGGGCCGGCTGCCCCGGGCATACAGTTGCTTTTTTACAACGGTGCTGAACAATATGGCGTTGACGATGGACACCGCCACGATGACGCCGCTGATCAGCAGGTCAACCCAGGTCGTGTCCGACCCGGCGGCCCAGTGGGACAGGGCCTGCCACCAATTGCGGAAGAATTCGCTCATGAATCTCGGTCCCGGCGCCTGGATTTGCTCAGCGACCCGTAGCGCCGGCCGGAGAACATTACCGAAATGCCACGGGATGCCGCGGTTCCGAGACCATCCACCGTCCCGGCAGAGCCGGTTGATCCGATCAATCCAGGTAATCCCGCAGCTGGGCCGACCGGTCCGGATGGCGCAGCTTCTGGATCGCCTTCGCCTCGATCTGCCGGATCCGCTCCCGGGTCACGCCGAACACCTTCCCCACCTCCTCCAGCGTCTGTGGCTGGCCGTCATCCAACCCGTAGCGCAACCGCAGCACCCGGCTCTCCCGGTCCCCCAACGCGTCCAGCGCCTCCCGCAGCTGTTCCCGCAACAGGTTCTCCGATACCGTATCCTCCAGCGCCGGCGCGTTCCGGTCCTCCACGAGGTCCCCCAGGAACGCTTCCCCGTCCTCTCCCACCGGCAGATCCAGCGACACCGCCTCGCGGGCCGCCCGCCGCGCCTGGATCACCTGCTCCAAGCTCATGCCCAGGGCCCCGGCCAGCTCACCGTCCGTGGCGTCCCGTCCGAGCTCCTGCGCTAGAGCCCGCTCCTGACGCGTAAGCTTGTTGATGGTCTCCACCACGTGCACCGGTATCCGTATCGTGCGACCCTCGTTGGCCACGGCGCGGGTCACCGCCTGCCGGATCCACCAGGTGGCGTAGGTGCTGAACTTGTAGCCCCGCCGGTGGTCGAACTTCTCCACCGCGCGGATCAGCCCCAGGTTTCCCTCCTGGACCAGGTCCAAAAGCGCCATCCCCCGGTTCTGGTACTTCCGCGCCACGCTGACCACCAACCGCAAGTTGGCCTCCGCCAGGTGGTCGTGGGCCTGCTCCCCGGCCTCAGACACTCTCTCGAAGTGCAAGGCGATACCGTCATCCACCGCCTCCATGCGCCGACTCAGCTCCGTATCCCCCAACATCCGGGACAGCAGGCTCAAAGTGCACCGGTCCCACTCATCGGGTTCCTCGGGATGCAGTTCCGCCCAAGCCTCCGCGTAGGTTGCCGCAACTCCCGTCGCCGCCGGCGGCAGCGCCCGGGTGTCCCGGGACAACGCAACGATGCGCTCGCGGGCGTCGTCCTCGGTGATGTCCAGTTCACCAGCCACCCGTTCCGCCAGCTCGGCGCTCAGCTCCCCGTCTATCGCGGCCCTGAACTCCGGGCGCTTGCACACATCCTCAAGCGTGGGAACGCAGTCCAGCTCCAGGTGGCAGGCCACGGCTTGAGCCACCGGCCCAGCCCTGGCGATGCGGGCCAAGAGCAACATGGCCCTCTCCCATGGCGCAGCCGTGGGCGCATCCTCGGCGCCGGCATAGTCTCCGCAGTCGTCGCCCAGTCCCCGGGCCAATTCCCGCTCCAGCTCCTCAAGGTGATTGCCCAGTTCCAGCTCCGCCGCCAGGGTCCGTTCCTCCGCCGCGGTAAGCAAATCCACCCGGCCGATCTCCCGCAGATACAATCCCACCGGATCGTCGGCAGTCTCGGCGTCCATGGTGGCGGCTTCCGTCTCGAACCGGTCCCAGTCCACCGAGGCGACGCTTCGCCGCCCGCCGTGGACGTCCGTCAGCTCCGCAGCGACCTGGCCAGCCGGATGATCGTCCATGGCGACATCGGCGTCGCCTTCCTGGGTAACCACTCCCACGTCGTGGTCGGCGCTAACCTGAATCATCCGGCATCATCTCCATGGTATTTTTCGGCGCTCGGGAAAGGCCACAGCTCCATATCCGCGCCTTCTCCAACGCCACTGTCGATGTCCACCGTCGTTGGCAATCTCTGCTTGAACTCGGCCCATCTGGCCGGTTCTCTTCAAAACGGGACACCAAAACACGTCCATCCCTCGGGTGTGCGCCTCCGGCTGTCACAGCGTCTCGTCGCTATCACCTGCACAATGTGTGGGCGTAGACTGGTTGATGTCCGCAATGTCCGTTCACCTCTCATGGATTGCATCCCGACGTGCTCAAGCCGCGTCTACCGTCGTTAGCCTGACCGGATGGTGCCGGCAGCACACCCGGTGCCTGCTCGCCGCAGATGAGAGTAGTGTTTGAGTTTGAAAACGTCCCGAATTCTACCCGGTAGCGTCATAGATGAGGAGACAGCTTGCTGTGCCCCTGGGTGCTGTTGCCGGAGAGGTCCGACAGCTCTCTGTTGACCAGGTTACGGTCCCGCTGCGCCTTCGGGTCAAATCCGGCCACGCCCATATCCGCCACCAGTTGGTAGATCTGCTCGGTGGTCAGAATAAGACCTTGGTGCGCCGCCATCACCTGCACAATATGTGGGCGCAGACTCGGTGCGGTTCTCATCATCGGTGCGCTCTCTCTTGGATTCCGGTTCCCAAATATCGGGTCTCGGGGACCGTCGTTAGCCTGACCATGGGTACAGTTGCTTTGCTCGTCCGGAACCGACGAAAGCAGTAACTATGCGCTATTCCGCCGCACTCGATAGTTTCATGTAGTCCTGCAAACCTATTCTCCTATTTATATATGGTACGAACAAGAGCGCGATTCTGGTGTGTCGTCGTCATCCACACGACGACGTTCGGTCGCCGACCGGCCACTGGTTGACAGTCTCCTGCCTCGAGATAGATCAACCCTTGCATGACCGGAGGTTCGCCAACCATCGTTAGCCTGACCAGGGTTGAGGCAATGCCTTAACCCAAGCTCGAGCGACAACTATGCGCCGCCGGACCGGACAAGGTAGTTTCATGTAATTCTGCAAACCTAGGTTTTTATTTTTCTATGGCAGCCAGCAAGGCCCGAATACACCAGTCCTTCATGCTGATGCCCTCCTGTGCGGCGAGAATCCTGATCTGCCGGTGCATACCCACGGGTACCGCTACGTTCAACTGCCGTTCTTCTTCCTGCTGAACGTCTTCGCGCACTGGATCTATGGCCGCCGTCGACGCCAATCCCCGACGGTTTCGTCGGTTCGGAGTCATACCGAGATCTGGGTTATTCGTCGTCATGTAGAATCTCTTTCACCTCATCCCGAATTGCCTCAATCTCCCGCCTCGCGACTGTGGGGCGCCCATCAAATACCGTCTTGCCCTGAGCGGCGGTGGTGGCGTAAGCCACCCTCTGGGTCGTGCCAGCAGATAGCGCCGGCAGACTCTGCTGCGACAGGGCTTCCGCCAAGGAGCGGTGCAATGCGGTGTTGGAGATCGCTCGGGATACCACGTAGGCTGCACGTGGCACACCTTTCGTCGCCTCTTGACGGGCCTGGATGAGGTCCACGATCGCGCCAGTGGACCAGACATCGAATGGGCTGGGTTGCACCGGTACCAGCACAAAATCCGCCACCCTGATGGCCGCGGAACTGGCGGCAGCATATTGAGGGGGGCAATCGATGATGACGACGTCGTACTGTTGTCGCAGTGTTCGCGCATGCCTCAACAAGTCGTTGCGCTCTATTTCCTGGACCTGGAATGCCGGGTCCAATCCGGGGTTTATCGAACGCCAATCGGCAGCGCTCCCCTGAGCATCCATGTCCAAAAGCAAGACTTGCGAACCATCGGTAACGAAGGCTTGCGCTAGGTTGATGGCGATGGTGGTCTTGCCGCAACCACCCTTCTGATTGCAAACCGCAATGATGGGCATGTCGATCCGACTATCTACTTAGGTAACTAACAAACTGCAAACCTAGGATAGCAGGTCGGTATGAGTGCCTTCCACCAACGCTGAATCAAGATACGGTGATTTTCCAGTTGGCAAGGCCCGCTCAGGGATGGTTGTGACCGCCACGCATCGCGCTCCAATCGCACAGTGGGAACGCCATCCTCGCCAACAGCGCCGGTGACAGAGCAGTCAGCATTTTCCACTGCTGACTGTGAAACGCCACGGACATTGAGCCAGTGATCGCCAAGGACTATGTACCACCCTGGGCGCGTGGCGATTTAGCTAATATCAGTTTGTTGTTTCCCGGTCAATCACCTCCTTTCGCGCCCAGCAGGGTGCGGTGAGGGGACATCCGTTCCCGGTAGCTGGTGCCTTCGATCACGATCTGGTAGCTGGCGTTGGCCAGGCGGTCCAATGCGCTGTTCCCCAGGATGGGGTCGTCGAAGAGGCTGAGCCACTCGTCCACGGCGCGGTTGCTGGTGATGACGAAGCTGGAAGAGCGATGTCGGTTGAGGATGAGTTCGTAGAGGTCGGCGGACTGCTGTGGCGTGAGCCGGTGCAGGCCGAGATCGTCAAGGATGAGCAGATCGGGGGAGATGAAGGACCGGAAGGTACGGTCCAGGGAGTTGTCCACCCGGGCCTGGGCCATGGCCTTGAAGAAGCCGTCGGCGTGGATGAAACGGACGGTGTGGCCGGCGCGGACGGCCGAGTAGCCCAGGGCCTGGGCGAGGAAGCTCTTGCCCACGCCGGCGGGTCCCACCAGGAGGACGTGCTCGTGCTTGTCGAGAAACTCCAGTGAGAAGACGGCGTCCAGGAGTCGGCGGTCCAGGGTGATTGACGCCGACCAGTCAAAGTCTTCCAGCCGACAGGTCTCCTCGAAGCCGGCGCCACTGAGCCGGAGTTCGATGCGGCGTTGGGCGCGGCGGTTGACCTCGTCGCTGAAGATGATCTCCAGGAAGGAGGCGTAGTCCAGCTGCTCCCTGCGGGCCAGGGCGATGCGCTCGGGCAGGGTGGCGGCCATGGGCCCCAGTTGCAGCCGCTTGAGCAGCGGCGTGAGATCGGTGGTCATGGTCATGTCGGTCTCCTCATGCCGAACGGCGGTAGTGATCGGTTTGGGCAAAGGCGCTGCCGGGACGGGCGAAGCGCCCGGCGGACAGCGGCGCTGGCAGTTCGGGCGTGGTCTCCTCTTCCAGAGCCTGCACCAGGATGCGCTCGACGCGGCGCACATCGATGAGGTCCACGTCCAGTGCCCGGCGGCAGGCAGCGTCGAGGCGCTGGGCCGTGTAGCGCTGGCCGAGGCGGATGAGCTTGTGTCCCTGCCTGACCTTGGCCCAAGGGAGCGGGCCTTCGAACAGCCGCTGGGCGAACTCGCCCACCGCCGGTCCCAGCTCGGTCGCCTTGCTCCGGATGCGGTCGGGAGCCCTGGTGGTGTAGGCCGACAGCTCGGCGGGATAGTCCTCGGGATCGGTGGCGCGTCCGCCCCTGGGCTGGCGGAGGTGGCTCTTGATCAATTGCCCCCGGTAATAGATGCGCACCAGCTTGCTGTCCACCTTGACCTCAACCTTCCGTCCGGGGGGACACAGGCTGGACGGCACCGAGTACAGTGCTGACCGGCACTGGATATGATGGTCCTGGTGCACCTTGGCCTCTCGCCAGTCGGCGATCTCGTAGGGCTCGCCGTCCCACGGGATCAGGGTGTGGCGCTCCTCGTCCTGGAAAACCAACAATGGT